>CAZLKN010000063.1:0-16237 GCA_964560135.1 uncultured Actinomycetes bacterium | reverse complement strand
AAGATGGTGCGGTTCTCGGTGAGGCCGACGACGTAGAACTCGTGGCCCCCGATCAGGGTGGTCTCGCCGGGGGCGATGTCCGCCTCACGGCTCGCCACGAGCTCCCCCGAGCCCGCCACGGCCCTGCCCTCCACCAGCTCCGGGGTGCCGAGGCCCCCGAGGGCGTGGCCGAACAGCAGCACGTCGCGGGTCTCGTCGCCGGTGGTCGCGGTGTGCCGGACCACGGTGACGGGATCCGCGCTCTCGACCCCCGCGGCCAGCAGGTCGTCGGCCAGGGTCGCCGGCAACGTGGCTCCCGACGTGAACGGTCCGGTGACCCCCACGGGCACGATCCAGTGGTCGGCCCCGACGGCCTCCACGGTGATCCGCGGCTCCTCGCGGAACTGCGCGGAGAGTCCGGCCATCAGCAGCACCATCGCGAAGACGAGCGCGGTGCCGACGATCGCGATCCCGAACCGCACGGCGCGGAACTGGAGATCCCGAAGCGTCAACAGGAACACATCAGCCTCCCAGCAACCCCCGGAGGGCGGGGAGCGCATCGCGTGCGGCCCGCGCCCCCGCCTGTTCGTATGACCGAGCCGGTACCACTTCATACCACTTCCCCGCGGTCGCACCGGGCTCGATGAGCACGTCGGCCTGCCGGCAGCCGTGGACGGAGAGCTGGGTGATCACCGTGTCGAGCCCGACGAACAGGCTCTCCAGGGGGCCGGGCATCGGGATGCGCACCCGCGGGGTATAGACCCCCATCGGCCCCCGGCCGATGGGCATCACGTTGACCGCGATCACGATGTCCGCTCCCCGGCGGCGCACCGCGTCCACGGGGACCGGGTCGGACACGCCGCCGTCCACCAGCCGCCGCCCGTCGATGGTGACCGGGGGGAAGATCCCGGGGACCGCTGCCGAGGCGGACACGGCATCGGCCAGGCCTCCGGTGGTCAGGTGGACGGCGGCGCGGGTCTCGAGGTCGGTGGCCGACAGGACCAGCGGGGTGTCCAGATCCTCGATCAGCGTGTCGGATCCGAGTCGCTTGCGGAAGAACGTCCTGAGCCTCCGGCCGCTCAGCAGCGACTGCGGCGAGAGGCTCAATCCCGGGAACAGCCCCGTGCCCACCGTCTCTTTGATCGCCTTGCCGAGGTCCGCCAGCTCCGTGGGGTCCCATCCGCGCAGGATCAGTGCCGCGGCGATCCCCCCGGCGCTGGCGCCGCCGTAGACGTCCACGGGGATGCCCTCGGAGTGCAGGACGCGCAGGACGCCGGCGTGCGCGAATCCCCGGATCCCGCCGGAGCCGAGGACCAGGCCGATACGGCGTCCGCACAGTTCGCGGGCGAGCGCCTCGAGGCGCGGCCTGCCGGGGTCGAGCGGGAGGGTGTGGACGTGGCTGCCGTTGTCCCGGTCGGCCGTCTCGGCCCCGTCGGTGAGGACCACGATGCGGTCGGCCCCCTCGAGCGCCTCGGGCATGCGCGGGGTGCAAGGGATCACGACCATCGCGTGCTCGCGGACCGCGCGCACCACCCGTCCGGGCAGCTCCGAGGCTTCGACGACCTCCGTCCCGCCGGGCAGCCGGGACCGCCCCCAGGCATCCGCCGGGCCGGCGGCCAGCACCACGGGCCTCTCCCCCAGCAGCCGCGCGCAGGCGGCGGCGAGGGTCCGCGACGCGTTGGCGGCGGCGGCCGGGCGCGTGGAACGCACCACGATCGTGCGACCCCGGGGAGCGCCGGATCTGGCCCGGGTCGCGGACTGGAGCCGCTCGGACACGATGCGGGCGACGCTCGCCGCCAACGACGGCTGCTCGGCCATCAGGGCCAGGAAGTCGGGCAGCTCCAGCCGCCAGAGGGTCACACCCGTCTGTGCCAGCGCGGCGGCCGAACGCGGTCGTCCCGTGATCGCGCCGAGCTCGCCGAACGCCTCCCCGGGACCGAGTGTGACGAACCGGCTCCCTCCGGCGTCCTCCGGCCCCCGGATGTCGACGAGCCCGGAGCGCAGCAGGTAGATCGCGTCGGAGGGGTCGCCGGCATCGAAGATCTGCGTCCCCGGCGGCAGGCGAAGCTCGCGCACCCGCCCTTCCAGCGCACGCTTCGCCTCCGAGTCCAGCGCGTCGAACAGGCCGATGGACGCGTCGGGCGACTCGTGGGGTGGGTGCTCGCTCACGTGCTCCTCTCGCCGGCCACGGGTTGCAGGCTACCAGTCACCGGTCCGCCGGCCATCGCCGCTCCGGCCCCCGCGGCGACGCCGCCCCACAGCATCCCCAGCACCAGCGAGGCCAGTGGGTCGAACACGGCGGTTCCGCCCCCGAGCGCGAGGTCGCCCACGGAGAACGACGACAGGACGCGAACCCGCAGCAGCATCGCGAGCACGGCCATCGTGAGCCCCCACAGGGCGCCGAACCCGGCAGCGGCCGGCGCGATCCCGACACCGGAGCGGCGCATCCCGCGCCCGGCGATCACGCCTGCGGCCAGCGGGACGGCCACGAGCAGCCATAGCGCCGGGTGGGCGGCCTCACCGGCGGCACCGACGTGCAGCAGGTCCATCCGCTCCCATCCGGTGAAGGGCCCGGCGTCGAGCGCTACGTCCATCGACACGCCCTGCGCCAGCAGGAGCGCGGCGGACACGGCGTTGCCGGCGAGGAGCGCCGCCCCGAGTGCGGTGAGGGCGGGTGCGGGGGCCCGGCCGGTCACGACGGCCACCAGCCCGCCGACTGCCAGGAGCGCAGCCACCGAACCGGCGGCGAGGATCAGTCCGGTGAGCCAGCCGCGGTACACGATCCGGGTCGACGCACCGAGACGCTCCCGCAGTGCGGGCGTGGTCATCGCCCCCGCGGCGGCGAACGCGGCCCCCCAGGCGGCCCCCACCACCAGCGCCGTCCACGGCGCGGGACCCACGCCGAGCGCGAGCCGTCCGGTGGCGTCGGTGAACCCCACCTCCGCCGCGATCCCGCCTTCGAACACCCGCGTCACCCGGCTGAGACGCGCCGCCACGCCCAGCGCAGCGCCGTGCACGACGCCCGCCGTCCCCGCCAGCACGGTCAGGTCGCGGAGCGTCCGGACCCCCGCACGCCGGGCGACCCACGCCGAGGCCACGGCGGTGACGGCGAACAGCGTCAGCGGCACGAGCAGCACGGAGAACCCGAAGGCGATGCCGGCCTCGGCGGCCTCGCCGCCGAGGGTCCGGCCGAGGCGGCCGAGGGACGCGGCGGCCTCCTCGGAGGTCACACCGATCGCGGTGCGCACCTCCAGCGGCACACCGTGCCCCAGCGCCATCACCCACGCCGCCACCCGGGGGGCGGGCACAGCGTTCCACACCAGGCCCGCCTCCGGTGTCGCGGCCCGCAGCCAGCCCACCGCGAACCCCGCGCCGCAGTAGGCGACGGCGGGTCCGGCGAGAGAACCGACCACGCTCCGCGAGACGCGCACGACGACAGCATGCTAGACGAAGGGATGGTCCGGCTCGCTGCTCTGACGCTCACCGCACTGGTCGCGGGCACCGTCCCGGCCCCCCGGGCCGCGCCCGACAGCCCGCCCCCGGTGGTGTTCGTCCACGGGATGGGGGCGAGCGCCGCCGACATGGGCGTGCCCCCGGCCCCCGGCGCTCCGGCACCCTTCGGCGCGCTCCTGACGGCCATCGCCGACACCTACCCGTATCCGGGCGTGTGCCAGGACGCCGCCCAGCCCGGCCGTCCCTGGGACGGCAGCCCCTGCGTCTTCCGCTACGTAGACGACGCCGCCGGCGCCGACGAGGGCCTGCCCGGACCGAACGACTCGCAGAGCGGCGTGCGGGAGAACGCCGGCAAGCTCGCCGGCGAGGTCGCGGAGGTCGCGGCCAACGCCGGGCGGCGGGTGGTGCTCCTCGGGTACAGCATGGGCGGCGCGATCATCCGCACGTATCTCGCGATGCACACGGCGGAGGCCGAGCGGGACGTGGCCGGCGTGGTGCTCGTCGACGCGGTCACGCAGGGGTCCTGGGGGTTCGCGGCCGTTGGCGAGATCCCGAAACGCGTTCCCGGACCCCTCGGGCAGCGGCTGATGCTCCTGCTCCGCTCCATGGCTGCGGGGGCCGCGGCCGTGGACTTCGACCGCCCAGCCCCGAACGACCTGCGGCCGCGCAGCGCGCTGTACCGGGAGATCACCGCCCGGCCCGTCCCGTCCGGCATCTCCTACGCCACCTTCTGGGGCGACATCCGGATCGCGGTCCGCCGCAGCCTGCTCGTCTACGACCTCCCCACCTCCGAGTTGCCCTCCATGGGCGACCTCGGGCTGCTGCCCGGCGACCCGGACCCCTCCGCCCTGCCCGAGCTCGGGGGCCAGCGGTTCACACCGGCCGTCGACCCCGGACGGGAGGCGCTCGACGTCCCGCACACGGTGCGGATCGAACTCGCACCGGAGGTCATCCGGACCCTGATCGACGCCTGCGGCCACCGTCCCCCGCCGGGGGCCCCGGGGTGCACCCAGCTGCTCGCAGGGGCCTTCGAGGTGCCGAACGAGCACACGAGCGTCGCCCTGCGGATGCCGGAGATCACCGTCGAACACGATGCATTCGGAGGCCGGGTGACGCTGGTGGAGGCGATCCTGACCGTGATCGGACGGGCGGCGTGAGACGGCCCCTGACCGTCGCTGGAGCGGCGGTGGCCGCCGTGATCGTCCTGGCGGCGATGGCGCTGCGTCCCGGCGAGCCCGCCGACCCCGTGGCCGACGTCACCCTCCAGCGCACGTCGGTGGCGACCTTCCACCGTCTGGTGATCGACGGGCGGTGGGCCGAGGTCTACCGCCGCACCGCCGAGCCCCCGACGCCCGACGCGGGCACCTTCGCGGCCCACATGCGGGCCGAGGTCGAGGCCCACGGACGCATCACCGAGGTCCGGACGGATGAGATGCGGTTGCGCCGCTCGCGTACCGTCCCGCTGCTGGAGGTGGAGGAGACCGTGGTGCTGTCCGGCGGTTCGGAGCGCGAGACCGTCTCCTACTTCCTGTGGCACGACGGCGCGTGGCTCTTCGGCTTCAGCGCGCCGCGGCCCGGATAGCTCTACCCCGCGTACTCCGCCTGGATCACCTCGAAGGACCATTTCTCGCTCGTCGGGGCCACCGGACCGTCCTCATGATGCTGCTTGTGTCCCTCAGCGAAGGCCGGCGAGGACGCCCAGGCCTCGAAGGCCTCGCGGGACGCCCACCGCGTGTAGACGATGTAGCTCTCCGTGCCGCCGGCAGGCTGGAGGAGCTCGAAGGCCTCGAACCCGGGGGACTCCTGGACCTTCGCCGCCCGCGCGGCGAACCGGCGCTCGAACTCTTCGCGGCGCTCCGTGGGCACCGGGATCACGTTCATCACCACATGGCTCATACCAACCTCCTGCAGCGCGGCGGGGTCCAGCACAACCCACGGACCCTACCACCGCCTCGGGCTGGAGCCGCACCGAGGGCGGTGGTAGCGTCGGTCCCCATGCGCGCCAAAGATCCGCTCTCCAAGATCGGGCAGGATCCCGACCCCCGATTCTCCTTCGCCAACGAGCGGACGTTTCTCGCCTGGATCCGCACCGCCCTGGCCCTGATCGTCGGGGGGCTGGCCGTGATCCATCTGCTGCCGCCGCTGGCGGCTCCCGGCGGCCGCCGCATCCTGGGGATCCCGCTGATCGTGATCGGGACGCTGATCGCGCTGACGAGCTACGGCCGGTGGGAGCGCAACGAACGCGCCCTGCGGACCGGGACGAGGCTGCCCGCCTCACGGCTGCCGGTCGTCCTCGCCTACGCGGTCGCTGTGATCGCGCTCGCCGCAGCCGTCGTGAGCCTGCTGCCGTGACCGGCGACCACGATCCCGATCTCCGCGGCCTCGCCGACGAGCGTACCTATCTGGCGTGGAGCCGGACGGCGCTGGCGCTCGGCGCCACCGGTGCCGTCCTGATCGGTGGGCCGGAGGTGTTCACCCGTCCGGGCCGAGTCGCCGGGTTCGCCCTGATGGCGCTCGGCGCGTTCCTGTGGGCGACGGGCCTGGCCCGGTACCGCGAGGCCGGGGCCGCGCAGCGCGAGGACCGTCCGGTAACGCGACAACGCTCCGTCCGCCTGCTGGCCGCCGCCGTCTCGGTCTCCGGCGTGGTGGCGCTGGTCCTCAGCGTTCTCCCCGGTGCCACGGGGGGTTAGAGAACCCGCGGACCGGGAATCATCCCTCCGGCGGCTCCCCGATGGAGGTGGAACATGGTTGTCTCACAGCGCATCGAACCCGACACGGTGGGCATCGAGGAAGAACAGCAGCGCGCCGGCGGCGGTCTGGATCGCAGGCGGGTCATGGCCGTCATCTGGGCGCTGCGCGGGCTCGGCGCCGTGGCGTTCGTGGTCGGGATCATCGCCGGCATCGGCATGCTGGCCGTCGGCGGGGTCACGGGCCTCCCGTTCGCGATGGCCCTCACCGTCGCCGGCGCGGCGGGTGGCGCGACGCTGGCGTTCTGCGCCGTCAACCTCGAGCTGCTCATGGCGATCCACGAGCGCCTCGGAGAACAGGGATACCCGGACGGCCTCAGACCGGTGAGCGGCCGCGCTGTTCGGCCCACTGCTCAGGGCTGATCAGAACGGTCCTGGCCTTCGAGCCCTCCTGGGGGCCGACCACGCCCTTGCGCTCCAGCAGGTCCATGATCCGTCCCGCCCGCGCGAAGCCCACCTTGAGGCGGCGCTGGAGCATGGAGGTCGATCCCATCTGCGTCCGGATCACGAGCTCCATGGCTTCCTCGAGGAGCTCGTCGGAGTCGCCGTCATCGTCGTCGACCTCGCGGGTGGCAGCCTCCAGGACCTCCTGCTCGTACTCGGCCTTCGCCTGTGACCGGATGAAGGTGGTCACGTCCTCGAGCTCCTTCTCGGTCACGTAGGCGCCCTGGATGCGCCGGGGCTTGGAGGTGCCCGAGGGCAGGTACAGCATGTCGCCGTGGCCCACGAGCTTCTCGGCCCCGCCCATGTCCAGGATGACCCGCGAGTCCGACTGGGAGGCCACAGCGAAGGCCACCCTGGACGGGATATTCGCCTTGATGAGCCCCGTCACCACGTCCACCGACGGGCGCTGCGTGGCGACCACCAGATGGATCCCGACCGCCCGGGCCATCTGCGCGATCCGACAGATCTGATCCTCCACCTGGCGGGCGGCGACCATCATCAGGTCGGCCAGCTCGTCGATGAACACCGCGATGTACGGGAGCTTCTCGCGCGGCGTTCCGTCCTGGGTCTCACGGGGCAGCGTCCCGGCGGCCACGGCGGCGTTGTAGAGGTCCAGGTTGCGCTGACCGACGAGGGCGAGCTCCTGGTAGCGCCGTTCCATCTCGCGGACGACCCACCCGAGGGTCTCCGTGGCCCGCTTCGGGTGGGTGACCACCGGCGACAGCAGGTGCGGGAGGTTGTCGAAGTGGGTGAGCTCCACCATCTTCGGGTCGATCAGGATCATGCGGACGTCGTCGGGCCGGGCCCGCATCAGCAGCGACGAGATCAACGTGTTCAGACAGGACGACTTCCCGGCCCCCGTGGCGCCGGCGATCAGCAGGTGGGGCATCTCCGCCAGATTAATCACCACCGGGTGACCGGCGATGTCCTTGCCGAGGGCGCAGGTCATCGGATGCGAGTCGCGGCGCCAGGTGGGCGAGTTCACGATATCGCCTGCGGTGACGAGCTCCCGGTCGCGGTTCGGGACCTCGATGCCGATCGCGGACTTCCCGGGGATCGGTGCGATCAGGCGCACGTCCGGGGAGCCGAGCGCGTAGGCGATGTCGTCGGCCAGCGACAGCACCCGCTGCACCTTGACCCCGGCACCGAGCTCGACCTCGAAGCGGGTGACGGTGGGCCCGCGGGTGATGCCGGTCACGGCGGCGTCCACGCCGAAGTCCGTGAGGGTGCGCTCGAGCACGCGCGCGACCTCGTCGGCACTGCGGTTGCCCTTGGACGCCGTTCCCTTGCGCAGCACATCGATCGGCGGCAGCTTGTATGCGCCCGCCTTCGGCATCTTCAGGTCGAGCGTGGCCTGCTCGGGGTGCTGCTCGGGGATCGGAACGGTCCTCGGCGCCAGCGGCACCACCGGCGCGATGTCGCGCCTGGTCGGCTCCCCGTCGGGGGCCGCGGTGCCGGCCGGATGGTCGGAAGCGGTCA
The DNA here is from genome assembly GCA_964560135.1 of uncultured Actinomycetes bacterium. Taxonomy (GTDB): domain Bacteria; phylum Actinomycetota; class JAICYB01; order JAICYB01; family JAICYB01; genus CAZLKN01. Next base: position 8,135 of record CAZLKN010000063.1, on the reverse strand, counting down.
CGGGGCCGGTGTCCTCGGCGTCGCCGTCCTCGCCGTCGACATCGGGGACCGCGCGCAGCACCGGGCGGTCGGAGGCCTTCGGGGAGGCCTTCTCGGCGGGCTTCTCCAGCCGGCGGCGGATCGCCGCACCGATCTTCGCCCCCACCCAGCCGATCGCCGTCGCGGTACCGTGCCAGGTCGCCTCCGCGGCGCGCTTCAACGGGGTCTTGGTCGTGATCAGGGCCCCGAGGATGCCGATGAACAGGCACGCCAGGGCGCCGGCCCACAGGCCCACGTAGGTCTGGAGGGGGGTCGCCAGCAACGCACCCAGCACGCCGCCCCCGTGCGCCAGCCCCGCGTAGCCGCCCGTGAGCGGCGACGCGCCGGCGAACAGATGGACGACGCCGGCGAGGGCGACGGTGATCAGGAGGGTGCCGACGAAGATCCGCGTCGCCTCCTCACGACGGACGAAGGCTGCCAGCGAGACCAGGAGTGTGGCGAACGGGACGAAGTAGCTCACCCCGCCGAACACCGCCCGCAGGACCCAGTCGATGCCCTGCCCCACCGGGCCCGCCGTGTCGGCGAGCGACAGCGCCATGAGGATGGCACCGAACAGGACCGCGAGACCGAGCGCGTCGGGACCGTGGCTTCGCCAGGTGGCGCCGTGCCGCTTCGTGGCCGGACGCTGCCGCGGCCCGCCGGTGGCGGCACGGGTCCTCGGACGGGCCGGCTTGCGCGCCTTGCCCTTCGGCCGGCGTTTGCCCTTCTGCGTGAACAACCCGAGCACGCGGTCCTCCTTCCTGCGGCGCGCTCGGGCATGCGACGGCTCGACGCCGTCGCCGCTAGAGCGCGCCGATCGACTCCATGGCTCGTCTGATCTGGTCCTTCTCTTCGGCGCTCGCCGGACGCAACGGGGAGCGCGGCGCGCCCACCCGGAAGCCGAGCATCTCCGCGCCGGCCTTGATCGGGATCGGGTTGGGAGCGCAGAACGCCGCCACCATCAGCGGGACGAGGGCCTCGTGCACCGCACGGGCGCCGGCGACATCTCCCCGGTCGAAGGCGTCGAACTGCTCCCTGATGCGTCCCGCCACGACGTTGCCGAGCACGCTCACGGCGCCGACGACGCCGAGGGCCTGGTAGGCCAGCGTCCACTCGTCCTGGCCGGAGTAGAACTCGAAGTCCGCGGGCTTGTCGGCCAGGAACCGGGCCACCGAGGACAGATCCCCCGAGGCTTCCTTCAGGGCGACGATCCGGGGATGCTCGGCGGCGCGCAGCAGCGTTTCCACGGCGATCTTGGTGCCGGTTCGGACCGGGATGTCGTAGAGCATCACCGGGAGGTCGGAGGCGTCGGCGATCGCCTCGAAGTGCGCCAGGAGGCCGTCCTGGGGCGGACGGTTGTAGTAGGGGGTCACGGCGAGGACCCCGTCGGCGCCGGCCTTCTCCGCTTCGCGGGTCAGTTCGATCGATTGCGCGGTGTCGTAGGTGCCGCTGCCGGCGATGACCGTCGCGCTCCCGACGGCGTCCTTGACCGCCCGGAACAGGGTCACCTTCTCGTGGTGGGTCAGCGTCGCCGACTCCCCCGTGGACCCGCAGACCACCAGACCGTCACAGCCCCCATCCACCAGGTGCCGGGCCAAGCGCTGCGCCTCGTCGACGTCCAGTGAGCCGTCCTCGCGGAAGGGGGTCACCATCGCCGTGATCACTCGACCGAACCGTGCCGCCATGTCCGTCCTCCTCCCGTGCTCCGGATCCCGGGGGCCGAGTCTAGCGCGGCCCGGACGCCCCGAAGAGCGGAGCCGGAAACGCTCAGAACATAACACGCGCCACAGACATAACTTTAGGAACTCCAGTTGCCGGATGAGGCGCGAACCGGCCCGGAATGGCCCCGACAACCATCCGGATGGGCCATGGCCGCATCCGCGCCCGGTCCATATGTTCGGCATACAGCGATCACCGAAAGGGGAATCATGAGCCCGGACCAGACAGCAGCGCAGATCGGGCAGGCCGGCCGCCTGGCTGAACGATCCGTGCGCCCGCGCCCTTCGGATCATCCGTCCGCGAAGCGCTCCAAGGGCCAACTCGGTGCCTGGCGGGTCCTCATCGCCGACGACCACGCCGTGACCCGGTCCGGGATCAGACTGATGGCCGAGATGGTCGACGGCTTCGAGGTCGTCGGCGAAGCTGCCACGGGAACCGAGGCGATCCGCCTGTGCGGCGAACTCCACCCGGACCTCGTCCTCATGGACCTGCAGATGCCCGAGATGCACGGCATCGAGTGCACACGGAGGGTCAAGGAACAGTTCCCGGACATCCAGGTGCTCATCCTGACCGTGCACGAGGACGAGGAGGCCGTGTTCGAGGCCATCCGCGCCGGTGCGTCCGGATACCTGTCGAAGACCGCCAGCGTGTCCGACGTCCGGACCGCCCTCGACGCGGTCCGATCGGGTGGAACCTATCTGACGCCGTCGATCGCCGGGATCGCGATCCGGTCCCTGTCGAAGCGCGTCAACGAGGCTCACAAGGCTTCCCGCGCATCGGATCTGACCACGCAGCGGGAGCGGGAGGTCCTCGGCCTCCTGGCGAAGGGATTGTCCGCCCGGGCGATCGCGAGCCGGCTCGGCATCAGCGAGCGGACCGTCAACACCCACATCGGGCACGCCTACCGCAAGCTCGGAGTCAACAACCGGGTGGACGCGATCCTGGCCGCCATGCGGCTCGGGCTCGTCGAAACGCCACGCTAGAGGAACGACTTGCCGCGGGGACGAAGGGACCGGCCGCATTGGGGGGCGCGGCCGGCCCCTTCGCGGTACGGTCGCCGTATGTCCGCGGTGGCACGCATCAAGCACCCGCAGAAGCTCGGCGACCGCCTCGCCGAGCCCGACGACTTCGACGTGTCCTTCGTCGTCCTCCACGAGGGCTGGCCGGAGGATCTCGAACGGCTCCACCGCAGCCTCGTCGCGCATCTCGCGGCCGGCTCCTGGGAGCTCGTGGTCGTGGACAACCCCACCGACGACGAGGATTCGGCACGGATCGCCGCGCTGCCCGGCGTCCGGCACATCCCGCTCCGCGATCCGGTGGGCTGGGCGGCCGGACGGAACCTGGGGTTGCGCCTCGCCACGGGGCGCATCGTGGCGGTGGTCGACACCTGCGTCGAGCTGACCGGCGATCTCCTCGGCCCCCTGGGACGGCACCTCTCCGACGATCAGGTGGGCCTGGTGGGCCGCTGGGGGGTGGTGACCCCGGACGGCTTCGGGTTCCACGAGCACGAGGGCCCGGACGTGGACGGCGTCGAGGCGTACCTGATGGCACTGCGTCGGGGCATCCTGGGGTCCACCGGCCTGTTCCACCCGAAGTTCCGCTTCTACCGCAACGCCGACATCGACTTCAGCTTCCAGGTGCGGGCCGCCGGCTACCGCACCATCGTCGACCCCACGCTGCCGGTGGACCGGCACACCCACCGGCTCTGGGCCTCCACCCCGCCGGAGGAGCGCGACGCATCCTCACAGCGCAACTTCCGTCGCTTCCGCGACCGCTGGGGCGACCGCGAAGAGCTGTTCGGTCACCTGCACGTGCGCTGAGGCGACGGGCAGGGCGTCAGTCGAGCCGGGGCTCCGGCCGGGCCGGCTGGTCCGAGCCCCTGGCCTCCCGGGTGGGGAGCATGACCTTGCGGACGAACTCGCATACGACGGTGCCGTCCTGGTTGTAGGCGATCGTCCGCACCTTCACGATGCCGCGGTCGGGCTTGGACTTCGACGGGCTGATCTCGAGCACCTCCGTCTCGGCGTAGATCGTGTCCCCATGGAACACGGGGGCCGGGTGGCGCAGGTTCTCGATCTCGAGGTTCGCGATCGCCGATCCGGACACGTCGCGCACGCTCATCCCGAGCGCCAGCGAATAGACGAGATTGCCGACGACCACGTTGCGCTTGAACTGGGTCGCGTTCTCCGCGTAGTGGACGTTGGTATGCAGCGGATGGTGGTTCATCGTGATCATGCAGAAGAGGTGGTCGTCGTATTCGGTGATCGTCTTGCCGGGCCAGTGCTTGTAGACGTGGCCCACCTCGAAGTCCTCGAGGCACCGTCCGAACGGGAACTCGTGGCTCATGGATGTCCTCCTTGCGGTCGTCGCGGGTCACCGGATCAGCGGGAAGCGCTCGGCGAGCTCGCCGAGCACGAACCGCTCGTTGGCCTCGAGCCGCCGCCGTCCGGTGGCGGTCAGGATGTGGGTTCGCGGGGACCAGCCCATCGCCCGCGGCAGCGGCGCATCCAGGAGTCCCTCGCAGATGCCGGCCACGATCTCCACCGCCTTCGGGTCGATGCGTTCCCCGCGCAGCGTGGCGTGTCCGATGTCCATCGTGTGCACGGCCAGCTCCAGCACCCGGGTGGCCGCGAGGTCCGCGACGAGGATCCGGGGACCGTCGTCGGCCCCCACCACCCGTCCGGGCGGGACGGTCCGGAGAGCCTCGAAGGCGGCGTCGCGCTCCTCACGCCACGCCGACACGAGCTCCTCGGGGGTCCGGCCGCGTGCCGACTCGATGGCTCCCTGCACGACCCGCTCCCCCACCTCGTCGGGGTCGTAGCGCCACCACGCGACCCGGTCGGTCGTGGGGTCGCCCTTGGCCTCGTCGCCGGTGATCTTCAGCCAGCGCAACCCGCGGGTCACGTGGGCCACGAGCTCGGCCACCGTCAGCGGCGGGCAGCGCGTGTCCCGCTCCCAGTCGGTCACCTCGAGATCGTCGAGCAGCTCGTCGAGGATGCGGGCCTGGCCCTCGAACGCAGCGAACTCGGGATGCGTGCGGACCTCGGTGGCCATCAGATCTTGTACCGGTCGAGGAGCTGGCGTCCGATGACCATCTTCTGGATCTCCGAGGTGCCCTCCCCGATCAGGAAGAAGGGGGCGTCGCGATACAGCCGCTCCACGGTGAACTCCTTGGAGTAGCCGTAGCCGCCGTGGATGCGCAGCGCCTCGGTGACCACGTTCACGCAGGCCTCCGAGGAGTACAGCTTGGCCATCCCGGCCTCCAGGTCGGTGCGCTCGCCGCGGTCCTTCTTCTGTGCCGCCGCCATCATCAGCAGCTTCGAGGCCTCGATCTGCGTGGCCATGTCGGCGAGCTTGAACTGGATCGCCTGATGCTGGGAGATCGGCTTGCCGAAGGTCTTGCGCTCCTGCGCGTAGCGGATCGCCTCCTCGAAGGCCCGGATCATCACCCCGATCGCGCGGGCGGAGACGTTCACCCGGCCGAGCTCGATGCCCGCCATCACCTGGTAGAAGCCCTGGCCCTCCTCGCCCCCGAGGAGATTGCCCACCGGGACCTCGTGGTCGTCGAAGATCAGCTCCGTGGTCTCCACGCCCTTGTAGCCCATCTTGTCGATGTTGGGCGGGATCTGAAGGCCCGGCATCTTCCCGGCCCCCGGCTCCTTCTCGACCATCAGCAGCGCCATGCCGCGCGAGGGCGGATCGGCCTCGGGGTCGGTCTTGCACAGCAGCGACACGAGGCCCGAGCGCAGGCCGTTGGTGACCCACATCTTGGTGCCCGTGACCTTGTAGACGTCTCCGTCGCGGATCGCCTTGCAGCGGATCGCCTGCACGTCGGAGCCGGCCTCGGGCTCGGACATCGACAGCGCCGCGCGCAGCTCGCCGGTGGCCATGCGGGGCAGGAGCCTGTCCCTGAGGTGGTCGGGGCCGTAGGTCTCGAGCTGCCACGCGGCCATGAAGTGGGTGTTGAGGATGCCCGACAGCGACATCCAGCCGCGGGCGAGCTCCACGACGACGAGCGCGTAGGTGGTCAGCGACTCCCCGATGCCTCCGTATCTCTCGGGCACCTTGAGGCCGAACAGCCCGAGCTCCTTCATCTTCTCGACGATGGCCTCCGGGTACTCGTCCCGGTGCTCCATCTCGTCGGCGACCGGGATGACGTCCTTGTCGATGAAGTCGCGGACGGTCTGCACGATCTGCTTCTGGACGTCGGTGAGCTCGAAGCCTTCCCAGTCGGTGAGACCCATGCGTCCTCCTCGGCTCTGGTGTGCGGGTGCTACCCCTTGGTGCGGGTGAGACCCGCGGCTCGGCCACGGGCGGCGTGGACGGCCGCCATCTTCCGCGACGCCTCGTCGATCATCTCGTCGCCGAACATCACCGCGCCGCGCCGGTCCTGGTCGGTGGCCTTCTGGTAGGCCTCGAGGATGTCCTCGGCGCGGTCGTACTCCTCCTGGGTGGGCGTGAACACCTCGTTGAGGATCGTCACCTGGTCGGGGTGCAAGGCCCACTTGCCGTCGTAACCGAGCGACTTGGCCCGCACCGCCACCTCGCGGAACCCGTCGAGGTCGCGGATCTTCGCGTAGGGACCGTCGATCGCCTGGAGGTTGCGGTTGCGTGCGGCCACGAGGATCGTCATCAGGATCCAGTGCCAGTGATCGCCGGGGTAGTCGTGGACGATCTCGCCTACGGTCGAGTGCGGCATGCCCATGGCCGCGGCCATGTCGCCGGGGCCGAAGATCAGGGTCTCCATCCGGTCGGACGCCGCGGCGATCCCGTCGATGTTCGTCAGCCCGAGGGCGTTCTCGATCTGCGCCTCGATGCCGATCCTCTTGTCGAAGCCGCTCGTCTCCTCGATCATGCGCAGCAGGTTGGCCACGAAGACCACGTCCGAGAGCTCCTGGACCTTCGGGATCATGATGCAGTCGACGTGCCGTCCGGCCCCCTCGACGACCTCGATCACGTCGCGGTAGCACCAGTTCGTGTAGACGCCGTTCACGCGGACGACCACGGTCTTGCCCGTCCAGTCGCCGTCGTTCAGCGCCGCCACCACGTTGCGGCGAGCGGACTCCTTCTCGGCCGGAGCCACGGAGTCCTCGAGGTCCATGAAGATCTCGTCGGCGGGCAGCCCGGGGGCCTTGCCGAGCATCTTGGGGCTCGATGCCGGCACGGACAGGCACGAGCGGCGCGCCCGGAGCTTCACGTCACCTGCGGTGATGTACGCCATGGTCCGCGGACCTCCTTCACGCTTTCGGCGACGGACGATACTACCGCGCCCCCGCCCGTCCGCCGCGCCGACGGGAGTGCGGGACCATCGTGCCGCGGGGCGAAGCATGCGGTCCAATACCCCTTCTTCGCTCTTGGTATGTGTATCGTGCATGGATGGATCTCGTCGACTTCGCCACCGTCCGGGCCGTGGTGGAGGCGGGAACGTTCTCGGCCGCCGCCGACGATCTGCGCGTGTCCCAGCCGGCCCTGTCCCGCCGGATCGCCCGCATCGAGCGCGCCCTCGGGGGACGCCTGTTCGACCGGGGCCCCCGCCGGGCCGAGCCCACGCCCCTCGGGCTCGCTGTGGCCGGGTCGGGGGCCCGCCTGGCGGCCGAGCGCGACCGGGCGCTGGACGAGGCCGCCGCCGTCGTACGCGGCGCAGCCGGACGCCTCCGGGTGGCGAGCCTCGCCGGCGGGATCCCCGTGCTCGCGCGCGGCTTGGCCCGCTTCCAGGCCGCCCACCCGGGGGTCTGGGTGGAGGTGCGCACCCTCGGCGTCGACACCGCCGTGCGGGCCCTGCGCGCCCGGGAGGTCGAGCTGGCGACGCTTCCGGGCTCCGCCGTCGAACCCGACATGCGCCACCGCAAGCTCACACGGTGGCGTCCGGTGGTGGCCATGCGGCCCGACCACCCGTTCGCCACCTGGGTCACGGTGAGCGTGACCCAGCTCGCCACCGAGCCCGTGCTCATGCTGGCCCCGGAGTTCATGGTCGCCCGCTACGTCGGCGACCTCGCCGCCCGCGCCGGCGTGCGGCTGAACCCGCGCCTGACCGACGCCACCCCGGAGGCGGTGCTGACCTTCGCGCGCCGGGGGCTGGGGGTGGGGGTCGTCCCCGACTCGGTGCGGCTGCCGCCGGGCCTGGTCACCGTCCCGCTGGCAGGCAGGGGATCCTCGCGGGAGTTCGACTTCGTGGTGGCATGGCTCGCCGACCACACCCTGGCCGCCGCCGGGCACCGGCTCGTGACCACACTCGTGCGAGAGACCGCGGCCTTCCGCCCGGTCCGCCGGTCGGGCAGAGGGTGATCCACGTCCTGCCATGACGGGACGACAGCCCCGGGCAGACCACAACCGGCCGGGCACGGACCACAACCGGCCCGGCACCGACCACAACCGGCCCGGCACCGACCACAACCGGC
>CAZLKN010000062.1:0-16621 GCA_964560135.1 uncultured Actinomycetes bacterium | reverse complement strand
GTCGATGAACAGGATGATGTCGCCGCGCTGCTTGATCTCCTTGAGCACCTTCTTCAGGCGCTCTTCGAAGTCACCGCGGTACCGGGACCCGGCGACGAGAGCGCCGAGGTCGAGCGTGTAGATCTGCTTGCCTTTGAGGGTCTCGGGGACCTCCTGCTTCACGATCTGCTGGGCGAGGCCCTCGACGATGGCGGTCTTGCCCACGCCCGGCTCCCCGATCAGGACGGGGTTGTTCTTCGTCCGGCGGGAAAGCACCTGCATGACGCGCTCGATCTCCTGCGAGCGGCCGATGACGGGGTCGAGCTTGGCGCCGGCGGCCAGGGAGGTCAGGTTCCGTCCGAACTGGTCGAGGACCAGTGATCCGGACGGGGCTTCACCCGACTGCTTGCCTTCCGGGCCCTGCTGGTAGCCCTGCATGAGCTGCAGGACGGTCTGGCGGACCTTCTGCATGTCGAGGCCCAGCTTCATGAGCACCTGCGCGGCGACGCCCTCGCCCTCACGCAGGAGGCCGAGCAGGATGTGCTCGGTGCCGATGTAGTTGTGGCCGAGCTGCAACGCCTCGCGGAGCGACAGCTCGAGCACCTTCTTGGCACGCGGCGTGAAGGGGATGTGGCCCTGCGGCGTCGCCGTGCCGACCCCGATCATCTCCTCGACCTGGGCCCGCACCTGCTCGAGGGAGACCCCGAGCGACTCGAGGGCCTTGGCGGCGAGGCCTTCACCCTCGTGGATGAGCCCGAGCAGGAGATGCTCGGTTCCGATGTAGTTGTGGTTCAGGAGCCGCGCCTCTTCCTGGGCGAGAACTACCACCCGGCGGGCCCTGTCGGTGAATCGTTCAAACATCCGATCCTCCCATGTGGGCGGATACAGCCCGCTCGTCGGGTCCCGACTCCGAGTATACCCGGCGTGCCCGACCCGACCTGCTAACTCTAAGAACGCTCAAGCGCACGAAATCGTTCCTTCGTGTTGGATACCTGCCGTCCTACCACTACTATCGGTTCCCCGCGGCCGTCCATTACCGGCAATTCCAGCCATACCCGCGCGGGGCGAGGTCGAATCACCACGGTCAGGGTCCGGGGTCGGCCTCGCGCTCGGGGCGCAGGGCCGGGAACAGGATGACCTCGCGGATCGAGTGCACCCCGGTGAGCAGCATCAGCAGGCGGTCGATCCCCACCCCCAGACCCCCCGCAGGCGGCATCCCGTATTCCAGTGCGGCGATGTAGGGATCGTCGACCGGATTGGCCTCGATGTCGCCGTGGCCGCGGGCCTCCATCTGGGAGGCGAAGCGCCTGCGCTGCTCCACCGGGTCGTTCAGCTCGCTGAAGGCGTTGCCGAGCTCGCGGCCGGCCACGATCGGCTCGAAGCGCTCGACGAGGTTGGGGTCGTCCCGGTGGGTCCGGGCCAGCGGCGATATCTCGAGGGGATAGTCGTAGACGATCGTGGGCTGCACGAGCGTCGGCTCGACGAGCTTCTCGTAGATCTCCGCGATCAGCATGCCCTTGCCCCACCACGGCTGGACCTCCACCCCGGCCCGGGTGCAGGCGGCGCGGAGGTCGTCCAGCGGGGTGTCGAAGCCGAGGGGCTGGCCGGTGGCTTCACGCACCGCCTCGAGCATCGTCACCCGCCGCCACTCCCCGCCCAGCTCGATGTCGTGTCCCTCGAAGCTCACCAGCGTGGAGCCGGTGGTCTCCCGGGCCAGGTGCTGCACGAGCCCCTGCATGAGCTCCATCATGTCGCCGTAGTCGGCGTAGGCCTGATAGGCCTCCAGCATCGTGAACTCGGGGTTGTGCTTGTAGCTGATGCCCTCGTTGCGGAAGGTGCGGCCGATCTCGTACACCCGCTCGAACCCCCCGACCAGCAGGCGCTTCAGGTACAGCTCGGGCGCGATCCGCAGGTAGAGGTCGGCGTCGAGGGCGTTGTGGTGGGTCACGAACGGCCGCGCGGCCGCGCCGCCGGGGATCGGGTGCAGGATCGGTGTCTCCACCTCGAGGAACCCGCGGTCGTCGAGGTAGCCACGGGCGGCCCGGACGGCCCGCGAGCGAACCTCGGCGATCCGGCGGGCCTCGGGATTGGCGATCAGATCGAGATACCGCTGCCGGTACCTGACCTCCACGTCCTTCAACCCGTGCCACTTGTCCGGGAGGGGGCGCAGCCCCTTGGACACCAGCACGAGCTCATCCGGCCGCACCGAGAGCTCGCCGCGCTTCGTGCGCACGACCTCGCCCACCGCGCCGACGATGTCGCCGGTGTCGAAGTGCTCGAAGTCCGGAACCTGCCGTCCGGACACGAACAGCTGGATCCGGGCCCCCGAGCCGTCCTGGAGGTCGCCGAACGCGACCCGGCCCTGGAGGCGCGCGGTCATCATGCGTCCCGCGACACGTACCGTGGCGCCGGATCCCTCGCCCGGAGCGAGGTCGGCGTAGGCTTCCTGGAGCTCGCCGGCGGTGTGGGTCCGCTCGAAGCGGACGGGCCACGGCTCGACACCGGCGTCGCGCAGCTCGTCGGCCTTCCGGAGCCGCGCGCGGTAGAGATCCTCCTCGCTCATCGCTGGAGTCTACCGGTCCACCCCCGGGGGCCGAGGAACCCGGCGGGCCCTGACGGGCTTCAGTCGGTGTTGCGCTCGAACAGGATCCGCAGACCCTCGAGCACGAGCCAGGGCTCGACCACGTCGATCCCGGTCACGTTCGCGGACATGGTCTCGGCCAGGCCCCCGGTCATGATCGTCCTGGCGTCGGAGCCGAGCTCCTTGCGGAAACGGTCGACCATGCCTTCGATCAGGCAGGCGTAGCCGAACACCACCCCCGACTGGATGGCCTCACCGGTGCTCTTCCCGATCAGCCGGTCGGGCGCCTTGAACTCCACTCGCTTCAGCATCGCCGTGCTCGCCACGAGCGCGTTCACCGACATCTCCAGGCCCGGGGCGATCGCTCCCCCGACATACTCGCCCTTGGACGAGATCGCATCGAAGGTCGTCGCGGTGCCGAGGTCGACGACGACCGACGGGCCCCCGTGGAGCGCATGGGCGGCCACGGCGTTCACGATCCGGTCGGCTCCCACCTCCTTGGGGTTGTCGATCTTCACCGGCATGCCGGTCTTGATCCCCGGCTCCACGACGAGCGGTTCGAAGCGGAAGTACCGGAGCACCATCTCCCGCAGGGCCTGCGTGGAACGCGGGACCACACAGGACACCGCCACCCCCGTCACGTCGCCGTCGAAAGACAGGTCCTCGAGGGCGAGGAACGCAGAGAAGACGAGCGCGAGTTCGTCGGCGGTCCGGTTGGACCGGGTGGCCAGCCGCCAGGTCTGGACCAGCCTCTCGCGGTCGAACACCCCGATGGTCGTCTCGGTGTTGCCGACGTCCACGGCGAGCAGCATCCTCAGCCCTTCCCCCGCACACGCTCCAGCGTGAGGCTCACATCCAGCGCGGGAGCCGAATGGGTGAAGGCCCCCACGGAGATCCGGTCCACGCCGGTGGCGGCCAGGGCCGCCACGGTGTCCAGGTTCACGCCGCCGGAGGCCTCGATCAGCACGGGGCGGCCGAGTCCCCGGACGCGCTCCACCACGGCCCGCAGCCGCTCCGGGCCGAGATTGTCGACGAGCAGAGCGTCGGCGCCGGCCTCCACGGCCGCGACGGCCTCGTCGGGGGTCGTGCACTCGGCCTGGACCGGGAGCGAGGAGGCGGTCTTCGCCTTGCGGACGGCCTCGGCGATGCCGCCCGCGGCGACGATGTGGTTGTCCTTGACGAGGACACCGTCCCACAGGCCGAACCGGTGGTTGGCGCCGCCGCCGCAGCGCACCGCGTACTTCTGGAGGGCCCGCAGGCCCGGCAGCGTCTTGCGGGTGTCCACCAGCGTGGCGCCTGGGGCCGAGCGGAGGAAGGACGCCACGAGCGTCGCGGTCCCGCTCAGATGACCGAGCAGGTTGAGGGCCGTCCGCTCGCCGGTGAGGATCGTGGCCACGTCGCCGTGAAGGCGGGCCACGACCTCACCCGGAACCACAGCGTCGCCGTCCCGCTTCGGGAGCTGCACCTCGACGGCGTCCGGTCCAGCCAGGAGCCGGCAGACGGCGCCGATCGCGCCCAGACCGCACAGGATCCCGTCGGCCTTCGCACGGACGACGGCCTCCCCGCGCAGCCCCTCCGCGACCGTGGCCACGGTGGTGACGTCGGCCCGGGGGTCCGGGCCCCCGAGATCCTCCTCCAGGGCCAGGGCCAGAACGCGGTCGAGGTGGTCGGCGACCCCGGCTGCCTCGTCGTGGCCGACGGTGGCGGGCCCGGTCACAGGAGATCCTCGCCGGGGTCCGCGGCCTGGACGCTGGTGGGCCGGTTGCGCTCGTCCACGAAGATCACCCGGGGCTGGTGCGATCGCATCTCGGTGGCGTCCAGTCCGGCGAAGGTCATGATGATGATCCTGTCGCCGGGATGGACGAGCCGGGCGGCGGCGCCGTTCATGCACACGGCCCCCGAGTCGCGGGGGCCGGGGATCGCATAGGTCTCGAGACGGGCGCCGTTGTCGACGTCCACGACGAGTACCTTCTCGTAGTCGTCGATGTCGGCCCGCTCCATCAGGTCGCGGTCGAGCGTGATCGAGCCCACGTAGTCGAGCCGCGCCTCGGTCACCGTGGCCCGGTGGATCTTGGACTTCAGCACGAACCTGATCATCGTCTCCCCTCGCCGGTCGTCGTCGCCGGCACATCGGCCGTGACGGCTTCGCTGTCCACAAGCATGTTGTCGATCAGGCGCGTGTCCCCGATACGGATCGCGCCGCACACCAAGGCCCGGCCGTCGAGCCGGTCGAGCTGGTCGAGTGTGTCCGGGTCGACGATCTCCACGTAGTCGACGGCGTCCGGGGGCTCGGCCCCCAGAACCTCCCGGGCCGTGTGAAGCAGGGCCCCGGTGTCCCGCTCGCCGGCGGCGGCGCGGCGCGCGACCTCGTCCAGGCACCGGTAGAGGACGAGCGCCCGACGACGCTCCTCCGGTGAGAGGTAGGCGTTGCGGCTCGACAGCGCCAGGCCGTCGGCCTCCCGGACGGTCGGGCAGCCCACGACCTCGACGCCCAGGTCGAGGTCGGCTGCGAGGCGACCGACGACCCTGAGCTGCTGCGCGTCCTTCTCGCCGAAGTAGGCCCGGCATCTGCCGACGATCGCGAACAGCTTCGTGCACACGAGCGCGACACCCTCCATGTGACCGGGGCGGAACCGGCCCTCCATGGGCTCGCTCAGCCCGTCCACCCGCACGGTGGTGGCCACGGGCTCCGGGTACATCTCCTCCGCCGTCGGCGCGAACACGAGGTCGACGCCCTCCCGCGCACAGCCCGCCAGGTCGGCCTCCAGGGTCCGGGGATAGGCCTCGAGGTCCTCCCGGGGGCCGAACTGGGCGGGGTTCACGAAGATGCTCACCACCACGACGTCGCATTCGGCCCGGGCCCGGCGGATCAGGCTCAGGTGACCCTCGTGCAGAGCCCCCATCGTGGGTACGAAGCCGACCGTGTGCTCGGGGCGCGTGGCGTCGAGCACCGTCCGGATCCCGTCCTTGGTGTGCAGGACCTTCACTTCAGCGCCCTCCGAACCATGTCGACGTCCGTGCGCGCGACCTGCGCCGTGAGCAGCGACAGGCTCCCGTAGGCGTCGGCGAGAATCTCCCCCCGCTCCCGAAGGGCGACGAGATGCCGGCGGACGGCCTCCAGGTCGCCCCGCACGACGGGCCCGGTGATCGACCGCTCCGCCCCCTTGGCCACCGTGTTGTCGACCGCGGTGCGTACCAGCGGCGCCAGCAACGCCCGGCCGTTGGGAACCCCCGCGGCGTCCATGAGCTCGTCGGCGGCCCCCAGCAGCGCCGTCACGTAGTTGGAGGCGAGGACCGCGGCTGCGTGGTAGAGCACGCGGGCGTCGTCGCGCAGGGGGAAGGGACGCCCGCCCCACGCGGAGACCAGGCGGTGCAGCATCCGGCGGTCCCGCTCGTCGCAGGTGACCGCCACCGCGGCTTCCCGGAGCGCGTCCGCTCCCCGGCGGGGATCGGGCAGCGTTTGGAGGGGGTGCATGGAACCGATGCGCGCGCCGGCGTCGCGGACGGGGGCCAGCGCCTCCACGGAGGTCACACCGCTGGTGTGGACGACCACCTGTCCGGGCCGGACCGCTTCCGCCACCTCGGTCGCGGTCTGTTCGATAGCCTCGTCGGGGACGGCGACGATCACCAGGTCACCGGTGTCGACGACGTCGGCCACCCGCCCGAGCGTCGGAGCCTCGAGCAGCCGGGCGGCACGTTGCCGGCCCGCGCGCGAGCGCGACCACACGGCACCGACGCGATGTCCCTCGCGTTCCAGAGCCAGACCGATGGAGCCACCGGCGCGACCGCAACCGACGATCGCGACAGTGGGGTGCTTCGCCACGCGAACACCTCACTCGTTCGCGCGGGGTGGAAGGAGGACGGGTCCTCCGTTCCAGTTCCCGCAGGGATACCGGACTCGGACCGCCTCCAAGCCTATCAGGCGCGCCGGGTGCTCACCCGGCGACGGGCTGCCGGTGCATCCGCCGCAACGCACGCAGCTCCGCCAACCGGACCACCAGCCAGATCCCGGCCCCCGCGGCGGCGTAGCGCTTCCAGCGCCCCTCCTCCATCGCGCGGGCCACCGCCACCACGACCTCGTCCGGCACGAGCTCCACCACGTTCTTGATCTCGGGATCCGGCTTGGCCCGCGAGCGCCTCAGGCGACGGACGGCGAACCACAGGACGCTACCGCCCATCCCGCCGCCCACAGCCATCCCGATCAACCGCTTGCCCCACACCGCGGGCTCCGGGAGGCGGTCCTCGAGCTCCTCGAGATTGTCCCCGAGACGATCCCGGACCTCTTCGATCTCCTTCACCGTCGAAGCTGCGTCCTCGCCCATTCCACGTCCTCCTTCACCGTCCGCATCGTCTCCTCCGGCATGATGGGCGGGCGCCGTTTGCGCATCAGTCCGAAGGCCGCCGCACCACCGACGATAGCGAGAAACGCCGCGGCCACGATCAGCCGGGACGCCCAGGGCGCCATCACCGTGTCGAGGGCCGCGGCGACCGCGAGGCCCGCGAAGCCCAGCGCGAACAGGCCGACGAGACCGGCGACGGCGAAGGCAGCCGCGCCCATCACCCGCGCGACCACCGCTTCGGTGACCTCGTGCTTGGCGAGCTCGATCTCCTTGCGCACGAGGGTGCCGAGGTCCGTCGCGATCGACGTGACCAGCTCTGAGGTGGGCGGCCGTCCGGCTTCTGCCGTCGGCCCTCCGTCGCCGTGGCCGTCTCGATCCGTGGTCCTGCTTTCCATGGAGTCACCTCCCGGCTGTTCGAGCTTGAGCGCATTGATGACCGCTCCATACACGAATACCCGCGACCCCAGGTGAAGAACCGCGAGCATGCCCACCACCGATCCGAAGGCCCCGTACACAGCGGTGGCGCCGGCCACGGATCTCGATGCGTACCAGGTCCCGGCCACCTTGAGGGCCGCCCACCCCACGGCCGCGGCCAGGGCTCCGGGCCACAGGAGCGCGAGGGGCGGACCGGGCCGTTGCGTCAGCAGACGGTAGGCCACGAGGAACACGACACCGTCGAAGACCACCGCGGCCGGGAAGGCCACGATGCGCAGGAGTCCGATGTCCGCGCCGCCGATGAGCCCCGAGACCCCCAAGCCGGTGAGCATGAGGACGCCCAGCGCGACGGTGACCCACAAAGCCCAGGTCTTCGTCCGGACGAACCCCCGGCGTACGGGGGCGTCCAGGACCCGGGACATCGTGTAGCCGCCGGCCTGCGTGAGCTGGGTCCCGGTCCAGAGCAGCCCGAGCAGACCCAGGATCCCGAGGCCCGCGCGCCCCGCGGCGACCGCCTCCAGGTTCTCCCCGATCAGGGGGCCGAGTCCGGGAACGGCGTCCGCCAGGCTCGCGATCCAGCGGTCACTCGTCGCCGGGTCCCCGGAGACGAGGAACCCCACCGCCGACAGGGCCAGCAGCAGCAGGGGGAACAGGGACAGGAACCCGTAGTAGGTGAGATTGGAGGCGAGCACGCCGCCGTGGACCTCGCCGTAGCGGCGTTGCATGCGCAGCGCCGGTCCGACGACGGGCATCCGGTCGAGGGACGGGCTCATGCCTGCATCTTGCCCCTCCACGCCAGGGGGCAACCACCGGTCAGAGCAGCGGCAGCTACCCCGGCTCCGGGGGCCAGAGGACCTCGGACCGGTGCGCGTGGCGGACCCCGGAGGTGTCCAGGCCCTCGAGCAGCGCGGCCACCAGTCCGGCCCCCGGGATGTCGGCGAAGGGGGCCACGTCGGCGAGCGGCACGAGGACGAAGGCCCTCGTGGGCATCTCCGGATGCGGGACGCGCAGACCTTCCTCGGTGACCTCGTCGGCGCCGTACAGCAGCAGGTCCAGGTCGACCTCCCGCGGTCCCCAGCGCTCCGCCGGCGTGCGTCCGACCTCGCCCTCGATGCGCTTCAGGTGCGCCAGAACCTCCCGGGCCCCCAGCTCCGTGTGGACCTCGACGACGGCGTTGAGGAAGTCGTCCTGCGGGGGCCCGACGGGATCGGTCTCGTAGACCGCGGAGGCCCGCACGAAGAGGATCCCGTCGGCGGCCGCGAGGCGCCGCACCGCCTCCTGCAGGTGGGCCAGCCGATCCCCGACGTTGGAGCCGAGCCCGACGAACACCGACCGCACCGTCATCCCGATCGGCGTTCGATCTCCACGGCGATCTCGTCCACCCCGAGGGTCAGGGCGACGGCGGGCTTCGACACCCGTACCCGCACCCCGGTCGCGCCGAAGGCCAGGATGCGTGAGGCGATCGACTCGGCGAGCGACTCGATCAGCGAGAAGGACTCCTGCTCGACGGCCCGCCGGATCTCCTGGACCACGAGCGCGTAGTCCACCGTCTCGGCCAGGTCGTCGGCGGCTGCGGCCGCGGCGAGATCGACCTCCAGTTCGACGTCGACGACGAACGGCTGCGCGTGATGGAGTTCGTGCGAGAAGCCGTGGCGTCCGTCGGCCCGGACCCCGTACACACCGATGCGGTCGCTCACCGTCGTCCCTTCGTCCACGGAGCCGTCCGCCGCGCCGGCTCCTCGCTGTTCACCGTGGCCCGGCCCGCGTCGCACACCCACAGGTAGTCGCACCATCGGCACAGGGGGCCGGGGGTCGGATCGTAGTGCTCCTGGCCGCGGATCTCCTCGACCACCGCGACGAGGGCCCGCCAGTCCTCCGCCAGCCGGTCGGGGTCCCGCCTGGTTTCGGCCCGGCCCCCGGCGGCGAGGTGTTCCAGCCGGATGCGGTCCACGTCGCGGCCGAGCTGCGCGGAGGCCGCGATGGCGTACAGCGACAACGGCAGCGAGGCGTGGATCGAGCGTTCGTCCTGGCGGTAGCTGCCGGTCTTGTAGTCGACGATCACGTAGCCGGCGTCGTCGACATCGATGCGGTCCACCCGTCCGGTGACCAGGATCCGGTCCTTGGGATGGGCGTGGGAGAACTTCGACTCCAGGGCCACCGCCCGCACCCGAACGTGGTCGGTGGTCGCGTGGTAGCGCCGCAGCATGTCCTCGGCCCGCGCGAAGCCGTCCTCGGCCTCGGTGGACGACCGGTAGCCGGAGGCGTCCCAGGCGCGGCGGAGCAGCCGCAGCAGGACGTCGAGGGTGCGGTCCTCGCCCGGCAGACCGTAGAAGTCGCGCAGCGCCTTGTGGACGGAGCGCCCGAGCGCCGTGTGGGCCCAGGAGCGCCGCTCGGGACGGCGCTCCACGTAGCGGTACCGGTACTGGCGGGGGCAGTCCAGGTAGCACTGGAGCTTGGACGGATTGACCTCGAACAGGCCTTCCCCTTCGTCGAACAGGCGAGCGTCTGAGGTCATCTGGTGTCCCGGGTCGCGGCGATCGCGGCGATCATATCGACCACCCGGCGGGCCTCGCGCACGTCGTGCACCCGCACCATCCCGACCCCCGCGGCGGCGCACCAGGCAACGGCGGCGAGCGTCCCCTCGAGCCGGTCGCCGACCTCGGTGCCGAGCACGTGACCGACGAAGCGCTTGCGGGACGGCCCGACCACGAGCGGGCACCCGAGTGCCTGGAGCTCGCCGACGCGGCGCAGGAGCTCCAGGGACTGCTCCGCGGTCTTGGCGAAGCCGAGCCCGGGGTCGAGCAGGATCCGCTCGGGGGCCACACCAGCGGCCTCGGCGACCTCGAGGCTCGAGCGCAGCTCGGAGGCCACCTCGGCGACGACGTCGGTGTAGCCGGTCCGCTGATCCATGGTCCGCGGCGTCCCGCGCATGTGCATAAGCACGACGTCGCAGCCGCGGTCGGCGACCAGCGGCAGCATCTCCGGATCGAAGCCGCCGGCGGACACGTCGTTCACGAGGCTCGCCCCGGCGTCGATGGCGGCCTTGGCGACCACCGCCTTGCGGGTGTCGATCGACACGGGGACCCCGAGACCGGCGACACGCTCGATCACGGGCACGACACGGGCGATCTCCTCGTCGGCAGGCACCTCGGCGGCCCCCGGACGGGTGGACTCGCCGCCGACGTCGAGAACGTCCGCGCCGCCGGCCACCATCTCCTCGGCCCCCGCGACGGCGGCGTCGCGGGCAGCGTAGCGCCCGCCGTCGGAGAAGGAGTCGGGGGTCACGTTGAGGATCCCCATCACCGCGGTACGACCGACGGGCAGGCGCAGCGCCATCTAGCCCGGCCCCCGGATGATCGCCATTGCCTCGGCCCTCGTGGCGACGTTCTCGCGGAAGATCCCGCGGATCGCCGAGGTCACGGTGGTGTGTCCCGGCTTGCGGACGCCCCGCATAGACATGCAGAGATGCTCGGCCTCCACCACCACGATCACACCGCGGGGCTCCAGGGCCTTCTCGATCGCGTCGGCGACCTGGGTCGTGAGCCGTTCCTGCATCTGGAGGCGGCGCGAGACGACGTCCACGACCCGGGCGAGCTTGGAGAGCCCGGTGACCTGACCCTGCTTGTTCGGGATGTAGCCGACGTGCGCCTTCCCGCTGAAGGGGACCAGGTGGTGCTCGCACAACGAGAAGAACGGCAGGTCCTTCACGATGATCATCTCGTCGTGGCGCTCGTCGAACACCGTGGTGAGGACCGAGGACGGGTCGATGTCACGGCCCGAGGTCATCTCCGCCAGCAGCGTCGCCACCCGCTCGGGGGTGCGCCGCATCCCCTCGCGGTCGACGTCCTCGCCCAGGGCCTCCAGGAGGGCCCGGACGGCGCGGACGGCGTCTTCGGACGGGTTCATCGCCCCATGGTAGACGCCGAGCCCCTCCGGCGAGCTCAGGCGCCCGAGGGCGCGGCGGCGGCACGGCCGGCCGTCGTCGTGGTCGGCTTCGGCTTCTTCCGTGCGGCCTTCGCCGTCTTGGCCTTTGCGGCCTTCGTCTTCGCGGACGCCTTCGCAGGCGCCTTCGCCTTCCGGACGGCGAGCTTCGGCTCCCGTTCGAGGTGACCGAGTCCGTTCCAGGCCACGTTGACCAGGTGGGCAGCCACCTCTGCGCGCTTGGGCTTGCGGGTCTCGAGCCACCACTCGCCCACCTGGGCGACCATCCCCACGAGGGCGTGCGAGTACAGGGGCGCGAGCTTCGGCTCGTAGCCGCGCTTGCGGAACTCATCGGCCAGAAGATGCCCGACCTGGGAGGCCACATCCCCCACGAGGCTGGCCAGGCCCCCGGAGGCCGACGACGTGGACGGGGGCGCGTCCCGCAGCAGGATACGGAACCCGTGGGTCTCGTCCTCGATGTACTGCAGGAACGCCTCCGCTGCCTGGCCGAGGAGCTGGCGGGGGTGGCGTCCGGACAGGGCCCGGGTGATCCGGTCGTACAGGCGCTGCATCTCGCGGTCGACGACGACCGCGTACAGGCCCTCCTTGCCTTTGAAGTGCTCGTAGACGATCGGCTTGGACACCTTGGCGCGGTTCGCGACCTCCTCGATCGAGGTGGCCTCGAAGCCCCGCTCGGCGAAGAGCGTACGGGCGATGTCCAGCAGCTGCTCTCTGCGCTGCTGGCCGGTCATGCGCCGTCTGCCGTCCCCGCCGGTCACGGGGCCGAGCCTACCCGACCGGCGTCGACGTCGGCTCCCGGAGCTTCTTCTCACGGTAGGCGGGGTCGGGAACCTTGACGTTCCGCACCAGCCCGAGACCCTCGAAGCGCTTGATCACCCAGGCGCTGAGGTCGAGCTGCCAGCGCTCGAGGCCGTGGATCGCCGAGGACGGGAACGCGTGGTGGTTGTTGTGCCACGACTCGCCGAAGGAGATGATCGCCATCGGCCAGTTGTTCGTGCTGAGATCCTTCGATTCGTAGGGGCGGTTGCCGAAGTAGTGGCAGATGGAGTTGATGCTCCACGTCACGTGGTGGAGGAAGAACACCCGGACCAAGCCACCCCACAGGAACCCGGTGGCCGCACCGAACAGCGTGCCCGTGACGGCGAAGCCGATCGCCGCGGGCAGCGCGAGCGAGATCGCCGTCCACATCGGGAACAGCCGGCTGACCCGGACGATCGCGGGGTCGCGGAGCAGGTCGGGGGCGTAGCGGTCGACGACCGTCCGCTCGTTGTCGAAGAACCACCCGGTGTGAGCGTGCCAGAGGCCCAGCAGGACGCCGCGGAGCCCTTCGGCCTCCTCGAGATGGGGCGAGTGGGGGTCGCCGGGCTTGTCGGAGAACTGGTGGTGGCGTCGGTGGTCGGCCACCCAGGGGATGATCGCGCCCTGCACCGAGAGCGAGCCTGCGACCGCGAGGCCCACGCGCAGCTTCGGGGACGCCTCGAAGCTCTGGTGGGCGAAGTACCGGTGGAACCCCACCGTGACCCCGAGCCCGGACAGGTAGTACAGCCCGACGAGCATCCCGACATCCAGGGCGCTGATGCCCCGGTTCCACAGCAGCCAGACCCCGGTGAGGAAGGCGAGGAAGGGCAGCACGGTGATCACGACAACGAGCGTCTTCTCGAGTCGTTCGGAATCGCGGGGGACGGTGGCGGGACGTGCCTGCTGTTCGAGAACGGATGTCTGGGCCATGGACGACTCCTTGCACGGGGGGCAGTCGCTTACACTTACGTAACCGTAACCTACCTTAGCGTAAGTTAAACCTCGCGGGGGCCGCTCCGCAAGCGCTCCCGGGGCCCCGGCAGGCAAGATGTCGGGCATGCGCGATGAGGCACGGGGATGGGCGGTCGTGGCCGCGGGCTTCGCCTCGATGTTCGTCGTCTTCGGCGTGGCCTACAGCTTCGGGGCCTTCTTCGAGCCCATGGCCGAGGAGTTCGGGACGGGACGAGGCGCGACCTCGGCCGTGTTCTCGATCACGGCCTTCCTGTACTTCACCCTCGGGATCTTCAGCGGCCGGGCCGCCGACCGGTTCGGCCCCCGTCCGGTCGTGCTCACCGGGGGCGTGGTGATGGGTCTCGGGCTCGCCCTGACCGCCTTCGTGGACAGCCTCTGGCTCGGCTACCTCACCTACGGGGTCGGGGTGGGCGTGGGGGTGGCCTGCGGCTACGTCCCGATGCTCGCCGCGATCGGGGGCTGGTTCGACCGCCGCCGGGGCCTGGCCCTCGGGGTCGCGGTCTCGGGCATCGGGTTCGGCACCCTGGCCGTCGCGCCGCTCGCCGGGGCGCTGATCGGCCGTCACGGCTGGCGGACCACCTACCTCGTGTTCGGGGTGGCCACGGTGATCGTCCTCACGCTGGCGGCCGCGGCGTCCTTCGAGCCGCCCCACACCGGCCGGACGGCGCGCCTGGAGCTGCGTGACGCGGTCCGAACCCGGACCTTCGGTCTGCTGTACTTCTCGGCGCTGCTGATGTCGCTGGCGCTGTTCGTCCCCTTCGTGTACCTGCCGTCGTTCGCGGAAGGACGCGGCGTCGAGAAGGTCGCCGCGGCAGCGCTGGTCGGAGCGATCGGGGGCGCGTCCACCGTCGGCCGCCTCGGTCTCGGTGCCCTGGCCGATCGTCTCGGCCGGATCCGCACCTACCAGGCGTGCTTCGGACTGATGGCGGCCAGCTACGGGATCTGGCTGGTGAGCTCCCGCTACGCGTGGCTCATGGTCTTCGCCGTCGTGATGGGCATCGGCTACGGCGGGTTCATCGCGCTCTCGCCCGCGGTGATCGCCGACCTGTTCGGCCTGTCCGGCCTCGGCGCGCTGATCGGGCTGAGCTACACGGCGGCCGCGGTGGGAGCGCTGCTCGGCCCCCCGGCCGCAGGGCTGCTGATCGACGTGACGGGGAGCTACCGGCCGGCGATCGGCGCCGCGATGGCCCTGGCGGCGGCGTCCTTCCTGGTGCTGCTGCTCCTGCGAGCGGGCCCGGAACCCGGATGAGGCGGCGGGGCGAGGTCACGCCCTGCGCGAGCCCGCAGCGGCTCTGATCGATGGCTCGACCCTGCAGGCGTGGTCTTCACGGATCCGGTCCTCCAGTTCGAGCCGGATGCCCGCCACAACTGGCCACTCGGGCCCCGAACGGACAGCTCAGGGCCCTACGCGGACCGGTTGTGGTCGCATACGACCCACAGCGGGTCGGCGTGGGTGGGAATCCGCCCCTGCGGACGGCCGAGTGACCAGTTCTGGTCTGCGATGCCGGACTCGCGCCCACCCGCCTCCCGGGCCCGATGTCGGGGGTGGCGGGCATCCTTGTGGGGTGAGCGACATCCTCGATACGACCCCGAACTGGCGGATCGCTTCCCGCTCCAGCTCCGAACGGCACCCGGACCGCCAGTTTGCGCCGCCAGGAGAGCACGGACGCCGACGAAGACGGCGAGCGGGAGGCGATCCGTACCAGATCGCGCCCTTCAGGGGTTGGGCGCCCCGGTCAAGAAGGCGATGACACGGGCCCAGGCGTCGGCGGCGTCCTCGGGGCGGTGGGCGGGGCGATCGGGATCGTGGACGAACCCGTGCTCGCCCTCCGGGTACACGACCACCTCCGTGCCGGTCGCCCGCAGCGCCTCGACGTCCTCCGGCGGCGTCCAGGTGTCACGTCCGCCGATGATCGCGAGCACGTGGCCACCGCCGCGCTTCCGCATCACATCGAGGGGGTCCTGCTGGTCCGCGCTGCGCCACTGGCCGGGGATCCGGATCATCCCGTAGAAGGACACCGCCTTCTCGAAGGCGTCGTGGGCCGAGGCCTTGAGGGCGTACATCCCGCCCATGCAGAACCCCAAGACCCAGACGCGTTCGGCACGGGTGTGCTCCGCGGCGGCCAGCGCGTCGGCGAGCTTGTCGCGGTCGTCCAGCTCCCGGACGGCCTCCAGCCGCTGCTCGAGCGTGAGGTCCTCCCGGCCCGGGAACGGCTCGGGGGCCACCACGGCGGCTTCGAGCTCACCGGCCAGCCACGCGCACATCCGGTCGAACAGGGTGCGGAGCCCGCCGATGTCCGGGTACACGACCAGCCCCGCCTTCGCGGGGCCGTCGGGGGCCGCGTACTCGGCAGGCGTCCCGGTGGACAGCGTGATCCGCATGCACCGTTGATACGCGGAGGCGGGGCCCGTGGTCCAGTCGGCTACGCGGGGGACAGACCCGGGCGCGGCTTGGGCTTGGCCCGGCGACCCTTCGCCGCCGCCGGCTTCCGCTTCTTGCCGGGCTCGGCCCGCTCCCCACGGACGACGCCCCGCTCGGCCTTCTCCACCGGCACGCCCGCGAAGAGGTCCTCCAGGTCGGCGACCTCGAGGGTCTCGTTCTCCACGAGCTGCTCGGCGATCAGGTCGAGCACGTCGCGGTTGTCGCGCAGGAGCGTCTTGGCCTGCTCGAAGGCACCGTCGATCAGTCCCCGGATCGCGGCGTCGATCTCGGCGGCGACGCGGTCGGAGTAGTCGGGCTGAGCCGCCATGTCCCGTCCGAGGAACACGGTGTCCTGGCTGTGGCCGAGCGCCATCGGGCCGAGGGAGGACATCCCCCATTCGCACACCATCTGCCGGGCGATCTTCGTGCACCGGTCGATGTCGTCCTGGGCCCCCGTGGTGACGTCGCCGAAGACGAGCTCCTCGGCGGCCCGGCCCCCGAGCATCACCGCGAGCTCGTCGGTCAGCTCGGCCTTCGTGACGAGATACCGGTCCTCGGTGGGCAGCAGAAGCGTGTAGCCGAGAGCGCGCCCGCGCGGGATGATCGAGATCTTGTGCACCGGGTGCGCGTGGGGCAGCACGTGGGAGACGAGCGCGTGTCCGCCCTCGTGGTAGGCGATGATCCGCTTCTCCCCGGCGGTGATGAGCCGCGACCGGCGCTCGGGGCCGGCCATCACCCGGTCGATCGCCTCTTCGAGCTCCGTGCCGGTGATCTCCTTGCGGCCTCGGCGCGCGGTGAGCAGGGCGGCCTCGTTGACGCAGTTGGCGAGGTCGGCACCCGTGAACCCCGGAGTCCGGCGAGCGATGATCTCGAGGTCGACGTCCTTGGCGACCGGCTTCTCCTTGGCGTGCACCTTCAGGATCTCCTCCCGCCCCTTGAGGTCGGGCCGATCCACGGTGATATGCCGGTCGAAGCGTCCGGGACGCAGCAACGCAGGGTCGAGGATGTCCGGCCGGTTCGTGGCCGCGATCAGCACCACCCCGGTCCGCACGTCGAAGCCGTCCATCTCCACGAGCATCTGGTTGAGCGTCTGCTCCCGCTCGTCGTGGCCCCCGCCGAGCCCGGCACCGCGGTGCCGGCCGACGGCGTCGA
>CAZLKN010000061.1:0-16777 GCA_964560135.1 uncultured Actinomycetes bacterium | reverse complement strand
GCGCAGCGTCCGCATGATGCGGACGGCGATCTCCCCTCGATTGGCGATCAGGACCTTGCGAAGCACGGAAGGTAGTCTACCCGTCCGTGTGTCCGTTCCACCTGAGCGCCCAGGCTGTTCAACAGCTGCCACCCTTGATGTTGTTAACGCAACGCGTTATCATTTCCCATGATCCGTAGCTTTGGGGACCGTGACACAGAGCAGCTGTTCGAACGGAAGCGGACCCGGAGATTCGGGTCAGACGTGGAGAGGATCGCCAGGCGCAAGTTGCTCATGATCGACGCAGCAGAGAAGTTGAGCGACCTCCGGGTTCCTCCGGGTAACCGGCTCGAAAGGCTGCGTGGCGATCGCCGCGGTCAGCACAGCATCCGAGTCAACGTCCAATGGCGGGTCTGCTTCCGATGGCGCTCAGGCGACGCTTTCGATGTCGAGATCGTGGACTACCACTAGGAGAACGCAGAATGATCACCCGGTTCACTCCGATCCACCCTGGCGAGATCCTGCTTAACGAGTTCCTCGAACCGTTGGGCATCAGTCAGTACAAGTTGGCCAAGAGCATCAGCGTCCCTCCACGGAGGATCAACGAGATCGTGCACGGGAGTCGGGCGATCACTGCGGACACAGCACTGCGGCTCGCAAAGTACTTCGGTATGTCCGAACGCTTCTGGCTCAACCTCCAGACTCGATACGATCTCGAGGTGGAGAAGGATCGGCTTGGAGATCGTTTGGAGAAGGAGGTCGCACCGCGGGCCGGCTGATGGGACAGGCACCCTGAAGCCGAACCTCGCCCTCGCCCGGGTCGCTCCTGCACAGTGTGCGTGACATGGACGACCTGCGGGCCGCTGCGATCTGTGCCGCCCTCGACGCTACGCGCTTCCGGCACGTCGAGGTGCACGTGGAGCTGCCGTCCACCCAGACGCTGCTCGTCGCGCAGGGGGGCCGCGACGGCCGGGTGGTCGTCGCCGACCACCAGACCGCCGGTCGGGGCCGCGCCGACCGCACCTGGCAGTCGCTGCCCGGCCGCGGCCTCCAGTTCTCGGCCCTGCTCCGGGGGATCGAACCGGAGCGCTCGCCGCTCGTCTCCCTGGCCGCCGGGGTGGCCGTCGCGCGGGCCCTCGAGGAGATCGCCGCCCTCGCCCCCGGGCTGAAGTGGCCCAACGACGTCGAGGTGGACGGGCGCAAGATCTGCGGCATCCTCGGCGAGCTCGCCGGGGGGTATCTCGTGTGCGGGATCGGCGTGAACGTCGGCCACCATGCGGAGGAGCTGCCCGAGGAGCTCAACGCCACCAGCGTCCTCGCAGCCACCGGGCACGCGGTGCCTCGCGGCGACCTGCTGGTGGCGATCCTGCGTCACCTCGACACGCTCGCCGGTGCCGAAGGCTGGCTGGACGAGTACCGCCGCCGGTGCGTGACCCTGGGGGCCGAGGTCCGCGTGCGCCTGCCCGAGGGCCACCTCGAGGGCGAGGCCACCGAGCTCCGCGACGATGGCGCCCTCGTCGTCGCCGGCCGCCCGGTGCTCGCCGGGGACGTGCTCCTCGTCCGCCGGCGCACCTGAGTCCCGGTTGGACACCGGCCCCCACGACCGGATCGACTGGTCCCACGAAGAACGAAGGGGGAGACCGATGGACCGGAGCACCGTCGACCAGCTGCTCACCACGACGCGTGCCGTGCGCAGGCGTCTCGACCTCGATCGCGAGGTGCCCCCGGAGGTGATCGACGAGTGCCTCCAGATCGCGATCCAGGCCCCCACGGGGTCCAACGCCCAGGGCTGGCGGTGGGTGGTGGTGACCGAGCCTGAGCTGAAGACGGGCCTGGCCGAGCTGTACCGCCGGGCCTGGGAGCCCTACAAGGCCATGGGGGAGTCGGCGATGGAAGGCCTGGAGGACGACGAACGCGCGCAGCAACAGCGGGTCCTGGCCTCCGCCGACCACCTTGCCCGCAACCTCGAGCGCGTGCCGGTGCTCGTGCTCCCCTGCGTGCTCGGGCGGCTCCCCGAGAGCTCACCGGCGTGGATGTGGACCGGCCTGCTGGGATCGGTGTATCCGGCCGTGTGGTCGTTCCAGCTCGCGCTGCGCAGCCGGGGGCTGGGCTCGACGCTCACCACGCTGCACCTCACGTTCCAGGACGAGGCCGCGGAGCTCCTCGGGATCCCGGACACCGTCACCCAGGCGTGTCTCGTGCCGGTGGCCTTCACGAAGGGCACCGACTTCAAACCCGCGAAGCGCCGTCCGGTGGCCGAGATCACCTACCGCAACGGCTGGAAGCCGGACTGAGACCTCAGACCGGTGAGCCGATCTCGCGATCGTCGGTGCGCCGGGTGAGCTGGGCGCCGAAGTAGGCCGCTTCGCGAAGGGCGTTCAGGGGACCTGCGGGACGGATGCCCCCGCCCGTGTTCCACGGACTGAACTGCACGTCCCGGTCCTCGACGCACCTGGTCAGGTACAGCACCCCGAAGGGCTCCCACGGCTCCGTGAGCCCGGCCAGCGCGATCTGGAAGCGCAGCGTCCCCGCGGCGGCGGCGTCCTCCGCCTCGTCGAAGCCGGTCCCGCCGACATCCACCGAGGTGTCGGGGATCGCACCGAGATAGAGCCGGCTGCGGTCGCCCACCTGGTAGGGGAGCAGGCTCGAGAAGGTGGTGGCGAAGAACCCGGTGGCCGGAGCCGCCGCCCGCCGCAGGACCGGGGCCCCGGGCGAGGAGGCGAAGAGCAGGTCCTGGTCGGCCCCCGGCCCGTAGACGTCGGGGATCTTGATCGCGAGACCGAGCACGTCGGGGAGCCCCTGCGGGAGGCCGAGGCCGCGCGACAGGCGGGCGACCACCGGGTACGGTCCGGGCTCCGAGAGCAGGAGCGTCGGGGGGACGTCGGCTGCCGGCCACACCTTCAAGGACCCCTCGAACAGCTCGCCCTCGCGGAACACGATCCGTCCACCCCGGGCCGTGGACAGCGCGCCGAACAGCCACCGGGCTCCCGCTCCCACGGTGTCGGGCATCCGCGCGGGAAGATCGCGATGCGGGGCGTCGACGACGGTGTTCCGCGCGGTCGCCTCCACGACGACCTTGAGCCGCTGGAGCGACAGGATGTTGCGTGCCCACGCCACCCCGTCGAAGAGTGGGTTCCACACGACACCGGTCAGGTGCCCGACGACGTGCTCTTCGACCGTGACGGTGGTCCCGCCGTCGTCGGGTTCGAGGGTGATGTCGACGTCCAGGAGGGGGCCGATCACCTGAGCTCTGGAACGCAGCGTGATCCGCTTCGGCGGGTCGAGATCGACGATCGAGGTATGGCCGGTGACCGATGCGAGCCCCACGCCGATCCGGTGGTGGACCGCGGCCCCCGGCGAGGGCCAGTCGGGGTCGGCGTAGCGGACGCGACCCATCCCCACGACCCAGTCGGCGTAGCTGTACGGATCAAGCAGGACGTCGAAGACCTGCTCGGGGCTCGCGGCGATGCGGCAGGCTGTCGTGGACATGATCCTCCGGACACGGGATGCCGGAGCAGTACCCGGCGCCCGCCGGCGTGAAACCGAGCCCAGGTGGACGGCTCGCCAAACACGATATATCGTTTCCCGATGAACGCCGGCCCCGCCCTCGAGGTCCACGGACTGCGCAAGGTCTATCGCAGCCGCCGTCGCGGTGACGTGCTCGCCGTGGACGACGTCTCCTTCCGCGTAGAGCCGGGCGAGGTCCTCGGCCTCCTGGGCCCGAACGGCGCGGGCAAGACCACCACGATCAAGTGCATCTGCACGCTGGTACGCCCGACGGGTGGCCTTGTGGTCGTGGGCGGCATCGACGCGCTGCGCCATCCGAGGCAGGCCGTGAAGCGCCTCACCGGCGTCCTGGAGGGCAACCGCAACGTGTACTGGCGGTTGACGCCCATCGAAAACCTGGAGTTCTTCGCCGCGCTGCAGGGCATCCCCGCCCGGGCCGTCCGGCGCGACATCGAAGAGCTGATCGAGCGCTTCGGACTGGTCGAGAAGCGGAAGACGCCTGCCCGGATGCTGTCCAAGGGGATGCAGCAGAAGCTGGCGCTGGCCTGCGCGATGGTGAAGCGGACACCGGTGCTCCTCCTGGACGAGCCGACCCTCGGGCTCGACGTCGAGGCGTCCTTCGAACTGCGCCAGGTGATCAAGGAGCTGGCGGCCACTGGAGAGCGCACCGTCGTGCTCTCGAGCCACGACATGGCCGTGGTGGAGGATGTCTGCGAGCGGGTGGTGATCATCCAGGACGGACGGATCGTCGCCGACGACCGCGTCGCGAACCTCATGCGGCTCTTCCGGGCCCGCGCCTACCACTTCGCGATCTCGGGGACGCTGTCCGACGAGGCCCGGGCGGCGCTCGAGGCACTGTTCCCCCTGAGTACCGTGCGTACGGCCGACGACCACACCGAGATCGAGGTCGAGTTCCCCGACCCCCGCGACTTCTACCGTCTCGTCGACCTCCTCCGCGACGCCGGATGCACGATCGACTCGATCGACCGGCGGCATCCCGACCTCGAGGAGATCTTCCTCCGGATCGTGAAGGGGGACCGGGCATGAGCGCCGCGGTGCTGCTGAAGGGGATGGTCAAGCGATCGGTCATCGAGATGACGCGGTACTCCTTCGAGCTCCTCAGTGCCCTGCTCGTCTTCTACCTGTTCTTCCTGATCATCTTCTTCGGTGCCCAGGCCCTCCTCGGGAGCAGCGCACCCGCGGCCGGCGGCACGCTGTCGGCGATCCTCGTGGGCTATATCGTGTGGACCACCGCGATCCTGTCGTTCTTCCAGACCAGCCAGGACGTGACCCAGGAGGCGACCGCGGGCACCTTCGAGCAGCTCGCGTTGAGTCCGTTCGGGCTCCGTGTCGTGCTCACCACCCGATTCGTCGCCGGGCTGGGATTCACGTTCTTCGTCATGAGCGTGCTGCTGACGCTCGCGATGGCGACCAGCGGCCGGTGGATGCACATCGACGTCCTGAGCCTCGTCCCGCTGTTCCTGCTCACCCTCGCCGGCGTGTACGGGCTCGGGATCGGCCTCGCCGGGCTCGCCCTGGTGTTCAAGCGTGTCCAGTCGTTCATGCAGATCGTCCAGTTCCTGTTCATCGCGGTCGTCGCGGTGCCGATCGACACGATGCCCGCCTTCAAGTATCTGCCGCTGGCTTGGGGCAACGAGCTCATCGGCCGCGTGATGATCGACGGATCGTCGATCATCCGTCTCCCCGCCGGCGACCTGCTGTTCCTGTTCGCCAATACGGGGGCCTGGCTGGCGTTGGGCCTGTTCGTCTTCGGACGCCTGGAGCGCGTGGCCCGCGACCGGGCCCTGCTGGGCCACTACTGATGACGGTCTCCGTCGAGCAGCTGGACGCCGTGACGGTGGTGGCGATCGACCGTCCGGAGGTCCACAACTGCGTGGACGCCGCCACCGCGCAAGCCCTGGAGGACGCCGTCCGCGGCTTCGACGCCGACCCGGCACAGCGCGTGCTCGTGCTCACGGGGACCGGGGGCCGGGCGTTCTGTTCGGGGGCCGACCTGAAGGCCATGGACCTCATGCAGCGGCCCGGGGCACGGGAGGCCGGACCGATGGGGATCTCGCGCCTGGAGGTCGGCAAGCCCACGATCGCCGCCGTCGCCGGGTACTGCTACGCGGGTGGCCTCGAGCTCGCGTGCTGGTGCGACATACGGATCGCCGACGAGACGTCCAGCTTCGGGGTGCTGAACCGCCGCTGGGGGGTGCCGCTGATCGACGGCGGGACGCAACGGCTGCCCCGCATCGTGGGCCTCGGCAACGCGCTGTACCTGATCGAGACCGGCGTGCGCATCGATGCCGCCACGGCGTCGCGGATGGGACTGGTGCAGGAGGTCGTCGCAGCCGGAGAGGCGCTCGAACGTGCGCTCGAGCTCGGAGGCCGGATCGCCGGCTACCCGCAGGCGTCGCTCGTCGCCGACAGGCAGGGCGCTCTCGCACCCGACGGTCTCGACGCCGAGGCGCACCGGGGCGAGGCTACTTTGACCGATCCCGAGATGGCCGAGGGTCTCGAGCGCTTCCGGTCCGGCGACCGGCCGCCGCCCCCCGGGGGCTGAGGTGCGTCGGCAGGGTACCGAGGGCCAGGAGGCCTGCGCCGAGAACTGATCGGAAAAAACTTTTTCGAACCAGGCAGGAGAAGGAAGGTGTACCGCGAAGTATGTCTTCAATCGCAGTTCAGTCGCAGCAGAAGGGGGTTTGCTCATGAAGAAGTTCGCCGCTCTGGCGATGGCCGCAGCGTTTGCGGTCGGTTTCGTTGGTCCGACCGCATCGGCCGGCCACTGTGAGACCCAGACGGGTCCGAGCGTGGGCGAGGCTGACGGGATCGAGAACCCGGCCACCGGTGGGTACCTCTACGCCGACGCCGACGCGGGTGCCGCCGGGATCTCCGGTGACGCCGGCTACCTCGAGGTGCGTGGCGACGCCGACGGCAACGTGCAGGTGCACGGCCACCAGACCGACACCGGTGTGCACGGCAGCATCGGCACCGAGGAGCAGTGCCTCCCCGAGGCCTAAGCCCAAACAGTCACAGATCCGCAGGAGGAGCGGCCTACGGGCCGCTCCTTCCGCGTGGTACGGGACCGGTCCCGGCGATTACGATGACGGCGATGCCAGGCGTCATCCCGACCGCCCTCGATCCGTCCTCCGGACAGGCCCAGGCCAACCGGACGGCGATGGAAACCCTCGTCTCCGACCTCCGTGAGACGCTGGGGCGTGCCGCGCAGGGCGGATCCGAGAAGGCCCGTG
The DNA here is from genome assembly GCA_964560135.1 of uncultured Actinomycetes bacterium. Lineage (GTDB taxonomy): Bacteria > Actinomycetota > JAICYB01 > JAICYB01 > JAICYB01 > CAZLKN01. Next base: position 10,037 of record CAZLKN010000061.1, on the reverse strand, counting down.
ACAAGCACCTGGCCCGCGGCAAGCTGCTGCCGCGCGAGCGGGTGGAGCGGCTGCTGGACCCGGGCACCCCTTTCCTCGAGCTCTCGCCGCTGGCCGCCGGCGGGATGTACGACGACGAGGCCCCCGGGGCGGGGATCATCACCGGGCTCGGGCGCATCTCGGGGCTCGAGTGCGTCGTCGTCTGCAACGACGCCACCGTCAAGGGCGGGACCTATTTCCCGATCACCGTCCGCAAGCATCTCCGGGCCCAGGAGATCGCTCTGCAGAACCGGCTCCCGTGCGTGTACCTCGTCGACTCCGGCGGAGCGTTCCTGCCGCTGCAGGACGATGTGTTCCCCGACCGCGAACACTTCGGACGGATCTTCTTCAACCAGGCGACCATGTCGGCCCGCGGCATCCCGCAGGTCGCCGCCGTCCTCGGCATGTGTACGGCGGGCGGGGCGTACGTCCCCGCGATGTCCGACGAGACGGTGATCGTCCGCGAGCAGGGCCACATCTATCTCGGGGGCCCGCCGCTCGTGAAGGCCGCCACCGGCGAGGAGGTCACCGAAGAAGAGCTCGGAGGAGCCGACGTCCATGCTCGCGTCTCGGGGGTCGTCGACCACTACGCGGTGGACGACGTCCATGCGCTGGGCATCGTGCGGGACATCGTGTCCAACCTCAACCGTCGGAAGGAGGGGCCGCCGGGCCTGCGGGAGCCCGAGGAGCCGAAGTACGACCCTTCGGAGATCTACTCGATCGTTCCCCAGGATGCGCGCACCCCCTACGACGTCCGCGAGGTGATCGCCCGCATCGTGGACGGGTCCCGCTTCCACGAGTTCAAGGCGCTCTACGGGGACACGCTCGTGTGCGGCTTCGCGCACATCCACGGGTTCCCGGTGGGGATCGTGGCCAACAACGGGATCCTGTTCTCCTCCTCGGCCCTCAAGGGCGCGCACTTCATCGAGCTCTGCGACCAGCGCAAGATCCCGCTCGTGTTCCTCCAGAACATCTCGGGGTTCATGGTCGGCCGCGAGTACGAGGCGGGGGGCATCGCCAAAGACGGCGCGAAGATGGTCACCGCGGTGTCCTGCGCCGTGGTGCCGAAGTTCACGGTGATCATCGGCGGCTCCTTCGGAGCGGGGAACTACGCGATGTGCGGTCGGGCCTACGAGCCGCGGTTCCTGTGGATGTGGCCGAACGCCCGGATCTCGGTGATGGGGGGAGAGCAGGCCGCGACGGTGCTGGCGACCGTCCGGGGCGGCTTCGAGGGTCCGGAGGACGAGGAGGCCTTCAAGCAGCCCATCCGGGAGCGCTACGAGCACCAGGGCAACCCGTATTACTCCACCGCGCGCCTGTGGGACGACGGCGTGATCGACCCGGCCGACACCCGGACCGTCCTCGGCCTGGGTCTGTCGGCGGCGTACAATGCTCCGATCCCCGAGCCCCGGTACGGCGTCTTCCGGATGTAGCGGTGCACACCGCCGTCGTCGGACACGTGGAGTGGGTGACGTTCGCGCAGGTGGACCACCTGCCCGCGGCCGGGGAGATCGTCCACGCCGACGACGTGTTCGAGGCTCCGGCAGGCGGGGGCCCGGTGGCCGCCGTCCAATTGCTGAAGCTCGCCGGGGACTGCACCTTCTACACCGCCCTCGGCGACGATGATCTCGGGCATCGCGCGAAGCGCGAGCTGGAGGCCCTGGGTTTGCGCGTGGAAGCCGTGTTCCGTGAGGAGGCCCAGCGCCGGGCCTTCACGCACGTGGACACCGGCGGCGAACGCGCCATCACCGTGATGGGCGCGCGTCTCGGCCCCCATGCCGCCGACCCGCTGCCCTGGGACGAGCTCGACGGCGCCGACGCCGTGTACTTCTGCGCGGGGGACGACGACGCCCTGCGGCTCTCCCGCAGAGCTCGCGTGCTCGTGGCCACCACCCGGGAGGCCGAGCGGCTGGCCCGCGTCGGTGTAGCGTTGGACGCTGCGGTGGGCAGCGCCACCGACCCCGCCGAGCGTTACCTGCCCGTCGATCCGCACCCGGCACTCGTCGTGATGACGCAGGGACGGCAGGGGGGCCGTTACGAGGACGCCGACGGCCGGACGGGGACCTACGCGGCGGTCCCGGTCCCCGGTGAGGTCCGCGACGCCTACGGCGCCGGCGACAACTTCGCCGCCGGGCTGACGTACGCGCTGGGGGCCGGGCTGGAGCCGGCCCAAGCTTTGGAGCTCGCGGCGCAGTGCGGCGCAGCTTGTTTGACCGGACGGGGCCCGTACGAAGGCCAGCTCAGCCCACTCTGAGCGGCGGTGGTCTGGTTTGGCTAGGCTCCACGGTATGCGGGTGCTCGTAGCGGGAGCGAACGGGAAGACGGGACGCCTCACCGTGAGGCGGCTGGCAGAGGCCGGGAGCGAACCCCTCGCCATGATCCGGGATCCGGTACAGGCCGACCCGATGCGGGAGCTGGGCGCGGCCGATATCGTCGTCGCCGATCTGGAAGGGGACGTCTCAGGCGCGCTGGAAGGCTGCGAGGCGGTGATCTTCGCCGCCGGTTCCGGCTCCCGGACAGGACCCGACAAGACGATCCGCGTCGACCTCATGGGGGCGATCCGCTTGATCGAGGCCTGCGTGGCCCACGATGTGCGGCGGTTCGTGATGCTGTCGTCCATCCGTTCCGACGACCCCGACTCCGGACCCGAGGGCCTGCGGCACTACCTGGCGGCGAAGATGGAGGCCGACCGCTGGTTGCAGGCGACCGATCTGGACTGGACGATCGTCCGGCCCGGACGGCTCACCGACGAGCCCGGAACGGGCCGGATCCAGGCCGCGCGACGTCTGGACGACTTCGGCGAGATCCCCCGAGCCGACGTGGCGGAGACGATGGTGGCGTCCCTCGGCATCGACGCCGCGCGGCGCAAGCTGTTCGACATCCTGTCCGGACCGGATCGGATCTCCGACGCTCTTGCTCGCGTGTAGAGCGAGCAGACCGAGCCTTCCCAACCGGATCAGCGTGTCCCAGTACCGGCTGTTGACTCTGTCCTAGGGGCAGGGTGCAGGCTCATGCCATGGACGACATGTTGTCGATCGGCGAGTTCTCGGCTCAGTCCGGGCTGTCGGCCAAGATGCTCCGGAGTTACGCCGGCTCCGGACTCCTGGTTCCGGCGGCGGTGGATCCATCGAGCGGCTATCGGTACTACTCGACGGCTCAGCTCCGTGAGGCCCGTCTGGTGGCGTTGTTGCGCCAGGCGCGTGTCCCGGTAGCGGAGATCGCTTCCTTCCTCCGAGATCCGAAGCCGGAGACCGTCGACCTGTGGGAACGATCAATCGATCTTGAGCTGCGGAGCCGCCGGCAGGCACTTGCGGACGTACGGGAACGGTTGGGGTTCGCCCGGATGCCGGTGGCAGCACCGGCCCGAGACGGAGGTGGTCATATGCCACACGTGGTATGGGGATCGGCGACGGGCGTGGGTCGTGTTCGCACGAGCAACGAGGACGCGGTGAGGGCGGCGAACCACCTGTTCGCCGTGGCGGATGGCATGGGCGGTGGCGGCAGAGGCGAAGTAGCCAGTGCCGTTGCGCTTGAGACGCTGAACGCAGGCTTCGTTCACGAACCGACCCACGACGGACTGATCGAGGGGGCCCGTGAGGCGAACCGTGCCGTCTGGAGGCGCGCAGAAGACGATGCGGCCCTGGCCGGGATGGGCACGACCCTGACCGCGGCGGCTCTGGTCTCCGACGACGACTGGCGGACCCTGGCCGTGGTCAATATCGGTGACTCTCGTGCGTACATCCTCGAGGAGGGTCAGCTCAGGCGCGTCACCCGTGACCACAGCGTCGTCGAGGAGCTCGTTCTCGCCGGTGCGCTGACTGAGGACAAGGCGCGTACTCACCCGCAGCGGAGCATCCTGACGCGCGCGCTTGGGGTGGGGCCGGAGGTGGAGCCCGACTCCTACCGGGTGACGCCGACGGAAGGCGATCGCCTGCTGCTGTGCACGGATGGATTGTTCAACGAGATCGATGAGGAAGCGATCGCCGACGCCCTTCGTTGGGGCGCCGGGCCACCTGAGGTGGCCGAGGACCTGGTGCGGCGTGCCAACGAGGCGGGAGGCCGTGACAACGTGACCGTGGTCGTCGTTGACTTCGTCTAGCTTCCGCGAGGGCTTCGGGCATCGATGACCACCAACGTCCGGGCGATCCGGTCGAACGCTCGCTGGTAACGCGGCCCGAAGAGTGCGAAGGCCCAATCGATGATCTGCAGGAAGCCCGAGAAGACGAGCGGGAGCCGTCGCAGGACCGCTTGTCCGATATCGATGGACGTCCCGTCTTCGGAGACGACGCGGGTGCCGGCCAGGAGCTTGCCCGGAGTGCGTCCGTAGCGCCACTCGAGCAGCGTGAGCACGACGGCGAACCAGAAGAGGCAGCCGGCGAGCATCAGGACGTCGATGAGGTTCATGGGGGCGCAACCCCACGGGGGGAAGCAGACGCTCGGTCCGGCGACCGGTTCCGGGCCGAGGCGGTCGCCCCGGATCAGCACCGCGGCGTAAACAACCCACGGAGAGAACGAGATCCCGTAGTCGAGGATCGCCCCGGTCAGGCGGCGCAGGCGCCGGGAGACCACGAGCTCCCGTCCGGTGGTGAAGGCCCGGGCCGCGTCCCGCGGGGAGCCGAGGCCCTCGATGGCCTCGTCCAGCCGGCCGGCCGCCTCCGCCTCGCGCAGGTGCGCCTCGAGCTCGGCCCGCAGCTCGGGGCGGCGCGCGGGCACCGCCACCCAGCGGGCGAACTCCTGCAGGTACGTGTCCACGCTCAGCGCTGTCCCCGTGGTGCTCATCATCCCCCTCCTTCCAGGATCCGGCTCATGCCCTCCACGAGCCGGTGCCACTCGGCCCGCAGCACTTCGAGGCGGGCCTTGCCGTCCGTCGTGATGCGGTAGTACTTGCGGGGCTGCCCCCGCCCCTCGGCCTCCCAGGAGGTCGCCACGTAGCCGGCGTCCTCCAGACGGTGCAGGATCGGGTAGAGGGTTCCCTCCTTGACCTCGGGGCTGCCCCCGGTCGTCTCGTTCATGGTCGAGATCAGGTCCCACCCGTACCGGGGCCGATCCACCAGCAGCGAGAGCACCGCCAGCTCCACCGTCCCCCGTGCCAGCTCCCGCCGCGCGCCGTCGTCTGCTTTCATCGGGCCACCCAGGTCCATAGGGAACACAGTACCTTGCGTGACAAGGTATCCCCGCGACGGTCCGGTGTCAACCCCCCGGCCGGTACGATGGGGCGCCATGGCTCAGCCGACGCTGCTCGTTGCCAATCGCGGGGAGATCGCTCTCCGCGTGTTCCGCACGGCCCGGCGGATGGGGATGCGGTGCGTGGCCGTCCATTCCGACGCGGACGCCGGCGCGCCCTTCGTCCGCGCCGCGGACACCGCCCTGCGGATCGGTCCCGCCCCCGCCACCGAGTCATACCTGAATATCGAGGCGATCCTGGAGGCAGCGCGCAGCACGGGAGCCGAGCTCATCCATCCCGGCTACGGCTTCCTCGCCGAGGACGCGCGCTTCGCCCAGGCCTGCGCCGACGCCGGCCTCACCTTCGTCGGTCCTCCCCCCGGCGTGCTGCGGGCGATGGGGGACAAAGCCGCCGGGAAGCTCATCGCCGAGGCCGCGGGGGTCGGGGTGCTCAGCGGCTACGCCGGTGAGGACCAGTCCGACGAGACGTTCGTCCGGGAGGCGGAGCTGATCGGGTACCCGGTGCTCGTGAAGCCCGCGGCCGGCGGCGGCGGCAAGGGGATGGCGGTGGTCCGTGACCCCGGCGATCTGGCCTCGGCCCTGGCCTCGGCGAGGCGCATCGCGTCCGCGGCCTTCGGCAGCGACCGGCTCCTGCTGGAGCGCTACCTCGACCGCCCCCGCCACATCGAGGTGCAGGTGATCGCGGACACCCACGGCGGTGTGCTGCACCTGGGGGAGCGCGATTGCTCACTGCAGCGCCGGCACCAGAAGGTGCTCGAGGAGTCTCCCGCTCCGTCGCTGGACGACGATCTCCGGGCCCGGATATGCGACGCAGCCGTGGCTCTGGCCCGCGAGGTCGCGTACCGCAATGCAGGCACCTGCGAGTTCCTCCTCGGCGAGGACGGGGTCTTCGGGTTCATCGAGATGAACGCCCGCCTCCAGGTCGAGCACCCGGTGACCGAGATGGTGACCGGGCTCGACCTCGTCGAGTTGCAACTGCGGGTGGCGATGGGCGAGCCGCTGCCGGTCACGCAGTCCGACGTGCACTTCTCCGGGCACGCGATCGAGGTCCGCGTGTACGCGGAGGACCCCGGCCAGGGGTTCCTGCCGCAGGCGGGGGCCGTGCACCACGTCGCATGGGGGCACGGGATCCGCGTGGACACCGGAGTGGAGGAGGGGAGCGCGGTGCCCTCCCACTACGACCCGATGGTGGCGAAGCTGATCGTCCACGCTCCCGACCGGACGGCCGCCCTCTGGGAGATCTCGCGAGCGCTGGAGGCCACCGAGATCCTCGGCGTGCGGACGAACCTCCCGTTCCTCCAGGCGGTGGTCCGCGACCCGATCGTGGCCGACGGCAAGGTCACGACGACCTGGCTCGAGGAGGCCTACGGCGACTGGCGGATGCGCGATCCCGATGCGCCGCCGCCGGCCGAGGTGCTGTCCGTGGCCGCCGCGGCGGAGGCCGAGCGGCTCCTCGCGGTGAACACGGGGTCGGACCCGTGGGCGCGGCTGGGTCCGTGGCGGGCGAGCGGCCCGGGGCCGACGCTGGTCGTGCTGCGGTCCGGCGGTGAGGAACTGCTCGTCCGCGTGGAGGGCCAAGGTCCGTTCGCGGTCGGCGGGTTCGACGTCTCCCGGGCCCCCGACTGCCATGCGTGGACGGTGGCGGGCCGGCGTGCAGCAGCCGCCGCCGACGGTGACCGCTGGCTCGTCTGGTGGGACGGCATGCCATGGGAGGTGGGGGCCGGACCGGCCGCCCGCCGGGCGGAGGACGCCGGCATCGCCCACCTCGGGGCGCCGCTGCCCGGTCAGGTCACCGCGGTACGGGTGGACGCCGGCCAGCGGGTCGCCCGGGGACAGGAGCTCGTGGTCATCGAGGCGATGAAGATGGAGCACGCGGTGAAGGCCCCCACCAACGGCACGATCACCGCCGTCCTGTGCTCCCCCGGTGCCCAGGTCGACCGGGATCAGCCGTTGGTCGAGCTCGAGCCGGAGGAGTCCGGTCCGACGTCTCGTCCGAGCTCGTCGTAGAGCGTCCCCTCCCAGAGCTTCACCCCCGAACGGTACGCTCCCCGGCCGATGACGTGGGCCGCCACGGGCGCGGTGACCACCTGGAAGATGAGCGCAGCGACCAGCTTCACGGTCGCCTCCGACCCCGGAAGCAGGAGCGCCACGCCCAGCAGGATGCAGGCGAGCCCGAGGCTGGCGGCCTTGGTTCCGGCGTGCATCCGTGAGAACACGTCGGGGAGCCGGAGGAGCCCGAAGCCCGCGATGACCATCAGCGTCACGCCGATGCCGATGAGGACGTCGCCCGCGATCGTCACGGTTCGTCGTCCTTCCGGCGCAGGAGGCGGGCCAGCGAGATGGTGGCCACGAATCCCAGGAGGGTCGCCACCAGGGCCGTGTCGATGAAGACCGTGGTGTCGAAGCGCACCGCGAGCAGCGCCAGGACGCCGACCATCGTGAACAGACACAGGTCGGCGGCGGCGGCGCGGTCGGCGATGGTCGGGCCGAGTGCGGCACGGATCAACCCCATGACGAATGCGGCGGCGAGGACGATCAAAGCGATCCCGCTCACCGCAGCACCCCCAGGAGCTTGTCCTCGAAGGCGAGCACCTGCCGGCGCAGATCCTCGGGGGTGGAGACGTGCAGCGCATGCACGTACAGGACGCTGCGATCATCCGAGACCTCCAGGGACAGCGTCCCCGGGGTGAAGGAGATCACGTTGGCCAGGAGCGTCACCTCCACGTCGGTACGCGAACGGATGGGCACGGCGATGATCCCCGGCCGCATGGAGTGCCGGGGCGTCACGACCTCCCAGGCCACCAGCAGGTTGGCCTGCACCAGCTTGTTCAGGAACCACACGAGGAACCACACCGCGCGCAGGATCCGGGCACCGGGAACGGTCATCGTCCGAGCACCTCCCGCACGTACGTCGAGGGGTCGACGAGTCCCTGCGCCGCGGTGTCCGCCAGGGCGGCGAGGCCCTGGGCGCCGAGCCCGAGGAGGATGCTCGTGACCGCAAGGACCACCGCGGGGGCCACGACCGCCGCGGTCCACCACCCCCGGCGGTCCGGGATCTGCTCGACGGCACCACCGGCGACCGGTCGCAATGCGCCGGAGGAAACCGGTGATGGGTCCGGCGGCGGCGTATTCCAGAACACGCCGTTCCAGACCTTGAGCATGGACATGAGCGTGAAGAAGCTCACGACCACCGCGACGGCGCCGATGCCGTACCGGCCGGCCTCGAAGGCGGCATCGATCAGCAGGAGCTTGCCGAAGAACCCCGACAGCGGTGGAAGTCCGGCCAGGGAGAGGGCCGATACCACGAAGGCCGCGGCGAGGACGGGATGGGACCGTGCGAGACCAGACACGCGTCCGAGCTGACCGGTCCCCCTGAACGTCTCCACGGCCCCGGCCCCCAGGAACAGGGAGGTCTTCACGACGACGTGGTGCAGCATGTAGAAGATGCCGGCTGCGAGGCCGAGCGGCCCGAAGATCGCCAGGCCCATGAGGATGTAGCCGACCTGGCTGACCACATGGAACGACAGGATCTCGCGCATGCCGTTACGACCGAGTGCTCCGAGGACACCCACCACCATCGTGACGGACGCCAGCACGACCAGGACGGTCCGCAACCGCGGGTCACCGCCGAAGACGGTGGCGTAGACGCGGTACAGCGCGTACAGACCCACCTTCGTCAGCAGGCCCGAGAACATCGCGGATACCGCGGGGGACGCATCCGGGTAGGAGCGCGGGAGCCACCCGTGGACGGGCACCAGCGCGGCCTTCACCGAGAAGGCGACGAGCATCAGCCCGCCGGCGACCGCGGCCGTTCCGGTGTCGCGGATCCGCAGGCTCAGCTCGGCCATGTTGACGGTCCCCGTCTCGCCGTACAGCAGGGCGACGCCGATGAGCAGGATGGTCGATCCGAGGAGGTTCGTGAGGACATAGACTGCCCCGCCCCGGATCTGATCGCGGGAGCCGCCGAGTACGAGCAGCACGTAGGAGGAGATCAGCATCACTTCGAAGAACACGAAGAGGTTGAACAAGTCGGCGGTGAGGAACGCGCCACCCAGGCCGGCGTGGAGGACGAGGACCAGCGTGTGGTACAGGGGCTGATCGTCCTCCCGGCGAGCGCTCGCGAAGGCGGTGCACACGAGCACCATCAACGAGGCCACGGTCAGCATCAGGGCGGCCAGCGCGTCGACGGCGAACGGTATCGCGAACGGCGGCTGCCAGTCGCCGACCTGCGTGGCCAGTACCCGTCCCCCCGCCGTGGCCTGTACCAGGAGCCCGGCGATCAGGAGCACCGCCGCCATCGTCGAGAACGACACGATCCGCTGGAAGCGGCGGTTGCGTACGGCCACCGTCAACGCCGCGGCCAGCAGCGGCAGAGCCACGGGGAGCACGATGATCCGGTTCACCCGTCGGCGCCTTCCTCGGTGTCGTCGTCGTCGAGCACCTGGTAGCTGCGGAAGGCGAGGGCGAGAAGGAAGGCCGTGATCCCGAATCCGATCACGATGGCGGTGAGCGCGAACGCCTGCGGCAGCGGGTCGGCCGGGGTCCCTCCCTGCCCGATGATGGGGGCGCTCCTGCGCCCGATGCCACCGGACACGACCAGCAGCACGTTGACGGCGTGGCTCAGCAGGACGAACCCGAGCGTGATCCGCACCAGCCCGCGCATGAGGATGAGATAGACGCCGGCGGCGACGAGCACCCCGACGATCAGAGCCCCGCTCATCCGTCCTCCCCGAGATGGCGGATGATCGCGACGACGACCGCGACCACGACGAGGTACACGCCGAGGTCGAAGCCGAGCGAGGACGCCACCTTCAGCTCCCCGAGCAGCGGCAGCT
>CAZLKN010000060.1:0-16795 GCA_964560135.1 uncultured Actinomycetes bacterium | reverse complement strand
AGACCCTGAAGCGAACACCAAACCGGAAAGCCTCCACCGAACCCAGGGCGGTTCACACTCCTCGCGATCCCGTGGCGGCGCTGAAGCTCGTCCCAGATCTGCGCGAGCATGGCCTCAGCTGAATCGCGATCAAATGCCTCGCAAATTCGGAGAAGCCCCGTGTCTTCGAACTCAGGTAGTGGATCCATAGCACTCCAAGTGTGCGAAGTGGGAGCCGCAGGACTCCCGCTTCTGAAGGCTCGATGACAGAGAATCAGGCCTTCCATAGGGAGCTGGACTCAGTCACGAGCAACGCTGACACTCGCACCAACGACCTACAAAGATCTCCTCATCGTCGGGATAACAACCCAGGCGATGAGCCGCCGCGAGTGCCACAACGACCGTCACGTGCGTCGTCGACGGTGCCGGCGTCGCGGTCGGCCCCATCGTCGAATTAGACGTCGCCGCCACCTCGCTGGTCAAGTCACGGACGACGTGACTCACCGGAGGGACAATCCTTTGACCCGGTCTAACCGGGACCATAACGATTCGAGCTCGGATCGCCATCCTCAAACATGAAAACCAACAGCGCCAGCACCCCGAACGGAACCAGCCCCAGCAAGAGGTACCAGCCGGACTTACCAGTATCATGCAGCCGACGCACAGCCATCGCGATGCCTGGGACGAGAGCCAACAGAAAGACCACGCCGGTCAGCGGACCCGTCGCCACCGCCTGCGCCCAACCAACAGCAAACTCCACCAGGCCGGCAACCGCGACAAGAAAGAATACCTTCAACACGAAAGCCCAGTACTCGACGCGGCTCACTCTTCCCGAAAAGCGCACTGAGTCTCTCAGCGACCGGACGAAGCTCTTGACCCGTCACCACCTCCGCGTGCGTCTAACGATCCTGGCGATGAGCCGGCAAGTCGCGCCTCCTCGGCTGCAAGCGTACCGTCGAGCGGTTACGGCACGGACTGGACGGCGCCATCGCCGAGTTAGCCCGCGACGCTGAACGCAACCTAGAGGAGTTCCGCCTCGGCAAGCCCGCGAGCGTACAGGGGCTCAAACCCCGGCTCCATCCATAACTCCCCCAACAGGTCCTGCCGTCGAAGCACCTTCCGGAACCCGATCTCAAAGTCGGGCTTCCACTCAAGGAGTTCCACCGTCGCTCGCCAGATCGAACGGACCAGAACGAAACCATTCTCGGGCCCGCTCAGACAGCGAGCCCGACTGAAGCCCAGTAGCTTGGCGTCCAAGACGACGGCGCACGCTTCTTCGAGCATCTCGCGCCTGAATGTCTCCTCCCAGGTCTCAGCGCCTTCGGGACGACCCCCGAGCCAACCCCACCGCTCACCATCGGCGGAGATAAGAACGACACCGCCATCGTCGGTGAGGCACCACCCGTTGGCACCATGCGGTGTCCCGTCGGGCACAGGCTGCGTCGGGTGCCACGCCACAAGCCAGTCGCCTTCTCCAGCCGTAACTTGGAACTCCTCCTGATCCGCAGCGGGAGGTGGAAGTGGAGTAACGGTCATCGTCGGGCTAACGACCCTGCGCGTCACCCGCTGCGAACCGCAGGCGAGCAGTCGGGTGCACGCGCAAGTTATGCGTCCGTCTCATCGGTCAGAAGCAGAGTGAGTCTCTCACGGAGGTCCTCAGGGTAGATAGTTTCAGACGAATCCTCTAGCGCCTGTCGAGACCACCAGCGATGCTCCATGATGTCCTCCGGCGAGGAGTTGTGCACAGGCGGCGCTACTGAGGCGACCCGAACGACGAAGAAGCGCTCAACCTGATCAACCGTTTCTGTTCGCATGACGAGGTCAAAGCGTCGCATCCACCGTTCCTCGCCGATTTCAGCAACCAGACCAGTCTCTTCAGCCAGCTCGCGCTTCGCGGCAGCCCGATGGTCTTCCCCGGGCTCGACCGCCCCGCCTGGTGGCACCCAGTAACTCTCATCGGTCTGCGAATCCACATAACGGACGAGCAGAACAGCGCCTTGAGCATCAAGGACGACGACACGTGAGACATCCCTAACCCGCAGCATCACCACGTATAACGACCCTGGCGATAAGCCGCCTCGACCACGCCTTCCATACTCCAGCTTCCCACGAGGACGCAACGGCGTGGCGTGGCCGGCTTCATCGCCGAGTTATCCGGCGCCGCAACCTTCGGGGCTCACAGGTGCTGGAGTACTTCTCCCCAGTCGATGGTTGAGGCGCTCCACGAATCCAGTGGCGAGCATGCGGAGCTCGTGCGGAGGTACGCTCCAAATGGACGGTAGCGTGAGAGTCAGGACTCAAAGTGACTCAGGAGAGACTATCGAGCACCGTGCGTTCAGTTCTCTTGGCTCTTGCCGTCCTACTCGGCCTTGGTGTTAGCTTCGCCGTGGCTCTGAGTGGTCTCGCGACGTCACGCCCGGCATCGGATTGCATCGCGCACTATGCCGCAAGGTTTGGGGACCCTCCGGCCAGGGTGGTCTACGCGAATGTGCAGTCCCGTTGGAATGGGACACCGTTGCTGTCCCGTCAGAGCTGGTCTTGTGATCTGGCGTTCGCCGACAACAGCGGCATCTCGTTCGGGTTGCCATGATGGCGTGAGGCGACGGAATCGTCGGCGGTCCCTGGCACGCGGAAGCGCCGGTCCGGATAACTCCTACTTATACAGACCCGCATATCACTCCTCCAGGCAGCATAGCGCTCGGATGGGTCACTGCCTACCAGCGGGATTGTCCCGGCCCCCGCGTGTTTATGCGGCCCCCGGGGGCGGGATATTGCTTAGCGACAGAGGAACCGAGACCCTCCAGGGGGCTGCGGACGCCCAGGCCCCCCCGGTTCGGCACGTGGGCGTAAATCATCGTCGTCCGGACGTCGTCGTGTCCCAGGAGCTCCTGGACCGTCCGGATGTCGTAGCCGTCATCGAGCAGGTGGGAGGCGAACGAGTGACGCAGCACATGGGGGGTGACGTGCTTGGCGATGCCGGTCCGGCGGGCAGCTTGACGGAGTGCCTTCTGGATCACCGTCGGGTGCTGGTGGTGGCGGTGCACATGCGCGCCAGGGCAGCGGGCAAGGGGACCCGGCCGTGCCCAGCAGCCAAGTCGCGGCCGTGCAGTCGGCGGACCCGTCCAGATGGGCGCGCAGGGGCGCGGACCCAGCGGCTGGCCCAGCACCCGCCCGTAGAGGAACAGCAGCGCGCACAGGGCCTGGTTCTGCGTCGGGGCAGCCACCTTGTGCTCCACCGCCAGGTCGGTGAGGAACCGGTTCACGTCCGCCTCGTCGACCTACCCCCTCCCACCGACAGCCCAGCGCCCGCGCTAATCTTGGCCCATGGAGAAGCCAGCGCACCTGCGTCCGGCCGACGCGGCCGAGGCCCGGTCCTCGATCCGCATGATCAACGACCGCGTCCTCGTCCGCCGTCCGGGCAGTGAGGGCGAGCGGCGCACCAAGGCCGGCCTGCTCATCCCCGCCACCGCCAACGAGGCCAGCCGCCGCTGCATCTGGGCCGAGGTCGTCGCCGTCGGACCCAACGTGCGCAACATCGAACCCGGCGACCACATCTTGATGCTCCCCGAGTCGGGTCTGGAAGCCGAGATCCGCGGCGAGGAGTACCTGCTCCTGCGGGAGCGTGAGGCCCACGCGGTGGCCTCCGAGCGCATGGACGGCGGGACCGGCCTGTACCTCTAGCGCTCGTAGGTGCCGGGGGCCGGGCCCCCGTCGCACGTCCAGGCCTCGCCGCAGTCGCGCACGGCCGGGATCACGTGACGCTGGATCTCCGACCACTGGATCCCCCAGCCCGCGAAGCGCGACTGGTTCCCCTCGTCGAGCATCGTCAGCGACACCGTGTAGGCGCGCACCTGGTACGGGGTGCCCACAGCGCGGATGCGTCCGATGCGGCAGCCGTCGGCGTCCAGTTCCTCGGCCGTCTCACCCCCGGTGAGGTCGGTGAGCTCACGGTCCACGCACACCGGCCGGTACGGGCGGACGGCACCCGGCAGCGGCGCCAGGTCGAGGTCGCCTGCCTCGCCGTCGCCGGGATCCCCGGCCACGAGCACCCGCTGCGTGGACACCGACAGCCGGAAGAACCCCACGTAGGTCTCCCAGTCGGGGTCGTCCCGCGACACCTCCTGGTTGCCTTCGTCGAAGACGCGGACCGAGTCCTGGCGGACGAACGTCCACGCCGTCTCGTCGGTGAGCGACCCGCTCGTGTACACGAGGCAGTCCTTTGTGATCGTCTGTCCCGGCGAGATCGACGGCGGCACGAACACCGTGCAGATCCCCGGCAGTTGAGCGGACGCAACCGGACCCGGGACCATCAGCCCCGCCGCGAGCGCGGCCACGACCAGCATCCTGGCGATCATCGCTCGTACACCGCCTCGAGGTCGGCCCCGCAGTGGTCCGGGCAGTCGTTCAACGCCGCCACCAGGGCCCGGAAGACGTGGGTGAAGCCGATCCCCCAGCCCGCGAAGGCGGTCTGGTCCCCCTGGTCGAGCATGGTCAGCGTCAGCTCGAAGCCCCGGCGGTCGAACCCGCCGACGGGGATCGGCTGCTCCTGGGCGCGGACGCGTCCGATGCGGCAGTGGGTGGGGTCGAGGTTCGCCGGGTCCCCAGTGAGCTCGGTCAGGCGGCGGTCGGCGCACATCCCGCGGTAGAGGTCCCGCGGCAGCTTCGCGATGTCGATGTCGTCGGACTCCTGCGGCGGGTCCTGGCCCGGCGGGAACCGCGCCGCGAGCACCGGTTGGGTGCGCAGGGCGAGGCGGAAGAACCCGAGGAACGTGTCGCCGCCGGCGGTCCCGGTCACGTCGTTGCCGTCGGCGTCGAACACCTGGATCGAGTCCTGCTTCACGAAGTACAGGAAGGTGGCGTCCGCGACGTCGTTGTTCACGGCCTCGCAGTGGATCGTCACCGAGTCGCCGGGGAACAGGGTTGCCGCCGGGAACGCGCATTGGCTCAGGTCGGCCCCCGCCGGGACGGCCGGGAGCACGGTCCAGGCCACAGCGAGCAGCGTCACCGCGCAGAGCTTGCGCATCGCGCACCACCTCCTCACCTCGGAGGTTCGACGCGGGGAAGCCGTTCCCCTGCCTACCCGTCGTCGCGGCGCAGCGCGCCCCGGACCACCAGCGGCTGGGTCTCACCGGTGTGGTCCGGGCCGGATCCGACGAACAGCACCTCCACGAACGAGGAGGTCTCGCCGGCGTCCTCGTAGGTCTCGTACACCCGTACCTGGGCCTCCAGCGAGCTCGCGTCGATCGCCTCCAGGGACAGCAGCTCCCAGCGGTCGAAGGTCGGGTCGTCCTCGGCCACCAGCCGCAGGCCGCCGTCGGTCTCGTCGTACTGCCGTTTGGCCTGGGGGCCGAGGACGCTCTCGGCGGCCTCGGCGTCCCCGTCGAGGCGGTTGCGCATGAAGACCTCGACGAAGGCCTCGGGGTCCGTGGCCGGATCCGGGGTGACCTCCGGCGTGGGCGACGGGGTCGGCTCTCCGGGCGTCGGCGTGGCGTCGACCTGCGGGTCGGTGGTGCAGCCTGCGGTCAGGGCGAGCACGGCCAGAGCGAGCATGGCACGGCGCATGTCGTCATCCTTCCTCGAACAGGGCATCGACGAACTCATCCGGGTCGAAGGGATCCAGATCGGCGGCTCCCTCGCCGGTTCCCACGGCCTTCACCGGGATCTTCAGGTCGCGCTCGACGGAGAAGACGATGCCGCCCTTCGCGGTTCCGTCGATCTTCGCCAGCAGCAGACCCGTCACATCCACCGCCTCCCCGAACGCCTTCGCCTGGGCGATCCCGTTCTGCCCGGTGGTGGCGTCGAGGACGAGCAGACACTCGGTCAGCAGCTCCGGCTCGCGGTCGATGACCCGCTTCACCTTCCGCAGCTCCTCCATCAACGGCTTGCGGGTGTGCAAGCGTCCGGCGGTGTCGACGATGAGCAGGTCGTGGCCACGCGCCTTGCAGTAGGCCACGGCGTCGTACACCACCGCGCCCGGATCGGCCCCCGGATGCTGGCGGACGATGTCCACGTCCACCCGCTCGGCCCAGGTCTCGAGCTGGTCGATCGCCGCGGCCCGGAAGGTGTCGGCCGCCGCCAGACACACCCGGAATCCCTGACGGGAGGCGAGGCGGGCGAGCTTGGCGATGCTCGTGGTCTTGCCGGTACCGTTCACCCCGACCACGAGCCAGATCGACAGCCCGTCGGTGTGGACCCGGAGGCGCCGGTCGGCGTCCTCGAGGGTGGACCGCATGGCCTGCTTGAGCGCGGCGGGCAGCGTGTCGGAGGTGAGGTCGCGTCCCAGCTCCCGGAGCTGATCGGACAGCACCGTGGCCGTGGCCACCCCGACGTCTCCGCGGACGAGGATGTCCTCGAGGTCCTCGAAGGCCTCGGGGACGGGCCCCTCCCCGAAGGCCTCCCGCACGTCGCGGTTCAGGTAGTCGCGGGTCTTGCGCATCGCCTCACGGAAGCGGCCCCGCACACGCCCCTGGGTTGCGCCTTCACCGCCGTCGTCGACGCCTCCGAAGGCGACGTGGTCGATGCGCGGACGGTCGGAGGGTGGCAGCGCCTCGACCTCCTCGGTGGCCTGCGGGGCCTCCTCGACCGCACCAGGCTCAACCGCCTCCGCCGCCTCCTGCTCGCGGCGGCGGAACAGCCGGCGTCGCCGGCGCTCCTCACCGTCGCCGACCCGCAGCAGCAGGATCCCGTCCTCCTCGGTTCGCACCCGCCGCAGCAGGCGCACCAGCGGATCCGGCGCGGGCCGCGTCCCCCACCGTCGGGCGCCCCAGGTGCACACGGCGAGCAGTCCTCCGAGCAGGAGGACGGCGAGCATCGTCGCGGGCAGCGTGTCGGGCATCGGGCTTCAGGCTACGACGGTTGGCCGGCGGATGCGGCCTGCGGCGCCGCATCGAGCTCCACGTGTTCGCGGACGTCCTGGGTGATCACCCGCGAAGAGCCGTCGGGGTTCAGCGTGACCCCGACGAGGGTGTCCGCGCGCTCCATCGTCCGCTTCTGGTGGGTGACCACGATCACCTGGGTCTTGGTCCGCAGGGAGTCGATCAGCCTGAGGAACCGGCCGAGGTTGGCGTCGTCCAGCGGCGCGTCGACCTCGTCGAGGACCAGGAACGGCGTGGGACGGGCCAGGTGCAGGGAGAACAGGAAACCCAGGCCCGCCAGCGCCTTCTCCCCGCCGGACAGGAACGACAGTCGCCGGTGGCCCTTGCGGCCGAGGCGCACCTCGATCTCCACACCCGCCTCCAGCGGGTCGTCGGATCCCACGAGCCGGATCCGGCCGTCGCCCTCGGGGAACAGCAGACCGATGACCTCGTGGAACCGCTCCGCGGCGTCGTCGGTGGCGGCCACGAGCATCTCCCGCATCTTCTCCTCGGTGGCCCGGACGACCTTCATCAGGTCGCGCTTGGAGGACCGGAGGTCGTCGAGCTGGGCCTCGAGGAAGGTGCGGCGGTCCTCCAGTTCGACGATCTCCTCGGCGGCCAGCGGGTTCACCGGGCCCATGCGCCGCACTTCCGCGTCGAGGCGGCGCTCCTCGGTCTTGAGAGCCTCGGCGTCGGGGGCCGGGGGGAACTCCTCGCGGGCCCGGGCCGGCGGGATCTCGAACTCCCGCGCGAGCCGCGACCCGACCTCCTCGAGGCGGACGTCGAGGCGTGTCACGGTCTCGGCGGCGTGCAGGGAGCGCGGCTCCAGCGACGCCGCCTGCACCTCGAGCCGGGACGCCTCGCCGCTCACCTTCCGCAACTCCTCTTCGAAGGCCTCTTCGGCGGCGAGCATCTCACGCACCCGGGCCTCGGCCCGGGAGACGAATCCGTCCAGCGCCGCGAGCATCGCCTCGGCGGCCTGGAGGTCCTCGGGGTCGGTGGGCGGCGCCTCCTCGGAGGCCTGTTCCGCGCGCAACTCCTCACGGGAACGGCCGATGTTGCGGAACCGTTCCTCGAGCGACGCCTTGGTGGTGAGGAGCTCGGTCAGCCCCTCGTCGAGGTTCCGGGCCCCCTGTTCGAGCTGCTCCAGCCGGCGGGAGGCCTCCTCGGCGGCGCGGGCCAGCTCGGTCTCCTGTCCACGCAACTCGGCTTCGCGGCGGGCGAGGTCCTCCTTGCGTGTGGCTGTGGTCTCCGCGCGGCGGAGGCGCTCCTCGCGGTCGCGTCCGGCGATCTCGCGCTCCAGCTCCCCGGCGTGCTCCTCGGCCCGCAGCTCGCGAAGCCGGTCGGCGGCGGCGGCGATCCGGCCCTCGATCTCGTGCAGCGTCGAGCGGGCCTCCTCGAGCTCCTTGCCGAGGCGGTCGAGGTCGCGGCGCCTCCGGTCGCGGTTGGTGGTCCAGCGGCTCCGCTCGCCCTCCAGCCGCCGCACCGATTCCTGGGTGCGTTCCAGCCCCGCGATGATCCCCAGGGAGGCCTGGACGACCCCGCTGCGGGCCGGGCGCGACACGCCCCGGCGGCGCAGGACGTGGCCTCTGGGGGTCACGAAGGTCGCGTCCGGGTGGCGCTCGGACAGCTCGACGGCTCCGGACAGATCGTCGGCCAGGTAGGTGTCGGCGAGCAGGCTCTCGACGGTCCCCCGCAGCCAGCCGGCCACCTCGACGACGTCCACGAGCGGCCTCGCGCCGGGGATGGCCGGACGGGATCCGCCCGACGGCATCGTCGATGCGATCAGAACGTCCTTCTCGTGCTCCTCGGCCCGGTGCAGCGCGTCGGCGAGCTTGGCTCCCGCCACGACCAGAGCGTCCACCGCCGGGCCGAGCGCCGCCTCCACCGCGACCTCCAGGCCGGAGGCGACCTTCACCATGTCGCCGAGCACGCCCCGGGCGCCGAGCTCGACGCCGAACTCCGTCCGCAACGCCTCCGCGCCCTTCCGGCGGGAGGCGGTCATGTCGCGCGCGACGCGCAGCGACTCGAGCCGTCCGCCGAGCACGGCGGCCTCGGACTCGATCGTGCGCAGCTTGGCCTCGGCCTCCTCGAAGGCGGTCTCGGCCTCGCGCCGCTCGGCTTCCAGGCGCTCGACCGTGAGGCTCGCCCGGCCCCCGTCGGCGTCGAGGCGCTCGATCTCCTCGCGGATCGTGTCGGCCTGCTGGGCGAGGCGTCCGATCCGGTCGGAGGCGCGGTCGTAGCGCTCCCCCGCCCCGGCGGCCTCGGCGCGGGCGGCCACCTGCGCCTCCGACACCGCACGCGCCTCGGCGTCGATCCCGGCGAGCTCGTCGCGCAGCGCCGTCAGCCGCTCCGTGCGCGCGGTGGCCTCGTCCTGGAGGGCGGCCCGCCGGTCGCGCACGCTGCGCAGCTCCTGTTCGCGCTCGACGATCCAGGATGCGGTGGTGTCGAGTGAGGTGCGGACCTCCGCCTCCTCGGCGTCGAGCAGCGACAGCTTCTGGACAAGGGCCTCGCGCCGGCGCTGGTCGGGGCGCTGGTGGGCTCGTTCGCGGAGCATCACCACCGCCCGCAGCCCGGAGGCCTGCGCCGACCGCAGGTGCTCGAGCCCGCGGCGCATCCCGGAGGCCTGCTTGCGGGAGGCGTCGAGGCGCTCCTCGGCGGCGGCCCGCTCGGCGCGCAGCGCCTCCAGCCGCTCCCGGCTCGTCTCGAGCTCGTGGGCGGCGCCGTCGCGGGCCTGCAGGGCCCGCCGCCGCTCCTCGGACAGCTGCTCGAGCTCGCCGACGAGCTGTCGGATCCTGATCTCACGGAGACGCTCGGTGATCTCCTGGTGGCGGCGGGCCTGGTCGGCCTGGGCCTGCAGGGGGCGGAGCTGCCGCCGGAGCTCGGAGGCGAGGTCGGCCACCCGCGACAGGTCCTGCTCGACGTGCTCGATCTTGCGCAGCGCCCGCTCCTTGCGGCGCCGGTGCTTCGAGATCCCCGCCGCCTCCTCCACGAACGAGCGCAGCTCCTCTGGACGCGACCCGACGATCTCGTCCACCTGGCCCTGGGCGACCACCGCGTGCAGCTCGCGACCGATGCCGGCCTCCGAGAGCAGCTCCTGGACGTCGAGCAGCCGGCAGGCCGTGCCGTTGATCGTGTACTCGCTGGCGCCGTCCCGGTAGAGGGTGCGGCCGATCTGCACCTGGGTGAAGTCGAGGGGGAAGGTGCCCGTGGTGTTGTCGAAGGCCAGCACGACCTGGGACATCCCGAGGGCCTTGCGCTTCTCGGTGCCCTGGAAGATCACGTCCTCCATGCGCTCGGCCCGCAGGGCACGCGTGGACAGGGTGCCGAGGCACCAGATCAGGGCGTCGATGAGGTTGGACTTGCCCGCGCCGTTGGGCCCGACGACGGCGAGCAGCCCCGGCTCGAGCTCGAGCTGGGTGCGATCGGCGAACGACTTGAACCCGCGCAGGGTGACCGATTCCAGATGCACGGGAGCAAGGATAGGCGACCCCTGGGACACCGGGGCCGAACTGGGGCCCGACAGCACCACCCGAGCGCCGCCCACCACGCGGGACCGACCTGGCCGACGTGAGTTCGGTGCGGATGAACATCCGTTCACCGCGGATGAACGCCCTATGGACGAGCAGGAGATCAGAGCTCGTCGCAGAAGGATGCCGATGGAGGACATCACAGGGGGGACCCCATGACCGGACGGCGGCCTCGCGGCCTCCTTCCCGCCAAGGCCACGTTCCTGGTCACCGCGCTCGTGGCGACGCTGCTCGCGCCTGGGCCGGGGCAACCGCGTGCGGATGCGCTCACCACGGGTCCGCTCGGTCAGTGGATCTCGATGGAGAAGTCGGTCTACGGGGCCAACGAGGTCGTCGCCATCGACATCGGCCAGATCGCCCATGTCACCAACTGCCCGAAAGGGGTCAGGGACTACTGGTGGCCGTTCGCCGACGTCTACGCCATACCGACCGGCACCATCGAGCGGGGCGTGATCTCGGATGGCGCGTCCATCCCGGGGATCCGGAAGACGGTGTTCGCTGTGTCCGGCGGGGGGATCGCCGGTGAGATCCTGGGATTCACCGGACCAGCAGGCTCCCTCAGATCCGGAAGCTGGGGTGTGGTCATCGACGAGTGCCAGAGCGGAGAGTACGACCAGGACGTCGATGCGTTGTTCCCGCACGCATTCAGCGTCCGTATCCCCACCGACGTACCTCTCCCCTCAACAGCCGCCATCGATGCGGTCAAGTCACGAGCGCGCGAGCAGCAGAAGCTCCTCGAGAAGGGCCTCACGGCTTACAGGGGTCTGCTCCTGGCCGCCGATTTCGCGGCCATCATCCAGGCGGTCAAGAAGGGCGCCGGCGATCTGCTGGCGCACCTCATCAACAAGCTGGTGGGCGGGCCGGGAGACGTCAAGCCCAAGTCACAGTTCGTGTGGCTCGCCGGCAAGGTGTTCGGGGACGCCAAGGGGGCAGCTCTGGCCACCCTGCTCAATGCCCTCAGCCATTACCTGTTGATCGCGGAAGATCCACCGGATCCCGACTATTTCCAGCTCGCACCCATCCGGTCGGGCGGGCACATCGCTCCCGAGCATCCCGACGCGCTGGAGGAGGCAACGGCTCGGTTGGGCACCGCCATGGGGTCGTCGGCGGCACTGCTCGAGCGCTTCCTCGTCTCGTACGAGCGATTCCAGGGGGCGGCCGCACAGGGGGACGGCGAGTGGGCCCTGCTCCACGCCCGGGCGATCCAGGAGACGGCGCTGCTGGCGAGCGCGAACCTCCACGACATCGATACGGCGCTGGAGGGCTTCGACGAGGCCATCGCTTCCGACCCCAGAGCCTTCGACGACATGCTCACCGTCCTCGAGGAGTTCCGGGCGGAAGTGGTAGCCGACGGCTTCTCTGGAGACCAGGAGCGATCCCTGCTCAACGCGGGGCTCACCCTTGCGGACCTCGCCGAGGTTCGGGCCATCCTCGCGGCCCACGACCTCACGGGCTCGGTCGCGGCAGCCCGCGAGGCCGTGAGCGAGATGCTGGCCGGCAACGCCGAGATGCGGACCGCCCTCGACGACGCGCGGACGGCCTTCGCTGATGTGGAGGCGCAGCTGGAGGCCGACCCCGTGGTCGTCGACGAGGCTCCCCTCGTCTCCGCCGGGGGGCCGTACACGGGCCAGCCGGGCTCCCCGATCCAGTTCACGGCCGAGCTGCAGCAGTCCACGTGGCCGGTCGTGTCCTACGCGTGGGATCTCGACGGGGACGGAGCGTTCGACGACGCGGAGGGCGAGACGGTCACACACGCCTACGAGAGTCCCTTCTCCGGGTTCGTGGGCGTGCAGGTGACAAACGACGAGGGCGGAGTAGGCGTCGGCTATACCCCGATCTCCGTCCAGCCCGCAGGCGACGGACCGCAGGTGCTCGATCACGCACCAAAGCCCCGTAGCGCCGAGGTACTGCTGGGGGGCTCCCAGGAGCTCAGCGTCCAGGTCTCCGATCCGGCCACGACCACCGTCGAGTGGACCATCGACGAAGATCCGCTCGGCACCGGACAGACCCTCACCTACGAGCCGACGGAGATGGACGAGGTGGGCATACGGATGGTGAAAGCCACGATCTCGACGAGCCCGCCGCACCTCCCGCGCATCCTCGAGTGGGCGGTCCGCGTCGACGCGCCCGACGCCGACGGAGACGGCTGGAATGCCAACGTCGACTGCGACGATCAGGACCCGGATGTGAATCCCGGGGCCGTGGACGTGCTCAACGGCATCGACGACGACTGCGACCCGTCAACCCCGGACGGCGGCGAGCCCCCGACGCTTGCCTCGAACGGGGGGCGCAGCTACGCGGAGGGCGACCTTGTGGCGCTCACCTCCGATCCGGGGAGCACACCTGAGACCGCCACCGAGGTCACCTGGGACCATCCCGAGAAGGACTCCGCCACCTTCACGGCCACCGTCGACTGGGGAGACGGAACCGTCGGGGACGCCACCTACGACTCCCAGCACGTGTACGGCGAGCACCGCTACGCCGACGAGGGCTTGTACATCGTCGCGGTGTGCATGGCGCACGAAGCGGGGGCCACGGGCTGCACCGAGTTCCAGGCGACCGTGTCCAACGCCGACCCGATCCTCAGCATCCTCGACCTGCACGCCTGGACCCCGGAGATCTACGGGTCTCCCAACGGGATGGACTGGAAGGTCGCCCCCGACGGACAAAGCGTCGTCCAGCGCATCAACGGGAGCCCGACGCTGTTCGTGAGCAACATCCCCTTCGGCTACGGGACCGCCGAGGTGAAGATGACCGTGCTGACCACGGGCGACGACGACTACATCGGGTTCGGGATCGGCTACCAGCCGGGCATGAACGAAGACCCCGCAGCGGACTGGTGGCTGATCGACTGGAAGCAGGGAGACCAGTCCTTCTGTAGCCTCGGACCTAAGGGGATCGCACTCTCGCACGTGACCGGCGTCCCTCCCGAGTGTGACTTCTGGTCGCACGAAAACCAGGTGGCCGAGGTCGGCCGTGCGACGAGCCTGGGTGACCAGGGGTGGGAGGACCAGACCGAGTACACCTTCCGGTTCGAGGTCGAGCCGGACCGGCTCCGCGTGTGGGTGGACGACGTCCTCGAGCTCGACCACGAGGCCGCGTTCGGGCCCGGGTACCTGGCCTTCTATAACTACAGCCAGTCGCAGGTGCAGTACCGGGGTGTGGTCACCAGCGGCGTCGGGACCGGCGAGGGTCAACCCACACCGATCCGCGCCGTCTTCGGCGATCCCGGGACGGCAGACACGCATACGGCGAGCATGACCTTCGGGGACGGAACCCCGTCCGAGCTGGTCACGATCGAGCCCGACGGAACTCGCTTCCGGCTCAGCACCTCCCACGTCTACGAGCAGGACGGCTCCTACACCCTCGATGCCTGCGTACACGACGACGACGGCGGCAGCGACTGTGAGCCGATCCCGGTGTCGGTGCGCAACCTGGCCCCCGTCGTGGACGCCGGCCCCGACCGCACCGTCAACGAGACGGTCCAGATCGAGGCCACCTTCCGAGACCCCGGGATCCGCGACACCCAGACCGCCACGGTCGACTGGGGCGACGGTGGCCCGATCGAATCCGTGGCCATCCGCGACCCGTACCTGGGTACCGGCACGGTGGCGGCCGACCACACCTACGCCGCCGCGGGCATCCATACGGTGGAGGTGTGCGTCACCGACGACGCCGACGACACGGGCTGCGATGCCTTCGAGGTGACGGTCGTCCCGCCCGCGCCGCCGGAGGTGATCTCGGAGGACACCACGGGGGCCGAGGGCGTGCCCCACGTCCATCCCTTCGCCTTCGCCGACCCCAACCCCGACGATACGCACACGGCCACGATCGACTGGGGCGACGGTAGTCCCATGGAGGACGCCGACGTCGCCAACAGCCTGCGCGGGACGGGCACCGCCTTCCCCGTCCATACCTACGCCGACAACGGCACGTACCAGGTGACGATCACCTTCTGCGACCAGGAAGATCTGTGCGACGTGGCCGTGGCCACAGCGGAGATCGCCAACCTGCCTCCCGATACCCAGGATGTGGAGGCTGAGGCCGACGAGTTCCATCCGATCGTGATCGACGTGCTGGCCAACGATACGGACGTCCCAGCCGACCTGCCCCTGCACATCGCCGAGGTCTCGGCGGCGTCGGCGGGCGGCACGGCCACGACCGACGGCGAGGTGGTGTTCTACGACCCGCCGAACGATTTCGACGGCACGGATGTCTTCACGTACGTCGCGGAAGACAAGGACGGTGGAACCGCGACAGCGACCGTCGTTGTGGACGTGATCGAGAACGTGTTCGTCGCCGAGGACGACGCCGCAGAGGCATACGAGTTCAGGTCGAGCGAGATCAACGTGCTGTCCAACGACATGGACGTCGACGCCCCGTTGCGGATCCTGGAGGTCGGGACTCCCGCTGCCGGAGGGACCGCGTCGACCGATGGGACCGTCGTGTTCTACGAGCCGCCGCACGGCTACGACGGAACCGACGACTTCACCTATCTGGCCGCGAACAAATACGGGAAGACGACTTCGGCGACCGTGACCGTGACCGTCATCGAGAAGCCGCTACCCGTGGCCCTCGACGAGCGCTACGAGACCGACCCGTACACGGCGCTCGAGGGCAACGTGCTCGACAACGACCATGACCACGCGCCGTGGAACAGTCCCCTCGATCTCTCCCTGGTGCAGGAGCCGCGGAGCGGCGCCGTGGCGCTCGAAACCGATGGGGCGTTCGTCTACACTCCCGACCCCGCCACATTCCGAGACGAGGACAAGTTCGTGTACGAGGTGTGCGACGAGTTCGGCAAGTGCGACTACGCCACGGCCTTCATCGTCGAGGTGAACTGCGGGATCGGAGGCCTCGCGGTCGTCGACGGTACCGTCGCCCAGGGCACGCTCTCGGAGGTGATCTACAACGAGGTCGAGCGCCGGATCGCGGCGTTCTTCCCCGAGTACGCGAGCCTCATCCACGAGATCAACTGCGGCTATATCGTCCCCCTGGAACGTGAGGCGAACGAGCACGTGGGAGGGCCCCCGTGAGACGCCTCGCCGCCGCGCTGGCGATCATCGTGGGCCTTCCGGGCGTCGCCCTGGCCGGGACGGGGCCCGACGATCCGCCGCTGGAGTGCCCGGAAGGTGAGCGCGAGCTCGCTCCCCGCCCCGACGACCTGCCCCGTCGGGAGATGCAGGTGGCGCCCGTCCGGGAGGACCCCGGCGGCTGGTCCACGCTGACCCTGCTCGTGGAGGAGCCCCCCGGCGACCCCGACGAGTACCAGATCCATCCGGCCAGCGTGGAGCGCGACGGACACCGGATGGGCGGCTACAGCCGCCGATGGCCCACCGAGCGCACCCTGGTCTCCTACGGCTTGTGGTACGAGGACGACGGCGGACGCCGCGCCCGCCTGCCGCTGTTCATCCTCGAGGACGCGCCGAGCGAGATGCTCGACCAGGCCGCCGAAACGCTCGCGGACGGCGAGATCGGACCGTTCGCCAACACCCTCTGGCTCGCAGGGCGTCTGCTCCTGCCGCAGGTCGATCACGCCTACCCTGCCTCCCTCGAACACTACGCCGACACGCCACCGGTGCACCTGTGGACCGTCTACCGCACCACCGCCGAAGGCGAGCTATGGGCCGGCGCCGCCCGCACCCACGACGGCAACGCCCGTAGCCTGGACAAGGGCGACCACATGCTCGTCGAAGGGTGCCGGCGCACCCAGGTGGGCCTCGTCACGCGCACCGACGCCGAGACCGTCTCGCCGGCCGGCGTCTACCTCTTCGACCGGGTCGAAGGGGTACGCCAAGACGAGCGGCTCACCGCTCAGCAGCGGATCACCGCCGGCGCCTACAGCCGAGGGACGGAGATCCCGATCACCGCGGTGGACATCGAACACAGCGCCGAAGGTCGGCCCGGTCGACGGGCCGCGCACCAGCGTGACGATCTTTCCGTGGGCGTGTGGGCCGAGGACACCTACCGTCCCCTGATCGGGGTGCGCTCGGAGGCCACGCACGCCGAACCGCCGGAGACCCAGAACCGGCTGGTTTCTCTCGGAGTCTGGGGACGTACCGTCAACTTCCATCCGCAGATCGGCTCGCGAAGCCGCTTCGAGGAACGCGTGCCGGAAGACTGGATCTCCCGCTTCCTGAACGGCGGCCCGGGCACCCCGGCGATCGGGAGCTGGCAGCTCGACCTCGGCCCCTTCGACGCCTGGGCGCGGTTCATCCCGTTGCTCGGCGCCACCTACAACGACACCCTGGACCGTGCGGGACGCGACATGGCAACAGGTGTGCAGGCGCAGCATCCCGCGCAGGCAATGGTGACGGTGGGGCTCTGGCCCCCGACCTCCGGGTACCGCCCGCTCGTCGGCACGACCTACGACGGGACGGAGCCCGCCCTGAGGTGGCTGGGATCCTCGATGGGGGACCGGTTCGCCGACAT
>CAZLKN010000059.1:11646-17311 GCA_964560135.1 uncultured Actinomycetes bacterium | reverse complement strand
TCGGCGTCGAGCCGCTGGAGAAGGTCGACGGGTCGTCCTCCGCCCCGGAGCATGCCAAGGAGCAGGTGCGTGGTCGTGATCGATCTACTGCCGTGCTGGAGCGCCTCGCGCAACGAGAGCTCGAGAGCCTTCTTGAGCTCGCGGGTGAACGGGATGTGGCCCGTGCGCGCCGGCGGGCGGTCGAGGGCGCCGGAGCCGAACGTCGATTCGACCTTCCGCCGCACCGCCTCCAGGGAGATGCCGATGGCGTCCAGCGCCTCCGCGTCCCCGGATGCGGCCTCCAGCCGGATCGCTTCGCGGACGGCCGTCTCGTCGACCCCCGCCTCGGCGAGGATCCCGGAGGCTCCGCCGCCGCCGTCGGATGCGAGGGCGAGCAGGACGTGATGGCCGTCGATGCGGTCGTCGCGCATCCCGCGGGCCTCGTGCTGCGCGGTCACGATCACCCGCCGGGCTGCGTCCGTGAAGCGTTCGAACATCGTCCCCTCCGATCAGTCCCTGAGTCGTCTCGCGAGCGCCGACTCGAGCTCTCCGAGGCTCGCGGCCAGACGCTCGGCGAGGCTCCCGCCCCCGTACTTCTTGTGCACCGCCTGCTTGGAGACGCCCAGCTCGCGTGCGATCTCCTCCCAGCTCCAGCCCTGGGAGCGGGCGTTGTGCACCTGGAGCGCCTCGAGGCGGTCCTGGAGCCTGCGCAGGGCGGCGACCGCGCGCAGGCCGACCTTTGGGTCGCGGCTGCCGGCGTCTCCGGCGATCGAGCTCGCATCGTCCATGTCGTCAACATACGTTGACGCCTGACCTGTGTCAACCCTGGTTGACGGCGGCCCGAGCCGGTAGAGTTGTCGGACCATGGCGTTGCAGGAGGCTCTCCACAAGCTCGTCGAGCACGTCGACCTCACGGCCGACGAGGCGTCGGCGGCCCTCGACGAGGTCGTGTCGGGCGATGCCGCCGGGTCGCTCGTGGCCGGTTTCCTCGTCGCGCTGCGGATGAAGGGCGAGACCCCCGAGGAGATCGCGGGGCTCGCGACGACCATGCGGGCCAATGCCGTGCCCGTCACGCCGAAGGCGACCGGGCTCGTGGACACCTGCGGCACCGGCGGGGACGGCATCGGCACCGTCAACGTCTCCACCGCCGCCGCCCTCGTGGTCGCGGGAGCGGGGCTCCCCGTCGCCAAGCACGGCAACCGGGCGCTGTCGAGCAAGGCCGGCTCCGCCGACGTCCTCGAGGCCCTCGGGGTGCGCATGGACCTGACCGCCGAGGATGTGGCGCGGTGCATCGACGAGGCCGGGATCGGGTTCATGTTCGCCCCCGCTTTCCATCCGGCGATGGCGAAGGTGATGCCGGTGCGCCGCGCGCTCGCGATCCGCACGGCCTTCAACGTGCTCGGCCCCCTGACCAACCCGGCGCGGCCCGCCTACCAGCTCGTGGGGGTCGGCCACCTGCGGCTCGCCGAGCTCGTGGCCGGCGCGCTCGCGCGGCTGGGGGTCCAGCGGGCCCTGGTCGTCCACGGCGCCGGAGGCGCCGACGAGCTCACCCTGGCCGGCGAGAACCTCGTCTGGCGTGTGGAGGACGGCACGATCACCTCGAGCACGATCCTTCCCGAGGACGCGGGCCTGGAGCGTGCCCCGCTCACCGCGCTGGCCGGTGGGACACCGGAGGAGAACGCCGTCGGCCTGCGGGCCCTGCTCGACGGCGAGACCGGGCCCGTCCGCGACACCGTCGCCCTGAACGCCGCCGCGGCCCTGTTGGCCGCCGGCGCCGTGGAGGATCTGCGCGGTGGGGTCGCGCTCGCGCTGTCCACGCTCGCCTCGGGCGACGCCGGATCGGCGCTGGACCGTCTCGTCGCCGTGTGCAGCGCGGTCGGCTGATGCCCGCCTTCCTCCCGCGGATCCTGGACTCCCGCCGCGACGCCGTCCGGGATGCCACCCGGCGGGTTCCGCCGCCCGAGATGGAGGCCCGGGCTCGGGACGCCGCCCCGCCCCGCGACTTCACCGCCGCGCTGCGCGCCGACGGCATGTCGCTCATCGCCGAGGTGAAGCGCGCCTCACCGTCCCGCGGCGACCTGCGGCCCGACCTCGACGCCGCCGGTCAGGCCGCCGCCTACGCGCGGGGCGGCGCCCGCGCGGTGTCCGTGCTCACCGAGCCCGCCTACTTCAAGGGGTCCCCCGAGGATCTGGCCGCCGCCAGGGCCGCCGTGAAGCTCCCGGTGCTGTGGAAGGACTTCGTGATCGACCCCTACCAGGTCGCCTGGGCCCGGGCGACCGGAGCCGACGCGTTCCTCGTCATCGTCCGCATCTGCGACGCCGCCCTCCTGCACGCCTTGCTCGAGGAGGCTGACCGCTTCGGGATGGCGGCGCTCGTGGAGGTCTTCGACGAAAGCGACCTCGACCGCGCCCTGACCGCAGGGGCGCAGATCATCGGCGTGAACCATCGCGACCTCGAGACCTTCGAGGAGGATCCGCAGGCGACGGCGCGGCTGCGTCCGCGGATCCCCAAGGGGGTGGTGTGCGTGGGTGAGAGCGCGATCCTCGCCCGCGAGGACGTGGCCGCGCTGGAGGCGATCGGCGTGGACGCCGTACTGGTGGGGGAGGCGCTCGTCGTGGCCCCCGACCCCGCGGGCAAGATCCGGGAGCTCCTGGGCCGATGACGCTGCACGACCAGCGAGGGATCTGGGTGAAGGTCGACGGGATCACCCGCGCCGAGGACGTCGAACCCGCCGTGGACGCAGGCGTGTCCGCGCTGGGGATGATCTTCGCCCCGTCCCCGCGGCGCATCACCCCGGAGGCCGGGGAGGGCCTCCGCCGCGCGATCCCCGGCGACGTGACGGCCTTCGGGGTCTTCGACGCCGCCGTGCCCGCAACGATCGCCGAGATCGCGGAGCGCCTGGATCTTGGCGGCGTCCAGTTCCCGGCGGACGTCGAAGCGCCGCCGCTCCCCGCCGGAGTGATCGTGCTGCGCACCGTCCGGGTGCGCGGCGGACGCGACCTCACCGGGCTCGAGCGGCTCGCCTGCGACGCCGTCCATCTGGACGCCTTCGTGGAGGGGCAGCTCGGCGGCACCGGCCGCACGGCCCCCTGGGATGTGATCGAGGCCCGGCGTCCCGCGGTACCCTTCGTGCTCTCCGGGGGTCTGCGACCGGACAACGTCGCGGCCGCCGTCCGGCGCCTGCGGCCGGCCGGTGTGGACGTATCCTCCGGAGTGGAGAGCGAGCCGGGCATCAAGGACCCGGACAAGCTGCGAGCGTTCGTAAAGGCGGCCCGCGCATGAGCCAACCGATCGAGATCCTGCCCGACGCAACGGGCCGCTACGGCGATTACGGGGGCCGGTTCGTCCCCGAGGTGCTGATGCCTGCCCTTCTCGAGCTGGAGGCGGCGTGGCTGGAGGCGCGCGCCGACGCCGGGTATCTGGAGGAGCTCGGCGCCTACCTGCGCGACTACGGCGGGCGGCCCACCCCGCTGTACCGGGCCGGTCGTCTGTCCGAGCGCGTGGGGGCCACCGTCTGGATCAAGCGGGAAGACCTCGCCCACACCGGCTCGCACAAGATCAACAACGTCCTCGGGCAGTGCCTGCTCGCCAGGCGTCTGGGCAAGGAGCGGATCATCGCCGAGACCGGTGCCGGGCAGCACGGCGTAGCCACGGCCACGGGGGCGGCGTTGTTCGGATTCACCTGCGAGGTGTTCATGGGCGCCGAGGACGTCGACCGGCAGGCGCTCAACGTCTTCCGGATGGAGATCCTGGGGGCGAAGGTGGTCCCGGTCCACAGCGGCAGCCGCACCCTCAAAGACGCCACCAACGAGGCGCTGCGGGACTGGGTCACCAACGTGGAGTCGACCCACTACGTGATCGGGTCGGTGGTCGGGCCGCACCCCTACCCGTGGATGGTGGCCGAGCTCCAGAGCGTGATCGGCGAGGAGGCCCGCGGGCAGATCCTCGACCAGGCGGGCCGGCTGCCCGACCTCGTGGTGGCCTGCGTGGGCGGCGGGTCCAACGCGATCGGCGTCTTCTCGGGATTCGTGGGCATCGACGGGGTGCGGCTCGTGGGCGTGGAGGCCGGCGGGCGCGGCATCGACTCCGGCGAGCACGGTGCGGCGATCGCCGGCGGCACCGACGGCGTGCTGCACGGCGCCCGCACCCGGATCCTCCAGGAGCCGGACGGCCTCATCACCCCCGCCCACTCGGTGTCCGCCGGCCTCGACTACCCGGGGGCCGGCCCGGAGCACGCATACCTCGCCGCCGAGGGGCTGGCCACCTACGAGCCGGCCACCGATGAGCAGGCGCTCGCCGGCTTCCGGGCGCTGTCCGAGCTGGAGGGGATCATCCCCGCGCTGGAGCCCGCCCACGCCGTGCAGTGGCTGATCGACGCCGCCGACGCCGGACGCGTCCCCGGCGGGGGCCACGTACTCCTCCTGCTCTCGGGTCGCGGGGACAAGGACGTCGCAACCGTCCGCGCGCTGCTGGAAGAAGGATGACCGAGATCATCCCGCTCGCCGAGGTCACCGCCCCGGACGTGCGCCGCCTCGTCCACGGCTACGAGTCCGCGCGGCGCTACGAGGTCCGGGTGACCGAGACGGCCCAGCGCACCGAGAT
Organism: uncultured Actinomycetes bacterium; assembly: GCA_964560135.1. Lineage (GTDB taxonomy): Bacteria > Actinomycetota > JAICYB01 > JAICYB01 > JAICYB01 > CAZLKN01. The sequence continues at coordinate 12,729 of CAZLKN010000059.1, read as the reverse complement.
CGTCCTCGAGCTCACGGACCTGCCGGAGCCCTTCGTGAAGCGCTTCGAGACCTCCGACGGGATGATCCGTTGGTACCGGAGCCTGCTGGGCGAGCGGCTGTCCTTCGGGGCCTGGGACGGGGATCGGCTCGTGGGCCTGGCCATCACCCAGCGTCAGGACTGGAACGACACCGCGATCGTCTGGGAGCTGCACGTCGAGCGCAGCCATCAGCGCCGCGGGATCGGACGACGGCTGCTGGAGGCCGTGGAAGGCCGGGTAAAGCAGGCGGGCCTGCGGGTGGTCGTCTGCGAGACGCACACCCCCAACGTCGAGGCCATCGCCTTCTACCGGTCGGTGGGCTACCGGATCGAGGCCCTCGACCTCAGCTACTACACGAACCGGGATCTCGAGCGCGGAGAGGTGGCGCTGTTCATGAAGAAGGCGGTGGCACCGTGACGCTCGAGGCCTACCTGCGGGGGCGGGGACGCAAGATCCTGGCCCCCTTCCTGACCTGTGGGTACCCCACTCCCGAGGTGTTCGGTGAGCTCGTGCGCGGCATCGTGGACGCCGGCGCGGACATGCTCGAGATCGGTGTCCCCTACACCGACCCGTTGATGGACGGACCCGTGGTCCAGCACGCCTCCGAAGTGGCCCTGGCCGCCGAGATGCGGCCGCGAACGGTGCTGCGCACCCTCGGCGCGATGGACGTCGGGGTGCCGTTCGTGTTCATGACCTACGTGAATCCGGTGCTGGCCATGGGCTGGGAGGGCTTCGCGGCTGCGGCCGCCGACGCCGGGGCCGCCGGGGTGATCGTCCCCGATCTGCCCGGAGAGGAGGCGGGGGAGTGGGTCGCGGCCGCGCAGGCGCACGACCTCGCACCGGTCTTCCTCGCGGCCCCCACGACCACGCCGGACCGGATGCGCGACATCGTCGGTCTCGGGGAGGGGTTCGTGTACTGCGTGTCGCTGCTGGGGGTCACCGGGGTGCGCGACTCGCTGTCCGGTCGGGCCCGCGGGGTGGTGGAGCGCGTGCGGGAGGCGACCGACCGTCCCGCGCTCGTGGGCCTCGGCGTGTCCACCCCCGAACAGGCCGCGGACGCATGC
>CAZLKN010000059.1:4864-11546 GCA_964560135.1 uncultured Actinomycetes bacterium | reverse complement strand
TCCCGCGCTCGTGGGCCTCGGCGTGTCCACCCCCGAACAGGCCGCGGACGCATGCACCTTCGCCGACGGCGTGATCGTCGGCAGCGCGGTGCTCCGCGCGGCCGACGAGGGCGGCCCGGAGGCCGCCGTACGGCTGGTCAAGGAGATGCGCGAGGCGATCGATGGGTAGGTGGTCGCAGGTCGAGGTCGGACAGCAGCTCGGCCCGACGACCTTCGACCTGACCGAAGATCTGCACCGTCGCTTCCTCGACCCCGTCGGCAACGAGCTTCCCGACCACCACGAGCTCGTGGATCCCACGATCGCGGGCAACTTCGCGATCCGCCTCCTCGGCGATGCCCATCCGGGGCCGATCATCCATTCCCATCAGGCCCTGCGCTTCCACGCTCGGGTACGGGTGGGGGACAGCGTGGTCGGGCAAGGGGTGGTCTCGCTGAAGGAGATGCGCCGCGGCAAGGCCTACGTCGCCTGCGAGTGTGAGTTCCGCCGGGGCGAGGAGCTCGTGTGGTGGGCGCGGATGACCTGCGTCTGGCCCGAGGTCCACCTGCGGGGGGAAGTGTGATGGAGCTCACGAAGCACGTGACCCAGGAGGACATGACGCGGTATTCGCTCGAGGGCAACATCCACTCCTCGCCGTGCGTCGCGCAGCGCTCGGGTCTCGACCGGACCGTCGCCCAGGGCATGATGACCCTCGCCTACGCGTCTGAGCTCATGACCCGGATCCATGGCCCGGTGTGGCTGGAACGCGGCGAAATCCAGGTGAAGTTCATCGGGCTGCTCTACGCCGGCGACACGGTCACCCTGCGCGCGGCCGCTACGGACGCGGGCCACGAGGTGGAGGCGACGAACCAGGCCGGGGCGCCGGTGATGGTGGGTACGGCGAACCTCGGTGCGTAGCACCACCACCGGCGACACCCATGGGCTACGATCGGTAACGCTGGCCGGCGTGATGGAATGGCAGACATGATGGATTCAAAATCCATTGGGCTTCGGCCCGTGTGGGTTCAAATCCCACCGCCGGCACCACCACCCGCGTCGCGCGTTGTCGAGTAGCCTTCGTCCATGCGCTTCGTGCTCGACCACCGCTTCGACGCCGCCCTGGAACGCGTGGAGCAGGCGGTCCTCGATCCCGCGTACCAGGAGCGCCTGCGCGACCTCCCGAACGTCTCCGAGCGGCGTGTCCTGGAACAGGCCGACCGGCCCGACGGGACGGTCAAACGGGTGGTCGCCTACCGGTTCGCCGGCCACCTGCCCGCACCGGTGGTGGCGGCCATCGGCAGCGACCAGATCTCCTGGGACGAGGTCGCGGTCTTCCACCCCGACGCCCACGAGTGGCGCTTCGAGGTTCAGCCGCACGTGTTCGAGGGTAGGTTCGAGTGTCGAGGCTGGTACCGGTTCGAGTCTGCGGGGGCTGCGACCCTCCGGCACATGGAGGTGGATCTGAAAGTGAAGGTTCCTTTCGTGGGTTCCCGTGCCGAGAGGGCGATCCGGGACGGGCTGGTCGAAACGATGGACGCCGAAGCCCGTATCCTGGCCGAACACCTCGACGCCATGGAGGGAACCCGATGACGGACGAACAGGTTGGAGCCGGACGACGTGTCCTGATCGCCGAGGACGAGTCGATCATCCGGATGGATCTGCGCGAGATGCTTGAGGAGGAGGGCTTCAAGGTCGTCGCCGAGGCCGCCGACGGCAAGGCCGCGGTGGATCTCGCCCGGGAGCACAACCCCGAGCTCGCGATCCTCGACATCAAGATGCCGGGCATGGACGGGATCCGCGCCGCGGAGGTCATCACGGCGGAGAAGATCTGCGCCGTGTTGATCCTCACCGCGTTCAGCCAGCGGGACCTCGCCGCCCAGGCTGCCCAGGCCGGGGCGATGGCCTACCTCGTGAAGCCTTTCCAGAAGAGCGACCTGCTGCCGGCGATCGAGGTGGCTCTCCAGCGCAGCTCGGAGGTGACGCGTCTGCAGAGCGAGGTCGAGGAGCTCGGCGAGAAGCTCGAGTCGCGGAAGCTCACGGAGCGGGCCAAGGGGGTCCTCATGGAGCAGGGCCTGACGGAGGCGGAGGCGTACCGGCTGATGCAGCGGGCCGCCATGGATCGCGGGCTGAAGATGAACGATGTGGCGCAGTTGATCCTCGATGGACGGCTCGGAGGCGCGGCCGAAGGATAGTGGGAACCGGTCCGGACACCGCCTACACTTGCGCGGAAAGGACTCGGGACGGGTGAGATCGGGACGTGCAGAGGGGATCTGGAGCCGTCGTTGACGCCTAGCCGCGAACGTGCGTCCCTGCCGCTTCTCCTGCTCCTGGCGGCGGCGTTCCTCGGCCCCGCACTCGGCTCTCCGGCATCTCCGGCCCCCGCCGCCGCCGAGGAGACGACGGACCCGACCCCGTCCCCCGGGGAGGCCAACGGGGAGCAGGCGGCCGAGGAGCGGATCCGGGGGCGCCTGCGCGTGGATGACGAGCCCGCCGAAGGGATCGAGATCGTGGCGCTTTCAGACGGCCGCGAGATCGGACGGGTCCGCAGCGACGCCGACGGCGAGTGGGAGATCCCACTTCCGGGCCCAGGCTCCTACCAGGCACAGGTCGACACCGACACCCTCCCGGAGGGCGTCGACCTCCGCGACCCGGAACGCGCGGTGCTGGAGTTCAGGATCAGGGAGGGTCAGTCCCGGACCCTGCTGTTCCCCCTCGGGGAACGCGATGTGGCCGTCTCCCGGTTCCTCACCCGCTTCGGGCAGGCGGCGATCAACGGCATCAAGTTCGGACTCATCATCGCGATGACCGCCATCGGACTGTCGCTGGTGTACGGGACCACGCGCCTGGTGAACTTCGCCCACGGCGACATGGTCACGTTCGGGGCCATGGTCGCCTTGTACTTCAATACCGCCGGTCCCCGGCTGCATCTCATCCCGGCGACGGTGGTGGCGATCGCCGTGGGCGGGGCATTCGGCGGCGCCCTGGAGCGCGGCCTGTGGAATCCCCTGCGCCGTCGCCGGACCGGACTGATCCAGATGCTCGTGATCTCGATCGGGCTGGCTCTGGTGATGCGACACCTGATCCTGCTGCAGGTGGGCGGTCGTCCCCGCCCCTTCCTCGACTACACGGTGCAGGACCCGCTTCGGCTCGGTCCGATTCTCACCACCCCGCGGGATCTCACGGTGATCCTGCTGTCCACGGTGGTGCTCGTGGCGGTGGGGCTGCTCCTGCTCCGCACGCGGCTCGGGAAGGCCATGCGGGCGGTGGCCGACAACCGTGATCTGGCCGAGTCCTCGGGGATCGACGTCCAGCGGGTGATCCTGTTCGTCTGGGTGCTCGCCGGCGGTCTCGCTTCGCTGGGGGGCGTGTTCCTGGGGGTGGTGGAGAACGTCGACTACCTGATGGGCTTCCGCGCGCTGCTCCTGATGTTCGCCGCGGTGATCCTGGGCGGCCTCGGGACCGCGTTCGGGGCCATGGCGGGGGGCCTGGTGGTGGGGTTCGTGACCGAGGTCAGCACCATCTTCCAGCCCTCTGAGCTCAAGATCATGTGGAGCCTGCTGGCCCTCATCCTGGTGTTGCTGGTCCGCCCCCAGGGGCTGTTCGGCCGGCGGGAGCGGGTCGGCTGATGGCGCGATTCAAGGGGAGCTTCCGCCTCGGTGTGGGTGTGATGGTGGTCGGGCTGGTTCTGGCGTTCATCACGGTCTCGCCGCTGCGCGGCGAGCGCATCCTCGTGGATGCCGTCCGGGCGGCCACCGGGGCCAGCGCCGCCGTCTACGCCCTGGCGGCGATGGGGCTGAATCTCCACTTCGGCTACACGGGTCTGCTGAATTTCGGGCACGTCGGGTTCATGCTGGTCGGCGCGTACGGGATGGCCGTCACGGTGACCACCTTCGGCGGGCCGCTGTGGCTCGGCGTCCTCGTGGGACTGGCCGCGGCGGTCGTCCTGGCCCTGCTGCTGGGTGCGCCGACCCTGCGCCTCCGAGCCGACTACCTGGCGATCGTGACCATCGCCGCGGCGGAGATCCTCCGCTTCATCGTCCGCTCGGGGAGCGCGCAGGAACTCACCGGTGGGGTCTTCGGCCTCACCGGCTTCGCCCGCGACTTCTACGCGGTCAACCCGATACCCGCCGGCCGGTACGGCGTGTGGGTGCTGCAGTACACCGAGCGGCGGCTGTGGCCGGTCGTGGTGGGCTGGGGGCTCGTGCTGATCGCGGCGTTGCTCGTGTACCTGCTCGTCCGGAGTCCCTGGGGCCGGGTGCTGCGGGCGATCCGGGAGGATGAGGACGCGGCCCGCAGCGTCGGCAAGAACGCCTACGGCTACAAGATGCAGAGCCTGATCCTGGGCGGCGTGATGGGGGGTGCAGCCGGCATCTTCTGGGTGCTGCATCTGGGATCCATCGATCCCGATCAGTTCCTGCCCATCGTGACCTTCTTCACCTTCACGGTGCTCATCCTGGGCGGGCCGGCGAGCGTGGTGGGGCCGATCGCCGGTTCGGTGCTCTTCTGGTTCATCGTGCAGGGGTTCGACAGCTTCATGCGCCAGGCCGCAGGGGTAGGCTATGTGCCCGACTTCCTCGGTGGGGCGGAGGCCGTGGGGGCGATGCGGTTCGCGATCGTGGGCCTGGGGTTGATGCTCCTGATGATCTTCCGTCCGCAAGGGCTGTTCGGGAACCGCAGGGAGATGCAGCTCGATGTCCGTTGACACCACCGGCCCCCTCGCCGGCGTCCCCGCCGAACCCGGGTCGTCCAAGCCCGACCCGCTGCTCGTCGTCTCCGAGATGCAACGGCGATTCGGGGGCCTGGTGGCCGTGGATGTGGAGCACCTCGAGGTGCAGCGGGGCGCCATCACGGCCCTGATCGGTCCCAACGGGGCGGGGAAGACCACCTTCTTCAACCTGGTGTCGGGTTTCGACCGGCCGGACCGTGGCCGCTGGAGGTTCGACGGCCGCGACATCAGCCGCTCGACCCCGCACCGGGTCGCCGGCCGCGGCATGGTGCGCACCTTCCAGCTCACCAAGGCGCTCGGGAAGATGTCGGTGATGGACAACATGAAGCTGGCCGCCCGCGGGCAGCTGGGCGAGCACTTCCTCCCGGCCTTGATCCGGCCGCTCTGGCGGGCGAGGGACGCCAGCATCGAGCAGCAGGCGGAGGTGTTGCTCGGACGGTTCAAGCTCGACCACATGCGTGACGAGTACGCGGCCACCCTCTCCGGGGGTCAGCGCAAGCTCCTCGAGATGGCCCGCGCCCTGATGGTGGAGCCGAAGATGCTGTTGCTCGACGAGCCGGTGGCCGGCGTGAACCCCGCCCTCACCCAGTCGATCCTCGATCATGTCACGGCGCTGCGGGACGAAGGGATGACGATCCTGTTCGTGGAGCATGACATGGACGTGGTCATGGGGATCAGCGACTGGGTGGTGTGCATGGCGGAGGGCCGGGTCATCGCCGAAGGACCCCCCCGCAGCGTCGCCCGCAACACCGCGGTGATCGACGCCTATCTCGGTGCGCGGCACGACGAGCCGGGCACCGCAGCGCCGGGAGCGCCGGGATGAGCGAGAACCGTCTGATCCTCGAAGCCAGGGACATCGTTGCCGGCTACGTTCCCGAGATGGACATCCTCGACGGCTGCAATCTGGAGCTCCATCAGGGTGAGATCGTCGGGGTGATCGGGCCCAACGGGGCGGGGAAGTCAACCCTGATCAAGACCCTGTTCGGGTTGTTGCCGCCGCGCTCCGGGACGGTCGAGCTCGAAGGCGAGGACATCACGGGCCTCAAGCCGCACCAGCTCGTGGCGCGCGGTATCGGCTACGTGCCGCAAACCGAGAACGTGTTCGCGACCCTTACGATCGAGGAGAACCTCGAGATGGGGGCGTACCTGGAGTCCAAGCGGTTCCGCGAGCGCCTGGCGCGGGTGGGGGAACTCTTCCCGCTGCTCGTCGAGCGTCTCGGGCAACGCGCCGGATCGCTGTCGGGGGGCGAGCGGCAGATGCTGGCGATGGGCCGGGCCATGATGATGGATCCCCGGGTGGTGTTCCTGGACGAGCCCTCGGCGGGCCTGGCCCCCATGGCGCAGGACATGGTGTTCGAGCGGGTCCGGCACATCAACGACGCGGGAGTCTCGGTCGTGATGGTGGAGCAGAACGCCCGCCGGTGTCTGCAGATCTGCCACCGCGGCTACGTCCTCGACCAGGGACGCAACGCCTACACGGGCAAGGGCGACTCCCTGCTCAACGACCCCAAGGTCATCGAGCTCTACCTCGGGACCCTCGCGAAGGTGGAATAGGAAGGGGCCCGGTCGCCCGGGCCCCTTCCCACGTCAGATCGATCCGGATCGGATCACTCTTCGAGGCTGATCTCCCGGGTGTCGACGGTCGTCAGCTCCCCGTCCTGCCATTGCCAGACCTCGTAGAGGCCGTTCAGCGGCTCACCCTCCTCGATGAACGCCTGGATGCCGCTGGCGAACTGGTAGCTGATCGACTGCCCGTCCTCGAGGAACTCGGCGCACTCCTGGAATCCGGTGCACTCGTTGTCCCCGGTGGTCACGGCCACGATGTTGTCCCGGATGTCCTCGGAGTTGGTCGAGCCCGCAGCCACCGTGGCCAGACCGAACAGCATCGCGCAGTCGTAGGCCTGCGGAGCGAAGATGGTCTCCTCCAGGTCCGGCGCGAACTCCATCAGCCGGTCGATGAACCCCTCCACGGCGTCGGC
>CAZLKN010000059.1:0-4764 GCA_964560135.1 uncultured Actinomycetes bacterium | reverse complement strand
CCGTAGCCGTCACCGCGTCCGAGCAGCGCGATCCGCTCGTGCTCGTCCTCGACGACGACCTCGGCGAGGATCTGACCCTGGAGCACGTCGGAGGGAGCCGTCCGGAAGTAGTAGCCGTCGTCGTCCCAGGTGGTGAACTCCGCGCTGGTGTTCGAGGGGGAGCACTGGACGACCCCGGCCCCCGTGACCTGGTCGATGATCGCGCGGGTCATCCCGGACGCCGCCGCACCGACGATGGCGTGCACGCCCTCGCCGATCAGACGGTCGGCGGCCTCGCTGGCCACCGCCGCGTCGCCGGCTTCGTCACCGCCGAGCAGATCCACCGGCAGGCCCAGCGGTCCACCGGCATCCTGCATCTCCTGGACCGCCATCCGGATGCCCTGGGTCATCGGCGGTCCGAGGAACGCCAGATCTCCGGTCTCCGGAAGGATGAATCCGATCTTGAGCTCATCGTCGGCACGATCCGGACTCTCGGCATCCTCGTCGGTTGCGCACGCCGCGCCCAGTACGGCGAGCATGCCGAAGATGGCGAACGCGCGAAGCCATCTCGGGTGCTTCATAGGACCCCTCCTTTCGCGGTTTCCCTCCGCGTCGGAACCAGCGCGTGGGCTCCGGGCTTGCACCCCGGCGTTCGCCCACCACTGGGTATCCTATCCGGCCCCCCATCCGGGGGAAAGGTTCTTCCCCGGTCCTGACCTGCGCTCATGCATCCAGTCACATGCACGAGGCCGCTCCCGCAAGCGGAGATCCGGGGATTGACCGGCATCGGGGCCGCCCCTATGGTGCGAGTGTCTCCGCGCCGCGGAGCGGGGGCGAGGCCTCAGGGAGACTGGTCCGGAGACGGGGACTGCGGGGAAGGGTTCCCAGCTCCGGGCCGTTTTCCCGTTCCGTGGCAGTCGCCCCGGGGGTGGGCTCAGGTGCGTTTCGCGCGGTCGAGCGCGCTGCTGAGGACGTCGAGGTCCTCCTGGCGGATCTGGGCCCGCCGGATCAGAAGCGCTGTGACGTGCTCCAGCGCCTCGCCGACGCCGGCTCCCGGCGGCAGGACGCTTCGAGGATCGAGGAGAACCACCCGCGCCAGCCTGCCGGTGGCGTTGTAGGCGAGGATCACGTCGTCGCCCACCTCACGGCGGTGCCAGAGGCTCTGGGCGAAGGAGACGGTCAGGGATGCCACGTTGTCCCGGCGGTTCCATATCAGCCGTGGTACCCGGCGCATCCCCGTCCCCCGCGCTCGATCCCTCGCTTGCGCGAGGAGTCAAGCAGAGGGGGGACACCCGCGCTGTGACGTGGGTCACACCCTTTTGATGGTGTCAGGCGCCGGCCGCGCGCAGCAGGGGCTGGGTCCGGGAGGCCTCCTGGATCACGGTGGCTTTGGGCCACATCCGCTTGACGAGGCTCGCGATCGGCGACGCGAGGCGCCCTCCGACCTCGGACCCCACGAGAACGGTGGCAGGAACCGCGTCGCAGGTGGCGACGGCGTCGATCACCTCGGGCACGGTCCCGGCCTCACCGGCGATCACGTAGCCGCGGCGCTCGAGTGCCGAGCGGAGGAGACGACGGCGTTCTGCGCTGCCGTCGATCAGAAGAATCGTTCCTGTATCCATCGAGCGCACCTCCCACGGTGTGTATACCCGTCTCTCCAACCCCTCAGACGGCTCAACGCGGTCATCCCGGGCATCCGTCGCCCCGATTCCGAACGACTTTCCAAACACATGTTCGTCTTTGCGCGGTCTCCAGCGTCGGGATGGCACTCTGGAGTCGATGAGCACCTCCCCCGAGATGGAAGCGAGCCTGTGGGCCGGCGCCGCGCGCCTGGGCGCGGCGGTCCGTCCCGTGGTGCTCCCGACCCAGTGGCGGGTGGGGCCGGTGACGGCGTACCTGTTCTGCGACGATCCCGTCACGCTGGTGGACTGCGGGTACGACTCCCCCGAGGCGCGTACGGGCATCGAGGCCGCCTTCGCGGCCGCCGGCCGCCGGGTCGGGGACCTGGCGGGGATCGTGGTGACCCACGGGCACTCCGATCACTACGGCTGTGCCCGCTGGCTCCAGGACCGGTCCGGCTGCGAGGTGCTGCTCCACCGCCTGGACGCCGAGGATCTCGCCCGGCGCGACGAGTGGGACCGGCTGGGCCGCGAGCTGTTCGGCCCCCTCGGACTGGACGACGATGCGCTGGAGCGGTTCTTCGGACGGCGGGGTCACCGGGGGCCAGAGCCGCCGGAGGTACGGGCCGTGGAGGACGGAGAGGTCGTCGACGCCGGGGGCACCGTCCTGCGTCTGGAGCACCGGCCGGGCCACGCCCCCGGCCACCTGTGGGTCGTGGAGGAACGCAGCGGTGCGGTGTTCACGGGGGACCACCTGCTGGCCCACACGCCCACCAACGCCGGCCTGGCCGCCGATCCGGAGCACCCGCTGGGGCGGCGTCCGATGCTGGCGCAGTACGACGGGAACCTGGAGCAGCTTGCCTCCCGCGAGGTCCCCGTGGTGCTGCCGGGCCACGGGCCGGCGATCGGCGACCATGCCGCGCTGATCCGCCGCCGCCTCGACAAGTCCCACCGCCGCACCGAGCACGTGCTGGAGTCCCTCCGGCGAGAAGGGCCGTCGACGCCCCTGCGGATTGCAACGGCGCTGTACGGCGAACGCATCGTCCGCGACCCGTGGGGATTCCTGTCGGACGTGACCGGACGGCTCGATGTGCTGTGGGCCGATGGGCGGGCGCGGGCCCGCAGGGGTGATGATGGGTTCTGGTGGTTCTCCGCCGCCGACGACGACGGCGGAGCCGACGACGTCCAACGAGGAGGAGATCATGGCTGAGGCGGTCATCGTCGCCGCGGGACGCACCCCGATCGGCCGGGCCAAGAAGGGCTCCCTGATCGACGTCCGTCCCGACGAGATGCTGGCGTACGTCCTGAAGCAGGTCGTGGACCGCTCGGGCGTCGACCCCAAGGAGATCGAGGACGTCATCGTGGGCTGCGGGATGCCCCACGGCGAGCAGGGCATGAACGTCGCGCGGATCGCGACGCTGCTGTCCGGGCTCCCGGAGACGATGGGGGGCACGACGGTGAACCGGTTCTGCGCCTCGTCGCTCCAGACGATCCGGATGGCCTACCACGCGATCAAGGCCGGCGAGGGCGACTGCTTCGTCGCCGCGGGGGTCGAGTCGATCTCCCGCGTCGATCAGCTTCCCGGCGGGTTCGAGGCCCTGAACCCCACCTTCCTCGGTGAGGACGCCCCGTGGCAGGTCTACCTCACGATGGGGCAGACCGCCGAGAACGTCGCCCAGCGCTGGGACGTCCCGCGCGACCAGATGGACCGCTTCGCGCAGCAGTCCCAGGAGCGGGCGGTGGCGGCCCAGAAGAACGGTGTCTTCGAACGCGAGATCATCCCGTATCCCAAGCCCGACGGCACCACCGTCGACACCGACGACGGCCCCCGTCCCGACTCGAGCGTCGAGAAGCTCGCGTCGCTGAAGCCGGTGTTCGCCGAGGACGGGCGGGTCACCGCCGGGAACTCCTGCCCCCTGAACGACGGCGCAGCCGCCGTCGTGGTGATGAACGAGGACAAGGCCCGCGCCCTCGGCCTCGAGCCGCTGGTGCGCATCCGAGGCTCTGCGGTGTCGGGGCTCGACCCGGCCATCATGGGCATCGGCCCGATCGAGGCCGTGCGGAAGGTGCTCGAGCGCACGGGGATGACCATCGACGACGTCGACGTCGTGGAGCTGAACGAGGCCTTCGCCGCGCAGGTGCTGCCGGTGTGCGCCGAGATCGGGGTGGACCCCTTCTCCGACAAGCTCAACCCCCACGGCGGGGCGATCGCCCTCGGCCACCCCTACGGGATGACCGGCGCCCGGATCATGACCACACTGATCAACGACATGCGGACCCTCGACCGCAGCATCGGCCTGGAGACGATGTGCGTGGGCGGAGGCCAGGGCATGGCGATGATCGTCGAGCGCGTGTCCTGATGGATCTCGCCGACGCCGTCGTCGCCGTCACCGGCGCGGCCTCCGGGATCGGACGGGCCAGCGCGCTCGCGTTCGCCCGGGCCGGCGCCGACGTGGTCGTGTCCGACATCGACATCCCGGGGGCCGAGCAGGTGGCCGCCGAAGTCGAGCAACTCGGCAGACGGGCGCTCGTGGTCGGCGCCGACGTGTCCGAACGCGACCAGCTCACCGAGCTCGTCCGGGCCTCGGTGTCCTGGCAGGACCACCTCGAGGTGTTCATGTCCAACGCCGGGGTCGCCGTCGGGGGCGACCCCCACCGTGTCCCCCTGGAGGACTGGGAGTGGCAGCTCGACATCAACCTCTGGCCCCACATCTGGGCGGTGCGGGAGGTGCTCCCGCACATGCTCGAGCGGGGCCGCGGTCATCTCGTCCACACCGCCTCGTCCGCGGGCACGCTCGGCTTCCCGTCGCTCATCCCCTACTGCGTGTCGAAGTTCGCGGTGGTGGGCCTGGCCGAGTCGCTGGCGGTCTGGGGCGCGGACAAGGGCATCGGCGTGTCGGTGGTGTGCCCGCTGCTGGTGGACACCAGGATCATGGAGGGATCGCGGATGACGCCCGACGAGGATCTCGATCCCGAGACCTCCGAGCGGCTGGGGGCCGCCGCGCGGACGCTGTTCAAGCAGGCGGGGATCCCGCCCGAGCAGGTCGCCGACCACGTGCTGGAGGCCGTCCGGGAGGGGCGACTGTACGTTTTCCCGCATCCCGAGCTGAAGGCCATGGTCGACGCCAAGTGGGCGGACCCCGATGAATGGGTTCGCACCTCGGCG
>CAZLKN010000058.1:12686-17908 GCA_964560135.1 uncultured Actinomycetes bacterium | reverse complement strand
AGGAGACGTACATGCGTTCCGACATCCTGCACGTCGACCTGGACGCCTTCTACGCCTCGGTGGAGCGCAGACGGCGGCCCGAGCTCACCGGCCGCCCGCTGGTGGTCGGAGGCCATGCCGCCCGCGGCGTGGTGCTGTCGTGCTCCTACGAGGCCCGTGCCGCGGGGGTGCGCAACGGGATGCCGGCGGCCCGCGCGCGCCGGCTGTGTCCGGCGACGGTCTTCGTGCCGCCCGACTTCGCCGCCTACCAGGAAGCCTCCGGACGGTTCCGGGCGATCCTCGATGCGTTCACCCCCGTGGTCGAGCCGATCTCGCTCGACGAGGCGTTCTGCGACGTGGCCGGCGCCCACCGCCTGTACGGCTCGAGCGGGCAGATCGGTGCGGCGATCCGCGAACGGGTGCGCTCCGAACTCGACCTCGTGTGCTCCGTCGGCGGGGGACCGTCGAAGCTCGTCGCCAAGGTCGCGTCGCGACACTGTAAGCCCGACGGGCTGCTGATCGTCGACGATCCGGTCGCGTTCCTGCACCCGCTGTCCGTCTCCGAGCTGTGGGGGGTCGGGCAGGCCACCGCGGACGCCCTCGGACGTCTGGGCATCCGCACGATCGCCGATCTGGCTGCGACGCCGGCGTCCGTGCTGCGGGGCGCGATCGGGGCGTCGGCGGGCAGGAGCCTGCACGACCTCGCCCACGGGATCGACGAGCGGCCGGTGACCCCGGCGGTGCGGGCCAAGAGCGTGGGGGCCGAGGAGACCTTCGACCGCGACCTCACCTCCGAGGACGCGATCGGCGCGGAGATCCTGCGTCTGGCCGACCGGGTGGCGTCACGGCTCGTCGCGCAGAAGCTCACGGGCAGGACGGTGACCCTGAAGATCCGGCTGGCGTCCTTCGCCACCCACACCCGCTCGCGGACGCTGTCCACCCCGACGAGTGACGTCTGGACGATCCACGCCGCCGCCCGCGAGGCGTACGCCGCCTTCCGTCGCGGACGCCAGAGCGTCCGGCTGCTGGGGGTCACGGTGTCCGGGTTCACCGACGGTCCGGTGACCGAGCAGCTCTCCTTCGACTCCGGCCCGAGCTACGCGAAGGCCGAGGAGGCGCTGGAGGGCGTCCGCCGCCGCTTCGGCTCCGAGGCCGTCCGGCTCGCGCGGCTCATCGATCCGTCCCCCGACCCTTGATCAGGGTTCCTCGAACGAGACCCAGCCCCGGTCCTCGAGCGTACCGAGATCGGTGGCGAGGACCCCGGCCTCCGAGACGGTGAACAGGCTGTCGCCGATCACCAGCGACCGCCGGATCCCACCGAGGCCGTGGTGCTCCCGGCCCTCAGGGGCGGGATGGGACACGCGACCGACCTCGTCCAGGCCGCCCGCGGCACGCACGACGCTCACGCCCGTCCAGTCCTGTTCGGGGTCGTGGATCTGCATCGGGAGAAAGGCCAGCCCGCGGGGCTGCCACCACAGGAAGGCCAGATGGTCGTGCTCCACCTCGCTGTGCGCGCCGTCGAACCGCAGATGGTGCGTGCGCGTGGGCCGGGCCGGATCGCGGACGTCGAACAGCGAGACCTGGGTGCCGAGCGTCCGTCCGTCCTCGCTCGCGTCCTGACCCACGCCGAGCAGCAGCCCGTCGCCGACCGGGTGCAGGTACGCGGAGTAGCCGGGGATCTTCAGCTCGCCCGCGACCCGCGGACGCGCCGGATCGGTCAGATCCACGACGTACAGCGGGTCGATCTCGCGGAAGGTGACGACGTAGGCCAGCGGTCCCATGAACCGGACGGCGTAGATCCGCTCGCCCTTGCCCAGCCCGTCCACGGACGCCGTCTCCACGAGGGCGCCGTCACGCTGCTGGAGGACGGCGACCCGGCTCTCGCTTGCTCCCGGGAGGTCGGGATCGCCGTGCCCCCAGGTCGTGGTGGCGGCGCGCAGCCGTCCGTCGTGCTCGGACAGCGACCACTGGTTGAGCAGGCGTCCGGGAACCGTCCCGGAGGCGGCGTACCGGGCACGACGCGGGTCGGCGATGTCGAAGCGGTGGATCTCGGTGGTGCCGGCGGGTACGGGCACGGCCTCGGCCCGGTCGGTGTCCATCTCCGGCCAGCGCTGCGTCGCCACGTAGAGGCTCGTCGCCGACGCATAGACGGTCTGGGTGTCGGCGAGCACCGAGGCGTCGTCGGCGGGCTCCGGGTCCGCGGGATCGAGCGTCACCACGGTGGTGAGCCCGAACCCGGAGAAGTCGCCGGGGTGGTGTACCTGGTCGCATTCCACGAGCGAACCGGCGGTGCGGGCCCCGTTGCGCTCGGCGGTGAAGCGCGGCAGCCAGGCGTCGATCGGTGCGTGGTCGATCAGCTCCCGGTTGCGGGCTTCGGCCTGTTCGGGGGAGCGGTTCTGATCGGGGTGCTCCCACGGCAGCCCGACGGCGGCGGACCCGACCACCACCCGGACGATGCCGTCGACCATCCGGGCCGAAACGTAGGAACCCTCGAGGTCGATGCGGGCGGTCTCTGCCGGACGGTGCGGATCGCGGATGTCGACCACCACCACGCGGGTCGCCGCGTCCCGGCTCCCGGAGGACCGGGAGGTGCCGAGCGCGATCACGCGGTCACCGGAGAGCAGCAGCCGCTGCGCGCCGTCGATGGGCAGCGAGGCCGCGAGGCGGGGTTCCTCGCCGGGGATCACAACCTGGAGGTGGCCCCGGGCGACGGCGACGATGCGGCGTCCGTCCGTCGCCACGAGGTCGGGTTCGTCCACCCCCGTCTCCTGGACGTTGGCCGTCGAGTGGACGGGGGCCGACGCAGGGGCGGATGTGCGCTGGTCGCCCGAGGCTTCCCGTGACTCTGCGGATTGGGCGACCGCGTCCAGGTGACCGATGCCGTACGGGCCGACATGATCCCGGGCCTGTTCCCGTAGGAGGCCGAGCAGGTCGTCGCAGGACGAGAACCGCTCCAGCCCCACCGATGCGGCCTTCACCTCGACCGGCTCCACGGGCGGAGGTTCGGGGGTGGCGGCCGGGGTCGGTGGCGGGGTGGGCGCGTTGCGGATGCGCTGGGAGCTCAGCGTCGTCGTGTCCGTCGTGCAGCCCGCTGTCACGAGCAGCACCGCCAGAACCAGCACCCGTCCCGTCATCCTGCCTCTCCCTCCCGCGGCTGTCGTTTCTGGTCCTCCAACGCCGAGGACGGGGAGCCGGTTCAGTCGATGCAGGCGCGCACGCCGGTGTCGCTGGTCAGGATGTGGTCTTTGACGTGGGGGTGGGTATGTGATCGGGTGGATGCACGCGATCAGCGAAGGAGGTGCCGCATGCTCCAGGTCACGGAGGCGGCAGCAGCAGTGCTCGGTTCCATGCGCGAACAGGCAGGAGCCCCCGAGGAAGCGGGTGTGCGCATCCAGCGTGCCCGGACCGACGAGGGCCAGGAAGTGATCGGTCTGGCGTTCCGCGACGCCCCCGATGACGGCGACGCCATCACGGAACAGGCCGGCGTGCGGGTGTTCGTCGAAGGCGACCTTACCCAGATGCTCGACGAGGCCGTGCTCGACGCCCGTCCGACCGAGGACGGCGCCGAACTCGTCGTCCGCCAGTAGCTCGTCGCCGCGTCTCAGGCGCGGCTGCCGAGAAAGGCTTCGAGGATCCCCAAGAACGTGTCCACGTCCTCGATGTGGGGCGCGTGCGCGCCGTCGAGGACGTCGAGGCGCGCATCAGGGATCAACTCGGCGAGCTCCTCGGAGAAGCGGACGGGCACCAGCGGATCGACCCGGCCCCCGACGACCAGGGCCGGACAGCCGATGCCATCCAGACGGTCGCGTGCGTCGTGGGCCTGGTCCGCCCGCCACTGGCGGACCGCACCCTCGCGGCGTTGCGGGTAGGGATTCGCGGCGGACAAAGCCCGGAAGGCCTCTTGTCCCGCCGGCTCCTGGAACCACGCCGGCGTGAACAGGTCGGTCATCGCGACCTCGACGATGTCGGCGCGCTCCAGTTTCGTGGCGAGGCGCTCCCAGGCGCGGAAGCGCTGGAGCAGCCAGGCGTCCGGTGCGGCCCAGGTGCACAGCAGCACGAGGCTGCGGACGAGCTCCGGTGCGGCGAGCGCGAGCTCCTGCGCCACCGCACCGCCGAGGGAGTACCCGAGGACGTCGGCCCGCTCGATCCCGAGTTCCCCCAGGAGCTCTGCGGTGTCGCGGGCCATGTCCGCGGGCGTGTAGTCGTGGTCGACGTACGACGAACGTCCGGAGTCGCGGCTGTCGAACAGGACGACCCGGCGGCTCTGAGCGAGCGGAGCCGCCTGCATCGCCCACGCCTGCGAGTCCATGCCCGTCCCGCAGATGAGCACGATGGGATCCCCTTCGCCCTGCACCTCGGCGAACAGCGTTGCGGCCCCGACCTTCACCCTCGGCATCCCCGTATCCTATGGCCCTCACCGAAGCGACAGGGAGGAACCGATGTCGGAGGTCGTGCGCACCGAGATGGACGGCGCCGTCGCCGTCGTCACCCTGAACCGTCCCGACAAGCTCAACGCGATGAGCCGCGAGGTGTTCGAGGCGTTGCGTGACACGGGCCTGCGCATCGAGACCGATGCGAGCGTGCGGGCGGTGCTGCTGCGCGGCGAGGGCCGGGCGTTCAGCTCCGGGCTCGACCTGTCGTCGTTCGCCGGCGGGGGGCTCGCCGGCGGGGACGGCATCGGACCGACGGGCGTCACCGAGGCCATCGGACGCACCCAGGAGGGGTTCGTCGTCTGGCCGCGGATGCTGAAGCCGGTGGTGGCCGCCGTCCACGGGTTCGCGCTGGGAGCCGGCATCCAGCTCGCCCTTGCCGCCGACATCCGTCTGTGCGCCGAGGGGACGACCCTGTCGGTGTTCGAGAGCACCTACGGCCTCGTCCCCGACCTCGGGGGCACGCACCACCTGGTGCGCCTGGTGGGCCCCGCGGTCGCCAAGGAGCTGACGTGGACGGCACGGAAATTCACCGCCGAGGAGGCATTCGAGATGGGCATCGTGAACCGGGTGGTCCCGGCCGCCCGTCTCCAGGACGAAGCCCTCGCCCTTGCGCAGGACCTCGCCTCCCGGCCCCCGCTGGCCGTCCAGCTCGGCAAGCAGCTCCTCAACGACGCGCACGAGCTGACGCTGGAGGAGAACATGCGCCGTGTGGCGCACGCACAGTCGATCTGCCTGCGCTCTGAGGACCTGCAGGAGGCCGTCGCCGCCGCCTTCGAGAAGCGTCAGGGCGAGTTCAAGGGCCGCTGACCG
>CAZLKN010000058.1:0-12586 GCA_964560135.1 uncultured Actinomycetes bacterium | reverse complement strand
CCATGACCATGACCACAACCAGGATCGCGATCGCCTTCACGCTGCGCCCTCCCCCTCCGGATGCCCGTCGGCTTCTCGTGGAGAGGTTCGTCCTCCGGCCGGTGGTCTCCTGCATCGAGGGAGCGTATGGCAGCATGGAGGCCGTCGGGGGCTCGGGGAGGGTGGCGCGGATGGGGAGCTTCAATCCGGCACGGCGGATGCGTCGGAGCGGCGGCCGTCGCATCAGGCGTCGGGAGCCGGGGCGCTCGCCCTGGGAGTGGCGCCACCATCCGTGGACGATCGAGGGCAAGCTGGAGGGCTTCGCCCGCTTCTCTCACGGGGCCAACCTTCGGCGACGGCAGCAGCGACGCGAAGGACCCGGTGCGGGGCACAGGCGCATCGCCGCCCCGCTGATCGCGATCCTGATCGTCGCGCTGACGCTCCTCGCACTGTTCGTGGTCCTGCGCTGATGTCCGGTCTCGGTGGCCGCCTGGAGGCTCCGCCGTCTGCCGTGTTCGTCACCGGGACGGCGGGGAAGTCCACCGTGGGGCGGCTGAGTGAGGAGGCCGTCGATGAGAGCATCGTCCGCTGGGACGAGGCGGTCGTTCTGCCCGGTGAGCAGTGACCGGCCTCGTGGTTCGGTCCCCGGATCCCGACGCGCTCGCCGATGCGTTCGGGCTCGGCCCCCCGCGGGGACCCCTGATCCCGGTGCATCCGCGGGCCTGGAGGCTGGAGACCTCCGACGGTGCGGTGTTCGTCAAGCGCGTCCGCTACGACGAGCCGGACTGGTGGCGGCCGCGGGCCGAGCGTGGGATGGCCTTCGAGCGCCGCGCCCTGGAGGCCGGCGCTCCGATGCCGCGTCCCGTCGTGCCGGCGTCGCCGTCCCAGGGCTACCTCGCGCGCGTCGATGGGCATGGCCCCGTCCGGGCCTACGAGTGGGTCGACGGGAAGCCCTACACCGCCGAGGCGTTCGATGTGTCGGTTTGGCTCGGTGAGACCATGGCGCTTCTCACGTCGATCGAACCCGGCGGCGCGATCGAACCCGGTGACCACGGACTGTTCTCCGAGGAGGACTGGGGTGCGTGGCTGGAGGAGGGGAGTGAGCAGGGCCGTGCGTGGACGTCCGCGCTCGAGTCGCGGCTCGCGCTGATCGGCGAGCTGATCGGCGAGGTTCGCTCCGTGCTGGGCGGTGCGGCCGACGTCTGCTTCACACACCTGGACGTCGAGCCGTGGAACGTCATCGTCACGCCGTCCGGGCCGCTGCTCATGGACTGGGACTGGCTCGGCCCTCATTCGGCGTGGCTCGTGGCGGCGTGGTCCACGGTCGCCTTCGCCCCCGAGGACGACGTCGTCCGGATGCGGCGGACCCTGGACGCCTACCGGCACGCCGGCGGTGTCATCGGCCCGTCCGGACGGCCGGCCCTCGCACGCCGCATCTCCCTGCGCCTGATCCGCCTGAGCTTCAACCTGTGGGTGTCGCTGGGTCACCGTCCTGCGACGAGGGCCGAGCGGGAGGGGGCCGAGCAGGACGCCCTCCGGCAGCTCGAAAGCTTCCCGGACCGTCTGCGGGACGTGGACCGGTGGGCCGCGGTACTCACCCTTGCGGTCCGGTGACGAGCCTTCCTCGGCGTCGTCCCGCCGTCAGATGTCCTCGAGGATCGCGGTGCGACGGGATGCGTACTCCTCGTCGGTGATGAGTCCGCCCTCTCGGAGGCGCTCGAGATCCTCGAGTCGGGAGCGGGCGTCACGCCGCGCCGGGGGAGGAGGACCGGTGGCACGGTCGAGGACGCTGCGGGTCGCGGTCGCGACCTCGGGCTTGAAGGCGACGACGACGATGAGCAGGCCGATCCAGCCCAGAAAGATCCCGAGGAGGATCGCGAGTCCGACGCTCTGCCCCCGGTCCGCGGCCACGAATCCACCGATCGCGGCGGGGGCGGCGGCCCAGAGAAGCGCGAGCATCAGGAACCCACCGATCGGGAAGGATGGCCCCTCGCCGAAGCCGCCGGGGTATCGCGCCACCCAGGGCCCATCACCTGACTGGCTGCACGTGGGCATCCTGTGTACCGTCCCGCTCTCGACGCACTCGTCGAAGGACCCGAACTCGTGCCCGTTGTGGTGGGCGGCGGCGGTGCCGCCGCCGGACAGGACCAGCACGATTCCCATGATCAGCACGCCACGCCGGTCCATCCCGGAATCCCCCTCCCGAATACTCTCCCCGTCCCCGGATGATACCGGTGCGGGACTTTGGAAGGGCCATTCGAGATACGGCATGGAACTGGCTGAGCGTTCCCCTGATGAGCTCGAGGAGGCCATCGGTCAGCTGCACGGGCTGATGACGGTGGCTCATCGTTAGCTGCGGCGTCTGAATGGACGCACCCGCCGCGGCAACGCGAATCCGCGGCCGCAGCATTCCTGAGGTGGGAGTATGGTTGAGCAACGGTTCCCTCCTACGGGGACCCAGAGAGAGGAGGCCAGCGATGGCCACTACGACAAGGTCGAAGCACTTCGCCGCATCCGCGGACGAGATGTGGAAACGAGTGGGCGGATTCGGCACACTGCACGAATGGCATCCCGCGGTAGCGTCGGTGAAGACTTCTGAGGACGGATCGCAGAGGGACTGCACGCTGCAGGACGGTGCAATCCTGCACGAGAGGCTGGTGAGCCAGGATGAGAACTCGTACACGTACGCGTTCGACGAGTCCGCTTTGCCGTTGAAGAACTACGAGTCCACCATACGGGTCCGCAAGGACGGCGCTGGGAGCGTCGTGGAGTGGGATGGGAACTTCGAGCCGGCGGGCATCAGCGAGACTCAAGCCGTCGAACTCGTCGGCGGGCTCTACCAGGCCGGGTTGGACGCGCTTTAGATCCGGTTAAGCAAGCAACGCGTTCGAGTAGGCCTCGCGCCCCGCGCTTCTTCAAGTTTCTCCTCCAGCGTGGGTGGCTATCCGGCACGGAGTCGGCGGTAGTCGACTCCGTGCCGCGGCCCGACGGTGCGAGTGTCACTGGGCTCGGCCCCCCACCGGGGGCCCCACCCCCCGACGGGTAGCCTCCGCCCGGCAGGAGTCCCTGCGATCCGTCTCGAAACACTGGAGCAGTGGATCCGCCGCGTCGTGGGTGCGCGGTGTGACCGGTGTGTCCGTGATCGGCGATGGGGGGCGTGCATGAGAACGATGACCCGGTTGCTACTCGTTGGACTGCTGGCAGCCGCCCTCCCGGCGGCGCCGGCTGCGGCACAGGGAGCGGTGGCCGGACACGCCACGGTCACCGATACGAACAGGTGCGACCACGACTTCGCGGTCACGGGCGCCGAGATCGAGGGTTCCCGATGGCGTTTCCTTGCCGCGACCTCCGCGGAGAACGATGCGATCATCACGCCGCGGATCATCGTCCTGCCGCGCTGCTTCCCGGACATCTCCCAGGCCCCCTACGAGGGCACCTGGAACCCCGCCACCGGCGGCTGCATCCCCCGGACCGAAGGAGGCGGACCGCTGTGCCTCGAGAACCCGCGCACCAGCCCGGCCGGCCCGCTGCACACGCGTTACACGGCGAGCGTCCGCGTCGGCGGCCGCACCGCCACGGGTGTGGCCGATCTCATCGTCGGGTGAGGGTGCCGGTCTGGCGCGTAGACTGCATCCAATGGACTGGCGTGACGGCCCCGACGAGGCCGCCTTCCGCGAGCAGGCTCGGTGCTGGCTCGCCGGCAACATCCCCGCCGCATGGCGGGAGGCCCGCGGCCGCGCCCGCGGCCTCGAAGCGGTTGCCGAGACCACCGGACAGGATCCCGTCGCCTTCGCGAAGGACTGGCACCGCCGGCTCTACGACGCCGGCTTCATCGGGCTCACCTGGCCGCAGGACTACGGGGGCCGGGGCCTGGGGCCCGCCTACCAGTTCATCTGGCAGGAGGAGTACTCCCGCGCCAAGGCGCCCCCGATCATCAACACCATCGGGCTCGGCTGGGCCGGCCCGGCCATCCTGCTGCACGGCACCGAGGAGCAGAGGAACCGGTACCTGCCGAAGATCCTGACCGGCGACCAGATCTGGTGCCAGCTGTTCAGCGAGCCCGGCGCCGGCTCCGACCTCGCGGGCCTCGGCACCCGGGCCGTGCCGATCGACGACGGCTACCTCGTCAACGGACAGAAGGTCTGGACCACCTACGCGCGGGAGGCCGACTTCGGGATCCTCGTGGCCCGCACCGACCCGGACCAGGCGAAGCACCGGGGCCTGTCCTTCTTCGTCTGCCCCATGGACGATCCCGGCATCGAGGTCCGTCCGATCCGTCAGATGAACGACTCCGCCGAGTTCAACGAGGTCTTCTTCACCGACGTCCGCATCCCCGGCGACATGCTCGTCGGCGAGCTGAACCAGGGCTGGATGGTCACGATCACCACGCTGATGCACGAGCGCATCGGGCTGTCGCTCGGCGGCGGTGCGCTGTGGGGGCAGGGCCCCGACATCCACGACCTGGTCGCGCTGGCCCAAAAACCCGTGGGAGACCGCGCGGCCGTCGAGCATCCGGTCCTGCGGGAGCGGCTCGCCGGCGTGGTCGTGGACGCCGTCACCCACCGGGCTCTCAAGATGCGGATGGTCACCACCGCCGAGCGCGGTGTCCTGCCGGGGGCCGAGGCCAGCGTGCAGAAGCTCTTCGGGGACGCCTGGGGGCAGCGTCTCACCGAGCTCGCGGTGGGCTTCCAGGGGCTGTACGGCAACGTCTGGGGCCCCGACCACGCCGTGGACGGCGGCGGCTGGCAGTCGGGTTTCCTGTTCTCACCCGCCCTCACGATCGGCGGCGGGACCACCGAGGTGCAGAAGAACATCGTGGGGGAGCGGATCCTCGGCCTCCCCAGGGAGCCGGGCACGTGACGCACCGCCTCCTGTTCGTTGTCGTCCTCACAGCTCTGCTCGCCGCGGCCTGCACGACCGACGGCACCGACACCGCCGCGCCCAGCCCGACCCCGGGGGAGGCCGAGGCGACCCCCTTCGTCCCGATCCTCGAGCCGGGCGCCGACCTCGAGTGGGAGCCGGGGCCCGGGATGCCGACCCCCCGGACCGAGGTCGCCGTGGCACAGATCGGGACCCGGGCCGTGGTCGCGGGCGGGTTCACCGGCGACGGAGGCGTCAGCGACGCGGTGGAGGCCTACCACCCGGTCAGCGACCGGTGGGAGGAGCTGGCGCCGCTGCCCGAGCCGCTGCACCACCTGGCGATGGTCGCCTCCGGCGGCCGGCTGCACGTGATCGGCGGCTACCGCGCCGACGGGTCCGCCTCCGACCGGGTCTGGTCGATCCCGCCCGGCAGCGATGAGTGGGAGGAGCTCGATCCGATGCCGCAGGCACGGGGAGCCATGGCCGCGGCGTTCGTCGACGGGATGATCCACGTCGTCGGCGGGGCCACGTCCTTCCGTGCCGGCGGGGAGCTCACATCCGCCCACCACGCCTACGACGTGCTCGACCGGCGGTGGGTCGAGCTCCCCGACCTCCCCGACCCCCGCGACCACCTGGCTGCCGCGGGCGTGGACGGGAAGCTGTACGTCGTCGGCGGACGCGAGCTCAGCCTCGACTCGAACACCGCGCGTCTGGACATGTTCGACCCCGCCGCGGAGGCCTGGCAGCGCGGCCCGGACATGCCGACCGCCCGCGGCGGGCTGGCCGCCGCCGCATGGCGCGGCATGGTCTTCGTCGTCGGCGGGGAGCGTACCGACGCCACGTTCGACGAGGTCGAGTACCTCGACCCCCGCACGCTCGAGTGGCACAGCGCACCGTCGCTGCCCACGCCGCGCCACGGTCTCGGTGCCGCCGGGTTCGAAACCGAGGAGCTCGTCGTGCTCGGCGGGGGCCCGACACCGGGGTTGTCGGTGTCCGGTGCCAACGAACTGTTGAACGTCGTCGGTGAGCCGTGAGGCCGACCGTGAGGCGGCTCGCAGGGGTCCTGCTCCTGCTCGCGGCGGCGTGCTCGCCGGCCCCCGCCGCCGAGATGAGCACCAGCCGCATCCGGACGGCGCCCGTCCCCACGCCCACCCCCACACCGCCACCGACCCCGGAGCCGACCCCCGATCCGACGCCGGCTCCGACTCCCGCACCCACACAGGCACCGGTCGCGGTCGAAGCCGTCGCACCGCCTGCGGTGAAGGCTCCCGTGGACGCCTTCCGGGGCCTCGGATCCTGGATCGACGTCTACGACCACACCGACGACCCCGGCACGATCCTGCCGCTGGTCCGCGGGATGGCCGAGCAGGGCGTCCGCACGCTGTACCTCGAAACCGCCCGCTTCGACGACGCGCACCCGCTGCGCTACCCACGAGCCTTCGCCGCGGCCCTGGAGGAGGCCCACCGTCTCGGCATGAAGGTCGTGGGCTGGTACCCGCCCGACTTCGCCGACCTCGAGCGCGATCTCGCGAACTCGATCGGCGCGATCCGCTACGTCTCGTCCGGCGGGCACCGCCTCGACGGCTTCGCCCCCGACATCGAGTACACGGCCGGCGTGCCCGACCACGCGGAGCGCAACGTCCGTACCGTCGCGTACTCGCAGCGACTGCGGGAGGCCGTCGGTCCCGGCTACCCGCTGGCGGCGATCGTGATCCCCCCGAACTCGCTGCGGATCAACCCGAACCGCTGGCGGGACTTCCCCTGGGCGGCCATCGGCTCCCTCTACGACGTGGTCATGCCGATGAACTACTGGACGGGACGCGGTACCGATCCCGGGACCGCGGCGGCGCTCACCGAGGAGAACGTCCGCGAGTCCGCGCGTCTCACCGGGCTGCCCGTCCACCCCATCGGTGGCCTCGGCGACCGCGCCGACCGCGCCCAGACCCAGGCCTACGTCCGTACGGCGCTGGAGGGCGGGGCGATCGGCGGCAGCCTCTACGACTACCGGATCACGCGTCCTGAGGTGTGGGAGGACCTGCGGGGGCTGAACCGGTGAGCATCGCCGCCGCCGAGCGGACCGCGATCGTGGACACCGTCCGGCGGTTCGTCGACCGTGAGGTCATCCCCGCGGCGCCCGCCCTCGAGCGCGAGGATGTCTACCCCGCCGAGCTCGTGGAGACGCTCGCCCGCATGGGCTTCTTCGGGGCGACGATCCCGGAGCGGTACGGGGGCATGGAGCTCGACTTCGTCACCTACGCGATGTGCGTCGAGGAGCTGTGCCGCGGATTCATGTCGCTGTCGGGGGTCTTCAACACGCACCTGATCGCCGCCCACATCGTGAAGCAGCACGGCACCGACGAGCAGCGGGAGCGATGGTTGCCGCTGCTGGCCTCGGGCGAGCGACGCGCCGGGCTCGCCCTCACCGAGCCGGAGGCCGGCAGCGACCTGCAGGCCATCACCACCCTCGCCCGGCCCGCGGACGACGGCTACAACGTGAGCGGTCGCAAGATGTTCATCACCAACGGCGAGCACGGCGACGCGTTCGCGACACTTGCGGTCACCGACCCCGACGCGCGGCCCTCACACGCCGGGATGTCCTGCCTGCTCGTCTCCAAGGGTTCCGGGTTCGGTGTCGGCCGCCACATCGACAAGCTCGGCTACCGAGCCGTGGACACCGTGGAGCTCGTCTTCGACGACGTGCACGTCTCCGCCGAGGATCTCGTCGGGGGCGAGGAGGGGCACGGGTTCGCGCAGGTGATGGACGGCCTGGAGACCGGCCGCGTGAACATCGCCGCGCGAGCCGTGGGCGTCGCGCAGGCCGCTTTCGAGGCGGCCATCCGCTACGCGCAGGAACGGCGGGCCTTCGGCCGGCCGATCGCGCAGCACCAGGGGATCGCATTCCGCATCGCCGAGATGGGCACCAAGGTCGAGGCCGGCCGGCTGCTGTACCGCCGAGCGGCGGCGCTCAAGGACGCCGGGCGCCGTGCGGATCTCGAGGCGGGGATGGCCAAGCTGTACGCCTCCGAGATGTGTCAGGAGGTCGCCCTCGACGCGATGCGCGTGCTCGGCGGGGCAGGATACTCGACGGAGCACGGCGTAGAACGGTACTACAGGGATGCTCCCCTGATGATCATCGGAGAGGGCACCAACGAGATCCAGCGCCTGGTGATCGCACGGCGCCTGCTCGACAGGCACTCGCTATGACCGATATCCACAACGCAGCTGAGCCCCCGGAGGCGGCCCGCCGCCTGTTCGCGGCGATCCTCGTGCGTGACTGGGAGGCGGTGACCGAGACCCTCGCACCCGACGCGATCTGGGAATTCGACGGCATCGCGCCCTTCGCCGGCGAGCACCGGGGACGGCGGGCGGCCGTGCAGGCGCTCCGGCAGCTCCTCGAGGACACACGGAGCCGCTTCCGGCGCGTGCTGCCGGACCGCTGGGAGGTCCGGGTCAAGGACATGCACGTGATGCTCGTCGACTGGTACGGCAGCACCCGCGAGGGCCGGTACCTGCAGGGGCAGTTGGCGTTCGTGGCCACCGTCGCCGATGGGTCGGTCACCAGGCTGTCGACCTACGTCCACGAGGAGCGTGCGTTCGGGCGGGCAGCCCGATGAGGCGGGCGTCAGGCCAGCCCGCCGATGTCGACCTCGTAGGCCTCGTAGACCAGATCCGCGCCTTGCTGCCGGTGCCGGACGAGACTACCCAGCAGCCGCAGGAGGCGGTCGCGGATCTCCGCGCGGTCCGGCGGGGCGGACTCGAGCCACGCCAACGCGGACGTGATCTCCTCGGCGATGTCCACGTGATCGGTTCGCAGCACGTCGACGGCGTGGCTCAGCCGGGGAGCGACGCCGATCAGCTCGTCGAACAGGCCCTCGTCGCCCTCCGTGACCGCGATGTGGTCCCCGAAGGCCTTGCGGAGGCCCTTGAGCTCCGACAGGATCCGATCCCGCCACTCCTGCTCCGGGCCCGCGGGGCCCGCGAGGGCCTTCTCCATGCGGACGATCGCGGTGTGGAGGTGTTCCCGCCGGTCGATGGCGGCGTCCAGCCGCCGTCCCCGCCCTTCGCCGTTTGTCACAGCAGCCTCCTCGTGGTCCCGCCGTCCGCACAGCCTAGCCGCGACGCCGCGGGGATGGAGGCCGGCGGCTGAGCGTCACCCGCCACCCCGTCTTCGCGCGCCTCTACGTCCGGTTCGCGGAAGCCGCCGAGCGCAAGGGGGCCCTGGAGCACCGGCGGACGCTGCTGGAGGGGCTCACCGGCCGCGTCGCCGAGGTCGGGGCGGGCCATGGACCGAACTTCGCGCACTACCCCCACGGAGTGGACGAGGTGATCGCGCTCGAGCCCGAGGAGCACCTCCGCGGACTCGCGGATCGTGTGGCCCGCACGGCCGCGGTCCCGATCCGGGTGGTCGGGGGTGTGGCCCAGGCGCTCCCGCTTCCCGACGGATCCCTCGACGCGGTGGTGGCGTCGCTCGTCCTGTGCTCGGTGCCGTCGCAGCGGCAGGTGCTCGGCGAGATGCACCGCGTCCTGCGGCCCGGCGGGCAGTTGCGGTTCTACGAGCACGTCCTGGACGAGCGTCGGGGCTTCGCCCGGTTCCAGCGGGCGGCGGACGTGGCGTGGCCGCTGTTCGCGGGCGGCTGTCACACGAGCCGGGACACGCTCGGTGCGATCTCGGACGCGGGGTTCCACCTGGAGGGTCTCCGCCGGTTCGGGTTCCGGCCGTCGATCGTGGCTCTGCCCGCGACCCCTCACGTCCTCGGCGTCGCCCGCCGTTCCTGAGCCTCCACGGTCAGTCCTCGGCGCGGCCCCCGAGGTGCTTGGCGAGGAAGGACTCCGCCGCGGCGTAGAAGGCGAGTCGGTTCTCGGGCTTCACGAAGCCGTGTCCCTCGTCGTCGAAGACGAGGTAGGTGTGGTCGATCCCCTTGGAGCGCATGGCCTCGACGATCTGCTCGGACTCGGCCTGCTTCACCCGGGGATCGTTGGCGCCCTGGGCGACGAGCATCGGGATGCGGATCTTGTCCACGTGGGTGAGCGGGGAGCGGGATCGCAGGAAGTCGGCCTCCGTCTCGGGGTCGCCGACGCGCTGCTTGAACATCGTGAGCAGCGGCACCCAGTAGGGCGGGATGGTTTCGATGAAGGTGATCAGGCTCGACGGCCCGACCATCGAGAGTGCGCAGCGGAACAGCTCGGGGGTCATGGTGGCGCCGCAGAGGGCGGCGTAGCCACCGTACGAGGCGCCGTAGATCGCGATCCGCCCGGGATCGGCGACGCCCTGTTCCTTCGCCCACTCGACGGCGTCGACGAGGTCGTCGTGCATCTTGCCGCCCCACTGCCTGTCACCGGCGTTGAGGAACGACTTGCCGTAGCCCGTCGAGCCGCGGAAGTTCACCTGGAGCACCGCGTAGCCGCGGTTCGCGAGCCACTGGACCTCGACGTTGAGCCCCCAGGCGTCGCGGTGCCACGGGCCCCCGTGCACGTTGAGGACCAGGGGAAGCTTCTCGCGTCCCGCGCCCGGCGGCAGTGTCAGGTAGCCGTGGATCTCGAGGCCGTCCCTGGAGGTGTATGAGATCGGCTCCATCGGGGCGAGCGTGTAGTCGGCGAGCTCGGGACGATGATGGAACAGGAACGTGGCCTGCTTCTGGGCGCGGTCGTAGGCGTAGTAGGCCACGGGGCCGTCGTCGGGGACGAAGCCCACGAGCCAGGCGCGGTCGTCGTCGTCCCGGTTGAAGATATGGACCTCGCCGCGGTCGAGGGCGTTGATGCGGTCCACGTCCTCACGAATCGACTCGTCGAGGACCGTCCACTCGAGTCTGGCCCGCTGGAAGCCGACCATCTGGACCTCGGTGCTGTCGGGATGGATCATCGCGTCGGCGACGTCGTAGTGCTCGTCGGACGCGATGACCTCGATCGAGCCGCCCTTCACGGCGAGCCGCACCAGCCGTCCCGCGTTCGCGTCCCGCGAGTCCTGGAGGAGCAGATGCTCGCCGTCCCGGGTGAATGCGAGCGGGCCGGACCCGAGGGCGTCGACCGGGTCCCAGTGCACGATCGGCTGCCAGTCGTCCTCCTCGCTGTCCCGGTACAGGAGGTCGAAGCCGCCGTCGGGGGTCGCGGCCATCGCGCCCCGCATCTTCAGGTGGAAGTCGGCGACCCAGTGGATGATGTTGCCGGGGTTGCGGGCGACCAGCTCCAATTCACCGCTGCCCAGATCGAGCCGGTAGGCGTCGTGGAGCTGCGGGTTGTCCTTGTTCATCGCGATCAGCACCTCGTCGGGGTGGTGCTTGCTCTGCTTGATCGGACGGACCTGGACGCCCTCGAAGGGGGTGAGATCCCGGACGTCGCCGTCCGTCAGGTCGACCCAGTACAGGCGCCAGTTCTCGTCGCCACCGCGGTCCTGGATGTACAGCAGGTGCCGGTTGTCCTTGGCCCAGAAGTACTGCATGATCCCGCGGTCGGTGTCCCGGGTGACCGGACGGTCGTCCTCTTCGCCGACGGTGCGGACCCACACGTTCAGGACGTCGGAGTGGGGGGCCACGTAGGCCATCTTGCTTCCGTCGGGTGAGATGCTGGGCGAGATGCGCGTCGGGTTGCCGAACAGCACCTCGCGTGGGATGAGCTCGGGCTCGGTCTGTGTGGCCATACGACACCCCCTGCTGCTGTGGAGATCCGGGGGACATCCTACGCAACACGCTCCGATGCGCGTCCCGGGCTCCCGACGTGCCATCCTGGGAGGACCATGGCCGAACAGAAGAAGTCGAAGGCGAAAGCCAAGCCCAAGCCCGGTTCCGGAGCGGACAACTTCCCCGACGCGCTCGCGAAGCTGCTGCGCTCCCGCAAGCTGAAGGTTCCCAAGGGCCTCGAGGACGCCCCTCCGGAGGCGTACGCCAACCAGCCCGCCGCGTTCGTCGAGACGCTGGCGGCCCTGGACGACGAGCCACTCCAGCGACAGGCTGAGAAGGTGGCCGGCTATGCGGCACGGCAGGCGGAACGGGCGCGGGCCTCCTGGGACACCTCGCCGCTGATCCTGGAGCTTCGCCGCCGCAAGCTGAAAGAACCGCCGCGGCCCGCCCGCGTGGTGGGGGCGGCGTTCTCGATGAAGAAGCCGCTGCGCGAATGGTCCGACGAGGCCATCCTCGAGGTTGCTCGCGAGTGGTCCAAGCGCGGGCGCTGAAGGAGCCTCGCTACGTCGTCGAGCGTCTGGTCGCGAACACCGGTGTCTGCTCGCGCCGCAGCCGGTCGACGAGTGCCGCCGCCAGGCGTTCGGCCTCGGCGGCATCGATCTCGCGTACGGGGCCCGGCCCGTAGCGGGCCCGGTGGAACGCGGCCACGAGCGCGTCGAAGGCCGCCTGGTCGACGCCCGGCTCCCGGCGGGCTCGCCGCGCGAAGTCGCCGACGGTCTCCTCCGGCCGCCGGCGGCATCCACGGCGGGTCAGCTCGTCGGAGACCGCGAACCACGCCGACAGCACCTGCCCGGCCTCCCCGGCGGCCGGGCGCCGGGAGGTCCGGCGGCGCCGTCCGGTCCCCAGCGCCACAGCCGAGCCCGCGATCAGCAGGACCGCCGTGAGGCCGGCTGCCGCCGCCGGGCCCCCGAGGGCGCCGGCGAGGCTGCGGATCGCGTCGGTCGGCAGGGCCCGCTGGGCCAGCCGGCTCAGGGGGCCGAACAGGAAGGTGGTGTTGGCCGCGTCGGACAGGGGGACCCCGAAGGTCGGGTCGTAGGGGACCCATCCGGTGCCCGGGTAGTAGACCTCGACCC
>CAZLKN010000057.1:0-18944 GCA_964560135.1 uncultured Actinomycetes bacterium | reverse complement strand
AGACCGGCTCCCGTCGCAGGAGTTGGCGACGAAGAGCGACATCCAGGAGCTCCGCAACGAGTTCAAGCTGGAAATGGCCGAGCTGAAAGCGGACATGCGGGGCTGGATGCTTGCCTTCTCCGTCCCCCTGTGGATCGGCGTCTACGGCACCCTCGCCGCCGTCGTGATCTCGATCATCCTCCGAGGCTGACGCCCGAGACCGGCGACCGCGCAGGAACCTCTTCACATGGGGGACAATCAGAGCATGATCCCCTCATACATCCAGTCGAAGACTGAACAGCTGGCTCGCATCTGCCGACGCCATCGGGTTCGCCGGCTGGATCTGTTCGGCTCAGCCTCACGCGAGACATTCGATCCTCAGCGAAGCGATCTCGACTTCGTCGTCGAGTTCGAGGACCTCGAACCGATAGAGCGCGCACAAAGCTACTTCGGGTTGATCGAGGATCTCGAGAACCTCTTCCAAAGAGAGGTCGATGTCGTCGAGTACCGGGCGATCCGCAACCCATACCTCCGCAGCACGGTCGAGGAGTCTCGGACGCTCATCTATGCAGCGTGATCCACGCGCGTATCTGCATGACATCTTGCAGGCCTGCGGGAAGCTCGAGCAGTTCACTAGCGGCCAGACGCTCGAATCCTATCTGCAGGACGCGATGCTGCGGTCCGCGGTCGAGCGCCAATTCGAGATCCTCGGCGAAGCCCTACGACGCTTGCTCGAGATTGAGCCGTCACTCGCACACCGGATCACCGATCATGCGCGGATCGTGGCCTTTCGTAATCGGCTCATCCATGGCTACGCGACCGTCGATGACGAGGTGGTTTGGGGAGTGTTGGAGTCCAACCTGCGGACGCTCGAACGCGAGATACGAGCGTTGCTGGAGGAGCTTGACCAGAGTGACCCGGTGTGAGCCCATTGAGATGCAGACCGAGGGTCACAGAGCACTGCGGGCGGATCCGCCAGATGAGATGGCGAGGTTGATCCCAGACGAGCTTCCCGATGCACGAGACTTCGCAACAAAGCAGGATATCCAGGAGCTTCGCCTCGATTTCGCCGAGCTGAAGGCGGATATCAGGGGCTGGATGCTCTCCTTCTTCGTCTCCTGTGGATCGGCGTCTACGGCACCCTCGCCGCCGCCGTCGTCGTCCTCGTCCGCGGCTGACTGCGGTACCGGGCATCCCGGGATTCCCGGGTCGACGCTCGTCGAGTCGTTCTGTGGTTGCCTGCCGGTAGGATGCGGCGGTGATCGTCCTGCACGGGCTCTGGTCGTCGGGGTGCGGACTTCGCCTCTGGGGCGAGGACCTTGAGCGCGCGACGGCTCGGCGCGCACGGAAGGCTCCGGCCCCCAAGAAGGGCCGGAGGCCCCGCAGCCCCCGGCACCCGTTCGCCGCGTCCGCGGGCGCGCTCGCCGAGGTCCTCGGCCTCCAGCCCCCCGACACCGACCCCGTCACGGTCGACGTCCTGCTCCCCACCTCGGGCCGCCCCCACCCCTCCACCGAGCTCCGTCGCCGGGGCGCCCCGGCCCCCGGGGGCCGGACGGGCCTTCGTCCGTGGCGCCTCGAGGCCCTCACCTTCGCGCCCGCCACAGCCGTCGACGTCGTGCTCGCCCTCGAGGAGTCTGAGCTCCCGGCAGGTGACTCGGTGCGCTTCCTCGCCCGCCCGGTCCGCCTCGGGCTCGAGCTCGCGGCGGCGGGTCGCGTGCTTCCGGCCGTCCGGCGACGTGGTGATGCCCACAAGGCCTCGTGGGTCCCCGTCCTGCGAGCCGCCGACGAGGGGCGCCTCCGGGCCCTCGCCGCAGCCATGCCGCCTGCGCTGCGGGCCGAGCGGGCGCCCTCACCCCCCGACCCCGAAGCCCTCACCCGAACGCTCGTCGAGGACGTGGTCGACGCCGTCGCCCGCGCCGCCCTCGCCGACCGGGCGCTCCTGCCCGCCCGCCGCGGCCGCCCCCCGCGCACCGTCCCGGCAGCGGAGTCCTTCGTCGCGGCCCTCCGGGGCGACCCCCGCCTCGACGACGATCCAGAGGAGCTCGCGAAGCTCACCCAAGCCCTTGCGGAGTGGCACGGCTCGGGCCTCCGTCCGGCCGGAGCCGTCCGGACCTGCTTCCGCCTCTCGCCACCGGGGTCCGACCGCGCAGGATGGGAGCTCGAGCTCCTCCTCCAGTCCACCGCCGACCCGAGCCTGCTCGTCCCCGCCGCCGAGGTCTGGCGGTCCGGCGACGCCCTGGCCTATCTCGACCACAGGCTCGAGCATCCCCAGGAGCAGCTCCTCGCCGACCTCGGAGGGGCCGTCCGCCTCTATCCCGCCCTCGAGGGCGTGCTCGCCGACGCCCGTCCGGAGCGGCTCCTCCTCGACCGAGACGGCGCCTACGTCTTCCTCGCCGAGGCCGCGCCCCTGCTCGAGCAGGCCGGCTTCGGCGTCATCGTCCCCGCTTGGCGGGGACGCCGCCTCGGCGTCGTCGTCCGCACCGCCACACCGCAGGAACGGGCGGAGAGCTCGGGGCTCCTGGGTGTGGACGGGCTCCTCGACTACCGCTACGAGGTCGCCCTCGGTGACGAGCGCCTCGAGGCCGACGAGCTCCGGGAGCTCGCCCGGCTCAAGGCGCCACTCGTGCAGGTGCGCGGCGAGTGGGTCGTGCTCCGACGCGAGGACGTCGACGCCGCTCTCGCGCTCCTCGAGCACCCGGCCGAACGCGAAGGGCAGATGACCGGAGCTGAGGCGCTCCGCGTCGCCTTGGGCGCCTCCCCCGGGCCGGAGGGCCTCCCCGTCGTGGAGGTCGAGGCGGACGGGTGGCTCGGCGAGCTCCTCGCCGGCGACGGCGAGCGTCGCATGGAGCCGCTCGGAGCCCCGCCCGGCTTCGCGGGTACCCTCCGCCCGTACCAGGAGCGGGGCCTCGGCTGGCTCGCCTTCCTCGACGCCGCCGGCCTCGGAGGCATCCTCGCCGACGACATGGGCCTCGGGAAGACGATCGAGCTCCTGTCGCTCCTCGTCCACGAGCGCAGCAACGGCTGGCCGCCGGGCCCCACGCTCGTGGTCTGCCCGATGTCGGTGGTCGGCAACTGGCAGCGGGAAGCGGAGCGGTTCGCGCCCAGCCTGCGGGTCCACGTCCACCACGGAGCCGACCGGGCGGGTGGCTTCCGGAAGGCAGTCCGCCAAAGCGACCTCGTCATCACCACCTACGCCCTCGCGCACCGCGACCATGAGCTGCTCGCCGCGGTGCGCTGGGGCCGGGTCGTCCTCGACGAGGCGCAGAACGTCAAGAACCCGTCTTCGAAGCAAGCGCAGGCGGTGCGGCGCCTGCCCGCCGCCCGGCGCCTGGCCCTCACCGGCACGCCGGTGGAGAACCGGCTCTCGGAGCTGTGGTCGATCATGGAGTTCTGCAACCCCGGCCTCCTCGGCCCCCAGCGGGCCTTCCGGGAGGCCTTCGCCGTCCCCATCGAGCGCTACGGCAACGACGAGGCGGCGGCGCGTCTGCGCCGGATCACCCAGCCCTTCATCCTGCGGCGGCTGAAGACCGACCGGTCGATCATCCGCGACCTCCCGGAGAAGGTTGAGATGAAGGTCTACTGCAACCTCACGAGAGAGCAGGCCACCCTCTACCAGGCGGTGGTGGACGACATGCTGAAACGCGTCGCGGCCGCGGAGGGCGTGAAGCGCAAGGGGCTCGTCCTCGCCACACTCACGAAGCTGAAACAGGTCTGCAACCATCCTGCCCAACTCCTGGGGGACGGGACGCCCCTGCACGGGCGATCGGGGAAGCTCCAGCGTCTCGAGGAGACCCTCGACGAGGCCGTTGCCGAAGGGGACCGGGCCCTGATCTTCACCCAGTACGTGGAGATGGGACACCTGCTGCGGGTCCACCTCGGCCGCCGCTTCGGGACCGACATCCCCTTCCTCTACGGCGGCGTCCGCAAACAGGCCCGCGACGAGATGGTGGCCCGCTTCCAGTCCCCCGACGGACCACCCGTCCTGCTCGTGTCGCTCAAGGCGGGAGGGGTCGGCCTCAACCTGACGGCCGCCACCCATGTCGTCCACTTCGACCGGTGGTGGAACCCCGCCGTCGAGGACCAGGCCACCGACCGGGCCTTCCGGATCGGCCAGCGCCGCCGGGTGCAGGTCCGCAAGCTCGTGTGCGTCGGGACGCTCGAAGAGCGCATCGATGCCCTCATCGAGCAGAAGCGCGACCTCGCCGAACGGATCGTCGGTTCCGGCGAGGCCTGGCTCACCGAGCTCGACACTGCACAGCTCCGAGAGCTCGTCGCGCTCGGCGCGGACGCGGTGGTGGAGGGATAGGATGCCCCGGCGCGACTGGTACCCGCCGCCGTCCCGTCCCCGTCCGGCCGACGGCATCAAGGCCCGCAGCCGCCGCGGCGCCATCGGCGAGACGTGGTGGTCCCGTCGCTTCGTGGAGGTCCTCGAGTCCCTGGGGTGGGGGGCACGGCTTCAGCGGGGACGCCGCTACGCGCGCGCCGGCCAGGTGCTCGCGCTGGACGTCTCCCCCGGCGAGGTCGCCGCGGCAGTGCAGGGATCCCGGGCCGAGCCGTACCGGGTGAAGATCCGGATGCTCGCTCTCGCAGAGAAGGACTGGGCCCGGGCCGAGACGGCGATGGCGGCCAAGGCGGCGTTCAGCGCCCGGCTCCTCGCCGGGGAGATGCCGCACGACATCGAGGAGGCGTTCGCGGACTGCCATCTCTCGCTCTTTCCCGCATCCGCCAAGGACCTCGCCGCCGACTGCACGTGCCCCGATTGGGCGAACCCGTGCAAGCACGTGGCCGCTGTGTACTACCTGCTTGCCGAGGCTTTCGATGACGACCCCTTCCTCATCCTCCGATGGCGGGGACGAGACCGTGACACCCTCCTCGAGCGGCTGCGGGAGCTACGCGGAGCAACCAAGGCCACCGATCCTGCCGTCGCCCCGGAGATGCCCACGTCGACGGTGGCCCTTCCGGTGGACCCCCGGGGGTTCTGGGACGCCGGCGACGGCCTCGAGGATGTGCCGGTGGGCCTTGAGGCCGCGGACCCACCCGACGCGCTCCTGCTCGAGCTCCGGTCCCCGGGCATCAGCGTCCGCGGCGAGGAGCTCGCCGACATCGCCGCCCGCGCCTACCCGGCCATCGTCCAGCACGCCCTCAGCCGCGCGTACGGCACCGAGGGGGCCGAGAGCAACGAAGGATAAACAACCCGCATCGACTTGATGGTTACTATCTCTCGTCTTGACTGTTGTTATCAATCATCCTGACGGTTGGAAACGGAGTTTCAATCATGTTGTTCGAGCAACTGACGGTGATCCGCGCCAAGCGCGATCCACGATCGGACACGGACCCGTTCGCCGGCTAGACCGCCGGGCTCGCCAGCGCGTGCATCGTCCGTCGTAGCCACGCCTCGTAGGTGTCGAGGTCCCAGCCGTGCAGGCGCGTGATGAACGTGTAGGTGTCGGCTGCGCCGAGTACGCCGCAGGTGTCGATGACCCAGTTGATGTCGACGGACGGATCGACCAGCCCGTCGGACGCCATCCGCGTCCAGAACACCCGCTGCGCGGCAAGGGTCTGCTCCCGTCCCAGCGCCGCCTTCGCCGCGACCTCCGGCGACACCGCAGAGGCCTGCTGCGCCACCTCGAACAGGGCCCCCGTCCGCTCCATGACCATCCGTCCCACCTTCGCCCATGCAGCCAGGCGCTCCTCGGCGGTGGGCGCGGCGAGCGCCGCCTGCGCCTCCGGCCGGTCCATCAGAGCCACCGGTTCGGTGTCCCCGACGATCGCCACGTCCACGACGCGGTTGAACAACGCCGCCTTCGTGCCGAACCGCACGTACACCGTGCGCTCGCCCACCCCCGCCTCCTCGGCCACCGCGGCCAGAGACGTGCCCGGATAGCCCTTCGCCAGGAACAGGCGCGTCGCGGCATCGACGATCCGGCGCTCGGTCTCGGCGACCTGTGCCGTCCGCAACGAACCCGGGGGGTTGACGTCATCCACCATTGGATGCAGTATACCTGCAATCGATGCAGTCGTACTGCAAGGAGGGATGGAGATGTCTGAGACCGCACCGGTTCTCTGCGGCGTGCATCACCTGAAGCTGCCGGTGTCCGATCTGGAGCGTTCGGTTAACTGGTACCGGACCCGGCTCGGCTACCGTCCCGTCGTCGAGTTCGTCGAGCAGGGCGAGCTCAGAGGCGTGAGCATGCGTCATCCCAACGGGGGCCCCGAGCTCGCGGTCCGACTCGACCCCGAGCGCGCCACGGCCGCGGCCGGGTTCGACTACTTCGCCATCGCCGTGCCCGACAAGGACACCATCGACGCGCTCGCCGACCGCCTCACCGCCCTCGGCGAGGAGCACGCGGGCGTGCACTTCGCGACCATCGGGTGGGTCCTCCCCTACCTCCACGACCCGGACGGACACGAGATCCGCTTCTACACCGAGCAGGCCCACACCGAGATCCCGGACGGGCCCCCGGTGCGCATCGAGAACCCGCGCGAAACCGCCGAACGCCGGGAAGCCGAACTCGCCGCCGACCAGACCTGAGCAGCCGCCACGATCGGAGCTTGCCCTCGTCTGGCACCATTAGTGCGATATCCATCGGGGGAGGAGGGGTCATGGCTCGTACCGCCGACCAAGTGGCACCGCTGGCTGTCGTCCGCACGCTCACCGACGAGATCAGCGCCCGCGCCCAGGAGATCGAGGACCACCGCACGCTGCCGCGCGATCTGGTGGCCACCCTCCGGGATGCCCAGCTCTTCAAGCTCGCACTCCCGCGCGCCCTCGGCGGCCTGGAGTGCGACCCCCTCACGATCGTGGACGTCATCGAAGCGGTCTCCGCCGCCGACCCGTCCACCGGCTGGACGACCATGATCGCCAACGGGACCGGCATGTTCGCCTGGATCGACCCCGCCGTGGCGAAGCCGATCTTCGACGCCGACCCGGACCTGTGCCTCGCCGGCACGTTCGCCCCGATCGGCAAAGGCGTCCCACAGCCGGACGGGACCATCCGCCTCACCGGACGCTGGCCGTTCAACAGCGGCTGCCCGCACAGCCAGTGGCTGATCGGCGGCATGTTCGTGATGGACGGTGAAGCGCCGCGGATGCTCGACGGCGGACGCCCCGACTGGCGCTTCGCGTTCTTCCCCGCCGGCGACGCCGAGATCATCGACACGTGGCGCGTGGCCGGGCTCCGTGGCACCGGCAGCCACGACGTGGCGGTGAACGACGTCGTCGTCCCCGAGGAGCTCACCTGCTCGCCGTTCTTCGAGCCCGCGCGTCACGACGGACCGCTGTACCGTCTGTCCTTCTTCAACTACCTGGGCGTGATGATGGCGGGCGTCCCGCTGGGCATCGCGCGGCGGGCACTCGACGAGTTCGCGACGCTCGCACAGCGCAAGTCCCGCTCCCGGGGGGCTCCCCTGGCCGTCGATCCAGTGGTGAACCTGAAGGTGGCCGAGGCGGAGGCGTCGCTGCGCGCGGCGCGGGCGTTCGTCCGCGAGGCCTTCGCCGACATCTGGACCACGGTCACCGCCGGGGACCAGCCCACGGTCCGGCAACGGATCAACGTCGTCCTCGCCACGGTGCAGGCGTGCCGCGCCGGAACCGAGGCGGCGGACACCGTGTTCAAGCTCGCCGGCGGCGGGGCCCTCTACGACACGAGCCCGATCCAGCGGTGCTGGCGCGACCTGCACGCCGCCGGACAGCACATCTACATGGGGGCCGAGAACTGGAAGAACCTCGGCCTCGCCCTCCACGACCAGGAGTTCGACACCTGGCGGATCTGAACGGTTCGGCTACCAGACCACTTCGTGGACGCGGAGTGGTGCAGCGAACCCCTTGAGGGGGATCTCCCCGCAGTCGCGGAAGACGAAGTCCTTGCCCAGGCACAGCTCCTGGACGACGTTCGACACGAAGACCGCACCGCCGTCGGCCGCGTCGCAGACCCGTTTGGCCAGCTGCACGGTCCCGCCGAACAGATCCTCGCCCTCGTCGACCGGTTCGCCGGCGCTCATGCCGATGCGCACCTCGATCGCCCGCTCCGGCCGCCGCTCGTTGTGCGTACGGAACACCTTCTGGATGCCGATGGCCGTGCGGATGGCCATCGAGGCGGACGGGAAGACCACCATGAACCCGTCGCCCGTGTGCTTGATGATCCGGCCCCCGTACGCCTGGAACTCTTTCGTCATCATCTCATCGTGGAGGCGCTGCAGGTTCAGCGCCTCCCGGTCGCCGAGGCGTTGGGTCAGCTCCGTCGAGCCCACGATGTCGGTGAACAGGACCGTGCGCACGCCGCCGTCCGACTGCCTGCCGTCATCCGTCATGCGGCCCGTCCCGGCGTCGACGCCACCGCCGAGGAAGGCGTCCACCAAGTCGGGGTCCACCTCGATGAGCTTCTCGGCGACCAGGCCGTGCGCCTCGCGGTGGCATTTCTCCGCCGACTCGGGGTCGGGTGCATCCACCAGGCAGCACACGGTACCGCCGTCACGGTTGAACCAATACTTCAGGTAACGGACGTTGAACCGCTCCTGTGCCTCGAGGTCGCTGAGATGGGCAGACTGGACATCGTCCACCGACGCGTCTACACCGCGGTGAATATCCATATACAGGGGCATTGTTACCTCACTGTATAGGAGCCCACGCCCGGCGTCCTCGACCACAAGAAGAGGACCCCCCGGGGTCAAGGGGCATGACTCCCGCCACTGCCGCCTCGGAGGCGGGTGAGGATCGGCTAGGCTCCATCGGGACGATGACTGACGAGCTCGACGGCCAGGTCCGGATCGCCGCCTTCGAGTTCCTCGGCGACCTCCAGCAGATCCACGGTGACACCCTGCCCCGCGACGCTCTCCAGCAGGGGTTCTCCTTCCGCGGCACACGCGTCCCCCTCCTCGGCCCCCAGGGCATCTTCAAACCCGCGATCCTACCGGAGGTCCCGTTGTCGATCACGACGGCCCCGCCCGTCGAGGGGCGTCCTCGCCCCTATTCCGACCAGTGGACCGAGGACGGCTCCTTCATCCGCTACCGCTACCGCGGCACCGATCCGAACCACCGTGAGAACGCCGGCCTGCGCCGGGCGATGCGCGACGAGATCCCGCTTGTCTACTTCTTCGGCCTCGTACCCGGCTTATACGCGGCGACCTTCCCCGCCTACATCGTCCGCGACGAGCCAGACGCGCTCACCTTCACCGTCGCTGTGGACGAGCACCTCTTGGACGTCGGCGACGAGCCCTTCGTGGAGGACCCCATGCCGCGGCGCGCCTACATCACCCGAGTCGTACGGCAGCGGCTCCACCAGGTGAGTTTCCGCCAACGCGTCATCCGCGCCTACCGGACGACGTGCGCCATCTGCCGGCTGCGGCACCGCGAGCTTCTCGACGCCGCCCACATCCTCCCCGACACCGACCCGCGGTCCGAACCGCTGGTATCGAACGGGTTGTCCCTGTGCCGGCTCCATCACGCGGCCTTCGACCGCAACGTCCTCGGGATCCGTCCCGATCTCCAGGTGGAGATCCGGCGTGACGTCCTCGAAGAGGTCGACGGCCCCATGCTCATTCACGGCCTCCAGGGGTTCCAGGGGTTCCAGGGCGCCACGCTGCTCGTTCCGCGCTCGACCGAGCTACAGCCGAACCGAGATTTCCTCGCCGAACGCTACGAACGCTTCCGTGACGCAGGGTGAGGTGTGGCGTCACACCGGCCCCCTAGAGGACGACGTTACGCCCCTGGGCCGCCCA
Organism: uncultured Actinomycetes bacterium; assembly: GCA_964560135.1. Classification (GTDB taxonomy): domain Bacteria; phylum Actinomycetota; class JAICYB01; order JAICYB01; family JAICYB01; genus CAZLKN01. Next base: position 9,248 of record CAZLKN010000057.1, on the reverse strand, counting down.
GGACCCCAACGTCGTCCTGCAAGGTGTCGTGGAGACCCCCTAGAGGACGACGTTGGCCGCAGATTATGTCGAACGCTGCAACGTCGTCCCGTAGGGAAGCCGACCGGCGCAATCGGCCCCCGGGTTAGAAGCCCAGTTGGCCCCCGATGCCCAGGAGACCCTCCACGACCCGGTCCCCGAAGCAGCGGTCGAGGCTGAAGGCCTCCTCGTATTCGACCACCTCGCCCACGAAGCCGGTGCCCTGCTGACCCGGCTCGTCGAACTCGAAGCTCTGGATGATGTAGCCGAGCTCGTCGTTGGCCAGCGACCCGACCATCACCTGTCCGGCGTCCACCCGGCTCTTCACCGATCCGGTGAGGTTCGCGAACAGCTCACCCGGCCCGAACATCAGCGCGACGTCGCCGATCCGGTACCCGCCCATCGCGGTCAGGATCGACACCGGTGAACCACTCGCGCACGGACGGTTCTCGTCCTGCTGCCACGACCCGGCCGCGGGCTCCAGCTCGATCGCGCGGTCGAACAGCCCGCCGCCTCCGAGCAGCCCGAGCGGCACGTTCGTCACCGGCTGGTGGAACTCTTCGGTGATGCCGGCGACCTGGGTACTCGTGGCACCGACATCCAGCGAGCGGGCCTGCATGTCCGCCCGCGCGAGATCGGCGAGATCGACCCCGGAGGACAGGCCCCCGCGGAAGCTCGTGTTGCCCAGGCCTCCAGGCAGGAACATCGCCACACCGCCGTCCTCCTCGAGACGCGCCTCCGTGTGCCCCGGCCAGTCGGGGTGGATCGTGAGGTTGCCGGAGCCGAGGCTCGTCGGGTGTCCGGCGTAGTTGATGACCGTGGCGATGGTGTCGCCGGTGCCGGCGTGGCGGGCCCGCAGCCAGACGAGCTGGTTGTCCACCGGGGAGCGGTAGAGGTCGCGGCGCTCCCGGTTGTGCTCTCGGACGACCACGTCGCCGGCGTGGATCGTCGCGGCCTGGAGCGACGAAACGGCATCCACCGCGGCTTGGACCATGGCGTCGCGGGCCTGCTGCAGGTACCAGTCGGGCACGCCGCCCCAGCCGAACAGGAAGTCGGGGGCCGCGTGGGAATGGGACGCGGAGAACGTGATCGCGTCGAGGTCGACGTCCACGCCGAGCTCGTCGGCGATGCGGGCGGACGCGATCCGCTTCACGTCGCGGATCCCGCAGTCGGCGCAGATCCGGTCGGTGTACTTGTAGAAGTAGCCGACGCCGTCGATGTTGCCGTACACCACGGTGTTGGAGCCGTCGGACACCGCGAGGGCCTTCGCCCACACGCCGAGCTCGCTCACGTCGGTGGACGGACGCACCGGCCCGATGCTGTAGCCGCCCAGGTAGATGCAGTCGGGGTCGGCGGGCCAGACCGTACCGGACGGATCGATGTCCTCCCACCCGCCGGGGTCGGAGAGCACCTGACAGCCTTCCGTCTTCCAGACGCGTCCATCGGGCGGGTCGGGGACCATGGACACCTTGCCGGCTCCGACGAGGAACTCCTTCGGAGCGGGCTGCGCCAGGCCGGTCGCGACGGCGGACGCCTCCACCGCGCGGCGGGGCAGCTCTCGGTCCACGGAGACACCGTCGCCGTCCGGGCCCACGGGGGCCAGGGTCACCCCGGCCAGCGCACCGGAGACCAGCACGAGCCCGGCCACCAACCCGACGAACCAGAGCTTGAGCAGACGCATCCCCTACCTCCTCGGCGAAGACCCGACCTCGACACCGTCGATCTTCGTCACCGAGCCGTGCGATTCCTCCCCGGTTCGCGGGACGGGACCGGCCGGTGGGGGACTCGAGTTCAGCCGTTGAACAGCTCCAGGTACAAGCCGACCTCCGCGGTGGCGCTGTCGAGGATCTTGAAGCCGTCGGTGTCGCGGATCTTGTCCGCGTTGTCGCGGATGTCCTCGGGGCTCGGCACGACCTTCGTACCGGCGAACCACCCCGGCGTGGCACCGACGAAGAACCGGGCGACCCGGCCCCCGCCCACCGAGAAGATCTCGTGGCTGAGCGTGCACTCCTCGGATGCGAGATAGGCCACCACGGGCGACACCTGCTCGGGGTCGAGGTTCTCACCCAGGGGGCCGAGAAGGTCCTCGGTCATCCGGGTGCGGGCCACGGGCGCGATCACGTTCGAGGTGATCATGTACTTCGCGCCCTCGATGGCGAGAACGTTGGACAGACCCACGAGACCCATCTTCGCGGCCCCGTAGTTGCTCTGCCCGAAGTTGCCGAGGATCCCGGCGTTGGACGCCGTGAAGATGAAGCGCCCGTACTGCTGGTCCTTCATCGCCCGGAACGCGGGCTGGCTCACGTAGAAGGCGCCCTTGAGGTGGACGTCGATCACCGCCTCGAGGTCCTCGGGTTCAAGCTTCGCGAACGTCTTGTCCCGCAGGATGCCGGCGTTGTTGATCACGATGTCCACGCGCCCGAAGGCATCGAGCGCTGCCTGCACGATGGCCTCGCCGCCCTCCGGGGTGGCCACGGAGTCGTGGTTGGCCACGGCCTTGCCCCCGGCGGCCTCGATCTCCGCGACCGTCGAGTCGGCCATCGAGGTCCCGGCCCCCGTCCCGTCCGGGTTGCCGCCCAGGTCGTTCACGACCACCGCCGCACCGCGGGAGGCCAGCAGCATCGCGTGACACTTGCCCAGGCCCCCGCCGGCACCCGTGATGATCGCCACGCGGTCGTCGAACCGTACCTCACCCATGGTCATCTCCTCTCATGCTCACCGTCAGGTCCAATCTACGTGGTCCTCCCCGACCCACCGGTGTGCGGTGAAGCCCTCCGGGGTAAGGATCCGATGATGGCCACCGAACCGACACTGCTCCATTGCCCCCAGTGCGACGCTCGCATCGAGCGGACCACGGACCGCTGTCCGGAGTGCGGGAGCCGGATCGAGCCCGACCACGACGAAAACCTCGCCGACAAGTCGTCCGCGGATTCGTTCCCGGCGAGCGACCCTCCTTCGCACTGAGGCCCTACCGGTCCAGTGGGTTCCGGCGTCCGGTCATCCGCCGTTCGGTGCGGCACTCGTCGCAGGCGCACCCGTCCCGCAGATCCTCCCACCGGTAGATCCCCGTGGCGTGACCGTCGTTCCAGGTGAACGAGATCCCGTAGGCACCGATCAGGTCCGCGGACACCACGTCGATCTCGTCCGGGGAGCCGGGCCGCGGATAGGCGGGCTTGCCCACGCGCCGCAGCTCGTTGCACTCGGCGCAGCCACAGCTCCGCCGGATGAAGGCCAGGTCCCAGGTCGAGACGTGATCGTCGGCCCAGGTGATCCGGATCCCGACGTCAAGCGAGGTTTCGACCGACTCGGGTTCGTAGCGGGGGTCGTCGTCGTCGCGCACGTGACGGATCATAGCCGTCCGTGGAGCACGGACCCCGGCGGGGTGGCTACTTGGCGGACCGGCGCGCCTTCTTCAGCGCCAGCGAGGCTTTGGCTCCCCGCCGTGCCGCGGCCGCGGCCGCGGACCGGACGCTGGTTCGCAGATCCCCGGAACGACCGCGGCGGTCGGTGTCCCCGACCGCCGGTGCCTGATCGCTTTGCGCCGTACCGCCGGCTGCGGCGTGGCTGTTGCCGTTGGCGTGATGGCCGTTGCCGTTCGCGTGGCCGTTGCCGTTGGCGTGATGGCCGTTGCCGTTCGCATGGCCGTTGCCGTTGGACGCGGACTCCTCGGGACGGAAGTCGGCCATCTGGATCAGCGACGCGCTCTCCTCCTCACGCTGCTGGAGGAAGACCTCGAGCTTCCGCTTGATCCGCTGCAGGGCGTTGTCGATCGACTTGGCCTGCCGCTTCAGGCTGGATGCGATCTCCTGGTAGGAGCGACCCTCCAGGTACAGATTGAGAACCTCCACCTCGAGGTCCGAGAGGATGTCGGAGAGGAACGAACGGATCTGGGCGACCTCGTCCTCGGCGACGACCTGCTCGACGGGGTCGACGATCTTGCCTGCGGCGAGGAAGTCCACGAGCTGCCGCTCACCGTCGTCGTCGTCGGATTGCAGGGGTCGGTGGAGGGAGACGTAGGAGTTCAGCGGCGCGTGCTTCTGGCGGGTGGCACCCTTGATCGCGGTGATGATCTGGCGCGTGATACACAACTCGGCGAAGGACCGGAAGGAGACCGTCTTCTCCGCATCGAAGTCACGGATCGCCTTGAAGAGACCGATCATCCCTTCCTGGACGATGTCTTCCCGGTCCGCACCGATCAGGAAGTACGTCTTCGCCTTGCTCCGGGCATAAGACGTATATCGTCTTAGGAGGACATCGAGGGCTTCGGTGTCCCCCTCCCGGGCGAACTCAACGAGAGTGTCGTCATCGAGCTCGGCTTGAGAGACGAGTGACTTCGTGATCAGCTGCTTTCTTGCCTCAACCGATAGGGGCATTCCGCTCTCCCGACTGCGATGAAAGCTGCGAGCCGAGCGGCCTCCCGTGCGCATTGACACCTTATCGGTGCCTAGCCCGTTCGGTCAACCCCATTTCCACTAGTTCCCGCCACCGGATCCGGACGTATCGGACGCCGGGGACGTTCCCGGGCACCGGTGTCGCGCAACCTCGAACAAGGCGACCGCCGCCGCGGCCGAGGCGTTCAGACTGCCCACCCGGCCCCCCATGGGGATGCGTCCGCGCAGGTCGGCGCGCTCCCGGATGAGGCGGGACACGCCCTTGTCCTCGGCCCCCACGACGAGGCAGAGCGGCTCGGAGGCCACCGGGAGGTCCCAGACCACGGTCTCAGCCTCGCCGTCGAGCGCCACCACCCAGACCCCCTGGTCCTGGAGCCGCCCGAGGGCCCGCCCGAGGTTGTCGGCGATCACCACCGGCAGGTGCGCCAGCGCCCCGGCGGACGCCTTCTCCGCGGACGCGGTGACGTGCGCGGACCGGCGCTGCGGGAGCAGGAGCCCATGGGCACCGGCGGCCTCCGCGGATCGGGCGATCGCCCCGAGGTTCTGGGGGTCGGTGATGCCGTCGAGGGCCACCAGCAGCACCGGCTCGCCGCGCTCCCGGGCCCGCCGGAGGGGATCGTCCAGCTCGGCGTATCGGAAGGCAGGGACGAGGGCGATCACACCCTGGGGGGTGCGGGTGCGGGCAAGCTCCTCGATCCGCCGTCGCGGCACGTCGCGGACCTCGACCCCCCGGCTCTCGGCGAGGCGTCGGATCTCGGCCACCGCCCCGGCCTCCCGGCTCCCCGCCGCCACCAGCACGGCCTCGACGGGACGGTCGGTACGCAGCAGCTCCACGACCGGACGCCGTCCCTCGACCTGGTCGCTCACCCCAGGTACCAGCGCGCGCCCTGCGGCGAGTCCTCGACCCGGACCCCGGCCTCCGCGAGCCGGGCCCGGATCTCGTCGGACCGGGCGAAGTCCTTCGCCGCCCTGGCCTCGTCGCGCTGGGCGAGCAGCAGCTCCACGAGGCGTCCGACGATCGCGGTGTCCGCGGCCTCGGTGGCCGGATCGCAGCCGAGCAGCTCCAGGCCCCGGGCTACGGCGGAGCGCACCTCGCCGGCGCGGGCGGGGTCCCCGGCCTCCAGCGCCCGGTTGCCCTCGCCCACCAGCGCGTGGAGGGCCGAGATCGCCTCGGGGGTGTTGAGGTCGTCGTCCATCGCCTCGCCGTAGGGGCCGAGCAGGTCGTCGGCCTGCCCGTCCGACCCCTCGGGGGCGGCGCGCAGGAAGGCGCGGAAGCGCTCCCAGACGTTGGCGGCCTCCTGGAGGGCATCGGGCCCGTAGGCGATCTGGGACCGGTAGTGGGCCCCCAGGATCAGCATCCGGAGTACCTGCGGAGGATGGTCGGCGAGGACCTCCTCCACGAGGACGTAGTTCCGCAACGACTTCGACATCTTCTCGCCGGAGATCTGCACGTGCCCGTTGTGCAGCCACCACCGGGCGAAGGGGGCCGAGGCCTCCGCGGCCTCCGACTGGGCGATCTCGTTCTCGTGGTGCGGGAAGATCAGGTCCGCGCCGCCGCCGTGGATGTCGAAGGGCATCCCCAGGTAGCGCATCGACATCGCCGAGCACTCGATATGCCACCCGGGCCTGCCCGGCCCCCAGGGCGACGGCCAGGACGGCTCGCCGGGTTTGGCCCCCTTCCACAGGGCGAAGTCGAGCGGGTGGTGCTTGCCGGGCGCGGGCTCGACCCGTTCCCGGTTGACCATCTCGTCCAGGCTCCGGCCCGAGAGCCTGCCGTAGTCGGGGAACTTCTCGACCGCGAAGTACACGCTCCCCTCGGCCGCGTAGGCGATCCCCCGGTCCACCAGGCGCGCGATCGTCTCCTGCATCTCGATGATGTGTCCGCTCGCGCGGGGGGCCACGTCCGGGGGCAGGACGCCCAGGGCCCGCATCGCGTCGTCGTACACCCGCGTGTAGCGCTCCGCGACGATCGCCGGGTCGATGCCGTCGTCGTTGGCGCGGTTGATGATCTTGTCGTCGACGTCGGTGACGTTGCGGACGAACAGCACGTCGAAGCCCCGCCAGGTGAGGTGCCGGCGGAGCACGTCGAACACCACGGCGGCGCGGGCGTGGCCCACGTGCGGCACGTCGTAGACGGTGGGCCCGCACACGTAGACGCCCACCCGTGGCGGGTCGATGGGCTCGAAGCTCTCCTTCGCACCGCCGAGCGTGTTCGTGAAGCGCAGGGTCATGGCACCACGATACGCACGCCGCCGGACCTCAGGCGACACCGGAGATGAGCGCGACCGCCATGCAGGCGGCACCCTCACGGCGTCCGACCGTGCCCAGGCCCTCGGTGGTCGTGGCCTTCACCCCCACCGCGCCGGTGTCGATCCCGAGGGCGGCGGCGATGTTCTCCCGCATCCCCGCGGCGTACGGAGCGATCTTCGGCACCTCCAGGAGCAGGGTGGCGTCCACGGAGGTGACCTCGAATCCCCCCTCTCGCAGCAGCTCGGCCACGCGGCGGAGCAGGTCGACGCTGTCGGCGTCCTTCCACCGCGGGTCGGTGTCGGGGAAGTGCGAGCCGATGTCTCCGAGGGCGGCGGCGCCCAGACACGCGTCGGCGACGGCGTGGCTCAGCACGTCGGCGTCGGAGTGGCCGGCCAGCCCCGGGCCCCCGGGGATGGTGACCCCGCCGAGCACCAGCGGGCGCGCCGCATCGAACCGGTGCACGTCGAACCCGATCCCCGCCCGGATCACGCGCCCTCCCGGATGAGGAGCTCCTCGGCCACGGCGAGGTCGACGGGGGTGGTGATCTTCAGGTTCCGGGCGGACCCCTCCACGACCGCCACCTCGATGCCGAGGAGTTCGGCCAGGGCCACATCGTCGGTCGCCTCGATGCCGTCCCGGGCGGCGACGGCGTGAGCCTGCCGGAGCACGTCCGCCCGGAAGGCCTGCGGGGTCTGGGCCGCGACGAGGCTCGAGCGGTCGAGGGTGGCGGTGACCACGCCGCCGGACACGACCTTCACCGTATCGGTCACCGGGCGCACGGCGAGGACCGCGGGATGCCGGTCGAGGGCCTCCAGGCAGCGGTCGAACAGCGCCGGGGGGCACAGGGGCCGGGCCGCATCGTGGACGGCCACCGCCCGCGCGTCACCCACGGCCTCCAGCGCCCCCGCCACCGACGCCTGCCGGCTCGCTCCCCCGGCCACGACGCGGCAGGGCACCGGCAGGTCCCCGAGGAGCCGCGCGGCCCGGTCCTCGGCCCCCGGGGGCACGGCGGCCACGATCGCGTCCACGAGCTCCGCGGCGGCTGCGGCCCCTGCGGACCGGGAGAGCATCGGGACGCCTCCCACGGGGACGAAGGCCTTGGGCCCGGCTCCCAGCCTCGTCCCGCCCCCCGCGGCGACCAGGACGACGACCCCTCTCACGTGGCTTCCTGGAACCCTTCGGGACGCCCCTCGCCGCCGAGGCGGGCGAACAGCATCCGGCCGCTGCCGGTCTGCAGGACGCTCGTGATCTCCACCTCGACCTCGGCCCCCAGCCGCTCCTCGGCACGCTCCACCACCACCATGGTCCCGTCGTCGAGATAGCCGACGGCCTGCCCGCGGTCCCGCCCCTCCTTGATGAGCTTCACGGTCGTCCGTTCGCCGGGCAGCACCGGCGGGCGCAGCAGCTCCGTCAGGGCGTGGAGGTTGAGCACCTGGAGGCCCTGGAGCTCGGCGGCCTTGGCCAGGTTCGAGTCGGAGGTCACGATCGGCAGCCCGCGCCGCCGGGCCACGACGACCAGTTTCGCGTCGGGCTCGGTGGTCCCCGCGGGATCCTCGTCCAGCACGCGGACCTCCCCACCCGCCTCCCGCAGCGACGTCAGCACGTCCAGGCCGCGCTGCCCGCGGCGCCGGCGCAGCGGGTCGCTGGAGTCGGCGATGCCCTGCAACTCCCAGATGATGAACCCGGGCACCCACAGCGGGGAGGGAAGGATCCCCGCCCGCCACAGGGCGAGCACGCGTCCGTCGATCGCCGCCGAGGCGTCGAGCAGGCACCCCGTGGTCGGGCCCTGGGGGCTCGGGGCGACACCGAGCACGCCGAACATCTCGAGGCGCTTGCGGATCGCGAAGCGGGTGGAGAAGGCGACGAGGACGACGACCATGAACGCCGCCATCGGGTAGCTCAGGTACGGCTCGAGGACGAGCAGCAGCGGCCAGGAGAACAACGCGCCGAGCACCAGCCCGACCAGGAGGCCGAGGACCCCCGCCAGGACCTCGGAGGCGTGCCTGCGGGCGAGCCGGGTCTCCGCGCGGTTCATGACGGTGTCCACGAACCGCGCCAGCACCCCGCCGACGATGTAGCCGAGGCCCGCACCGAGTGCCGTGATGAGGAACACGGCCGTCTCCGGCGTGCTGAAGTCCACCGGGAGGATATCCACGCGCGTTCGCGCGAACTGGAGTGCCCCCGCCGTGAAGGAGAGGACAACGATCAGGCGGATCGCCTCAACGAGCATGCGTCATCTCCCACAACCTACCCCGCGGGAGCTGCGGATGCTCGCTTTGTCGTGCTTCTCGAGGTGTTGCCGGAGCTCTAGCGGAGGGCCTTCTCCAGCACGGCTTCGGCCTCGTCGGCCTCCACCGAGAGTGCGACGGCGATCTCGCCGGCGAGGATCTGGCGGGCCTTGTTCAGCATCCGCTTCTCGCCGGTGGACAGACCCTTGTCGCGCTCACGGATGCTGAGGTTTCGGACGACCTCCGCCACCTGCTGGATGTCTCCGGACTTGAGTTTCTCCGAGTTCGCCTTGAACCGGCGTGACCAGTTCTCGGCGTTGTCGGTGACCTCACCCTTGCGCAGGACCTTCAGGACTCCGTC
>CAZLKN010000056.1:0-19688 GCA_964560135.1 uncultured Actinomycetes bacterium | reverse complement strand
GGACCCAGATGCGTGAGGGGGACACGCAACTCCGGACCCAGATGCGTGAGGGGGATGAGCAACTCCGGGCCGAGATGCGTGAGGGAGATGAGCAACTCCGCACCGAGATGCAGCAGGGTTTCGCACAGCTCCGTTCAGAGTTGGCGCAACTCCGGTCCGACGTCACCCATATCGCTCTGGCCGTCGGCGCGAGGAAGCGTCCCGAGACGGGCTGAGCCGCCCGCGCATCCAACCGCTACTCGACGTTCAGGACGCCTTCCATCCCAGCGGCCCGGTGACCGGGGACGTCGCAGTAGAAGGTGTAGCTTCCCGGTTCGAGCTCGACCTGTCCGGCGTCGGCATCGCCCTCGGCGTTGACCTCGAGCTTGAACCCCTCCACGTCGTCGAACACGAAGGTGTGCGGCACCCGTCCCGCGTTGACCAGCGTGATATCCACCTCGCCGGCCCCCGTGGAGACCTCGGAAGGGAAGTCGACGTCCTCGGCGATCACGCGGAGCTGGGGGTGGCCCTCGTCCTCGGCGGCGTGCGCGCCCAGAAGCGAGTCGACGTCGCCCAGCGTCGCCGCATAGAACCCGCCGCCCACCACCGTCACCGCGGCGATCGCGAACAGGGGGACGAGCCGGTCCCGCCGGGTGGGCAGCACGTCGAGCAGGGCGGCGATCATCAGGATCCCCGCGCTGCCGGCGATGGCCACCGAGACGGCGACGTCGTGCAGGGCGATGAGGATCCTGGAGATGGAGAACACCAGCAGCAGGGTCACTACGATCACGCCGAGCGGGATCCCCAGAGGAAGCACCACCCGCTCGTGCACCGTGTTCGACTTCCGAGGGGACGTCGCGCTCACGCCCTCTCGACGGCGCGGCCGTCGCTGGCCCAGACGATCCAGGCCGCCGCCAGCGCCAGGAGCAGGAACTCCACCGCGACGACCAGCGGGAGGGGCATCGACGATCCCGACGGTTGTGGATCGAAGGGGGCGGCGTCCCCGCCACCGGGGTCCGGTGGGGGCCCGGCGGCCTGCGGAGCGTCCAACGACCCGCCGAGCACTTCGGGATCTTCGACGTCCACCTCGTCCGGGCGGTCGGAGACCACCACGGCACCGGTCATCCAGGGGTGCGGGGTACAGCTGTACCGGTAGGTGCCGGGCTCGTCGAAGGTCCGCGTGAACGCGTCGTCGGTCTCCATGTCACCGGAGTCGAACGAGCCGTCGTCGGCGGTGACGGTGTGCTCGAGGGACCCGGTGTTGCGCCACTCCAGCGTGTCGCCGGTCTTCGCCGACACCGTCTGCGGACGGTACGTCCAGGTGTCGGGATCCGACAGGTTCCCCTCGATCACGGCGACCCGGTGGGTCTGCGGCCCGGACGACGCCGGCGGCGGCGACGTGTCGAAGGTCACGTCGGAGCCTGAAGAGCCCTCGTTCGCCGATGGGGGCGGAGGCGGCGGTGGCGGTGGTTCGCCATCCTCGGCGGCGACCCGGACGGTGGCCTCCATCCACGGATGCGGCTCGCAGAAGTACTGGAAGGCACCGGGCTCGGAGAAGGTGCGCTCCCAGGTCTCCCCGGGGGCCACGTCGCCGGAGTCGAACGACTCGTCGGAGGCGGTGACCGTGTGGACCTGACCGCCGGTGTTCCGCCAGGTGATCTTCGTGCCGGCGGTGACCACGAGGTCGGCCGGCTCGAATCCCCACGACGGCGTATCGTTCGGATCCGGCTCGACGATGTCCACGTCCTCCTCGGGCACCTCCGGACGCACAGGCTCACCGGTCACCACCACCTCTCCGGTGAGCCGGTCGTCGCGGGCGTCGTGGTAGGCGTAGGTCCCCGGCTCCAGGAAGCGGTAGCCCCAGCTCGCACCGGGCGCGATCGCCGGAGAGGCGAACGACCCGTCGTCCGCGACCACCTCGTGGGTGCCCCCGGCGACGGGGTAGTCGAAGTGGTTCTCGTTCTCCCAGACGACGGTGGTCCCGGTCTCGATCTCCAGGCGGGCGGGCGAGAACCCGGTCACGGCGGACATGCCCACCCGCTCCTCGTGCTCCTCGGCGACGCTCACCGGGGCGGAGACGAGCCCGAGCAGAGAAACGGCGGCCAGAGCCGCCACGAGCGTCTTTGCCCAAGATGGATCTCTGAGTGGACCCGACCTCTTCATGCGCATCCTTGATCCAGGTTAGCTCAAAGGTTCGCGCTTGCAGCCCGGTCTCCTTTGTGGGGGAGCCCAGGACGAGCGGGTAGTTAATTATGTATCCTTCACAAGTATAGGTCGTCACCTTCTGGAGCGAAACATGGACGCACCACATGATCCCCCCGCTTCAGGTACGGGACGTTCTCCGCGAAGCGCGGTAGCCGAACGTTCCCTTCTGCGGTTGGGCCGCCGGCATTCCACCATCGCCACCGAGGTGAGCCGCCGCATCCGCGAGGCCTCGCCCGCGTACGCCGCCCTCGACGACGCGATGCAGGCCGAGCTGGAGAAGGCGGTCGGCGAGTCGCTACGGATCCTCCTGCGATGGATGTCGAGCGACGACGGGTGGTCGGAGGACGACATCGACTTCTTCCAGGCCGGAGCCGTCGGAGCGGTCGAGCGCCTGATCCCGCTGGAAGCGATGCTCCAGGCGGCGCGTGCCGTGCAGCACGTGGTGTGGGAGCACATCGTTGCCGCCTGCGGGGACGACGCCGGAGGACGTCAGGCCGCCCTCGGGCTCGTGGCCGACCTCGTGGCCTTCAACGACCACGTCACCGCGATCATCACCCGCGCCTACATCGAGGCACAGCAACACTTCGCGCCCGAGAACGACCGCCGCCGCGGGGAACTCCTCGAGGATCTGCTGTCGGGGCAGCTCCCCCTGCGCCGCCGAGCCCGTACGCGATCCCAGGAGCTGGGACTCGATCCGGATGCCGAGTTCGTGGTCCTGGTCGCCCGCATCCCCGAGCTCTCCGATCCGGAGACCCTGCCGATCGTGGTCGGAGTGATCGAACGCCACTTCGCCCGGGTGCCGACGCTGGTCGCCGTGCGGCGCGACGAGATCATCGGTGTCGTCGCCTCGCACGACTCCCACGACCTGGTGAAACAAGCCCACGAACCCGTGCTGACGGTCCGCCGGCTACGCGGGATCGATATCCGCATGGGTCTGAGTACGCCGGTTGGGGGCCTGGACGCCGTCAGCCGGGGATTCGACGAAGCCCGGCGCGCCCTCTCCCTGGCGGCCGCGACCGGGTCCGCGGTGACCTGGCTCTCCGACGTGCCGATCCTCGATTACCTGCTCCACGACCCCGACGAGACGACCAGACGGATGACCTATCCCCGCCTCAGCCGGTTGCTGGAGGAAGACGAGCGTTCGGGGGGTGTCCTTCTCGAGACCCTCCGCGCGTACCTGAGCGCGGATCTCCATGCCGGCAGAGCGGCGGAGAAACTCGTGGTGCATCCGAACACGGTGCACTACCGCCTGCGACGGATCGCCGACGTCACGGGCCGGAACCTGCGCAGCTTCGATGACCTCGTGGAGCTCTCGATGGGCATCCGCATCCTCGCCCCGGAGGTCCACAGCAGCGACCAGGGACCCCCAAGCGCCCGCGGCGGACCCGCACCGGCGGTCTCCGAACGGAGATAGGACTTCGTGGAGGTGGCCCCGGCGCGCTCGCCGGTTGGGCAGCTCCCCTAACGTACGCGCGGCAGACTGTGCCCCGGCACAAAGGGTTGCGCGACCCGGACGGAGAACATCGCAGCAGAACGAAGCGATGCCCGCGAGGGGGTGACCGACCGTAGCCGTTGCATCCGCATGGGACCATCGCACATCCATGGGCCGCCGCTGCTCCCTGGCACTCGCCATGGTCCTCGTGTTCTCGGTCGCGCTGAGCGGCACGCCGTCGAACGCCTCGGTCTCCGTCGTGGCGTCGGTCCCCGGAAGCTTCCAGGTGGGCTACGCCACCCCGGTGGTGGTCGCGCCGGCCGATGGACCGCTCCTGCACGCCAACACCGACATCCTTCCGCACAACGTCATCGCCTTCGGCGTGTACGGCTCGGACGACCAGCCGTGGTGCGACGACACCCCCGAGGGCCAGTGCCCGCTGTTCTGGAGTGACCTCATCTACAACGGTGAGGTCGCGCCGGTCCTGGGGCTCGAGTACACGGAATCGGCCACGACGTATCCGTTCTACTGCTCGGTACATCCGAATCGGCAACGAGGCATCTTGATCGTCGTCTGAACACGTCTCCGAAGAAGGGGGAACCATGAAACGCAAGCTCTTCACGATGGCGGCTGTCGCCGCCGTCGTATCGACCACGCTCGTCGGCGGTGCCGGCGGCGCCGGCGCCGCGCTCGAGCAGTGCGACGGCGGCGCGCACCCGGGTGGTGACTGGCGCCAGCTGAACGGCGCCCTCGCGGGCACGCGGGAGCAGCCCGCCGAGGACAAGATCGACGCCTCCAACGCCGGGTCGCTCGAGAAGAAGTGGGCGTTCTCGGTGGAGCGCGGCGAAGGGGAAGGCAACTTCCAGTCCACAGCCACGGTCGCCAACGGGTGCGTGTACGTCGGCACCACCAACGGCTGGATCTTCGCCCTCGACGCCGACACCGGCGACCTCGTGTGGAAGACACTGACCGGTGGCGGGCCGCCCGGCGGCCACTTCGCACTGTCCGTGGTGGACGGGCGTGTGCACGCCAACATCTCGGCCCCGAGCGCCTTGCGCTCGACCGCGCTGGACGCCAAGACGGGCGACCAGCTGTGGGTGACGGACTTCCTCGCCGATTCACCGCTCGACGGCACCGTGATCAACTCCAGCCCCGTCGTCTTCAACGGCATGGTGTTGGTGTCCAACTCGATCGCCACCGGGCCGGGCACCAGGGTCCCCTACTTCCTGTTCGATGCGGAGACCGGCAACATGCTGCACCGGGGGTACGCCATCCCCGAGAAGGACCTCGAACACGGCTACTCCGGCGGCGGGATCTGGTCGACGGCAGCCGTCGATGAGGAGACCGGTTACGCCTACGTGGGAACCTCCGACTCCGAGTCCTACACCAAGCAGCACGCCCACAACAGCGCGATCATCAAGATCGACCTGGCTCGCGCTCGCGATGCAGACGGCGCCCCGATCCTCGACGCGCCCACCTGCGAGGGAACGGTGCCCGAGGGCGAATCCCGGGAACCGCTGCCCGCCTGCGACAACCGCGACTTCGGAGAGGTCGTGGACGCCTACAAGGGCCTGACCGACACCTACGTCGACGGCCTCGACCGCCAGCCCGCCTGTGAAGCCGTGGGCAACGACGTCAACGTCGGAGAGTACGCGCCCTTCGCCTGTTTCGAGCAGGACATCGACTTCGGTGCGTCGGTCAACCTGTTCGTCGACGAGGAGGGCGACAAGGTCGTCACCGCCAACCAGAAGGCGTGCGTGCTCCACGCCGTCCACGCCGACACCATGACCCAGAAGTGGACGCAGACCCTGTCGCGTCCCGCGGCTCTGGGATGTGCGGCGACCGCGGCGGTCGGCGACGACAAGATCTTCGTCAGCGCCGACCCCGGCAACGTCTGGGGCCTGTCGAGCATCGGATGGATCCAGTGGGCGGCCCCCACCGCCTCCGCGACCCGCTACCAGCCCATGACCTACGCCAACGGCGTGACCTACACGGTCGACAACGCCGGCGTTCTGTGGGCCTGGGACGCCGAGACGGGCCTGCCGGTCCTGAGCCAGCCGATGTCGCTGGACGCCTCGGACGACGCAGTGGCCTCCGACGCGTGCGTCACGCTCTCCGGCGGTGTGTCGATCGCGCGCAACCGCGTGTTCGCCACGTGCGATCTGGGCAGCGAAGGCGGCGGCTGGCTGATCTCATACGGCCTGCCCGAATGAGACGCACCACGGTTGGAATCTGGATCGTGGCCATCGCATTGATGGCCACGATCCAGCCCGCCGGGGCGACGGAGCCGGAGTGTGAGGCCACCGGCTACGTCGACCGGTGCGCGACGACGACCGAGGCGTTCCCGCCGGTCGCCGACATCGACGAGGGGCAGACCTACCTGAGCCTCACGGCCCGGGTCACCGAGACGGCAACCGAGGCGCCGCTGGAAGGCCTCTGGGTGGAGTTCACCGCCCCGTCGGCGATCGGCTCGACCTCGATCTGCAGCGCGATGACCGACGCCGAGGGAGTCGCGAGCTGCGATGACCTCGGCGCGGTCGCCACCGCCACCGCCGGCCGCAGGCTGGTCGCGCAGTTCCACGGCACCGGGACCTATCTGCCGAGCTCCGCGAGCGCACCACCGGTGCGTGCGCTCGGCAACGACCTGCCGTGAGGGAACGGCCGGCTCAGCGAGCGGGGAGGTCGAAGGCGACCCCGGCGACCGCCGTCAGCGGGAAGGCCCCCGTGTACGACGCGGTGAACGTGTAGTCCCCGCCGGTCGAGAACAGCGGGATCAGCTCGTCGGACGCCTCACCGCCGTCCGTGGGCGTCGTGTAGGCGACCTCGGCTGTGCCCGGCCCGTACACGGAGGCGTCCAGGAGGCCGAACACGCGCTGGCGTGTGGTCTGGAACTCGAGGGCGGCGTCCTGCGCGTACCCCGCGCCGTAGGTCGACACCTGTGTGCCGTCCTCGAAGTCGCCGTTGGCGAGATCGAAGACCTCACCCGAGCCGATGAACGAGCACGCATGCGTCCCCGCCACCCGGACGTCGGCGGCCCACCACTCGTTCGGCAGCCCCCGGCCCCCGTCCGTACCGAACCCCACCACGTCGTAGGTTCCCGGCGGCAGCGTCGCCCGGAGGGCCGACGCCGACCGTCCGAGCGGCGCGTCGGGCCCGGTCGCGGAGACGTCGACCACGGTCTCGCCGTCCACACGGACGACGTGGCTGCGCGGAGAGGAGCCCGACGAATGCACGCGCCAGGCCATCGGCTGCCCCGTGTCGGCGTCGAAGACGGCGATCCCCTGGGCGAGGTGCCAGTTCTCGTCTCCCGAGGCCATCCGCGGGCTCCGCGATCCACGGACCTCCAGGCCCAGGAAGTGGGAACCCTCGGGCAGGTCCAACCGGAGAGCCCGGAAACCGGGCGTCGGTCCGGAGAACGTGCACGTCGTCGTCGGCTCCGTCGAAGACGCCTGGGGGCCGGGGATCAGCACGCCGGCCAGGACGGACAGTGCACAGAACGCGGTTGAGATCTTCACGCAGACCCTTTCATGACGTCGTTGTACGGCTCCTCGCCCCCACCGGTCACGCCGGAAGCTGGTAGGCGACCACGAAGTGCTGGAAGGCCACGAACACGGTGCTGCGGGCGACCGCGATCCCGGCGCTGGTGGACGCGACGCCCAGAACCCCACCGATGTCGCCCGAGCTCGCCGGAGCGGTGGGGTCGAATGCCCCCGTATCCAACGAGAGCGGACGGACGAGCAGCGGCCCTCCGTCTGATCCGCTGTAGGCGAGGAGCAGGCCGCTGGTGGTCGTGGTGTACACGACGCCGTTGGCGACGGTGGACGGCTGGTAGTGGGTGCCGTCGGCGATCGGGCTCGCCCACTGGATCCCGCCGTGCCCGCGGTTGAGCGACACCATCTGTCCGGGGCCGGTGGCCGGGATGTACACGCCGTCGGCGTCGACCGCGGTGGAGGCGGAGTTGAAGACATGGCCGGGCGTGCCGACGAGGGTCTTCCACGCCTCCTGCATCGTGTCGGCGTGGACGGCGTAGTAGATGCCCGACTTCTGGAGAGCGCCCACGACCGTGCGGCCGAGGTCGTCGGTGAACAGGTTCAGTGAGGAGCCGAAGTCGATGTCGATGTGGACGCACCCGAGGTGGTTGGCCGGTGAGTTGCAGTGCGGCAGGTAGGCGTCCCAACTGCCCTTGAAGGCGCCGACGATCTGCCCGAACGTGTCACGCGTGCGCTCGATGTCGATCTTCAGCAGAGCGTTGGCGTTGCGCGACTCGAGCTGGCTCGACGGATTGCCGGTGCCCGCGTAAGCGTAGCCGGTCGCCTCGTCCACGACGGGTGTCGACCAGATGGACGCGCCCTCGTACCCCGCGGCCCACTCCTCGTCGCCGATCGTGTACTCCTTGGCGAGGATCTCACCGGTCAGGGCGTCCACGACGGCGTAGCCGCCGCGTGAACCGGGGCTGGCCTCGTTGCCCGAGATCCCGACAAACACGACATCGTCGTAGACGATCGGGGAGGCGGTGACGAACGCATGCGGCCTGTCGTCGACCACGGTGGTGCGCAGGATCGACCCCGTCGCCTGGTCGAGGATGGCCAGATAGGGATCGGCGGAGTCGGACACGGTGACGTAGACCCGGTCGTGGGCCACGGCCACCGATCCGACGACGGCACCGCCGTAGCCGGCAGCGCCCTCATGGGGTAGTTGCGTCTTCCAGACGAGCTCGGCGTCTTCGGCGTTGAGCGCAAGCACCCAGCCGTTGGTCGCGGCGAGGTAGAGGCAGCCGTCGGCGACCACGGGCGTGTTCTCGAACCTGCCGTATTCGGCGACCTCCGAGTCGAGGCTGAACGACCACTCCGCGGCCAGATCACCCACCGATCCCGCGCCGACCTGCTCCTCCGCGGGCTGGGAACGTGTCCCGGCGGGGGACCCGCCGTACGATCGCCAGTCGCCGCCGTCACGCGGATCCGCGCACGCGACGGCTGCATGGCCGGACCCTGTGGGCAGTGCCAGTGCGACGAAGCAGATCACGAGGAACCAGGCCAGCTTGCGGGTCATGCACCCTCCATCTCGCGTCGACCATCGGACAATCCAGCATTCGGCAACAGATCCGAACATTCCTGCTTCCCCGGCCGGCCGGGCCCCCGATGTGCGGGTGGAGAAGGAAAACGAACGAACATGTTGAACTCCTCGGTATCGATGTCCACGCCCGAAGGGGTTCCCGACGCCATGACATCTCATTTCGCACGCGCCGCCGGCCTCACGCTGGTCGTCGCCCTGGTGGCATCCGCGCTCAGCGGAACGACGGTCTCCGCACATGCCGCGTGCGCCCGGCCCGACATGCCGGGAGGAGAGTGGCGGCGCATGGGCAATACGCTCGCCAACAGCCGCTCGCAACCCGAGGAGCGCCTGATCACGCCGCTGACCGCGGCCCAGCTGGCTCCGGCGTGGACCTTCGACGCCAACCGGTGGACGTTCGGGGAGAACAACGAGGTCACGGGCTACCCCATCGTCGCCGACGGCTGCGTCTACGTCGGCTCGTCCACGGGGTTCGATCAGCCCGGCTGGGTGTTCGCCATCAACGCCGACAACGGGGATCTCGTGTGGCGCACGCGGGTGGGCGGCGGCGTGTTCTCGACGCTGGAGGTGTCCGACGGCCGCATCTACGCGTTCGTCTCCAAGATCAGCCAACCCTACGTGGTGGCCCTCGACCAGCACACCGGCGAGATCCTGTGGGAGAAGACGGTCGACCACCAGATCGGATCGGACGCCGTCTCGAGCCCGATCGTGTTCGACGGACTCGTCTGGGTCGGCGTCTCCGGGACCGCGGCCGAGGGCGATGACGCGGACCGGTTCAACTTCCAGGGCAACTTCGTGCTCCTCGACGCCGACTCCGGCGAGATCCTCACGAAGACCTACACGATCCCCGACGAGCTCTGGCCCGACGGCTACGCGGGAGGGGCGATCTGGGGGACGGTGGCCATCGACCCCGAGACGGCCTACGGCTACGCCCCCACCGGGAACCCGTTCGAGTACGACAGCGAGCACGAACACACGAACGCCATCCTCAAGCTCGACCTCGCCCGCGCCCGCGACGCCGAGGGCCGGTGGACACCGTCGGCGGAGGAGATCACCAACCCGTCCTTCGGGCAGATCGTGGACAGCTACAAGGGCGATGTCGAGGAGTACTTCCCCGAGCTGGAGGCCATCAACGAGGGCTGCGAGGAGTTCGAGGAGCTGGAATCGGTGTTCGCCTTCGGCTTCGAGTGCGGCAACCTCGACCTCGACTTCGGCGCGACGCCGACCATCTTCTTCGACGACGCCGGGCGCAAGCTCGTGGGGGCCGGGCAGAAGTCGGGTGTGTACCACGCCTTCGATGCCGAGACCATGGAGCCCGTCTACAAGACGCTCCTCGGCATCCCGGGGCCGTTCGGCGGCATCGTGGGGAGCCCCGCCTACGACGGCCGGAACATCTACGGGCCGCACACGGTCGGCGGCTACCTGTGGTCGATCGAGAAGAACCAGGGTGATCTTCGCTGGGTCGCCCCCGTGCCCGACGCCGTGCACTGGGGCAATCCGGTGACGGAAGCCAACGGCGTGATCTACACGCCCGACCTGCGGGGCTTCCTGAACGCGTTCGACGCGCAGACGGGGGCCCAGCTGCTGGCCTACCCGATCCCGCTCGGCTCCCAGACGAACACCGACCCGGCATTGACGTGGGGTGGCGCCACCGTGGCGCGGAACACGGTATACGTGTCCGTCGGTGTCGGGCTGACCTCGGTCGGGATGGGGTCGATGCCGAACGGGTTCGTAGTCGCCTTCCGCCCGCTGCAGCTCTGATGGAAGACATGTTGTTGAAAGGCGAGGCAGTCGAGAACGAGAGGGGAACATGCGCATGATCAGGCACCGCACCGTCGCGTTCGTCGTGGCACTCGGGATGGCGTCCACGATGCTGTTCGTGGGAGAAGCCGCCGCCACCGGCTGCGCCGAGGCCGGGCATGCCGGCGGCGACTGGCCGTCGTACGGCCAGAACCTGTCCAACACCCGCAGCCAGGATGCGGAGACGACGATCGAGCCGCTGAGCGTCCCGACACTGGAGGCGGCATGGAGGTTCTCTCCCGACGACGAGGGCGGCACCGGGCGCATCGAGTCGACGCCCGTGGTCGCCGAGGGATGCGTCTTCATCACGACGTCCAGCGGGTACGTGTATGCGCTCAACGCCGACACCGGCGACCTCGTGTGGAAGGACCGGTTCTCTGAGACGGTCCAGGGCGTGTGCTGCGGCGGTACCCTGCACGCTCCCGCCGTCCACGACGGCGTGCTGTACCTGAACGTCTCACTGAACCCGGAACACGCCACGGATGAGCAGGGTCCTCACGTCCTCGCCGTGAACGCACACACCGGCGACATCATCTGGCGCAGCGAATCGGTGGCCACCGAGGAGGGCGCCTACACGAACACCAGCGCCGTCTATTTCGACGGGTTGGTGTGGATCGGCATCTCCAACCCCGAGGGCGGCACGCACTGGATCGGCGGCTTTGCCGTCCTGGATGCCGAGACGGGTGAGATCCTCAAGCGGACGCGAACCATCCCGCGCGACCAGTTCGAAGCCGGCTTCGGCGGCGCCGCCATCTGGAGCACGGCGGCCGTCGACGTCGAGACGAAGACCGGCTACGCGGGCACCGGCCAGCCCTCCCCGTGGGACGGTCCCGAAAGCGAGTTCGCGAACGCCATCGTGAAGTTCGACCTCGATCGCGACAGCGACACCTTCGGTGAGATCCTCGGTGCGGTGAAGGGCACCTGGGAGGGCGCACCGTACATCGACGTCGACTTCGGTGCGTCCCCCACCCTCTACACGGACACCCTCGGACGCAAGATGGTCGCCGCGTACCAGAAGTCCGGTTGGCTGCACGCCGGGTACCGGCGCACGATGACCCACGCGTGGTCGGAACCGCTGTCTCCCGCCGGGACGCCGCTGGGCAACTACACGAGCACCGCGACCGACGGCACGAACATCTTCGGCGTCGGCACCTTCCCGGGGCAGATGTGGTCGATCAACGGCTCGACCGGAGATCGGAACTGGGTGTCCCCGGTCATCACGACCTTCGGCGCCAACCCGGTGGCCTACGCCAACGGCGTCGTCTACCACGCCGACGGCAAGGGCTTCCTCGACGCCTACGACTCGGCGACCGGCATCCCGGTGCTGCACCGCCCGATGTCGCTGGATACCGGCGCGCCGTGCACGAACATCGGCGGGGGCGTCTCGATCGCCCGCAACACCGTCTTCTCGGTGTGCGGCGAGCGCGACGTGTCCCACGGGTTCGGCCCGGTGGACGCGGACTCCGGCTGGGTGATCGCCTACCGGCTACCGGCCTGACGCCGCGGTGGGAGAGGCAGCCAGCGCCACGATGTAGCCGTCGAGGACCCCGAAGGGGTCGAGTCCGGTGTGCTGCATCCCGATGGCGGCGTACACGGTGTTGCGGGCCACGCTCACCCCGCCGAAGGTGAGCGAGCCCTCGGGGCCCGGAAGGAGCGGACGGTGCAGCAGCGGCCGTCCGCTCTCGGCCTCGTAGACGTCGAGGAAGCCGCGGACGTCGAGGGTGAGCACGACCCCGCCCGCGGACGCCACCGGGATGCCGTAGTGGGCGACGTCGCCGATGAGCGCCGTCCAGCCGAGGTCACCGGTGGACGGGTCGACCGAGAACAGCTGCCCCGGGGGCGCGGCACCGCCGTAGAGACGCTCGCCGTCGTAGGCGGCCGACACGCCCCCGAAGGGCTGGAGGGGGCCGTAGGTCGTCCGCCATACGCCCTGCATCGTTGCGGCGTCCACCCCGTGGAACGTGCCCGACTTCTGGCTGGTGGCCACGAGAAGCCGGCCCGCGGCATCGGTGTACAGGTTCGGCGAGGCAGCGATGTCGATGTCCTGATCGCCGCAGGCGCCGATGCCGCGTCCCGTGGGGACGATCGGGGGCGGCGGCGGGATCAACGGGATCGGGGTGCACGGGAGCTCGGAGAAGCCGGGGACGACGTCGTCGTAGGTGTCGGCCTTGTACACGGGCCCGAACTCGCCGAAGCCGGGGCTGTCCCGGTCCACATCGAGCTGGAGGAGCGCGTTCGTGTGCGGGTGCTCGAGCTGCGGCACGAAGGGGCTGCCCGTGCCCACGTAGGCGATCTTCGTGTCGGGGTCCACGGCGGGGGTCGTGGTCACGGTGCCGCCCGCGTAGCCGTCGTCCCAGTCCTCGGGAGGGATCGTCCACGTCTTGCGCAGGATGTCGCCGGTGCCGGCGTCCACGAGGACGATGCTCCCGCGGAAGAAGACCCGCTGGTCCTCGTCGGCGTGCTGGGCGGCGTCCCCGGAGATGCCCACGATGACGATCCCGTCGAAGACCACCGGGCTCCCGAAGGCGTCGGATCCCTCCTGCTCGTCGACCGTCGTCTCCCAGCGCACGTCTCCGGTCGAGCGGTCGAGCGCCACCACGTACGGCGATCCCTCGCGCGAGACGTACGCGTACACCGCGTCGCCCCAGGAGACCAGGGAGTTGTTGACGACCCCGCCGCCGGGAAGCTCTCGCCTCCACACCGGATCTCCCGAGTCGGCGTCGATCGCGTAGACCCAACCCTGGTTGGAACCCACGAACACGCAACCCCCGTCGACGATCGGCGTGCCGCTGAAATCGCCCTCACCGCCGGCGCCGCGTGACGAGAAGATCCACTTGGGCTCGAGGTCGGAAGCGGTCCCGGGCGACAGATCGGCCTCGAGGGGCTGGTGTCGGGTGTTCGCAAGGTCGTGGCCGTACATCGGCCATTCGCCGCCCGGATGGGCGGGGGCCGAGCAGGCGGCGGGGGCCGCGGGGGCCGCGGGGGCTCCCGCCACGCCCGGCACGAGGACCGCGGCCGTCAGGGCCGTCACGAGCATGGCGGTGCTGGATCTCGGACGCATGGCCTCCCCCTTCGTCGACTGCACCCGCTTCCGGGGCCCGTCCGGACCTCGCCTGTGGCTCAGAACGGCCGGGAGATGAGCGTGTTGTACGCCACCACGTAGCCGGTCTCGCCGAGGCTCGTCCCGACCGCCGCATAGACGCGGTTCCGAGCGACGGCGACTCCACCCAGGCTCACCGGGGCATCCGTCTGGGCTCCGAGCGCCAGTGGCTGCTTCAGGATGGGCGTGCCCGCACCCGTTTCGAAGGCGTCGAAGAACCCGGTCGAGTCCACCGTGTAGGCGACCCCGTTGGCGACGGCGAGCGGCTGGTAGCGGACGGCGTCCGCCGAGGCGCTGACCCAGTTGTACAGTCCGGAATCCGGATCCAGCGAATACAGCAGACCCGGGTTCACGGACACGTAGATGGCGGAGCCGTCGTACGCCGAAGAGCTCGCATTCCCGAGGATCTGCGTGGGGCCGACCACGGTCGTCCACACACCGTCCATGGAGTCGGTATCCACGGCGTGGTAGACCCCGGCCCGCTGGAGTGCTCCCACGAGCTGTGTGCCGTCGGTCGTGGTGAACAGGTTGGGCGAGGCACCGAAATCGAAGTGCGGGTCGGCCGACGAGACCACGGGGTGGACCTCGTAGATGTTGTTCTTGTAGCTCCCCACGACCTGGCCGAAATCGTCTCTGGCGGGATCGACGCCGATCTTGATCAGCGCGTTGGCGTGCTCGTGCTCCATCTCCCCGTCGCCCGGCTCCCCGGTGCCCACGTACGCGTAGCCCGCATCGGTGTCGATCGCGGGGGTGGCCCAGATCCCGGCCCCCGTGAACCCGGCGTCCACGTCGGACTGCAGGATCACCGACGTGTCGGCGCGGACCGTGAGATCGCCGGCGTCGAGCAGCAGGAACCGTCCGCTGCCCGACGAGGTCGGGGCGGAGACACCAACGAAGAGCAGGTCACCGAAGGGCACCGGGCTGGCGTACAGGCTCGACCCGGCGGACGTGGCGACCGTCCGGGTCTCCACGAGGGACCCGTCGTGCTGGTCGAGCATCGCCACGTAGGGCGAGCCGGTGCGGTTGACGTTCACATAGACGTGGCCGCCGGCAACCGCAACGGTCGACGGGATGCCGCCGACGAGCGGTGCGGCCTCACCCGCGTCGAGCTTGGTCTTCCACTCGAGTTCCCCCGTGGTGGCGTTGACCCCGAACACCCAACCGGTGTTGGAGCCGACGAACATGCAACCGCCGGCCACGATCGGGGTTCCCGTGAAGTCACCATCGCCGCCGGCGTCCGCGGAGGAGAACGTCCACTCCGGGACCAGGATCCTCGCCCACGTCGAGTCGAAGGTGAACTCCTCGTCCTGATGGCGAGAGTTGGTCAGGTCCTTGCCGTACATGGCCCAATCGCCGCCGAGCTGTCCGGGGAGCTGACCCTGCTTGGCGCAGGCTGAGACCTCCTGCGCGCCGGTCGGCGTGTGCATCCCGGCGAGCAGAGCGAGCACGACGCAGAACACGCCGGCGCGCGCGAGTCTTGCTTGTAGGGCCATGCGTTCCATCCTCTCGTCGGTGAAGACACCGGCCCGTCGCCCCGGATCG
The DNA here is from genome assembly GCA_964560135.1 of uncultured Actinomycetes bacterium. GTDB lineage: Bacteria > Actinomycetota > JAICYB01 > JAICYB01 > JAICYB01 > CAZLKN01. Next base: position 4,560 of record CAZLKN010000056.1, on the reverse strand, counting down.
AAGTACGACCCGGGGCGACGGGCCGAAGAACCATTCGGAGCTATTCGCCGGGCAGACCGTAAGCGACGATCCAACCGCCGCCGTCTACCCCGATGTCACAGGTCGCGATGACCATGTTCCGGGCGATCGACACGCCGCCGGACAGCGTCGTGCACACATCGCCAACGTCCGCACCCATGTTGCGGACGAGCAGCGGAACACCGGTCTCGGAGTCATAGCCGAGCAGGTTCCCGGCGTTGTCCACCGTGTAGGTGACGCCGTTGGCCGTGGACATCGGCTGGTAGCGGGCACCGCTACCGCTGGGCGAGACCCACCGCTTCCACGACGTGTCGGTCATCCCCCAGATGTTCCCGGGGTCCGCAGAGTTGAAGATCATGTTGCGGTCGGTGTCGACCGCTCCCGGGGCCGCACAACCGAACGCGTCCGGGTTGCTGAGCGTCGCCCGCCACTTCTCCTGCATGAAGTCGGCGAAGACACCGTGCAGCAGGCAGGCCTTCTGCATGATCACCACGACGTCATCGCCCTCTTCGTCGGTGTAGAAGGCGGGCGATGAGCCGAAGTCGACGTCCAACTCCGCGCACGTGATGCTGGACTCGCCGCCGAAGTACAGCTCGGCGCCGAGGTCGCCGTTCTCCTCACACAACGGCTGCTTGTCGGTGCCGGCGGTGTATCCCTGGTCCACCAGTCCCTTGTACGAGTCGACGATCTCCCCGAATTCCGGGTTGGTCGGGTGGCCCCCGTCGGCGATCCGGTTGCCGTCACCGTCACGGTGCCGGGCCACGTCGATCTTCAGCACCGCGCTGTGGTTGCGGTGCTGCTGGCCGTAGGTCTCGGAGTCGGACGTCCCCACGTACAGGTAGCCCTTCGCGGGGTCCACCGCAGCCGTCGACCAGATACCGCCACCGCTGTATCCGTGCTCGAGGTCCTTCTCCGGGATGGCGTAGCCGGTGTGGATGGGTTCCATCCTCGGCTCACCCGTCTCCGGGTCGACCGCCGTCGGCGCGGCTGTCGTGTCGAACAGGAAGTACGGAACTCGCTTGTTCTGACCCGGACGGCCACCGGCCAGCGTGACGAAGGCGAGGCCGTCGAAGATCACCGGCGAGGAGTTGATAACGCTGCCCTCACGCGGATCGAGGCTGTTCAGGTCCAGCGAGATGTACTCCTCCTCGCCGGTCTTGGCATCCAGGGCGAAGTGTCGCAGCGCCCCGGGGGCGGACACGGCTCCGAAGACCCGTCCGTCGACCACCGGCAGCGCGAAGTGACCGCCCGGTGGACCGCCGCCCGTCTGCTCCTGCCACACGATCTCGCCGGTGTCCGCGTTGAGCGCGAACACCCAGCCGTTGGACGTGCCCGCATAGGCACAGCCGTCGGCAACCGTCGTCGTCGACTGGAAGTTCCCGGTTCCACCGGGCGCGCTCGAAACCGAGAACGACCACTTCACCTCGAGCGAGGTGACGTTGTCGGGACCGATCTGGTCCTCGGCGGGCTGGAACCGCGTCGACTGCGGGTCCTGCGCCAGGCGCCGCCAGTCGCCGCCCGGATGGACCCCATCCGGGTAGCTCGAATCATCCGCGCAAGCCGGGTCGGCCTCCTGCGCGCTTGCCCCTCCGTTCAATACGGCGAGCGGGGCCAGCATCGCCAGCAGCGCGATGAGCGTGATGCGTTTCGAGATCATCATCCCCTCCATCCTTCGTGTCGTGATCACCTGCGATGCCCTCAAACGATCGTCAGGATCCCTTGCATGAACGACGCATGGACCGAGCAGTAGAACGGGTAGTCGCCGGGTTCGAGGTCCTCGAGCCCGTACACGGGCGTGAACACCTCTCCGAGCCCCTGTCCCTCGGGCCTCGTCGCCGCCTGGGGGCCGAAGATCAACTCGCTCCAGAACCGCGGGCATGACCCCGGTGAGGAATTCATGAGGTCGCACCAGAAGTTGTCGTCCGAGCCGTACACACCGAGTGCGACGAAGTTGTGCGGCTGGGCGTCGACGACCATGAGCGTGATCGGAACACCCTGCGGCACCACGAGCCTCGGTGTCGTCCAACCGAGAGCGAAGCTTCCCGGGCCCCCGAAGGCGATCACACCCGGCCAGTCGGTCGGACCGTCGTCGGGAGGCGGTTCCTGCTGAGCGTTCACAGGCGACACCATGACGACGGCCGCGGCGAGAACGGCCCATACGATCGCCAGATGCCGGAGCCTACCCCTCATTGGTCCTTCTCCGGTCTCTAGAGGACGAGCAGTTCGCCCTGCATCGTTTCGGGATGGATCGTGCAGTGGAACAGGTATGGGACCGCCCCGAAGGTGTTCTCCAGGCCCAGGATCGGTGTGACGCCCGCGGAGATGGTCTCCGTCCAGAACAGCGGGCACGGTTTCCCGTCCTCGCACCACGGTTGGTCGTCGGGCCCGAAGGCACGCTGCGCGGTGATGTTGTGCTGCTGCTCCGGATCCGCGTTCACGAAGAACGCGGTCTTCGTGAACGTGTTGACATAGATCAAAGGCGTGACGTACCCGTCCTCGGCGCTCCCTGGTCCGGCGGCACCGACGATCGCCTGGGCCGGCATGGGGGCCAGCAGCACAAGCGCCATCCCCATGACGAGCCCGGCGACCGCGGTCCTCCGGGTGGTCCGCACGATGCTTCCATGTAGAGCCATACATCCCCCTCCCTCGCGTTGCTGCACCCTCACACTCGGATCAGACTGCCGTGACCCTCCCGTCGGGAGTCCCTAGAGGACGGTCAGCTCTCCCCGCATGGTGCCGGGGTGGATGCTGCAGAAGAACTCGTAGGTCTCTCCGGACACGGTGTTCTGCATGCCCTGGACCTCGGAGACGCCGGCCAGGGGGATGACGTCGCTGGCGAACAGGTAGTGGCCGCGGACGGACCCGGGGGCCACCGAAACGATGTCGTGCCCCTGGATGTCGGCGCTCACGAAGTTGAACGGCGCGTCTTTGGTCACGACGATCACCGGTGTGGCGTAGCCGGCGGTGAAGCTCCCGGGAACCGCGACACCGAGGTTCGCGGCGGCCTGCGCGGGAGTGGGACTGATCATAGCCAGGGCCAAACCCGCTGCGGCGGCGAGAGCTGCAACCCGCTTCTTCGACATCTGCATTCTCCTTGTCTGTTCGGATACGTCGGCGCGGACCCCACCCTCCAGGTACGTCCTTCAGGGGGATCCAGCGTCTCCCTTCTCAAGTTCTCCCCCCGGGGAGAGTTTCCTTTGTGTGGACGCTCAGTTCGGGCCGCCTCCCGTTATCGCGCCCCACAACTTCAACGTCCGCCCGGCTCCCGGGCACCCCGCAGGTGCCAGGCCGCGAGTCCTACGAACGCCGCATCCTGGACGAGCACCGTCCAGTTGAGGCTCTGCGCGAGGTGGGCCCCGAAGCATCCGCAGTTCGGGACGACGAGCCCCCGCGCGAATGCCTGCACCGCGAGCGCGCTCCAACCAACGGCCACTGCCAGGCCGAGCCAGGCCGCCGCGGACCGGGTCCGGGCATTCGGCGGGTTCACGAGCAGCCCCACCGCGGCGAGAGCCTCGGCCCCCAGCAGCAGCGCCGCGATCACCCCGGCGGGGCCGGTCCGGTAGCTGGAGACCGCATCGACGAACACGTCCCACGAGATCGCCTGTCCGGCCGCCATGGCGGCGAGGAGCACGCCGAGGTAGACGCGGGCCAGACCTTTCGAGCGTCCGGGTGCCATCCCTCGGACAACCCGCCGGCGTGGCGCGGCCATTCCGCTCCGTGGGGACGGCCGCCGAGAACCTGGAAGCGGTTGCGGTGGGAGCGTAAGCTTGCGAAGTGCGCCTGAGAGGTCTCATATCGTCTCGCGCCACGCCGGCGGTGCTCGCCGGTCTGGTGCTCCTCCCCGCCCTGATCATCCTGGGGGGCGCCGGCGCGCTCCCGGACTGCAACGAGCACCGCACCGAGGAAGGCGATGCCGGGACCATGGCCATCAACGAGGTGTGCCACGACGACCTCGAGGCCAGCCCCGGCGTGGAGTACCAGATCACGTTCGTCTCGGATCCCGAGCCCAACGCCACCGACTTCGACGACATCACGATCTGGATCGACAACGACAACGACCCCGCCGACGCCGAGGTCTGTGTGCTCCTCGAGCCCACGGGGACGAACTTCGACCGCATCGAGGCCGTCCGGGACGTGGCCCCGATCACCGGCGAGTGCAGCGACAACCCACGCAACGCGATCGGCGTGACGACGAACGTCCAGGACGGTCAGACCGTCGTGACCGTCCAGGTCGCGCGGGCGCAGCTCAGCCCTCCGGAGGAAACCGGCGTGCTGAACTACTTCGTCGAGGCCGCGGCCCCCGGCCTCGCCGAAGCCGACGAGGACCGCGCGCCGGCGACCGGCACCTACGAACAGCAACTGACGCCGCCGAACACCCCGACCCCCGAACCCACCCCGGAGCCAACCCCCACCCCGGAGCCGACCCCCACGCCGACGCCGACCCCCACGCCTACCCCGGAACCGACGCCGGAACCGACGCCTACCCCGGAACCGACGCCGGAGCCCACACCGACCCCGGAGCCGACCCCTGAACCTACCCCG
>CAZLKN010000055.1:0-19952 GCA_964560135.1 uncultured Actinomycetes bacterium | reverse complement strand
ACGGGCCTCGTCCGGGTGGACCCCCATGCAGACCTGTGTAGGGTTCGCGACCTCATCCGTGAAGATCTCCGCCTCCGCGGGTGCAGTGAACCCCGCTTGGACGCCGTAGTCGAAGAACTCCATGACGTCGTGGATCTGCATCGAGGGCGTCCCCACGATCTCCTGCTCCGCTTCGAGACCACGCATGAGTCCCTCATCATCGATCCACGCCTCGATCTGGGACTTACCCTCCACCGCCGACCCGTCGTCGTCAGGGGATGGCGTGGGGGCCGGGATAAACATCGCTTCCACGAGACCGCTCGCGCTGAGTGTCCCTTCGACTATCGCTTGGAGGCCGCCCTGGAACACGTCCGTCGACGGGTCCACGAAGAAGGGATCCAGCCTGGTCCGACTTCTACACTGAGCATCGCCACATGGAGCCAGAGCAGCACTCGAGCCTCTCTTCGCTGACCCCTGACTTCCCCACGCTCAAGTCGGCAGACCGGGCGCCGTTCCCCGACCCGGTGGCTCCGGACCCGTCCAAGTCGCATCTCGCGGAAGCTGTCACCCCGGCTACGTACACTGTAATTCAAGTGCCGAGCGACTTGGAGGACGCCGTGCAGCTTCGGACCGTGACCATCGAACGCTTCCGCAACTTCGTCTCCCCGCAGACGTTCTCCGTCGAAGAAGACGTCACGTGTCTAGTCGGCAAGAACGAGTCGGGCAAGACAACGATCTTGAAGGCACTCCACAGGTTGAACCCTGCCAACGGTGAGAGCCACGAGTTTGATCTGACCACGGAGTACCCGCGTTGGCTGCTGTCCCGTGACAAGCGTGACGGGCTGGGTCACTGCGCCCCCGTTCAGGCCTCGTTCGCGCTCGATGACGAGGACCGCGCTGTGATCGCCGACGCACTCAGGCAGACTCCGCCGCCGGACACCGTCTGCATCGCGGGGCGGACGTACTCGAATGAGTTGCAGATCCGGTTCGAGTGCGACGGGGCGGCCATCGTTCACGCCGCCGCAGAGGACGCGTCGGTTTCCAAAGAGGACGCTGCGGCTCTCGCGGAAGCGGCGTCCCCGGGAGCGGCGGCCGAGCAGGCGCGGGCTCTCGCAAAGGAACTGAAGGACGACGACGCCGCCCGCGCGAAATGCTTGAAGTCGTTCCCAAAGGCGCTGGAACACTACGGGTTCCTCAACCGGGAGCTGGACGACGCCGAAGCCGCAACGGTGCAGCGTCTGCTGCCCCAGTTCTTCTACTTCTCGAACTACGACACTCTGCCGGGCGAGATCGACCTCCACGCCCTCGCGAAGAAGGTAGCCGCAGGAGAACAGCTGGCGGCGCGCGACCAGGTGGTCGTGGCGCTGCTGGCGTATGCGGGCGAGGAGCCAAAGGACTTCCTCGACGAGAACTACGACGCCCGGAAAGCTGAACTGCAGGCAGCCAGCCTCGACCTGAGCCGCAAGGTCTTCGACTACTGGCGCTCCAACCGGGACCTCGCGGTCGTGTTCGACACCGACATGCCGATCGTCGGCAAGGACAGCGAAGGGCGGAAGGTCCGTCACCGATTCTTGAAGATCGAGCTGCGAGATGACCGCCACGGCGGGGTCGAGACGAACTTCGCGACCCGATCGGCCGGCTTTCAGTGGTTCTTCTCATTCCTGGCGGCGTTCAGCCGCTACCTCCAATCCGCCGAGTCCGTAATCGTCCTGCTTGACGAGCCCGGAACGAGCCTGCACGGCGAGGCGCAAGCCGACTTCGTCCGCTTCATCTTCGAGGAGCTCGGCCAGTCCAAGCAGGTGATGTACACCACGCATTCCCAGCACATGATCGAGCCCGCCCGGTACGAGAAGCTGCGGGCGGTCGAGGACACGTCCACTCGGGACAACCCGGACCTGGGCGTGGCGGTCGGATTCGTGGACCTACACGCCGACCGCGACACCGTGCTGCCGGTAGAGGCGGCACTCGGCTACACAATCAGCCAGCACCTGTTTCTCGGGTCGGGCCACCACTTGGTCGTCGAGGGCAGCTCGGACTTCGTCTTCCTGCAAAGAATCAGCGACGAGCTGGTTCGCAGGGGCCGCGTCGGCTTAGACCCCAAGTTCGCCATCATCCCGGTGGGAAGCGCCGACAACGCACCTGCGTTCGTCGCACTGCTCGGTCGGCGCCTCAAAGTCTCGGTCCTGCTCGACGGCGAACGCCTCAACCGGACACGGGACCGGGTGCTGGCCGCTGCCCGCAGCAACGCCGTACCCGAAGACGCGATCGTAGTGTGCTCCGAGGTCGGCGGCGTCCCCCGCCAGGCAGACATCGAGGACTTGTTCGCCGCAACCGACTATCTCAGACTGTACGGGCTGGCCGTCGGGCCTCTCGCCTCCGGCGAGCTACCAGAAACCGGCGAACCGATCCTCAGGCGGATCGAGCAGGTGCGCGGCAAATTCGACCACGCGCTGCCGGCCCACGCCTTAACCCAGCATCAGTCCGAGTTCTTCGAAGACGTTGAGCCGGTCACCCTCGACCGCTTCGAAACGCTGTTCCAGCGCCTGAACGGGACACTCGAGACCGACCGGTAGGCTGGCTCACTCCTGCTGGGCCGCCCTTGAGCTCGACGGGTTCAGCCTAGCCAGTGCGGCGCATAACGGCTCAGGCAATCCAGGTTTACGCAACCGCGACAGACAGGTCGAGTTTACCCAGGACTGCGTCGGAGATCAAGGTCTGCCGACGCTCTTGAAGCAATTCGACCTGCCGCTGAAGGCTGGACTGGAGCTGATCAATCTGCTGACGCACATGGTCCAGCTTTGCAACTTCAGCAGCCTGAGTTTCCGGCGGTGGTGCGGGAATTGCCAGATTCAAGAGTTGGGCGATGTTGACGCGATCGAAGGTGGAGCCAATCTTCAGCTCTGAGAGCTGGTCGACGCCTACGCTGTTCAGCATGTAGGTCAGCCAAAGTTGGTTCTGCGTCTGCGAACGGATGAGACATACGTCCTGGCCCATCGTGAACGGCTCATCGCTGTCGACGTACGCCGCGATGCCTATCGAGGCGTTTCGGCTGTAGATAACGTCACCTGTCCGCGGGAACCGTCCGCCCTCTGTAAGGTCCGCAAGGTCGTCTTGATCAACAAAGCGATGGCAAGCAGCGAGGTTCAGACGGCCCGCTGTGATGTCACCAGGACTGACCACAGGAAATCCGTCGTCTACGTAGTTGGGTGTCCGATGCTTGCAGTCTGTGACAAGCCACAGTCGCCGAAGAGGGACAAGTGGCCACCCGGGATTCAGAGCCACTTCGCGCAACATCGCGTTCCAGCGTCCCTCGAGCAGCCGATGAAGTTCACCCTTCTTTCTGATGAGGGCGTCGATGCGGGTAGTCTCCGCATCGAGGAAGCCAGCGATGGCTCGCTGCTGCTGCACTGCTGGAAGAGGTACAGCACATCCACTGATGTTGTCCGTGCGGAGGCCATAGCGCGTAACACCCGTGGCCGAGACTGCGAGTTCCTCTCGAACCAATGTCGAAGCCATCACCCAGTACAGGAATCGCCCCTCCATGTCGGGTACTCGTGGACGAAGGATGGCTAGGTGGTAGCCACACACGAGATCGGGAGCGCTGGCCTCCACATATGCGGGCACCGCGATGTCCTCGGCTGTCTCGGAGTCCTTCGTAATGATCACGTCTCCAAGCTGGATACGGAAGGCCGCAATTTGCTCGGCGGAGGCTGTAGCCGTCATAAAGTCCTGATCCGGTCGGATGCGGTCCCGGTAGTAGACATCGGTGTAATTGCAGAGCCGTACCGGCATCTCACCCGCGACGGACTTCTTGTCGATGTTGCTGACCCGGATGGAGGCAACCCGCTTCAAAGGAACCTTCTCGATCAATCCGTCACCTCGCGCAACAGGTCTTGGATCTCGGCCTCCAGTTGCTTGATCTCCTTGTCGATCTCTTCCAGTGGGCGTGGCGGGACGTACTTGTAGAAGTGGCGTGTCAGCGGGACCTCGTAGCCGATCTTCGTCTTCGTGTAGTCGATCCAGGCGTCCGGGACGTAGGGGTGCACTTCGCGCTCCAGGTGGTCGTCCACCGCCGTCCGGTACTCGACGGACTCCAGACGCCCGGACACGTCCTCCTCGTAGCCCACGCGCACCTCTGGCAGAGGGACGTTCTCCTGGTCCCGCAGCTCCGGGTCCGGCTCCGGCTCCCCTTTGCGGTTCGTGATCACCGGGGCCCCCGAGTCGCGGACGGCCAGGGCGTTCCACACCGACTTCTTCTGCGGTGCGGTCAGGCCGGCTGCGTCCAGGATCGGGTCGACCGTCTTCGCGAGGACGTCGCGTTCCACGCCGCCCCGTCCGGCGTGGGAAGCCAACGACGAGATCAGAGTGTCCACGACGTCCGCATGGAGCTTTGAGAGCTTCTTGTCCGCGCGGACCGTCGCCAGGGTCTCCTCGGTGATCTCCCAGCGCAGCCTGAGCGGACGTTCCACCGTGATCCGCAGGAAGCCGAACGACTCGTTGGGGAGGATCTTCACGCGGTCGCCGTCCTCGAAGGCGCCGTAGAGCTTCGTGATCTCGGCGATGTGCTCCGCGGACAGCTCCTTGCGCTTCTCCCCCAAGCTCTTGCGCATCTTCTGCCACAGCTCGCGTGCGTCCACGAGCTGGACCTTGCCACGGCGCTCGGGGCGCTTGCGGTTCGTCACCACCCAGAAGTACGTCGAGATGCCGGTGTTGTAGAAGAGCTGGTCCGGCAGCGCCACGACGGCTTCCAGCCAGTCGTTCTCGATGATCCACCGGCGGATCTCCGACTCCCCCGACCCGGCGGCCCCCGTAAACAACGGCGACCCGTTGAAGACGATCGCCAGCCTCGAGCCGCCCTGCTCCACCGGCTTCATCTTCGCGATCATGTGCTGGAGGAATAGGAAGCTGCCGTCGTTGATCCGTGGGAGCCCGGCCCCGAACCGTCCGGCGAATCCCTTCGAGGAGTGCTCGTCCCGGACGGCCTTCTCGACCTTCTTCCACTCCACCCCGAAGGGCGGATTCGCGAGCAGGTAGTCGAAGTGCTCACCGGAGAAACCGTCCTCCGAGAACGAGTTGCCCAGCACGATGTTGTAGGCCTTCTGTCCCTTGAGCATCATGTCCGAGCGGCAGATCGCGTACGTCTCGGCGTTCAGCTCCTGTCCGTAGACCTCGAGGCGCGCCTTCGGGTTCAGCGAACGCAGGTGGTCCTCGCCGACGCTGAGCATGCCGCCCGTCCCGCAGGCGGGATCAAGCATCGTCTTCACCACACCGGGCTTGGTGAGCAGGCGGTCGTCCTCGATGAACAACAGGTTCACCATGAGCCGGATCACCTCACGGGGGGTGAAGTGCTCACCGGCCGTCTCGTTGGAGAGCTCGGAGAACTTCCGGACGAGCTCCTCGTACAGATAGCCCATCTCCAGGTTCGAGACCACGTCGGGGTGCAGGTCGATCTCGCAGAAGCGCGAGACGACGAGGTACAGGAGGTCGGCGCGGTCGAGGCGGTCGATCTGCGCGGGGAGGTCGAACTTCTCGAGCACGTCGCGGGCCGCCGGCGAGAAGGCGCGCAGGTAGCTCAGGAGGTTGTCCGCGATGTTCGGGGGGTCGTCCAGCAACTGTTTCATGACGAGCGGGGACGTGTTGTAGAACTCCTCGCCGGCGGCTTTCTTCAACAGCGGCGGCACGTTCTCGACCTTGCCGGTGAGCTTCTTGGCCCGCTCGAGGACCTCGTCCTTGGTGGGTTCGAGGACGCAGTCGAGGCGGCGGAGGACGACCATGGGCAGGATCACCCGCCCGTACTCGGACTGCTTGTAGTCGCCGCGCAGCAGGTCCGCCACCGACCAGATGAACGCCGCGTGGTTGCGGATGACCTCGTTCGTCGTGACAGCCATGCCTCCCCCGGCGCCCGGATGCAAACAGGCGACCATGGTCGCATTCCCCGGGGGCTACCGACTACCTACGGGGCCTGTCTTGTCAGTCCCCACCGCTGCGCTGATCCTCGACCACCGACCACAACTGGTGACTCGGGGTCGATTCCGGCACCCTTCAGAGGCCGATCCGCCAGATGTAGCCACTACTCGCCGACACTGAGCTGTCGGCACCGCACCCTATGCTCGGATTCCCTTCCCCTCTGCCTTCTCCTGAGACGGAGGTGCGAGATGCCATATTGGTATCCCGACGAGGACGCAGAGAACGATCCGGCTTGGTGGCGTGCGCTTGAACGTGTCGCCCAGCGGACATCGGCCGACCCGAGCCTGCCTCTGGTGATCCCGTGCGAATTCATGATGATGGGTCGAGACGACCGGTCCAGGCGTCCCTCCATCTGGATCTACAAGCACAAGATCACGCGCTGCCACCTGAACCTCGGTGAGAACGGTCGCGCGTACCGGTACGTCCCGCCCCCCGGCGTATGGAGCGACGGGCCCCACAAGTACGTGGCGCATCGAACACTCCGCATTGCGGTGCGTCATCTGGAACTCGACCGGTTCCCGATCCCAAGGGAAGAGAAGTACCTCTGCGAAGCATGCTGGGCGCTCGTGCAGGGTCGACGCGGGCGGACATCCTACCCGGTGTCTGACTTCGGGTAGGATGGCATGGTCATGGCGAGGAGCAGCGACGAGGGCAAGGAGAAGATCAGCGTCACCGTGGATCGGGACGTCTGGGAGGAAGCACGATCATTACCTTGGGCTTCCTCGGGGTCCGAGGTCGTGAACGAGGCGCTTCGGAGATTGGTCGCCAGCGAGCGGCTCGGTGCGGCCCTCGATCTCCTCTACGAGATCCACGGCCCGGTCGATGAAGAGCTCGTCCAGGAGGCCGACCGCAGATGGTTCGGCGAGTAACCCTTGATTCGGGGGTTGTCTCCGCGGCAGCGCAGGGCGACGCTCGAACCCTCGCGACCCTCGAGGCCTTCCGTCGCCGGGACGTCGAGATCGTTGTTCCAGCCCCCGTTGTCACGGAAAGCACGACCGGGCGTGGTCCCCGCGACACCCCCGTGAACCTCCTCTTGGCCGGATGCCGCATCGCGCCGACCACGGAGTCGATCGCCAGACTCGCCGGCAGGCTTCGCTTCCGCGCCAAGCGGCCCGAGGGGACGGTCGACGCCATCGTCGTGGCTACGGCAGAGCTGGTCGGGGGACGCGCTCTGCTGACTCAGGACCTTGCAGACTGTCGAGCGCTCGCGCGGGAAACCGCCGTCCGAGTAGAGACGCCGTAACCCGCGGCATGCGAAAGCCAGCTCATGGGTATGCATCATAGCATCATTGTCTTCAGTGCTATGATGCACCTATGCGGACCACGGTTACCCTCGAGCCCGATGTTGCCGCCCTCGTCGAGAAGGACATGCGCACCCGTGGCGTCTCCTTCAAGCGTGCGGTCAACGACGCCATCCGAACCGCCCTGGCGGCGCGGCAGGCAGCGCCGCCCTACAGGGTGCGCGCCCGCAGGATGGGCAAACCGGCCGTCCCACTCACCAAGGCGATCGAGCTCGCGGCGGCCATGGAGGACGAGGAGCTCGTCCGCAAGCAGTCCCTCGGGAAGTGACCACCGGGCCACATGAAGCTCGTCGACGCCAACCTCCTGCTCTACGCGGTCAACATCGACAGCCTCGAGCACGAGGTCGCCCGTGTGTGGCTGGAACGCCGACTCGGAGGCACCGAAGCCGTGGCCTTCTCTTGGATCGCGTTGCTCGCGTTCCTCCGCATCGGAACCCGGGAGAGCATCCTCCCCGAACCGATGTCCGTCACCGAAGCTTTCGATCACATCGAGGAGTGGCTGGCACAACCCCCGTCGGTCGTTCTGCATCCGACCGTCCGCCATACCGCTGTCCTCAAGGGCCTCCTCGCGCCCATTGGGACCGCCGGGAACCTCACCACCGACGCCCACCTGGCCGCGCTGGCGATCGAGCACGGCGCGACCATCGTCTCCTTCGACCGGGACTTCGGCCGCTTCCCCGGACTCCCCTGGATCCACCCCGCGGACGACCAACCACATCCCGCGCCTGCGTGACATCTGTACAGGCAGGAGCCGGCCCTTCTTGATCGTTCCGGGCTGGGATCTCAATGCTCGGCGTCCATGCGGTCGAGCAACTGAACCAAGCCTCTGGGGCTAAGGATCGGTGTCGGAAGGCCGCGCACATCGCGAAGCGATGCGTCCCCCGTGACGAGCGCATCGACGCCCGCGGCCTCTGCCAGGTCCACGACGAAGTCGTCCTTGGGGTCGGATGCTCGTTGGCCGCCCTTCTCAGGATCACCGACGACATCAGCTGAAGTCCGGAGAGCCTCCAAGAACGCCTCGACCTGATCTGTGGTCAGCCGGTCGCGGAAACGACGGCGGCGGAGCACCTCGGCTACCTCGCGAAGAAGCTCCTCGGAGCACACGAGAACGAACGCACCTTCGCGCCACCTCCGCAGGATCTCCGCCGGTGCGCCGGTGGCCGACAAGAGAGCCGACACGAAGACGTTCGTGTCCAGGACGAGTCGCACCGCCCTCTACCGCGCGCGGCGCTTTGCCTGCGCCGTGCGATGCTTCCGGACCTCATCCACGGCAACTTGGTCGGCCTCGTCAGGGTCCATGTCGGCGCGCTTCCAGATCTCATCCAGCACATCGAACCCGAGATAGCGACGGAGCGCCTCCTCGATGACCTGGTAGTCACGCTTCCCCTTCCGGACGGCATGCATCTTCGCCGCCCTCATGAGGTCCTCGTCGATCGTGAGGGTCGTCTTCCGTCTCGCCATAAAGCCAGAATACCAGACTTCTGCGAGCCTCCCTTCAGGGACGTCCCGCGACCTGGGCGACGACGACGAGCCGTCAGCCGGCCTTCGACTCGTCGTCGGGGAAGAAGCGCTCGGTGATGTCTCGGCGTAACGGCGGGGGGCCCGTCGCCCGGACCGTTCCGTCGGGCCGGATGAAGGTCAGCTCGCCGTTCGGGTTCCCCTCCACCTTCCACCCCCGCTCGTGCACCATCCGGTGGTGGAACTGGCACAGCAGGACCAGATTGTCCAAATCGGTGGGGCCACCCTCCGTCCAGTACCGGATGTGGTGCGCGGCCAGCCAGCCCTTGCGATTGCAGCCCGGGAACCGGCAGCAGCCGTCGCGGAACCGCAGTTCCCGCCGCAGCCATCTCGGCACCCGGCGGTCGGTGCGTCCGATCCCGAGCGGCAGACCGTCGGGACCGTCGACCACCACCGTCCAGCGTGCGTCGCAGGCGAGCCGACGCGCCGTCTCCGCCGAGAGGGCACCCCCCGCCTCCAGCTCCGCCGTCCCCTCGCCCCCACTCAGCGCATCGGCGTCGACGTGGACGACCACCGTGGCCTGGTCGGCGTCGGGGTGCGAGGCGACCTTCTGGGACGCCAGCTCCACCAGCGCGTCGGCGCAGCGCCGGTCGTACGGCTCGTAGCATCCCGTCTCCGGATCGACGGCGGACCGGGAGGCGATCAGCTCCAGCGCCTTCTCCACCAGGGCCCCCTCGGCCTCCGGAAGGCGTCCGCTGAGCCGGAACGTGTGGCGGCGGTGGTCCCACCGCATCCGTACGCTCCGCTTCAGGTGGGCGTCCTGCTCTTCCTCGGCAGGCACCGGGCGCGCGCGGCGCGCCATCCGCTGCAGCTGTCCGGCGGAGAACTTCGCGGCATCCTCGGCCAAGCGCTCGTCGGACTCGGGGGTCGCCATCTTCGACACCGCCCGGACCTGGTCCCAGCACAGCTCACCGCGGGCGAACACCTCCTTGACGGCCGGGAGTGCCGGGAGCTCGCGCGCGACGCGCGTCATCTCCGACGCGGTGTCGAACGCCATCCCGAACTCCGCCGTCAGCCAGTGCGCCATCGACGGCGCGCCGTCCTCCGCCCAGGCCCCCCGCTGGTCGTACACGGAGGCGACCTCGAGCATCCGCGCGAGCGCCGCCGTGGCCAGCCCGTGGAGCTGGCCCATAGCCTCGCGGAGCTCGGCCGTGGGTGCGTTGAGCAGGTTGTCATCGTCCATGGCCACACCATAGCGGCCGGCAGTGACAGGTTGCGGAACGTGTGTTCGTCATCCGTGTCACCGGCGGGAGCTACCGTGCCCGTACCTTCCCGACCGACCTCCCCACGACCGACTGGAGGGATCCGCCATGACCTCGACGCTCCTGGCCCCCGGCCCCCACGGGCTCCGCGAGCTCCGCAGCGTCCGCAGGTCCGGGCCCCCGGGCCTGCGCCTGCACGGACCGTCCGCGAGCCACACCCGCACCGTGGCCGACCGCATCCGGGCCGCCATCCTGAACGCTGGATACACGATCCCCTCGGGTCACATCGAGGTCGACGTCCCGCTCGACCCGGCCCCCGGCCTCGACCTGCCCCTCGCCCTCGCCGTCCTGCTCGCGGACGACGCCCACGAACACATCCGCCAGCCCGGACTGATGGCCTGGGGTGGCCTGGGCATCGACGGACGGACGGAAGCGTGCGCCGAGCCGGGCCTCGCCGGCCTGCCACCGGGCCCGTGGGTGGCCCGGATCTGGCATCCGACCGACCACATCCCGACCCCCGAGGAGGACGCCGTCGTCACACTCGTCGACGTCGAGGGGCTCCGGGGGGCGTGGACGGTCCTGGTCGGCCTCCTCGAGCTTGAACGGCAGATGGAGGACGTGCTGCAAGCCTCGGGGAGCCCGTGAGGAGATGAACCCAGGTGCCGCAACTCTCCGCACGTATGAGGTCCGCGCCGGTGACCCGCCTCGCCGGGCAGGCCGAGCGGGATCAGGAGCTTTCCTCGGTGAGGCGCCCTTCTTCGGGTCCACCGCCATGGCGCTCACCTCCTCGTTTCCGCAGTCGCCTCGGACACCGGGGAACCTACCCGGGATCCGGACCCGCGATATTTGGACGCCAGGAGTGCGAGGGCGACGGCACCGAGCATCAGGCCGAAGTCCCGGAGTGCAATGTCCCAGTACCGGCCCGTCGAGATCCCGACTGCGATCAGGTTCGCGATGATGCCCGCAAGCCACACCGCCACGACGGTTGCGCCGATGCGCGGGGCGAGGAAGACCACGATCCCGGCGAGGATCTCGATGGCGCCGACGGCGTACATGATCTGCTGTGCCGATCCGGGCAGGACATCCGCGAGACCGGTCCACAGATACGCCGGCCAGTCCACCATCCAGTTCAGGAACTTGTCGATACCGAACAAGATCGGAGCCACCGTGAATCCGGTCCGCAGCAGCCAGAAGGCTGCGAAACCCGGATCCTTCATCTGGTCCGCGGTGGGCGGTGTGAATCCCTCCACGTTCTTCGTCCATGTCGCCAACACGATCACCTCCTGTCGATCCGACCGTTCCAGGGTTCTTCGTCAACCACGCACCGCCGGCCGCGGGGGCCGGGGGATCTCGAAGAGGCACCGGGGTCTCCCTGAGCGATCGCATCGCTCCCTGACCGGCACCTCGACGATCGCTTCGAGCAGGCTCTTTGCCAGTCCACACACCTCGGGGTACTCGAGCGCGGAGTCGCCCAGCGGGCAGTCGTGTCCCCGCAGGATCACGGTCCCCTTGGCGTGCTCCACGTCGACGATCCCGCCCAGATCCCGGAGCACCCCGGCAGCGGCGTGCACGCGGGAACTGAACCCCTCGGGCGAGTTGGCCGCCGGCGCCAGGGCCGCTCCCGCTTCCGCGAGAGCCCGGCCGACACGCTTCGCACCGATCCTCCGGCGCAGCACCGCCAGGAGCCCTTCGAGCACGGGCTTGTGTGCCTTCGGGATCGACTCCCATGCCTGGGGCGTGAGCTCGTACACGTGTGCGGGCCTCCGAGCGGTACTGCGCAGCCCCGTCCGGCGAACGAGGCCGTCCTGACTCAACGCGAGGAGATGGAAACGTACAGCTGCGGGCGTCACGTCCAGCAGCGTGGCCAGCTCTCCGACGGTCCTCGGACCGGACCGAAGAAGCTCTACCACCTGCTCGCGTGTGCTTCCCATCAGCCGATCGCCTCTCTTTACCGTCGGATAATAATTGATGCATCTATTATTGATATTGTCAAATCCGCCTCGCGGCAACCAATGCGGCGCGCGGTACCGCTCAGCTGCGTCGCCACGTGGGTCTGGCTAGGCTGGACCCTATGAACATGACCCAGGCATACGCACGAGTCCGGAAGATCTGCGTGGCACTCCCGGAGGTCGAAGAGAAGCCCTTCGGTGGGCTCACCGCGCCCGCCTTCCGGATCCGGGACAAGATCTTCGTCTTCTGCTACGGGGAGGGTCGTCCGGGGATCAACGTCAAAGGTGCGCCGGGGGCCCAGGAGGCCCTCGTGGCCTCCGACCCCGAGCGGTTCTTCGTCCCCGCGTACACGGGACCCAAGGGTTGGGTCGGCGCGTACCTCGATGCCGAACAGGACTGGGACGAGATCGCCGAGCTCATCGAGGAGAGCTACCGCTTGATCGCTCCCAAGCGGCTGGTGGCCGAACTCGACCGCGTTCGTGGCGGTTTGCTCTGAGCCGCACCGAGGCGGTGGTATAAGGGCGGGGTGTGGGTTCCCTCTGCAGAAAGGAGACACCATGACGCAGGCCACGGTCGTGCGTGTCCTGTCGTTCGCCGCCGTGCTCCTGCTTGCGGCCGCGTGCAACGGCGACGATTCAGCCGGGCAGGATGACCTGGCCGGCCAGCCCGACGGCGGAGCCGTGCTGACGTTCCAGATGACCATGACGGACAATGAGTTCGGGCCCGACACGCTCCAGGCCCCCGCCGGACAGGACGCCCAGGTCCTGCTTCAGAACAACGGCGACGAACCCCACACCTTCACCGTCGAGTCTGTGGGCGTCGACACCGGCATCATCGAGCCGGGCGGGGACGGAGAGGTGACCTTCACCTTCCCCGACGAGCCGACGGAGATCGTCTGCACCGTCCACCCGGAGATGCGGGGCACCCTCCAGCCAGAGTGAGGTCTAGTCCAGGATGCTATGTCGCGTCGACCGTCCGTCGTCCTACTCGACGACCACAACTCCCACCATGCCGATCGCAGCGTGATGGACGCACGAGTACAGGTAGGCCCCCGGCTCGGCGAACGTGCGCGTGTAGGTCAGCGACGTCTCCTCGAAGGTCGGGACCGGGTAGTGGAACAGTCCCGGGACGGCTTCCGGTGTATCCGGCGTGGGGGCCGGGTAGTGGAACCCGCTGTCGAACGCCTCCTCGGCGGCGGTGACCGAATGACAATGCTCACTGTTCCAGGTCCACCGGATCGACTCGCCGGCCTGGATCACCGTGAGGGGTGCTCCGGAGGCGGCATCGTTGAATGTGTTGTGAAGCATCATGACCTCGGCATCGGCCTCGACACCGTCGTCGAGGGGATCTCCGAGACTGCCTTCGGCCGGGGTACAGCCCGCGTCGGGTCCGCGGTAGAAGTGGACGGCGCCTGCAGGCGACGCGCTCACCATGATGAGCGCCCCGGTCGCCAGCGCGAATACGAACTTGCGAATCATGATCTTCCCCCTTCCGGTCTTTCCAGATGGCTTCGCCGCCGAGCCCGACATCCCTTTGTGGGCTGGTCGGACGGGTGTTTGAGCAACGGCGGCGTGGGTAGGCCGCGAACATGAGCCTGGCGTGTCGACCGAGAACGACGATGAGCCGGCGCGGCCTCTCGGCGCCGAGATGGTTCGTGCTCGGCTTCGCGTTGCTCCTCGCCGCCGGGGCCTGTGCCCCCGACGACGACGGTGTCGCCGGGTCACCCACGCCACCGGACACGCCCGCTCCAGATCAGTCTTGCGAGGCACCGCAGTATGGCTACCGGATCCACTTCCCCGACGACTGGCACGTGAACGACATCGAGCAAGCGAAGGCGTGCAGTTGGTTCCATCCCGAGCCCTTCGAGCTGCCCGAGCACACCGAAGTGACGGAGGTGGCCGTCATGCTCGCCGTTGAGGATGGCTCCTTCGAGGAGCGCGCGCACGCCTTGACCGATGCACCGGACGTGGCTGAGGTTCTCTCGGAAGAGGAGGTGACGGTGGCCGGTGAACAAGCCGTCCGCGCCGAAACCGAGCGCTCCGGGGAGGCCTTCTACCCGGAGGGGACGACGATGACCACCTACCTGGTCGATTGGGACGACCAGATCCTCTCGGCCGTTACGACCTCGGTTGCGGACGGTGAGTACGCGTCCAACGTCGACGTCCTCGACGAGATGATGGATTCGCTCGAGCGCGTCGAGTTCGAGGCGACCTGCTCGGCCGCCGCGCTGAACCCGGAACCGACCGAGCAGCCTGATCTTCCCGAGATCGTGGCCGAGACGCGTGAGCGTATCGTCGAACGCGCCGTCGCGTGCGATTTCGAGGGACTGGCGCAGATCGCCGAAGGCAGCGACGCCGACTTCACCTTCTCATTCGGCAACGGCGGCGACCCCGCAGAGTTCTGGGCCCGGTCGGAGCAGGACGAGCTCGAGCGTTCCGGTCCCATGCTCTACCTGGCAGCCCTTCTCGATCGGCCGCACGAGACCAGATCCGTCGAGGGCAGAACGCAGTACCTGTGGCCCTCGGCATTCGCCTACGACTCGTGGGACGAGGTTCCCGACGAGGACAGAGAGGCCCTGAGACCCCTCTACACCGAACTCGAATTGCGCGGCTTCCAGGAGTTCGGATCCTACGGTGGGTACCGGATCGGCATCGACGCCGACGGCAACTGGCTCTTCTTCGTCGCAGGCGACTAGATGCGAACCCGAGCGTCGCAAGCCGCGGTCATCGCAATCGTCCTGTTCACCGCCTGCGCTCCCGAGCCGGTCGGCCCGTCGGCGTGGAGGCAACCACCCGAGGACCCCGGTCCCATCGAGTTGATCGGGCACCGTACCACCGCCACCCATTCCGGGGATCGCGGGGTTTCCACGCATCCTGCCGACGAGGTCGACGAGACGCCGACGTTCTGCATCGCCTACTTCGACGACGACGCCCGGGACGACGACACCTGCGAGGTCGGAACCGAGCCCTTCGAATGGGAGGGCGAGCTCCATCAGTGGACCGTCCAAGCCTCATGGTCGCAGTTGGATGCCTGGGACGACGTCGTGGACCGGCTGGCCATCCACGCATTCGATGACGCGGGTCAACCCGTTGCCCACTGGACCGGGCGCATGAACGAGGACGCGGGCCACCTGACGGAATAGGTCTTCACCCACTGGAGATAGTGCGAGAGCCGCGTCTTCAGATCCGTCACCGAAGCCGCATTCATCTGACCTGACTCGTCGCATCACCCTGACCTGCCGCATCTACGGCTGGAAGATCGCCGACTGCCACAGGCGACAGGTGTTCGGTCCGGGCTCCACAGGCTGGGCCATGCAGGGAATCCACCTGTGCGCAACGAATCCATCCTCGACAACAGCCGCGAGGGGATACCGGAGGTCTGCCGATGCGCATCGTCACCGTCGTCGCCGTGCTCGCCGTTCTGGTCGGTGTGGGGCCCACAGCGTTGGCCGGCCACGGCGACCCCACCCACGGGGTCGTGCCCCACAGCATCGGGGACTCCCCGACGGACATCCATCCCGTCGACGTCAGCACCCCACATCCCTACCCCCAGAACGAGGTCCTCACCTATGAGCTCCGGATCGAAGGCGTCGAAGCACTCGCGATCCACTTCGAGCGCTACGACGTCGACGGCTCCTACAGCACCTTCTCTCAGGAATGCTCCGGTGGGCAGATCCGTGTCCTGGACGGCGCCACCACCCTGGAGCTCGAGACCATCTGCGGCGACCAGTTCCTGAGCAGCGGCGACCGCGCCGGCTCCAACGACTTCTGGACACCCGACTACCCCACCGAGCACCTGGTCCTCGAGTTCTCCACGGGTCAATCCTTCAGTGAGAGCTACGGATTCGACGTCTACGAGGTCGCGTCCAACGGCGCGCGGCCCATCGCCTCGGTGCCGTACTCGGCTGAGGCCAGCGCCTTCGCCGACCCCCGCGCGAGTTACACGGTCGATCCCTTCGACCCCCGTGGCAGCGCAGCCTCTGCGTATGCCGGAGTCGGGGCCGCGTACGGGGACACGAGCGGGCGTGTGGACGCCGGCGCCGACTACGGCCGCTTCTTCGTGTGCGGCGGCTTCATCTGCATGGAGCGCGAGGGGGCGCGGGTGCGCGCGAGCGCCGAGCTCGACGCTCTCGACCACTGGCTCCTGCTCCAGCTCCAGCTCTTCGTTCCGCGCGACGACTCCTCGCCCACCGGGCTCGGCGATCCCGAGCTCGCCGGCGCCTGCGTCATCGACGGCGACAACTGCCTGTAGGGGTGGGCAGCATGCGTCCACGCATCCTGGCCTGCCTGGTCACCCTCGCGGTTCTAGTCGGCGGATCGGCGACGGCCCAGCCGGCGCCGGCGCCGCTGCCCGTCCCCCACTGGGACGGACAGTCCCTGCCCACCGTCCGCGACCTGCACAGCGTGCACTTCCACGACGCCGAGACCGGGTGGGTGGGAGCCGACGACGGCATCGTCTACCGCACGACCGATGGCGGACGCTCCTGGGAGGCCCGCCCGACGGGCCTGTTCCATCCGGTCACGATCATGGACTGGATCGACGACCGTCGGGGGTGGGTCGGCACGGTCGATCTCGGCATCGCGGCCACCACCGACGGCGGCCGGACGTGGGAGATCCTCCACGGCGGGGACATGATCGGCTGGTTCTTGGACCTCACGTTCGTGGACCACGAACGCGGCTACGCGTCCGGACAGTCGGGCATCTTCTCGAGCTACCTCGTCCGGACGTCCGACGGCGGAGCGACCTGGGAAGGCCTTCCGCTGTCCTATCCGTTCCAGGAGGACATCTTCCGGCGCGTGGCGGTCTCCTCCGACGAGCAGACGATCTGGGTCCTGACGTGGCTGTTTTCGGACGGCGACGGCATCTCGATCAGCCGGGACGGCGGCGACACGTGGACGTTCGTGCCGATCGCGGCCGACCGCCTGGCCGACATGGCCTTCACGACCGACGACGTCGGCGTCGTCGTGGGTCAGCGTGGCGAGATCTTCCGCACCACCGACGGCGGTGAGACGTGGATCCGTGCGATAGCACCACCCGGCCCGACGCTGCTGGACGTCGAGTTCGTCGACGAATCCCGCGGATGGGCCGTCGGAGAGGCGGGCACGGTCCTCACGACCACCGACGGCGGGCTGACCTGGACGCCGGAGCCCTCGGGGGCCGCCGCGACCCTCAGCGACGCCACGTTTTTGTCCACGGGCAGGGGATGGGCCGCCGCCGCAGATGGGGAGCTCAGACACCGCTCTCCCACCACCGGCGCCGAGGACGTGATCGGGACCGTCGGCACGCCGCCCGGCGACCCCCGGCCCCCGATCCTGGTCGCCGGAGACGAGGACTTCGACTCGCCCCTGTCGGGTGTCCGGTCGGGATCGGGAACGGCAGGAGACCCGTACATCATCGAGGGGTGGGACATCGTGCCCGTCGCCACCGACGGGATCACCCTCGCCGGGACCACCGCTCACGTCGTGATCCGCGACAACCGGATCCACGATGCGGTCGGCGGCGGCGCGGGCATCCGCCTCGTCGACTCCGCCAACGTGACGATCGAGTCCAACCTCATCGAGCGGACGTCACAGGGCGTGTCTGTGGCCGCCGGGGGCCCGGTCACCATCCACGACAACGACATCGCCGAGACCGCCGGCGACGGAATCGAGGTCACCCGCACCACACCGATGGCGCTCACCGGGAACAGCCTCCGCCTCGTCTCATCCCACGGCATCGAGGTGATCGCGGCCGACAGCCCGCTGGTCGAGGACAACGAGGTCGTGGGTGCGCGCCTGTCGGGCATCCGGTTCTCGCCCGCCGCGGGGGCCCAGACCACGGGGGCCGTGGTCCGCGGGAACCGCGTCGAGGACTCCCAGAACGGCCTGTCCGCAGTTGCCTTCGACGACGGGGTCATCGAGGGCAACGTCCTAGGACTGGCCGGTCACCACGGACTGTCCCTCCAGCTCGCCCGACGGACGATCGTCCGCGACAACGACGTCTTCGCCAGCGGCCAGGTCGAGATCGTGTCCGGACAGCAGTCCGAGGACGTCGTCGTGGAGCACAACAGGCTGTCGGTCCGCGAGGACGGCGTGATGCTCGACCGTGACACCCGTACCACCGTCCGCGCGAACACGATCCTGGCCGGAGCCCACGAGGCGATCGTCGCCACCGGCTCGACGGCGGCGCTGATCGAGGAGAACGCCATCGACGGAGCCGCCGTCGCCGTCCGCCTCACCGGCGGCACCACAGATTCGGTGGTGCGCAACAACGCGTCGACGACCGACCTGTGGGGTATCAGCGTGGAGGGCGGGTCTGCGGACAACCTCGTTCATGACAACACGATCGCCTCCAGCGAGACCGAGAGTGCCGCCTCTACGATCCAGTTCGGCCTCAACGTCTCCGGGGAGTCGCACAACAACGTCCTGCGGGACAACCACGTCCCCGCAGCCAAGAACGGGATCGAGGTCTCGGGGGCCTCGCGGTTCACCGTCCTCGAGGGGAACCGTGTCGCGGCGACGTTCTTCGACGGGATCCGCATCGAGCAGTCCGCCGAGGACACCGCGGTCCGGGACAACGTCGTCGAGACGGCCGCGCGCGCCGGGATCGGCGTCTGGGACGGCAGCGACCGCACGGTGGTGGAGGGCAACACCGTCCTGCACGCAGAAGACGTCGCGGTGTCCGTCCTCGGGGCCAACGACCTCGTCTTCCGGAACAACACGATCGGTGACGCCCCGGTGGGCTTCCGGTCCGAAGGCTCCTGCTTCCGAGCCCTGTCCCGCTGCGACGCCGCCCGTAACCTCGTTGTCTCGAACCGGTTCACGTCGATCGGTACCACGGCGCTGCTCGTTGCCCCGGCGAGCAAGGGGGGTGGCCACACCACGGACCTGACCGTCACCGACAACATCCTCTCCGGGACGGGGACGGCGATCGACCTGAGCGAGGCCATCTCCTTCGTCGCCTCGGGCAACAACATCGACGGGTTCGCGACCGGCCTTAGCGCGAAGACCTCCGGCGAGGTCGACGCCCGCCACAACTGGTGGGGCGCCGCCGACGGCCCGTCGGGGGCCGGGCCGGGTAGCGGAGCGGCGATCGTCTCGGACGGGGCCTCGACGGTCCTGTTCGATCCCTGGCTCACCGAGCCCAACCCATCCGCGGGCTGATCGCGACCTGACATGAAGAAGGGAGCCTCGAGGGCTCCCTTCTTCATGTGAGCTTTCAGGCGTAGCCTTACGGGCGACCCTTCGGGGCGTCCTGCGAGGGGTTGCTGTCCTGGTTGGGCGTGTCGGTGGACTGTCCGGAGGTCTCGTTCGAGCTACCTCCCTGGTCCTGGTCCGGCGCGTCGTCCGGCTGGTGCTCCGTACGCACGTCGCTGCCCTTCTGCTGGCCTTCCTCGGAGTGCTGCTTGCCCTCCTCCGACGCCTGGTCGGGCACCTCGGTCAGCCCGAAGTTCTGCGGCTGCGGACGTTCCCCGCAGGCAGCTTTCGGGTCGAAGGCCTCCTCGGTCCGGGTCTCGTCGCTGCCCTGGGCCTCGGCGGCCTCCTTCACGCAAGTCGTCCACTCGCGGACGGCGGCGGTGTAGCCTTCGGCGCCTTCACGCTTCTGCTGTGCGGTGGCCTGGCCGTCCTCGGCCTCCTGCGGGAGATCGCTCTCCTCGCCCTCGACCTCATCGGTGGCCTCGACGTCTGCGCTTTCGACGTCGTCGTTCTGGGTGGCTGCGTCCACGACTGCCTGGACGGGGTTGGGAACACCGGAGACTCCGGCGTACGCCAGACCTGAAGACGCGAGTGTGGCACCCAGGACGCCGACGACGAGCTTCTGGATGATCGCTGCTTTGAGCATCCCTCACTCCTTGTGTCGCTGCGGATGTGCCTTCACCCACTACAGCGTCTCAGCAGTGGTCGCAGGTACGACCCCATCGGGCGACGTGGAGATCTCGGTGGCTCGTGGTCATTTCGGACTATACGCTGCCGTCGACGGTGGCCACGTCGAGGCGTGGGCAGACCGGATCAGCGTCCTCGGAACTCTGGCTCCCGTTTCTCCACGAACGCGCGCG
>CAZLKN010000054.1:0-20089 GCA_964560135.1 uncultured Actinomycetes bacterium | reverse complement strand
AACGTAATCGAAGAGCAGGATGCTCGTCCCGAACGCCAGGACCGCCGAGGCCACCAGCAGCAGGTAGCCGGTGGCGGCACTCTCCAGGGGTGACCCGGCCATGTGGTGGGCCAGCAACCGCACGCAGGCGATCGTCTGGGGGACGAGCAGCGGGAACAGGATCACCGGCAGCACGAGCTCGCCCGAGCGGCTGGACCCGGCCACCGCGGCGAACAGCGTGCCCCATGCGAGCAGACCGACGATCCCGAGGAGGGCCACGCCGATGGCGGCCGGGATGCCTCGTGTCCGGCCCCCGAAGAACAGCGTCGTCAAGGGCACGAGCGCCGCGGTGAGCACGCCGAGCACCACGAAGCCGGAGCCGATCTTTGCCAGGAGCAGCCCCGTGGGATCGAGGGGTGAGGCCCGGATCCCGTCGAGCGTTCCGTCGGCGCGTTCCGCCTCGAAGGACCGGCGCAGCTCCAGCAGTCCGGCGAAGATCAGCGTCGCCCAAAGGAAGCCGGGTGCCGCCAGCGGCCTGGCATCGGAGTCGGCGGGCAGGGTGAAGTGGAAGGTGAGCAGCACCGCGATCCCGAACACACCGAGCGTCGCCAGTCGCTCCAGGCCCCGGGCCTCGGCGACGGCGTCCTTCCACAGCAGCCACCCGATCCGCTTCACACGACCTCCGTCGCGTCGACGAGTCGTCCATCCCGGAGGCTGAGGGCGCGTGTGGCGAACCGATGCGCCCGTTCGGGCTCGTGCGTCGCGACCAGGACCGTCCGTGACCCGCCGACGAGGATCCGGTCCACGGCCGCCATGCCGGCTCGGTCGAGCGCGGCGTAGGGCTCGTCGAGCAGCAGCAGCGCCGGATCCGGCAGGAGGGCGCAGGCGAGGCCGGCGCGCCGGCGCATCCCCTGGGAGTAGGCGGACACGGGCCGCGGGTCGTCCGGATCGAGACCGAGGTCGGCGAGGAGCACCGCGCCGCGGCGACGCGCGTCCTCGGCGCGGTACACGCCGCCCCAGAACCGGACGTTCTCGAGTGCCGACAGGCGCGGGTAGAGCGCCGGGGTGTGCCCGACCAGGCCCACGAGGGCCCGGACGGCCGGGTCGCGGGGACTGCCGCCGAGGACAGTCACCGACCCGCGGCTCGGCCGCAGCAGGCCCGCGAGCACGCCGAGCAGCGTCGTCTTCCCCGCACCGTTGGCCCCGAGCAACGCCAGGCGCTCGCCCGGCGCCACCTCGAGGTCGACCCCCCGAAGCACGGACGCCGAACCGAAGCGACGCTCGAGGCCGCGGAGGACGACGGCCGGCGTCATCGCGACTCGGGGTCGTCCGTCGGAGCGGATGCCGCACGCCGTCGCCGCCACAGCGGATAGACGAAGATGCCGACCGCCAGCACCACCGCCGCCACGACGAGCGCGGTCGCGAGGGTCCGGTTCGGCTCGTCGAGGAGCGCGGTGGCTTCGATGCGGTCCCGGGGGCCGAGATCCGCCGCACCGAATCGCCGGTACCTGCGCGGGCTTCCGTGCGCCTCGGATCCCAACCGGAGCTCACCCTCGTCACGGAGGACGTCGGACTCCAGGCCGCCCAGGTCACCGGACAGGAGCACCTCGATCCGTTCCGTCGGATGGCGCACGGTTCGGTCGACCGTCAACCCGCTCCGGGCCATCGGCACGCCGTAGGTGTAGACGATCTGCGTTTCGCCGGGGAGGACGGGCGACAGCGAGACGAGGTCCTCGTCGACCACGGCAAGGCGGGTGCGGTCGAGTCCGGACCGTGTCTCGAGCCCGGCGGCTCCGGGCAGCAGGGGCAGCCGCAGCCCTGCCGTGTAGGCGCGGTCGCCGGTGTTCCGGACGCTCAGGACCTGTACCACCTGGGCCCCCTGGCGATCGGCGACGAGCACCATGGAGTCGAGCTCAACCTCCAGGACCGAGGCGTCTTCCGTCACCTCGGCGACGATCATCTCCACCTCGACGGCAGCGCCGGAGCGGGGTCTCAGCAGCTCCGAGCGGTACGGGTAGGTGTCGAAGGTGGTGCCGACGGTGTAGGCGGTGGTGGGCCCGGAGGGCAGGTCGGTGAACGTGAACGCCCCGTCGGCGTCCGTGGTGCTCTCGGCTTCTTCCACGGGCTCGGTGCCCTCGAAGCGCTGCAGGGTCACCGGGGCGTCGGCCAGGGGTGTCCCGTCGTGCCGGCGGATCGTCCCCTCGATCCGTGTCCGCTCCGCCGGGTCGTCGGCGGTATCGGACCCGGGGGTCGGCACGGGCTCGAGAGGAAGGGTTTCGGCGGCCGGTTCGGTGTTCCCGGCGATCATCCCCGGGTAGGCGATCCCCGCGCCGATCACCGCGGTCCCGGCCACGACGACGGCCGCTGCCAGCAGCCGGGGCATATCGCGCATCGCGATGCGGGTGAGCCGGAGCGCACCGGTGGCGGCGAGGCTCCCACCGGCGATCACGAGGGCTGCGGCGACGATGTGCTCGGTCGGCATAAGAGGTCGTTGCGCTATACTCCGCCCGGTTCTCGGACCGCCGGAGCTCACCGCATCTTCAGGGCTCCGGACCTTATACGGACATCATCACGGTACTCGGGAGACGTTGATGGTCGACGCGCGGGCCGGCGCAGCATACGAGGTCGAGCCCGATTTCGCCTCTCGCCAGGCCCTCACCTCGGCGGTGATGTGGCTGGTCCTCGCCGTCACGATGGGTCTGGTCCTCCATCTCCGGACCCTCCTCCCGGGGGTCGCCGCCGGTGTCGAGTTCCTGTCCTACGGCCGGCTGCGTGCGGTCCACGACACCGTCCTGGTCTTCGGCTGGCTCACGGTCGCGGGGTTCGCCGCGGCGTACTCGATCATCCCCCGGCTGACGATGGCCCAGCTCCACAACGAGGTTCTCGGGGCGGCATCGGTGGTCTTCTGGAACATCGCCCTGTTCGTCGGAGTCGGTGCGCTGCTGTTCGGGTGGAACCAGGGGCGACCCCTCGCCGAGCTGGTATTCCCCGTCGACCTGGCTCTGCTGGTGATGATGTTCTTCGTCCTGTACAACGTGGCTCTCACCGCGGTGCATCGCCGGGAGCGCACGCTGTACGTGGCGGCGTGGTACGTGCTCGCCGGCGTCCTTCTCCTGCCGCTCGTGTACCTCGTCGGCAACCTGCCGGTGTTCACGGGGATGACCGACGCCATCGTCAGCGGCTTCTACCTCAACGCGATCGAGATGCTCTGGCTCCTGCCGGTGGGCCTCGCGGTGGCCTACTACGTGGTCCCCGTGGAGACGGGTAACCAGCTCGCCTCGACCGTCGTCGCCCGCACCGGCTTCTGGGTGCTGATGTTCGCCGGCGGGTGGGCGGGGCACCGCTTCTACATCAAGGGGCCCGGGCCGGAATACCTCGAGTCGATGGCGATCGGGATGGTCTTTGTTCTGTTGATCCCGGTGCTCTCGGCGGTCTCGAACCTCCTCGCCACCGGACAGGGACGGTGGGGGCTCCTCGGACACGCCTACGGCCTGCGGTTCGCCGTCGCCGGTCTCGGTTTGGCTCTGCTGTGGATCTCGCTGGTGGTCCTCGGTGCCGTTCCGCAGGTTCACCGGCTGGTGGGGCTGACGATGTGGGTCTCGGGGGTCCGGCACCTGGCGACCTACGGTGTGTTCACCGCCTTCGCTTTCGCGCTGATCTACCACGTGTTCCCCCTGATGATCGGGCGTGACTGGTGGTCGCGCCCAGCAGCGTCCTTCCACTTCTGGGCGACCGTTGGCGGCGTGACCGTGGGATCGGCCGTCCTGCTCGTGGCGGGCGTGGTGCAGGGTGCGTCCCAGCAGACCTGGGCCCGCGTCGGCGACCCGGAGCTCCTCGGGGCGGCCTTCCAGTCCCAGGTGGTGCTGCTGCGTGGCTTCCAGGTGGTGGGTGCGCTGGCGTTCGCCGTGGTGGCCGCGGCCCAGTACGTCTTCGCGGTGAACGCCTTCCGCACATCCCGGAAGGGCCCGATGCTGCAGCTCGTACAGCCCCCGTCGGCTCCGGCGGTGGCGGCACGATGAGCCCCCGGGAGCGGGTCCGGGTCGACCGGCGTGTCGGTCTGCTCCTCGGCGGCGTCATCCTGCTGCTGTTCGTCGCGCTCGGCGCATCGGTCGCGCTGCCGGCGAGCGACCCCCTCGTCCGCGACGAGGGCGAGGATGCGCGGGCCTACGGCGAACTCGAGGAACGCGGCGCGCGGATCTACCAGGCCGAGGGCTGCTGGTACTGCCATACCCAGCAGGTCCGGCGGACGCCGGCGGATGCCGGGCTGGGCGAGCCGCTTTCCCCCGGGGACTACGTGAACGACCAGCCGGCGATGCTGGGCGTCGAACGCCTCGGTCCCGACCTGACGCACGTCGGTGGCCGGTACGAGGACACGGAGGCATTGATCCGGATCCTCCGCGATCCGCGGGGCGACGGACGCCGGTCCTCGATGCCCTCCTACGCGTTCCTGTCGTCCGGGGACCTGGAGGCCTTGTCGGCCTACCTGCTCTCGTTGCGGTGAGCCTGCGGGACCTGCTCCTCCAGCTCGGCTCCCTCGGGGCCGCCACCGGTGGCGTCGTGGTCGTGCTCCTCCTCGCCGGGTCCGTGCGGGAGCGCCGGCGCCGCTAGGTCGGCGGCGGTTCCGTGAAGCGGATCGACCGCAGCGTGCGCCGGAGGCCGCTCATCCCGGCCTGGTAGGCGGCGTCGTCGTTGGGGAATGCGGCGCGGTAGACGATGTGGATCCGGTAGGTGGGGATGACCACCGCGTATTGCCTGCCCGCGAAAGCCGCTCCGGCGTACTCGAATCCGATCGCCTCGTGGCCGTCGATCGTCAGGCGTTCCTCGGCCGCTCCGACGTCGTTGTCCTCCAGCAGCTCGCGGTAGGTCTCGGGGGTGTGATCGCTTTCCAGGAAGATGTCGAACACGGCGGTGGCGGAGCCGGGTTCCGTCCCGGTCGGGTCCCCGAGGCTCCCGTCGGTCAGCTTGATCGTGTTCCCGGTCCGGGTGAGGGTCCACCCGTCGGGCACCTCCAGGCGCAGGGGGCCGAGGTCGGTCTCCCGGGCGCAGCCCCCGAGGAGCACGGCCAACAGCACGACGGCCACCACGCCCCGGCCGCCACGGATCCAGGTCCCCATGGGACGACGATATCCCGTCAGCTCCACCGGAAGGTCCGCAGAGCGAGGACGGAGGCACCGACGGCCCACGCGGACAGCCCGGCGAGGGAGCGGGCCTCGATCGAGGTGGCCTCGAGTGCGGCCCGGAGCGACGATGTCAGGGGTTCGGCGGGCAGCACCTGCGCCGCGGACGCCAGGGGGCCGGGCAGGCCGGCCACAGGAACGACCACACCCCCGAGGAGCAGGAACACGAGGAACAGCCCGTTGGCGGCGGCCAGCGTGGTCTCGGCACGGAGGTTCCCGGCGAGGACGAATCCCAGGCCCGTGAAGGCCACCACGCCGAGGGCCAGGACACCTGCGGCGAGCGGCACCGAACCCGCGGGACGCCACCCCAGTGCCGCTCCGGCGGCGATCACGATCGCCGTCTGGAGCACCACGACCGTCCCGACCACGACGAGCTTGGCGGTCAGCAGCCCCGACCGGCCCAGGGGGGTGACTCCGAGGCGCTGGAGGACGCCGCCCTGGCGCTCGAACGCCGTGGCGATCCCGAGGCTCACCGTTCCCTCGGCGATCACCGACAGTGCCAGGACCCCGGGCACCAGGAAGTCCAGGGTCGGCCCGTCGACGGGCAGCACGTCCACGGTGCCGAAGAACAGGAGGAGTCCGAGGGGGATCCCGAGGGTGACGAGGAGGCTCTCCCCCCGGCGAAGCGTGAGCAGCAGCTCCATCCGGGCGAGGGCGATCGTGCCACGCACGGTCATGTGTCCTCCCCGCCGGTCAGCGCGATGAACGCCTCCTCCAGGGTGCGGCTGCCGACGGACAGCTCCCGCACCAGCACCTCGCGGGACTCCAGCCACGACGTGAGCGCCGCCACCAGCCTGGGGGTGGGTGCGGCCAGCGCCACGCGGTACGTGCCGGTGCGCTCGCGGGTCACCTCGGCCCCCAAGGCTGTGGCCAGGGCCCCGAGGTCGATGTCCGCGTCGGTCCGGAATCGGAGGTCGCGTCCGGCCGACGCCGTGAGCTCGGCCGGCGAGCCCACAGCTGCCAGCCGCCCACGGTGCATGATCGCGACGCGGTCCGCGAGCTGCTCCGCCTCCTCGAGGAGGTGGGTGGTGAGCAGCACCGTCACCCCACGGATCTTCGCCTCGGCGAGGATCTCCCAGGTCCGTCTCCGGGCATGGACGTCCATCCCCGCGGTGGGCTCGTCGAGGAACGCGAGCTCCGGCCGGCCCACCAAGGCTAGGGCCAGCGACAGGCGCTGGCGCTCCCCTCCGGACAGGTGCCGGTAGGTGGTGCGGCGGACGGCGTCCAGGCCGAGACGATCGATGAGCTCGTCGGTGTCCGCAGGCTGCGGATAGAAGGACGCGAACAGCCGGAGCGCCTCCTCGGCGCGGATCCCGGCGTAGAGAGCACCGTCCTGCGGCATCACCCCGATGCGGGCGGCGAGTGGTCCTCCGCCCCGCCGGGGATCGGTCCCGAGGACGCGGACGTGGCCGGAGTCGGGGGCCCGGAGACCCTCCAGGATCTCGATCGTCGTGGTCTTGCCGGCACCGTTCGGCCCGAGCAGGGCGAAGACCTCGCCGGCGGAGACGGTGAAGGACAGCTCGTCCACGGCCGCCGTTGCGCCGTAGCGCTTGACGAGCTGTTCGACCTCGATGACGGGTGCCACCCTCCCTCCCTCAGGCGTCCCGCACCGAGACCTGGTCGGCCAGCGCCGCCAGCGCCGCCCGGGCCTCGGGGGTGGCCAGGTCGGGACGAAGCGCAGCCTTGGCCTCGGCGGTCAGCTCTCCGATCAGCTCGAGGCCGGCATCGAGGGCACCGGTCCGCAGCAGAATCTCCCGGATCCGGCGGCCGTCCTCCGGATCGAGGTCGGGGTCGCCGATGTGGTCCTCCAGGAACCTGCGGTCGCGGTCGGAGGCCGACGCCCGGGCCTTGGCGACCAGCACCGTCTGCTTGCCTTCCCGCAGGTCGGAGTCTCGGTCCTTCCCCGTGCGTTCGGGATCGCCGAACACGCCGAGCACGTCGTCGCGCACCTGGAAGGCCTCACCCAGGGGGCGGCCGTAGGCTTCCAGTACCTCGAGCACCTCGGCGCTTCCGCCGGCGAGCGTGGCGCCGATCGCCAGCGGATCGGCCACCGTATAGCCGGCGGCCTTGAGCGACCCGATCCTCCGGGCCGTCGCCTCGTCGGCTTCGCCGCGGTGTGCGGCCAGCAGGTCGAGGTACTGGCCCGCGATGGCCCGGATGCGCATGCGATCGAACAGCACGACCGCCGCCGCCATCCGGTCGGCCGGAAAGCCCGCCGTGGCCAGCAGCCGGTCGGCGAGGACCAGGGCGAGGTCGCCGGTGAGCACCGCGGCTGAGACACCGAACCGCTCGGGGTCACCCCGGTGACCGATGCCGCGCGCGAGCTCGGCGAGAACCTGGAACGACGACAGCCTGCCCCTGCGCATCGGGGACCGGTCCATCACGTCGTCGTGCACGATCGCGAAGGTGTGGAGCATCTCCAGGGCAGCGCCGGCACGGACGATCGGGGGGCCGTCCGCGCCGCCCGCGGCGCGATGGCCCCAGTAGCAGAAGATCGGACGCAGCCGCTTGCCGCCCGCCGAGACCACGGCTTCGAGCTCGTCGAGCAGCGGCTGGATCTCGAGATCGAGCCATCCGCGTTCCTCCTCGAGGAATGCGAACAACTCCTCGGTGACGCGTCGGCGCAGCGCCGTCTGGGAGTTCGGGGGAGCCTGAACCACGCCCCCAGTGTCCTTGCTTCGGACCGGCACGCGCTACTGCGGTAGGCTTCCTGGCGCCTGTTCACCTCCAGGAGGATCGCGTGACTCGCTTCCGCCGGCTCGCGCTGGCAACCGCTACCACCACACTGGGGCTCGTCGGCCTTGGCGCGCTCGTACGCGCCACCGGGTCCGGGCTCGGCTGCCTGGACGAATGGCCGAGGTGCGTCGGCGGATGGGTCGCCCCGCTCGAGTACCACGCCGTGATCGAGTACGCCCATCGGGCGGTTGCGGGCGTGGTCGTGCTCCTGATCCTCGCTCTGGTGTGGGGCGCCCACAGATGGACGGGAGCCCGCCGGGGGTTCGTGGTCGCTGCCTACGCCGCGCTGGTGACGGTGATCGCCCAGGCCCTCCTCGGACGTGTGGTCGTCACCTCCGAGTTGCATGCCGCCTACGTGTCCGCCCACTTCGTCCTTGCGCTGGCCCTCGTCGGGCTGACGGTGTCCATCCACGCGGCTGCCCGCACATCGGGCCGCCCTCGGGCCGCCGGTGAGCACCGGCGCCTGGCGGGGATGGTCTCCGGGGCCATCGCGGGCACCTTCGTGCTGCTCGTCGTGGGCGCGCTCGTACGGGAGAAGGGGGCCGGTCTCGTATTCCCCGACTGGCCGCTGATGGGTGGCAGCATCCTTCCGGGCGTGGCCTCGGAGCCCGCGGCGCTGCACGTCCTGCACCGTCTGCTCGCGCTGGCCGTCTTCGGGCACGTGACCGCCCTCGCTCTGCGTGCGCGCCGCGACCCCCGCCCGGACGTCCGGTCCCTCGCGGCCGGGGTGTGGGTGGCGTTCACCGCGCAGATCCTCGTGGGGGCCGCGAACATCTGGACCGTCCTCGCCCCCGCCGCCGTGATCGCACACGTGACGCTGTCCGCGGTCATCTGGGGTCTGTTGTGGGCGCTCGTGGTATCCGCCCGGGCGGCACCGGCCCCCACGGGCGCCGCCGGACCCGCGCCCCGCGGCGGGGAGGCCTTCACCGACCGCGTGCGGGCGTACGTGCGCCTCACGAAGCCGCGCATCGTGGTGCTCCTGCTCGTCACCACCGTCCCGGCGATGATGCTGGCCGCCGGCGGCTTCCCGTCCCTCGGGCTCGTCGCCGCGACGCTGGCCGGTGGGATGATGACTGCCGGGAGCGCGAACGCCATCAACCAGTTCCTCGAGCGTGATATCGACGAGAAGATGAATCGCACGCGCGCGCGACCCCTTCCCGCGCACCGGATCGAACCCACCCACGCCCTGCTGTTCGGTGTGGCGCTCGGTCTGGCCGGCTTCGGCCTCCTGGCCGTCGTCGTGAACCTGCTGGCGGCGCTGCTGGCCCTGAGCGCGATCCTCTTCTACGTCCTCGTCTACACAGTGTGGCTCAAGCGGACGACCCCCCAGAACATCGTGATCGGGGGAGCCGCGGGCGCGGTCCCCGTCCTCGTGGGCTGGGCCGCCGTCACCGGGACGCTGGCTCTGGAGGCGTGGATCCTGTTCGCCATCATCTTCTTCTGGACGCCGCCGCACTTCTGGGCGCTGGCGATGAAGTACCGCGACGATTACGCCGCCGCGGGGGTGCCGATGCTGCCCGTGGTGCGTCCGGTGGGTCATACCACCGGGCAGATCCTCGCCTACACGCTGGTGCTCCTGCCGGTCACCTTCTCGCTGCTCCCCGTCGCGCCGATGGGTCTGGTGTACGCGGCCGCGGCGGTGGGGCTGGGTGCCGGGTTCGTGATCCTCGCCCTCCGGCTGCGGCTCAACCCGACGGCACAGAGTGCCATGGGACTGTTCCGGTACTCGCTCAGCTACCTCGCGCTGCTGTTCGCCGCGATCGCCGCCGACAGCATGCTCAGCTGACGCCCGTGGGTTGTGGCCGCTCTCCAGGTGTGTTGTCATCCTTACCGCACAGCGTTTCGCGGACCCGCGCCCGCGCCGGGCGCCTGCTCGAAAAGAGAGGTTCCTAGATGAGGCTCGTGAGGTTGCTGGGGGCCCGCGCGGTCCTTCTCGCGGTGACACTCGTCGCCGCCGCGTCCTGTGGCCCGCTCCCCGAGGCCACGGAGGGCGCCCGCGGGATCGCCACGGACGCCAACGCCGTGTTCGTGCTGTCGGTCTTGTTCGTCGGAATCGCCCTGGCGATCATCATCGGTGCCGTCGCGTTGGATCGTTGGGTCCGCAGCCGGCAGGAGCTGGCCCGGGCGGGAACGGAGCCCGAGCCCGAGGTCTCCGAGGAGCCGGAGGAGGAGACCGTCGCCGGGATCGGTCAGACCGTGGGCCGCGTCCCCAGGTGGCTGTACGCCGCCTACGTGGTGATCCCGGTCTTCGCGCTCCTCTACGTCGTGAACGCCGTGGCCATCCAGCAGGAGTTCGCGCCGCCGGAGCCCGTACCCGACGAGACCCCCGACGTGCCCACCGTGACCGACACGGTGGAGATCGTGGCGGCCGGCATCGAGTTCGACCTCGACCGCATCGTTCTCCCGGCGAACACCGACGTGACCGTCGTGCTGCGCAACGAGGACCGGGCCCAGCACAACGTGGCGATCTACACCGACGAGACGCTGTCCGAGGAGATCTTCGTCGGGGAGCTGTTCACGGGGCCCGAAACGCAGGAGTACGAGTTCGCCGCCCCGGATCCAGGTGAGTACTACTTCCACTGCGACGTCCACCCGAGCATGAACGGTGTGGCGGAGTTCGTGGAGGAGGCAGAAGCACCGGCGCCCGCGGACGACGCCCCACCGACCGAGGTCGACATGATGGCCGAGCAGATCGAGTTCGATACCGACGAGATTGTCCTGGCCGCCGAGACCGAGGTCACCATCGTGCTGACCAACGAGGATAGCGTCCCCCACAACGTGGCGATCTACACCGACGAGACGCAGGCCGAGCCGATCTTCGAGGGTGAGATCTTCCCCGGGCCCGACACCCGCGAGGAGACGTTCACCGCGCCCGCACCCGGGACCTACTACTTCCACTGCGACGTCCACCCGTTCATGAACGGGACGGCGGTCTTCCGCTGACGCGCGTCCCCGCGTCCGCGGGGACCACCGCGTAGAGTGGGCCTGCCGTGGACCGATACGACGTCATCGTGGCGGGCGCAGGCCCTGCCGGCTCATCCACCGCCTGGCGGCTGGCGTCCGCCGGGGCCCGGGTGCTGGTCTGCGACAAGGCCGTCTTCCCCCGGGACAAGCCGTGCGGCGACGGTCTCACTCCCCGCGCCGTGAAGGCCGTGGCCGACCTCGGCCTCGACGCGGAGCTGAAACGGTCCAACCGCGTCGACCGGCTCAGGGTCTTCGGAGCCGGCCGGACGCTCGAGTTCGGATGGCCGGTGTCCGAGTCCTTCCCCGACCACGGCTACGTCATGGCCCGGACCGACCTCGACGAGATGCTGCTCCGTCACGCCCAGGCCGCGGGGGCCGAGGTGCGGGAGGGGGCCGAGGTCCGGGCCCCCGTCGTGGATGGCGGGATCGTCACGGGGGCCGTGATCAAGCAGGACGGCTCCGAGCGTGAGGTACGCGCCGGAGCGGTCGTGGCCGCGGACGGGGCATCGTCGCGGGTGGCCAGGGCCTTGGGGATGACGCGCCTCGACTCCCGGCCGATCGGGCTGGCCATGCGCGCGCATTTCGAGGCCGCGCGTCCGGTGGACGACGATGGAGTGATCGAGAGCTTCCTAGAGCTGCGCGACGACGGCGTGCTGCTCCCCGGCTACGGCTGGGTGTTCCCGATGGGGGAAGGACGGATCAACGTCGGCGTGGGACTCCTGAGCACGTACCGCGGGTGGCGGGAGGTCAACACCGCCCATCTGATGGACGCCTTCCTCCGGGGCCTGCCCCGTTCCTGGGAGCTGCCGGGGATCGAGGAACTGCGCCGCCGGGGGCAGCTGAAGGGCTGGCGGTTGCCGATGGGGTTCGCGGTGTGGCCCCCGTGGCGGCCCGGCGCCCTCGCCGTCGGCGACGCCGCCGGTGTGGTGAATCCCTTCAACGGCGAAGGGATCTCCGAGGCCGTGGAGTCCGGCGTGGCGGGGGCCGAGACCCTCCTGGCCGCGCTGGACGGGCCGGGGGCCACGGACCTGTCCGACTACGAGGCCCGTCTGGACGCGCTCTGGGGGCCGTACTACCGCCTGGGACGCACGTTCGTGCGGCTGGTCGGCAAACCGCCCGTGATGCGAGCGGCGACCCAGCTCGGCATGCGGGTTCCGCCGCTGATGTCGTTCGTGTTCAAGCTCATGGCCAACCTGTACCGGGAGCAGGGCGGGACGGCCGGGGACGCGACGATGCGTGCCCTCGTCGGTCTGTCCTCGCGGGTGCGGTTCGGCTGATCCCTCCAGGCTCGACGCGGACCCACGTCGGACGGTATCTTGTGAACGCAATCACGAAGTTGGGGACGCCCGGGGTCGTTTGCGGCTCTTCCGGGGGCGCGGCTACCGTGGGCGTCGGAATCGAGCCGAGGGACGAGAGGACCGTGCTGCAGAGCTACCTGCCGATCGCGTTCATGCTCGTGCTCGCGGGGGCGTTCGCCGGCCTCTCCGTCGCGGCAGCACGGGTGCTGTCTCCCAAGGACCCGACCATCCAGAAGCTGAGCCCGTACGAGTGCGGCATCACCGAGATCGACCCGCCCTCGGAGCGGTTCCCGGTCCGTTTCTATCTGGTGGCGATGCTGTTCGTGATCTTCGACGTCGAGGTCATCCTGCTGTTCCCGTGGGCCGTGAGCTTCCGGCAGTTCCCGGCCTTCTCCTTGATCGCGATGAGCGTATTCATCGGGATCCTGTTCATCGCCTTCCTCTACGAGTGGCGGAACGGGGGTCTGGAGTGGGACTAGAGGAACGGCTCCCTTCGATCGTCACCGCGAACGCCGGGAAGCTCGTCCAGTGGGCCCGGAAGTCATCGGTCTGGCCGGCGACCTTCGGCCTGGCCTGCTGTGCGATCGAGATGATGATGACGGTGGCGCCGCGGCACGATCTGGCGCGCTTCGGCATGGAGGCGTTCCGGGCCTCGCCCCGCCAGGCCGACCTGATGATCGTGGCCGGCCGGGTTTCGCAGAAGATGGCTCCGGTCCTGCGCCAGATCTACGACCAGATGGCGGAGCCGAAGTGGGTCATCTCGATGGGCGCCTGCGCCTCCTGCGGTGGGATGTTCAACAACTACGCGATCCTGCAGGGCGTGGACCAGATCGTCCCCGTCGACGTGTACGTCCCCGGGTGCCCGCCGACCCCCGAGATCCTGATGGCCGGGATCCTGCAGCTCCACGAGAAGATCCAGCGAGAACCGCTCCGCCTGGGGCGGGCGCGCTGAGGAGGCGTGGGATGACCATCACATCCGAGTTCGGCGCACGTGTTCGTGAACGCATTCCCGATGCGCTCCTCGAGGCCTACGAGGACGTCGGGATGGGTGTGCTCGTGGTCGAGCCCGCGCGGGTGGCGGACGTGCTGCGCGTCCTGCGAGAGGACGCCGGATTCGACCTGCTGTCGGACGTGTCCGCGGTCGACTGGCTGCCCCGTGACCCGCGCTACGACCTCAACTACCACCTGTACTCGCTGTCTTCGGACGCACGGCTGCGGGTGAAGGTGCGGCTGCCGGACGAGGACCACCCGCGCGTGCCGTCGGTCGTGGACGTCTACCCGGGGGCCGAGTGGCACGAGCGCGAGGTCTACGACTTCTTCGGGATCGTGTTCGACGGGCATCCCGACCTCCGCCGCATCCTCATGCCCGACGACTGGGTCGGCCACCCGCTGCGGAAGGACTACGCCGTGGGTGGCGTGCCCGTGGAGTACAAGATCGAGCCCGCCTACGTGGGTGAGTCCCAGGTATCCGCCGAGAGCCGTCCCTCGGCGGGCGGCGTTCCCCCGCGGCTGGCCCGCGACCGGGGTAAGCCCTCCCACTGGACGTGGACCGGCGCCCCGGCCACCGGGGTCCGGGTTCCGCCGCGCCCCGAGCCCCCGCAGGAGGAGCCCGAGGCACCCACCCAGCCGGCAGATGACGAGAAGGACGGGGACGCGTGAGCAGCATCGACGCGGGACGCTCGTCCACCGCCACCGGCCCGGAGGTGCGCGACCTCTGGGTCGAGGGCGAGACCATGCGCATCAACATGGGTCCGCAGCACCCGTCCACCCACGGCGTGCTCCGCCTCCGTGTCGAAGTCACCGGGGAGACCGTGCTGGCCGTCGAGCCGATCTTCGGCTACCTGCACACGGGCATCGAGAAGCAGGCCGAGACCCTGAACTGGATCCAGGCCGTGACCGACGTCACCCGGGCCGACTACCTCTCGCCCTTCCACAACGAGACGGCCTACTGCATCGGCGCCGAGCAGCTCGCCGGGATCGAGGTTCCGCCGCGGGCCCAGTGGATCCGGATCATGATGCTCGAGCTCAACCGGATCTCCTCGCACCTCGTGTGGCTGGCGACCACGGGGCTTGAGCTGGGTGCACTGTCGATGGCGACCTTCGCGTTCCGCGAGCGGGAGATGATCCTCGACGCGTACCAGACGATCACCGGCCTGCGGATGAACCACGCCTACATCCGTCCGGGTGGCGTGAACATGGACCTGCCCCCGGAGGGCATCGACATGGTCCGCGAGCTCGTCGACCTGCTCCCCCGCCGCTTCGAGGAATACGAAACGTTCCTGTCCACCAACCCGATCTGGATGCAGCGCAATCGGGGGATCGGGGTCCTCGACGCCCGCGACGCGATCGCCTTGGGGATCACGGGTCCGGCGCTGCGGGCCTCCGGTGTGGCCCACGACCTGCGCAAGCGCAGCTCGTACCTGCCCTACGACCAGTTCGATTTCGAGGTCCCGATCGGCGAGCACGGCGACTGCTACGACCGGTACCTCGTCCGGATGGCGGAGATGCACCAGTCCGTCCGGATCGTCGGGCAGGTCCTCGAGGGTCTGCCCGCCGGACCGGTCCGGACGGAGAGCAAGATGACGCCGCCGCCCCGCCACCGCATCAACGTGTCCATGGAGGCGCTGATCCACCACTTCAAGCTGTTCACCGAGGGTCCCCATGTGCCCGCAGGCGAGGTCTACATCCCGGTGGAGTCCCCCCGCGGGGAGCTCGGGATCTACGTCGCCTCGGACGGTCGCGGCCGTCCCTGGAGGATGCACATCCGCGGGCCGTCCTTCGTGAACCTCAAGGCGCTTCCGCGCGTCGCTCCCGGTCACATGCTGGCCGATCTTGTGGCGATCCTGGCCTCGCTCGACCCGGTCATGGGGGACGTGGATCGCTGATGGCACTCTCGGAAGCCTTCCACCGCAAGGCCGAGGAGATCGTCGGGCGCTATCCGGAGCCCCGTTCGGCGGCCCTGATGCTGCTGCACGAGGCCCAGGACGAGGTGGGCTACGTCTCCGCGGAGGCGATCCGCGAGGTGGCGAAGATCCTCGGACTCAGCGCGGCCGACGTGGCCGGGGTGGCGACCTTCCACACGATGTTCAAGCGCCAGCCGCAGGGACGCTACCTGCTCAGCCTCTGCACGAACGTGTCCTGTGCGATCTGGGGCGCGGATCGCACGGAGTCCAAGCTCCGGGAACTCCTCGGCCCCCCGCACGAGCCCACCGATGACGGTCTGATCTCCTGGGAACCCGCCGAGTGTCTGGCCTACTGCGACTGGGCCCCCATCGCACAGGTGAACTACCACGACCTGCCGTACCTGACCCCCGAGCGCGCGGAGCGGCTGTGCCGGGAGCTTCGCTCCGGCCGGCCCCTCGAGGAGGTTCTGGACGAGTTCCGGCAGCCGAAGAGCTTCGAGGAGGCCGGCGGTGCCTGAGGCGGGACCGATCATCTTCCAGCGGCGCGGCACCCCCGAGTCCTGGACGCTGCGCGTCTACCGGGAGTCCGGCGGCTACGAGGGGCTGCGCAAGGCGGTCACGCAGATGGCCCCGGACGACGTCGTGAAGGCTGTGTCCGATGCGGGGCTGCGCGGCCGTGGCGGCGCCGGCTTCCCCACGGGACGGAAGTGGTCGTTCACGCCCAAAGACTCACCCAAGCCGACCTACGTCGTCTGCAACGCCGACGAGGGCGAGCCGGGGACCTTCCACGACCGGGAGATCGTCGAGATCGATCCCCACCTGCTGCTCGAGGGCATCGCGACCACCTGCTACGCCGTCGGGGCCACGAAGGGATTCGTGTACCTGCGGGGGGAGATGCTCCACGCCTACCACCGGCTGACCGCGGCGCTCGCCGAGGCTCGCGAGGCCGGTCTGGTCGGCGAGCGGATCTTCGGCAGCGATTTCTCGGTGGACATCGTGATCCACCGCGGCGCCGGTGGCTACATCTGCGGCGAGGAGACCGCGCTCCTCGAATCGCTCGAGGGGTACCGCGGCATGCCGCGGTCCCGGCCCCCGTTCCCCGCGATCGCGGGCCTGTACGCCTCGCCGACCGTGCTGAACAACGTGCAGACGCTCTGCAACGTCGGACCCATCGTGCTCAACGGGCCCGAGTGGTTCCGCCAGTGGGGGACCGAGCAGTCACCCGGGACGATGACCTTCAGCGTGTCCGGGGCGGTTCGCCGGCCGGGCAACGTCGAACTGCCGCTCGGGACACCGGTCCGGGAGTTGATCGACGCCTGCGGCGGTCTGACTTCGCGGGGCATCAAGGCCTTCGTCCCCGGCGGGTCGTCCACGCCGATGCTCACCCCCGACCATCTCGAGACGCCGATGTCCTTCGAGGGGATCGCGGAGGCCGGGTCGCTGCTCGGCACCGGCGCCCTCGTCGTGATCCCCGAGGACTTCTGTATCGTGCAGGCCGTCTTGCGTTGGATGGAGTTCTACGAGCACGAGTCCTGCGGGAAGTGCACCCCGTGCCGGGAGGGCACCTACTGGCTCGCCCGCACGCTGCGCCGGATCGAGGACGGTGAGGGCCGCGAGCGGGATCTCGAGGTGATGCCCAGCGCGAACCGCAACATGGTGGGGAAGACGCTCTGCGCCCTGGCCGACGGGGCCGGCGCGCCGGTGTCCTCCTCGCTGAAGTTCTTCCGGCAGGAGTACGAGGAGCACATCCGCGGTGGCGGTTGTCCATTCCGCGGAGCGACGGCGAAGGCGACGGTGTAGATGGACACGAGGCAGGAGACGATCACGGTCACCGTGGACGGGCGCGAGATCGCGTGCCGGCCCGGGGAGCTGCTGATCGAGGTGGCCAAGCGGGCCGGGATCTACATCCCGTTCTTCTGCTATCACCCGCGCATGGATCCCGTCGGCGCCTGCCGGATGTGCCTGGTGCACATCGAGGGTGGACCCCCCAAACCCCAGACCTCGTGCACGACGCGGGTGGCCGACGGCATGGTCGTCCAGACCCAGTTCGCCAATCCGGACATCAAGGAGGCCCAGGAGGGCGTCCTCGAGTTCCTCCTGCTCAACCATCCCCTCGACTGTCCGATCTGCGACCGGGGCGGCGAGTGCCCGCTCCAGGACCAGGCCCAGGACTACGGCCCCGGGGAGTCCCGGTTCATCGAGCCCAAGCGCCGGTTCGCCAAGCCGGTGCCGATCTCGCCGCTGATCAAGCTCGACCGGGAGCGCTGCATCCTCTGCTACCGCTGCACCCGGTTCTGCGAAGAGTTGTCCGGCGACACGTTGATCGGCGTGATGGAGCGGGGGCCGTCCTCGTACATCTACCCGTTCGAGGGCGAGGACTTCAGCTCGATCTTCAGCGGCAACACCGTGCAGATCTGTCCCGTGGGAGCCCTCACGAGCACCCCCTACCGGTTCCGGGCGCGCCCCTGGGATCTGCACAACACCACGACCACCTGCAACCTCTGCGCCGCCGGTTGCAGCCTGGTGGCGAGCGTCCGCGTCCAGGACGGCAACCTCATCCGGTTCTCGGCGGCCACGAACGAGGACACCAACGAGGAATGGCTCTGCGACAAGGGCCGCTACGGGCATGCCTACATCTCGTCGCCGGAGCGGCTGCTCCAGCCGATGGTGCGTCGCGGCGAAGAGCTCGCGCCCGTGTCCTGGGACGAGGCCTTCGGGGTCCTCGGCGAACGGCTCGGCCCCCTGCTCGGCGGCGGCGACAGGTCAAGGCTGGGCATGCTCGTGGGCGGATCGCTGTGTGACGAGGACACCTACGCGGCTCAGAAGTTCGCGCGTGTCGTGGGCCGGACCAACTCCATCGATCACCGGCTCGAGGGTGGCATGAGCGCCGATGCGCTCCTGCCCCCGCAGGTCGGCTATCCGGAGTTGCTGTCCGCCGACCGGGTCGTGCTCGTTTCCACGGACCTGCGCGAGGAGCTGCCGGTGGTGTTCCTGCGGCTGCGCATCGCCGCCACCAAACGCGGAACAGCCGTGACGGTCGTCCACCCGCGGCGGATCGCGCTGACCGAGCTCGCCGAGCGGCACCTGGCCCCGCTTCCGGGGTCCGACGCGTTGGTCGGCGCGGCGGTTGCGGCCGCTCTCGGCCAGCCCGTGGCCGCGGGCGCGGAGGCGTTGGCGGCTGCTGCGGGGGTGCCGTCCGCCGAGGTCCGTGCTCTGGCGGAGGCGCTGCGCGACGCGGAGCGGCCGGTCATCCTGCTCGGCCCCCGGACGGTGTCCGACCCTCAGGCCGTCCGGGCCTGGCGGACGGTGGCCGCCGCCTGCGGGGGCCGTCTCGGCTGGACCCCCAGGCGCGCGGGTGAGTACGGCGCCCTCGCTGCGGGTGCCCACCCGGATCTGCTTCCCGGATGGCGGCGCGTGGACGACGAGAACGACCGGCGCGCGGTGGAGGAGCTGTGGGGAGCGCCCGTGCCCCCGGAGCCGGGCCTGGACGTCGGCGGGATGCTGGAACGGGCCGCCGGCGGGGAACTGGGCGTGCTGTGGCTCGCGGGCGCGGACCTGCTCAACGACGTGCCCGATCCGGCCCTCGGCGGCGGTGCGCTCCAGGGGGCCGGGTTCGTGATCCTCCAGGACGTCCAGCAGGGCCCGCAGCTCGCGCACGCGGATCTCGTGCTGCCGGCGGCGGCGTTCGTCGAGCGGCAGGGGACGCTGACCGACTGGGAGGGCCGGCGGCAATCCGTGGAACAGGCGTCCGATCCGCCGGGGGCGGCGCGCGCGGACTACGCGATCTTCGCCGAAGCCGCTCGCCGGATCGGCCGCCCGATCGGCTGCCGTCGCCTGGAGGACGTCCGCAGCGAGTTGGACTCGCTCGCGCGCCACGATCTGCCTCCTGGGGGCGTGGTCGACACCGTGCACGCCCAGATCCCCCAGCCCGACCCCGAGCGGACGCTGCGGCTCCTGGCCTACCGTCTGCTCTACGACGGAGGATCCCGGGCCCGGCACACGCCCGGGATCGCGGACCTGACCCCGCCGGTGTTCGTCGAGCTCCACCCGG
Source organism: uncultured Actinomycetes bacterium (assembly GCA_964560135.1). Taxonomy (GTDB): domain Bacteria; phylum Actinomycetota; class JAICYB01; order JAICYB01; family JAICYB01; genus CAZLKN01. Next base: position 981 of record CAZLKN010000054.1, on the reverse strand, counting down.
ACGACGCCCGGGCCGCGGGCATCGAGGACGGGGCGAGCGTCCGTGTGTCCTCCGCCCACGGCACGATCGTGGCGCCGGCCCGGGTGGACGCGGCGACCAGACGTGGTGTCGTGTTCGTCCCCTTCGCGCAGCCCGACGGCGGTGCCCGCGAGTTGCTGGCCTGGGGCGACCGTTCCCCGGACGTCAGCGTGGAGCGCGCCTGATGGACGGCGTGGAGATCCTCATCATCCTGATCAAGACGGTCGCGGTCTTCGCGATCCTGCTGGCGCTGACGATGTTCGTGATCTGGGCGGAGCGCAAGATCCTGGCCGACATGCAGTCACGGATCGGCCCCAACCGGGCCGGTCCCTTCGGCATGCTCCAGTCCCTCGCCGACGGGATCAAGCTCTTCATGAAAGAGGACATCATCCCGGCGTCGGCGGACCGCATCGTGTTCCCACTCGCGCCGATCATCTCGATGGTCCCCGCGTTCCTCGCCTTCTCGGTGGTTCCCATCGGGGACACCGTCGAGATCGCGGGCCGGACGGTGATGCTCCAGCTCGCCGACCTCAACGTGGGGATCCTGTTCTTCCTGGCCATGGGGTCTATCTCGGTCTACGGCGTTGCGCTGGCCGGCTGGTCGTCCGGCTCCAAGTACCCGCTGATCGGGGCCGTGCGCTCCAGCGCCCAGATGATCAGTTACGAGATCGCGATGGGTCTGGCCGTCGTCCCCGTGGTGCTGTACGCGGGCACGCTGTCGACCCGCAGCATCGTGGAGGCTCAGGCCGGCGTCACAAGCTGGTTCGTGTTCACCCAGCTCCCGGCCTTCGTGATCTTCCTCGTGGCCGGCATCGCCGAAACCAACCGTGCCCCCTTCGACCTGCCGGAGGCCGAGACGGAGATCGTCGCCGGTTACCACACGGAGTACTCGGGCGTGAAGTTCGCGCTGTTCTTCCTCGCCGAGTACATCCACATCGTCACGATCTCGGCCATCGCCGTGAC
>CAZLKN010000053.1:12019-21057 GCA_964560135.1 uncultured Actinomycetes bacterium | reverse complement strand
GGAAGAGTCGAGCAGAAGGTCGCCTGAGAAGAAGGTTGACAAAGGATGTCTCATGGCAGGTACAGGTACTTGAGGCCGAACCCGATGCCGAGCTCCCGCTTGACCTCTTCGACGGGTGAGCGGAAGAAAGGCGATCCGAACAGGTCACCGAGGCCGGGCGGGGCACGATACTCCACGAGCCGCGACCGGTCTTCGTCGAGCTGCGCGAGCTCCAAGGCGGCACGATAGGCGTCCTCGAGGTCGCCGAACTCGTCCACGAGTCCGAGGTCGTGGGCCTGCGTCCCCGAGTACGCGCGCCCGGTGGCGGCGGGACGGATCTCGTCCGGTTCCACGCCGCGGCCTTCGGCGACGGCCTCGATGAAGCGGGTGTGGGCCTCGTCCAGGAGACGCTGGAAGTGCGCGCGCTCCTCCGGATCCATCTCCCGGAACATCGATCCCTCGTCCTTGTTCTCGCCGGCCGTCAGCACCACCGGACGGATCCCGAGCTTCTCCGCGGTTCCCTCGAGGTTCGGCAGGATCATGATCACGCCGATGGATCCCGTCAGCGTGGCCGGGTTGGCGACGATCCGCTGCGTGGCAGCCGCCACGTAATACCCACCGGAGGCCGCCAGATCGCCCATGGACGCCACCACCGGCTTGCTCTCCCCCACCCGCCGCGTCGCCCGGTAGATCTCGTCGGACGCGACCACACCGCCCCCGGGGGTCTCCAGGCGGATCACGATCGCCGCCACGTCCGGGTCCTCCTCGGCCTGGCGGAGCTGGCTCACGATGTCGCGGGAGCCGGCCGTAGGACCGAACGAGCCGCCGCCGGAACCGGTGTGGATCTCGCCGGCCACCTGGATCACGACCACCTTCTGGGGTCCCTCACCGAGGATGAGCGCCTCGTCCCAGTCGCCGGCCTGGCCGAGATCGGCGACGGCGGTGATGGCCACGGCCCCGATGCCGACGAGCACGAGCAGCCACACGCCGACCACCGCGCCGAGGACGATCCAGCCGCGCCTGCTCACGTACGCTCCTCGCCGGCCAGCCTGATCCCGAGGTCGCGGAGCTGCTTCGCATCCACGGCGGTGGGGGCGCCGGTCATGAGATCGGAGCCCGACTGCGTCTTCGGGAAGGCGATCACGTCACGGATCGACGTGCCGCCGGTGAGCAGCATCACGAGCCGGTCGAGTCCCATCCCGAATCCGCCGTGCGGCGGAGCGCCGAACCGGAACGCCTCCAGGAAGAAGCCGAAGCGCTCCTGGGCCTGCACCTCGTCGATGCCGATGGCCTGGAAGATCCTGGCCTGGAGGTCCTGGCGGTGGATGCGGATGGCCCCCGACAGCAGCTCCACGCCGTTCAGGCACAGGTCGTAGCTCTGCGACACACACGCGCCGGGATCGGTGTCCAGCAAGGCTTCCGTATCGCGGGTCGGGGCGGTGAACGGGTTGTGGGCCGGATCCCAGCGCTGCTCGGTGTCGTTCCAGTCGAACATCGGGAAGTCGACGACCCACGAGAACAACCAGTGGGCCGGGTCGGAGCCCGAGCGGATCCGGTCGTGAGCACGAGCCAGTTCCACTCGCAGCGTCCCGAGAACCTCGCTGGCGAAGGACGGGATGTCGGCGGCGATCAGGATGAGGTCGCCGGCCTCGCTCTCCGTCCGGGCGCGGATCGCATCCAGCTCACCTGCGGACAGGAACTTCGCGATGGCGGCCCTCAGCTCCCCGGGCTCGACCACCATCCACACCAGGCCCTTGGCCCCCAACTCCTTGGCGCGGTCGATGAGCCCGTCCAGCTGCGTGCGGGACGCCTCTCCCGCCCCCGGGACGCGAAGCGCCCGGATCGCCCCGCCGTCGGCCAGCGCACCGGCGAAGGCCTTGAACTCCGTGGCCGCGAACTCCTCGGACAGGTCCACGATCTCCGGCCCGGCCCGCAGATCGGGCTTGTCGGTGCCGAACCGGCGGATCGCGTCGGCGTGGGTGATCCGATCGAACGGGATGTCGAGCTCGACGCCGAGGCAGGTCCGCCAGACGCGCTGCATCACCGCCTCGGCGACCTCGAAGACGTCCTCCCGCTCGACGAAGGACATCTCGAGATCGAGCTGCGTGTGCTCGGGCTGACGGTCGGCGCGCAGATCCTCGTCCCGCAGGCACTTGGCGATCTGGTAGTAGCGCTCCACGCCGGAGATCATCAGGATCTGCTTGAAGATCTGCGGGGACTGGGTGAGGGCGTAGAAGGTGCCCCGCTGGAGCCTGGACGGGACGAGGAAGTCCCGGGCCCCCTCGGGCGTGGACGAGGCGAGGATCGGGGTCTCGACCTCCAGGAACCCGCGCTCGGACAGGACGTCGTGCATCGTCTTCACGACCTTCGCCCGCATCCGCAGCGCATCGAGCAGGGGGGCCCGCCGCAGATCCAGATAGCGGTAGCGCAACCGCGTGGTCTCCTCGGCGTCCACCTCGTCGGCGATCGGGAACGGAAGCGCCGGCGCCTCCGAGAACACCTCGATGCGGCCGGCCACGACCTCGACCTCGCCGGTGGGCAGCTTCGTGTTCTCCGTGCCTTCAGGGCGGCTGCGGACGGTGCCGGTGACCGCCACGCACCACTCTCCGCGCAGGCGCTCGGCGGTGTCCTTCACCGCCGCGGACTCCGGCGAGCAGACGACCTGGACGACACCCGAGGCGTCCCGCAGATCGACGAAGAGCACGCCACCGTGGTCGCGGTGGGCGTCCACCCAACCGGCCAGCGTCACCTCGAGCCCGGCGTGCTCCGCACGCAGGGCACCGCATCCATGGGTCTTGAGCACCTAACCTCCCGCCAGCTTCCCGACGAGATCCTTCAGGGGGATCTCGTCCTGCGTGCCCGCCGCGAGGTCGCGGACCGTCGCGACGCCCCGCCGCACCTCGTCGGGGCCGAGGATAACGGCCCGGGCGGCCCCGTACCTGTCGGCGGCCCGCAGCTGCGCCCGCAGCGACCTGGTCTCATCCGACACCGTTACGCGGAGCCCCGCGTTGCGCAGGTCCAGTGCCGTGGCCATCGCCACCGGGGCCAGACCTTCGAGCCAGGCCACGTACACGTCCGGGGTCCAGCCCTCGATCTCACCCCGGAGCTCGGTGAGCGCGACCATCGTGGGCCACACCCCCACGGCCAGCCCCACCCCCGGCAGCGGGGGCCCGTCGAACTCCTCCACGAGACCGTCGTAGCGCCCGCCCCCACCGATCGCGCTCCGGGCCCCCAGAGAAGCCAGGTCGTACTCGAAGACCGTCCGGGTGTAGTAGTCGAACCCGCGGACGAGCTCGGGGGCCGAGGTCCACGCCACACCGAGCGCCTCCAGGATCTCCTGCACCCCCCGGTAGTGGACGGTGCAGTCGGCGCACAGGAACTCGGAGATCGGCTGCACGTCGCGCCGCAGCACTTTCTGGCAGTCGGGGTTCTTGCAGTCGAAGACGCGCAGCGGGTTGGTCTTCAGCCGCTCGAGGCAGTCGTCGCAGAGGTCGTCGGCTCGGTCGGCGAGGTCGGCGCGGAGCTGGGGGGCGTAGCGCTCACGGTCGGCGGCGCAGCCCATCGAGTTCAGCAGCAGCTCGGGCTCGAGTCCGAGCCCCCGGAAGAACTCGACGCCGAGCATGATGACCTCGGCGTCCACCACCGGGGAGGCGGATCCGATGGCCTCCACGCCGATCTGGAAGAACTGGCGCTGGCGGCCCTTCTGGGGGCGCTCGTAGCGGAACATCGGCCCGATGTAGTACAGGCGCGCCGGCATCGGCATGGTGCCGTCGAGGCGGTGCTCGACGAAAGCCCGGACCACGGGGGCCGTCCCCTCGGGACGCAGCGTCAACGACCGGTCGGCGCCGTCGGTGAAGGTGTACATCTGCTTGCGGACGATGTCGGAGGACTCCCCGATCGTGCGGATGAACACCTCCGTGTGCTCGAAGACCGGGGTCTCGATGCGCCGGTAGCCGTAGCGGTCGAAGAGCACCCGCGCGCGGTCCTCCAGCTCCGAGAGCAGCTCGGAGGCGGGCGGGAGGATGTCGGGAACGCCCCTGGGGGCCTTGGCGCGGGTCATCGGGTCCACCTTGGTATACGCTGGGTCGCACGAGGATATCAGCGTGCGGCTGTCCGCTCGGGAGAGGGGTTTCGGTGGAAACGATCGGCTACGGGAAGATCGGCATCGCGGTCGTGGCGGGGCTCCTCGCCCTGACGGGCACCTTCACCGCGCTGCGCGACGTCGCCGGCCGCCTCGACGCCGACCGGAGGGCTGCCGCCGCCCCCGCGGCGACGAGCCGCGTCTCCTCCACCTTCTCCCCCGGCCCCCGCCTCGGCGACCTGCGCAGCGTGTTCGCCTCGGCCGACGAGGTTTCGGTCACCCTGGAGGGCACCGGTGGGGCAAGCGTGTCCACAGGCGCGGTCGGCTCCGGTGGCTCGGCCCAGGCGGAACAGCGGATCGAACTCGAGGGTGACGGCGCCTTCCGGATCAACCAGCGCGCGCGGGTGACCGGAGGCAGCGACGGAGCCGACCGCGCCCAGCGCCGTCGCGACCGCACCTCCGACCGGCGCTCCGGTGACGGTATCTGCAACCTCCCGGCGATGTGCTGACATGATGTCCGAGACGGTGCAGCGACCCCGGATCCGCTGGTGGCGTGTCGTGATGCTCGCGGTGGTGGCTGTGGCCTCCGGCGGTGGATCCTACGTGGCCTTCAAGGCCGACGGCGACGCGCAGCGTGCGGTGAACGAACGGACGGAACCCGCCTCGGCGACCGTCGATCGCGGACCGGGCCTCGGCGACCTGCGCGCCGTGTTCACCGTCCCCGCCGACGAGGGACCCTCCGAGGAGGCGGAGGCCGGCAACACCGGGGCCTCCTCCGCGACGAGCTCCGGCGGGGCGGCCTCCGGTTCCGCGGGCACGGTGTCCCGGGGTTCCTCGACCACCAGCTCCACTGAGACCTCGGGCAGCGGGAGCTTCAACTTCGAGCAGGGCGACCGCTCCTCCGGCGGGTCCAGCGGGCAGCCGCGGCGCAGCGGGGACCGCTCGGGTGGTGGCGGCGGATCAGGTGGCGGCGGCGGATCGGACGGCTCGCAGATCTGCGACATGCCCGCCATGCCGAACTGCTGAGCTACGGCGCGTCGAGGACGATCGTCACCGGGCCGTCGTTGACAAGGTCCACCTCCATCATCGCCCCGAAGATCCCCGAAGCGACCGTGACCCCCAGCTCCCCGAGCATCTCCCCCACCTTGTCGACGAGCGGCTCCGCCTCCTCGCCCCCGGCGGCCTCCACGAACGACGGCCGTCGTCCGCGACGCGTGTCGGCGTAGAGCGTGAACTGGCTGACGAGGAGCGCCTCCCCGTCCACGTCGATCAGCGACCGGTTCATCTTTCCGGCCTCGTCCGGGAACACCCGGAGCGCCGCCACCTTCTCGGCGACGTAGCGGGCCTGGGCCTCGCCGTCGCCCTGACGCACGCCCAGCAGCACGACGAAGCCGCGCCCGATCCGTCCCACGACCTCGCCGTCGACGCGCACCTCGGCGCGGGAGACGCGCTGGAGTACCGCACGCACGTCGTCAGCCGCCCGAACGGGACTTGACCGGGAGCACCCGGTAGACATCGAAGACGCCCTCGACCTGCCGCACCACGCGCACGATGTGGTCGAGGTGGGCGACGTCGCCGAGCTCGAAGGCGAACCGCAGACGGGCGGTGCCGTCACGGGTCGCCCACGACGAGGACGTGAGGATCATCACGCCCGTGTCGTACAGGGCGTCGGACGTGTCGCGCAGCAGCCCCACACGGTCGAGCGCGGCGACCTGGAGCACGACGGTGAAGGTGCCGCCCTGGGAGGTGTCCCAGTCGACGTCGACCAGGCGCTCGGGCTGGTCGGTGAGCGAGCCGGCGTTGGGGCAATCGTCGCGGTGTACGGAAACGCCGTGCCCCCTGGTCACGAAGCCGAAGATCGGATCCCCCGGCACCGGCGTGCAGCACCGTGCGAGCTTCACGGCCATATCGCCTGTGGTGCCACGGACCACCACCGCCGACACGCCGTCGCGCCTGCGGCGGCGGACGGGGCGCGGCTCCGGTTCCTCCTCCTCGGCCGGCGTCTCGGGACGGAAGATGCGGCGGAGCACCCCGACGAGATCCTCCACCGGGAGGCGGCCCTCACCGAGGGCCTCGTAGAGCTTGTCCTGGCCGGAGGTCTTCGTCTCGGACATGAGCAGCCGCCAGCTGTTCTCGTCGAGGGCGGCCTGCGGGATGCTCTCGCGGCGCAGCACCTTGAAGAAGGTGTCCCGGCCCTCCTCCCGAGCCTCCTCCCGGCGGTGGGCGGTCAGCCAGTGCCGGATCCGCGAGCGGGACCTGGAGGTCTTCACGAACCCCAGCCAGTCCTCCTTGGGACGGGCGTCCTGGGCGCGGGTGGTCATCACCTCGACCACGTCACCGGATTCCACCCTGGTCTCCAGGGGGACGAGCCGTCCGTTCACCCGGGCCCCCACCGTCCGGTGGCCGACCTCGGTGTGGATCGCGTAGGCGAAGTCCACGGGACAGGCACCGCGCGGCAGGCAGACCACGTCGCCCTTGGGGGTGAAGCAGAACACCTCGTCGTGGAACAGGTCGAGCTTCAGGTGCTCCATGAACTCCCGCGGGTCGCGGGCCTCCCGGTACACGTCGACCATCTCGCCGAGCCACGGCACGTCGGAGTCCTTGGACTCCTTGCCCCCGGTCTCCTTGTAGCGCCAGTGCGCGGAGATGCCGAACTCCGCCATCCGGTGCATCGCCTGGGTGCGGATCTGGATCTCCAGCGGCTTGCCGTCCGGGCCCATCACCGTGGTGTGCAGCGACTGGTACATGTTGAACTTGGGCATCGCGATGAAGTCTTTGAAGCGTCCGGGGATCGGCTTCCACATCGCGTGCACCACCCCGAGGGCGGCGTAGCAGTCGCGCAGGTCCTCCACGACGATCCGCACCCCCACGAGGTCGAAGATGTCGTCGAACTCGCGGCCGCGCTCCACGTGCTTCTGGTAGATCGAGTAGTAGTTCTTGGCCCGCCCCGAGACATCCCCGTGGATCTTCGCCTGGTCGAGGTGGGCGCGGATCTCGGTGAGCACCGCCTCGAGGTACCGGTCCCGCTCGGGGGCCCGCCGCTCGGTGAGCTCCACGATCTCCTGGTAGCGCTTCGGGAACTGGTACTTGAATCCGAGGTCCTCGAGCTCGGCTCGCATCTGCCACATCCCGAGCCGGGCCGCCAGCGGCGCGTAGATCTCCAGGGTCTCCTTCGACTTCAGCTCCCGCTTCTCGGGCGCGAGCGACTCGAGGGTGCGCATGTTGTGGAGCCGGTCGGCCAGCTTGATGATGATCACCCGCGGGTCGCGGGCCATGGCCACCATCATCTTGCGGTAGTTCTCCGCCTTGGCCTGCTCGAGGGACTGGAACCCGATCCGCGCGATCTTGGTGAGCCCGTCGATGATCTCGGCGACCTCCGCGCCGAAGGACTCCTGGAGGTCCTCCAGGGACGCGTCGGTGTCCTCGACGGCGTCGTGCAGCAGGGCCCCCACGATCGAGGTGACGTCCATGCCCATCTCCGCGAGGATCATCGCCACCCCGAGCGGATGGGTGATGAAGGGATCCCCGGACATGCGCATCTGTCCGGCGTGCATCTCCTCGGCGACCCGGTAGGCACGCAGCACCGCCGTCAGATCGGCCTTCGGATGGTGGGCCCGGACCTCGTCGAGGAGCGGACGGACCTCCGCGGGGGCCTGCTCGACGGGCTGGGGCGTGCGGAGGAACCGCGAGAGCGCGGCCCGCAGGGATCCGATCGGGGTCGTGCGTGCCTGGGACATCACCTCCAGTGTGCCTCAGGCCCGGGCCTGATGGTACGGACGTGCTTCCAACTCCGGGCATGCCGCCTGTACCATTGTGAGACGCGATCCGCATCAAGCTCGTCGGGTTCCGCTCCTCGACCGAAGGGGCCAGCCCGTAAAGCGAACCAACGTGGTGCTCCTTCTCGGTATCCTGGCTGCGGGTGCTCACCCATGGATCCTTGATCTTTGCCTCTTTGACTAAAGGACCAATCGTGAAACGCCGTCTTGTGTGGATTTCCATCGCCGCAATCCTGGCATCAAGTTGCAGCTCGGCTAACGACCTACCAATGCGTAACTCTACGGCTGTCTCCACACCATCCGGCCAGACGACGAGCGCGCCTCCACCCTCCCCATCCACTGTCGACGGCGGTGGTCAGGTGGAACGTGCCGATCCTGGATCCGCAATCGCCCATGAAGGATCCCCCGGCGGCCGTGACGGGGCAGCTGTACCGCTCCCGCCCGGGGCGATCTCTGTGGAAGAGGCAGCGGCGGTCTTCCGCTACCCTCCTATACTTGCCTTCCGGCGCCCGCCGAGTGCTACCGGTAGGCAAGTGGCATTCGTGCTGGCAAGCGGTGGTCCGAATGATCCCAGTTCCGTCGCCACGGTGTGGCAGCGCGAATCGCATACCCATCCGTATGGCGCGATGGCGGAGGTTGATCGTGGCGGGTTCCTCCTCGAAGTAGTCGCACATCCAACGAGTACGGATCTGAACCTTGCACCGGCTGACGACGACAAGTTCGTAACGGTCCGAGGTCACGAAGCCCGGTTAAAGGAGACCTACCGGCATCTTTCGCCAGATGAGGCCCGTCCTTGGAGGTCAAAGGGTAGACGTGACTTACGCATGGTGCACTGGTTCGTTCGCCAAGCCGACGGGAGCATCGTCGCCTGGCAGCTCTTCAACAATCCTCGCGTGCACCCGGAGGATGAGACACTTCACATCGTCGACGACATGGTCGAGGTTTGGCCCTGACCTCACCCACGCAAAACGTCTTGAGAGCCGGGATTCAGCGCGTGTGGCGGGTGCGGCGGTTGCGGAGCTCGTCCCGGTCGGGGGTGGGACGCGGCGTGAAGGTCGGCGTGGGGGTGGGCGCCACCGTCGGGGCCGGCGTGGGAACCGGTGTGGCCGTCGGCACCGGCGTGGGATCGGGCCGGACCGGGATGCGCGTCCGCTGCCGCGGCGGGGTCGGTGAAGGCGTGGCCTCCGCCGGTGGGGTCGCCG
>CAZLKN010000053.1:0-11919 GCA_964560135.1 uncultured Actinomycetes bacterium | reverse complement strand
CCGGTGTAGAAGTTCGGGCTCGCCGGTGTGGCCAGGAACACGTTGGACACGTCCCCCGTGGACACCCGGATCTCCCAGTGCAGGTGCACCCGGCTCGAGCAGCCGTTGGGGTAGTTGTCGTCGCCCTGGTAGCCGACGAGCTGCCCCGCGGCCACCTTCGTGCCCGGCGTGATCCCCGGCGCGATCAGGCTCTCACCCGTCGAGCAGTTCCCCATGTGCCCGTAGATCGTGTAGGTCCACAGCCCGTTGCCCCCGACGTCGTGGCCGTGGCGGATCACCACCCGCCAGCCGAACCCGTTGCCGCGCTCGGCCGTCCACACCGTCCCGGGGGCGGCGGCGTACACCGGGGTGACCCCCGGTGTGGTCGACCCGAGGATGTCCACGCCCTTGTGGGGACGCATCCCCTCCCCGCAGTCCCAGGTCCGAAGCTGGTTCTGCTGGTCGTAGTAGGGGGTGGAGCTCGTCGACGAGCTGGTGTTCCGGCAGGACAGGAAGTACCCCGTCGTGCCGATCGAGCCCGAGGAGGGGATCTGCATCCCGCCGGCCCCCGAAACCGGGGCGGGGCCCACGAGGCCCGTGGCCAGGATGAGCGCGCACAACGCGGCGATGCGGGATGGATGCCTCATGCCGCACTCTGTCTACCACAGATCACTCTAGTACACACAAATAACATGCTATCCGGCGAATCGGCTCCGGAGGGCCAGCACGTTGGCCACGAACGGGCGCGACTGCTCGTAGATGCCGTGGCGCCGGACGGCCCCCAGGCCCTGGTAGTAGGCGGCGACCGCCTGGTGCAGGTCGTTGCCGGTCTGGTCGAGCAGGTAGCGGAGCTGGCGGGTGCCCATGCGGATGTTCTGTTCGACGTCGCGGGGGTCGAGCGGAGCTCGCCGCAGCAGCACCCGCGACACGAAGTCGACGGTGTCCGGCATGAGCTGCATGACCCCCACGGCCCCCGTGGAGGAAACCATGTGCTGCTGCCAGCCCGATTCCTGCCAGGCCAGAGCCATCGCCAGGTCGGCCGGCACGCCGGCCTCCGCGGCGTAGCGCTCGAAGAGCGGACGCAGATGCGAACGGGACGCCGGCACCGACCCTGCGGCGGACGCCGCCCGCACACCCCCACCCGAGCCCGAGGGTCCGGGAACCTCGAGCGTCCGTCCGGCCCAGACGAAGTCGGGGTTCGAGATCCCGTTGGCGAGCGCCAGTGCCTCGACGCTGACCCCGTGCCTGGCCGCGATCGCGCTCAGCGTGTCACCCGCGGTGACCCGGTAGGACGCGGCTGCACCCGGGATCTTGAGGCTCCGTCCGGCGAAGACCAGGTTCTCGTCGGCGAGGGCGTTCGCCTCCGCCAGGGCACGGACCGCCACCCCGTAGCGCCGGGCGATCACCGTGAGGTTCTCACCCTGGCGCACGACGTGGGTCTGCTCATGCGCGTGCGCCGGTGGCGTCCCGGAGAACTGGATCCCCCCCGCGAAAAGCGCCGCAGCGATGGCGACGATACCGACAGGTCGCATCCAACCTCACCTCATCTCCATCCGATCGCGGAAACGGACGCGGCCACAAGGGCGAACGTCCAGTTGACTGGCTTCTGTGGCCGCTGTCAAGAGTTGAGAGGTATTGTTACTGGATGAGGCCCATGAGGTCGGAGCGCCGGACCTTCCCGGACCCCGTCCGGGGCAGCGCCTCGACCACCAGCACCTCCTTGGGCGTATGCGAGCCCGGCAGGCGCTCGCGAGCCCAGGCCCGCAGCCCGGAACCCGAGGCTCCGCGCGAGACGACCGCGGCGCAGACCCGCTGGCCCCACTCCGGGTCGGGCACGCCGAAGACCGCGGCCTCCACCACGTCCGGGTGCTCCAGCAACACCCGCTCCACCTCCGCCGGGTAGACGTTCACCCCGCCGGAGATCACGAGGTCCTCCCGGCGACCGGCGAGGTAGAGGTAGCCGTCGTCGTCGAGGCGGCCGAGGTCGCCCACGGTGAACAGCTCTCCCCGCCAGGCCGTCGCCGTCTTGTCCGGGTCTCGCCAGTACTCCCACCGCCAGCACGTGGGGGCCGTGACGTGGACGGCCCCCACGCCGTCGGCTCCCGGATCCACGATCTCCAGTCGCCGGCCGGGCCGGGCCCGGCCCACCGTCCCCGGACGCTGCAGCCAGTCCTCCGGCGGGCAGGCGGAGAACTGTCCCTCGGTGGATCCGTAGAACTCCCAAAGGACCCCGGGGGCGAAGGCGTCCAGCGCCCGGCGCTTCAGGATCGCCGGACAGGGCTCGCCGGCGTGCAGCACCCGCCGCGCGGCGGGGGCCGAGAATGGGCCCGCCAGGAGCCGCCGCAGGTGGGTGGGGACCAGGAAGGCCCCCGTGACGCCGTCCTCCGCGAAGGCACGGGCGACGCTCGCGGCGTCGAAGCTGTGGGCCACGAGCACGCGGGCCCCCGCGAGCAGAGCGGAGACCGCCGAACGGTGGGGGGCCGAATGGTGCAGCGGCGAGCACACGAGATAGGTGTCACCGGGCCGCGCGTCCCAGAGGCCGGCCTCGTCCCCGGCGAGATCGGCCGCCAGGGCCTCGTCCAGCACACCGCCCCAGACGCCTTTGGAGACCCCGGTGGTGCCGGAGGTGTAGTGCATCGGCCGGCCCAAGGGCCAGGGGGCCAGCTCGACCGGTTCCGCGTGACCGGTCTCGGGCCAGGCGTCACCGGTGACCACGAGCCGGACGTCGGCGTCGGCGACGAGCCGCTCGCGTTCCGGTGCCGGCAGGTGGACGTTCACCGGGACGGGGATCACGCCCGTGCGCAACGCCCCCATCGTGAAGGGGATGTACCGCGGATGGTTGCCGGCAACCACCGCCACCCGGTCGCCGGGCCGCAGACCCCGCTCGCGGAGCCACCCGGCCGCCCGTGCGGCCTCCTCCTCCACCGCGCGTGGCTCGAGAACGAACACGCGCTACAGGTTACGCGGCCTCAGGCGGCGTGGCGCAGCTGTTCGAGCAGGATGTCCACGGCGTCGGGATCGAACTGCGTTCCACGTCCGCCGGCGAGCTCGTCGAGCGCCGCGTCGACGGCCATCGCGGGACGGTAGGGGCGATCCCGCGTCATCGCATCGAAGGCGTCGACCACGGCGAAGGCACGGCAGGCCGACGGGATGGCCGATCCGGCCAGGCCCCCCGGGTAGCCGCTGCCATCCCAGCGTTCGTGGTGGTGACGGACGATGCGCTGAGCGAGGGTCCCGGCCAGCCCGTCCATGCGCTCGAGGATCTGCGCCCCCCAGAGGGGATGTTGGCGGATCAGCGTCAGCTCCGGGCCCACGAGGGGGCCCGGCTTGTAGAGGACGGCGTCGGGAACGGAAAGCTTCCCGACGTCGTGGAGCAGGAAACCGTACGCGACGAGCGGATCATCCGCTGCAGCCGGATCTAGGGTGCGCAGGATCCGGATGGAGACCGACACGACGGCGACGGAGTGTGCGGCGGTGTCGCCGTCGCGAGCCTCGATGGCCGCCACGAGCGCCTCCGCCGCCGAACGGATCGAACCGGTCGGGAGCGATTCGGGAACCGACGCCACGCGGAGCGCGGCAACGCTGCTCGGTCGCTGCGCCTCCGTTGTACCCATGAGGTCGCTCACGTTGGCCTCTCTTCGGTCAGCCCCCCATAGGCAAGCCCGAAACATCCTTCACCACCAGTACGGACGGCCACCGGAAACCTTGCAGCCGGATCCGCGCTCATTTGGCTCCCGCCTCGTGGGTAAGGGACAATCCGACGGGTATATGTCCCGCCTCGCTCCGCGCGAGGAAGACGACCTTCAAGGCAGGAGAGAAACTCCATGAACATCGTCGTATGTGTGAAACAGGTTCCCGACCCGAACCTGGATCCCGAGCTCGACGGCACGAGGCTGAAGCGGGAGGGCGTGGCCTCGGTGCTCGACCCCGGGGACGAATTCGGCGTGGAGGCCGGCCTCCAGCTGGCCGAGGCCCACGGCGGCGAGGTGACCGTGGTGTCCATGGGTCCCGCCCAGGCCATGGAGGCGGTTCGCAAGGCCCTGTCGATGGGCGCCGCCAAGGGCGTGCTCGTCACCGACGACACCCTCGCGGGGGCCGATGCGCTCGTGACCGCGCGCGTGCTCGCCAAAGCGATCGAACGGGCCGGCTTCGACCTCGTGATCTCGGGGGTGGAGTCGACGGACGGCTACACCGGCGTTGTCCCACAGATGCTCGCCGAACTCCTCGGCGTCCCGAATGCGACCTTCGCGAAGAAGCTCGAGATCGCCGACGGCAAGCTCACGATCAACCGGCAGACCGAGAAGGGGTACGACGTCGTCGAGACCCCGCTTCCCGCCGTGGTCACCGTGACCGCAGGCGCGAACGAGCCGCGGTACCCGTCCTTCAAGGGCATCGTGGGGGCCAAGTCGAAGCCGGTGGACCAGGTCGGCCTGTCGGATCTCGGCCTGAGCGCCGACGAGGCCAAGCCCACCCAGGAGGTGGCCGAGATCTCGGAGGCACCCAAACGCGGAGCCGGCGAGGTCATCGAGGACGACGGAACCGCGGCGCAGAAGATCGCGGACTTCATGGCGGAAGCGAAGGTGGTCTAGGGATGGCCAAGATCTGGGTGTTCGCAGAGGTCGAGAGTGGCGGGGTCAACTCCACCGCGCTCGAGTGCTTGAGCAAGGCCCGCTCGCTCGGCGACGCGGTCGAGGCCGTCGTCCTGGGTCCCGGTGCGACGGAGGCCGCCACGGTGCTCGGCGAGCACGGGGCACAGACCGTCTACGCGAGCGACGACTCCGTCTACCAGGAGTTCGTGGCCCAGCCGACGGTCCACGCGCTCCACGAACTCGTGAAGGAGCACCAGCCGAACCTGATCCTGTTCTCGATCGACTACGACTCCCGTGACGTCGCGGGCCGCCTCGCGGTGCGGACCGGCTCGACCGTCATGGGCAACGCCACCGACGTGCTCGGAGCCGACAAGGCCCAGACGCAGATCTTCGGGGGGGAGACCAACGTCGACGTGAGCCTCGGCGGTCCGGATCCCAAGATCGTGCTCGTGCGGCCGAAGTCCTTCGCAGCCGAGCCCACCGGCGGGAGCGCGAACGTGGTCGAGGTCAACATCGACATCCCCGAGGAGGCCAAGAAGGCCAAGCGCGTCGAGCGCCACGAGGAGGCCGCCGCCGGCATCAAGCTCGAGGACGCCGCTGTGATCTTCTCCGGAGGCCGCGGGCTGATGCAGGCCGAGAACTTCAAATACCTCGACGAGCTCAGCGGCATCGCCAAGAACTCCGCCGTGGGCGCCACCCGGGCCGTGGTGGATGCCGGATGGGTGCCGTACAGCTACCAGATCGGGCAGACCGGCAAGACCGTGAAACCCGAGGTCTATATCGCCGCGGGGATTTCCGGCGCCTCCCAGCACCAGGTGGGGATGAAGGAGTCCAAGCGGATCATCGCCATCAACAAGGATCCGGAGGCTCCGATCTTCCAGATCTCGGACCTCGGGATCGTCGGCGACACGATGAAGGTGCTGCCGGCCCTGATCGAGGAGCTCAAGAAGCGTCAGGGGTAGTCGCCCCGAGTGGACCGTTTCCTGTCGGCGAGCTACTTCCGGAGCCGTGACGCGAAGCCGATCTGCAGCAGGGACCGGAAGGTCCGCTCGGTCGTCTCGACCACCCGTGCGGTGACCGCGTCCAGGGCGTCGACGTCGAACCGCTCCAACGGGATCCTGCCGACGAGGCAGATCACGCCGTCGCGGGCGACCGAGAAGGCCACGCCCGGCGCGTCGTGGTTGGTACGCAGCAGGAACCGGTAGAACGCCGTCTCGTTCTCCTCGGGCGGGATGATCACGTGGCTCGTGACCTTGACCGTACGCTCCCCCAGCTCGATCTCCAGCGGGATGATCCGCCGTGACTCACCCGGGATGCGCACGTACCAGAACCCGGGGCGGACGTGCTCCGCGGTGGCTCCGTCCGGCAAGGTGCGGGTCCAGGCGGCCACCGTCTCATCCGTCGGCATGGACGAACCATAGGGACCGTCCGGGCCCCCGGACAAGCCGCGATACCCTGGAGTTCGTCCGGTCCGACACTCCTGCGAGGCGACCCGTATGGCATCCGACCCCGAGCAGCGCACCTTCCCGGTCCCGTCGTGGCGGCGGAAGCGGCGCGCGCTCACACCGACGTTGACGGCCGCGGACTTCCTCGACGCCTATGCCGAGGCCTTCGGGGACCGTCCGGTGCTGCTCCTCGACCGGGTCCCCACCTTCGCTGGGGCGCGACCCGATCGCCTCACCTACGGCGAGCTCCGGGACCATGCGGGACGGATCGCCTCCGTCTACCGCGATCTCGGGCTCGGCCACGGCGACGCCGTCGCGTTCCTCACGCTGAACCGGGTCGAGCTCGCCGTCGCCGTCCTGGGGGCGCTGCGCGCCGGACTGACCGTCGTCCCGCTGAGCTACCTGCTGACGCCGTCCGAGATCGCGGCGGCGCTCGACGGCTCAGGTGCGCAGGCGCTGGTGGCCGACCGCGACACCGTCGAGGCCCTCGGCGTCGCAGCGGCAGGCATGAAGCACATCCTGCTCCTCGACCGCGACGCCCCCGAGCCCATGCTCTCCCTCCCGGAACTCGCCGAACGGGCCGAGGTGTCGGCGCCCACCCCGGTGGACGACGAACGCACGGCGCTCATCTTCTTCACCTCGGGTACCACGGGCGAGCCCAAGGGGGCCGCGATCCCCCACCGGGCCCTGTCCTCGGTGATCCGCCGTCAAGCCCGGATCACGGCCATGCTGCCGACGCCCCGCCGCCAGCTCGCCCTCCTCGTGATGCCTCTGGCGCACACCGGGGGGTTCATCATGATGGTGATCACCGCCTGTCTGGCCGTCCCGAGCCTCGTCCTCTCCCGGTTCGACGCACCCGGCGTGCTCGCCACCATCGAACAGGAACGCCCGACGATCTTCGCCGGCTCCCCGGCCATGTACCGCATGCTGCTCGACGCCGGCGCCGAGGGCTACGACCTGTCGTCCATCCGCGTCTGGGGCGGGGGCGCCGACGTCTTCGACCGCACCCTCCTCGACCGCCTCCGCCGCCTCGGTGGCTGGAAGCGCTTCGGGATCAGGCTCAAGCCCTTCACCGTGGTCGGCTACGGTGCCTCCGAGACCACCGGACAGGTCACTTTCTCCCCCCCGCTGCCCGTCGGCGACCGGTGCATCGGGTGGGTACTGCCCGGCTTCGACGTGCGCATCGTCGATGATGCCGGCAACGACGTGCGCCGGGGCACCGGAGAGCTGTGGCTGCGTGGCGGGAGCCTGATGTCCGGGTACTGGGACGACGAGGAGGGCACCGAGGCCGCGTTCGAGAGGGGTTGGTTCCGGACCGGGGACATCGTCCGGCGCGGAGCATTCGGACTCCTGTACTTCGAGTCCCGACGCAAGGACGTGATCAAGTCGGGCGGGTACTCGATCGCCGCCCGCGAGATCGAGCAGGTCCTCGAGTCGCATCCGTCTGTGGACCTGGCCGCGGCCGTGGGACTCCCGGACGCGGTGAAGGGCGAGCGTCCGGTAGCCGCCGTCGTGCTGCGACGGGGCACCCAGGCCACCACCGACGAGCTGGTCTCGTGGGCCGCCGAGCGCCTGGCCCCCTACAAGCGGCCGCGCCGGGTGCACATCGTCGCCTCGCTGCCGGTATCGGCGACCATGAAGCCCAAGAAACCCGAGATTCGCGCCCTCCTGCTGGACGAAGCCGGACCCTGATCGCCTCACGCCTCGACGGCCCGGGCCCCCGGCTCGCAGACCGGGCACGGCGCTAGCCCGTCATCCGGCCGGTCCAGCGGCACCGGCTCCTTGCCGGTGGCGAGCACGCATCCGGCGCGGTGGTACAGAGAGGCCGACAGGAAGGTCACGAGGCCGTCGCCCGCGGCGTCCGGGCCGAGGGGCTCGGCCTCCGGTTGCGACGGACGCTCCGGCGCGCGGACCGCCCGCCCCAGCGCCTGGCGTACGAGCTCCACCAGGCCCCGTGGCTCCCGGGCGAGTGCGATGGCCCCCAGCCCGAAGAACACCGGCAGCAACGCTTCCAGATTGCCGCCGAACAGCAGATCCGTGACCGGATTGTCCATGAGGCCGGGGCGTGCGGCGAACGCCGGCGAGAGCTGGAACAGCGCAGCGCCGACGAGCGCGCCCGACCAGGTCCCGATACCGCCGATCACCGCAAGGGCGAGCAGCAGCAGCGACTGGAACTTGAAGAAGGAGATCGGGGAGGCCAGCTCGTCCGCGGCGACCAGAAACGCACCCCCGAGCCCGGCGATGAAGGCCGAGAGGCAGAAGGATGTCACCTTGAGCTTCGCGACGTCCACGCCCACGGATGCCAGGCCCACCTCGGAGTCACGCATCGCGGCCAGCGCGAGCCCCGTCCGTCCGCGTCGCAGGTTGGAGATCAGGATCGCGAAGATGCCGAACACGAGCAGCGTCGCCAGGTAGTAGACACGCATGCCTGCGAGCCAGTCGGGACGTCGGAAGAAGATGCCCGCCAGGCCCCCGGCGAACCACCGGGAGGTGAACAGCACCTCGTCCATCACCGCGCCGAAGGCGAGGGTGGCGAACCCGAGGAACAGCGGCGAAAGCGTCGCCGCCCGCAGGGCGAGGAAGGCTCCCAGCGGCACCGCCGCCACCCCGCCGGCGACCACCGCGAGCCCGAACGGCAGGCTGAACGTCACGATCATGTGCGCGGTGGTGAAGGCCCCGAACCCCGCCAGCGCCGCCTGACACAGCGAGACCTGTCCGCCGTACCCGGACACCACCACCAGCGACAGGAAGATCAGCGCGGTGCCGGGGAGGCGCGCGAGGTGCACCTGCCACTCGAGATCGAGGACGAAGGGGGCCACGGCGAGCACCGCGGCCAGCAGGCCGAGCCGCACCAGCCGCTCGCCGGAGCTCATCACCCGCTCCACCACGGGCAGCGGGGGCGGCGAGGTGCGGTCGGTCGGACGCCGGCGCCACCGGGGCAGGAAGAGCACCGCGAACAACACGACGAAGGGGATCGACGGCCGGAGCTGCCGGGCGATCTCGCTGTCGGTATAGCGCTGGACGAGGAGCTGCGCGACGCCGATGCCCACCCCGGCAGCGAGGGTGACGGGGAAGCTCTCCAGGCGTCCCACCACGGCCGCGGCGGTGGCCGCAACGATCAGGAAGGTCAGCGTGAGGGGGTCGAGGCTGCCGAAGTACGGCACGAGCAGGATGCCCGCCAGCGCCGCGAATCCCGTCCCGATCGCCCACGACATCGCGGACACGCGGGCCGAGTCGACCCCGGTGAGCTCCGCGAGATCCGGCCGGTCGACGACGGCGCGCATCCGCACCCCGAGGGCCGAGCGCCGCAGGAACACGAGGAGTCCGACGGTCAACGCCAGGACGAGGCTCACGCTCGCCACCTGCTCGACCGTCGCCCGGAATCCGCCGGCGACGAAGACGTGCTGGGAGAAGATGCTCGTCGGGGTCAGGGTGGTCCCAGGCCCCCACACGACGCCGGCCAGTCCCTGGAGGGCGACGAGCAGACCGATCGTGGCCACGATCTGGACGACCTCGCCCGCCGCGCGCAGGCGCCGGAAGAGCACCGCGTCCAGCGCCCAGCCGAAGGCGGGGGCCAGCAGACCAACCACGGCGACGAGCGCCGCCCCCGTCGGAAGGGTCCACTCCTGGTCGTAGACCATGACGACGAGGTCCATCCGTCCGCCCTGGACGAGCTGGTAGAAGGCGTACGCGAAGATCATCCCCACCGCACCCTGCGCGAAGTTGAAGATCCCGGAGGCCCGGTAGGTGAGGACCAGCCCGAAGGCGGACAGCGCGTAGATGCTGCCCACCACCGTGCCGAGGAACACCGTGGTCAGGAGGGCGGTCATGGAGCGCTCACCGGTCCTGCTCCCTTCCCGCCCTGACCAGGCACATCGGACGCATACCGATCAACTTGAACCCCCGCACCCCCTATGGAACGCTGGCGGTGATGGTATCGCGCAATCCGGTGGGCTGGATCGGGGAGAACCGCGCGCTGGCTGCGGCCACGGCGCTCTCGTTGATCCTCGCCGTCGCGGGGGTCGCAGCTGTGGCCACACGTGGTGGCGACGACCTCCCCACCGGCATCACCGATCCCACCCGTCCCGACCGGTCCACCACGGGCGCCGACGACGGCGCCCCGGCCACCGACGAGGAAACCGGCGCGGCGGACGGCGGGGGCGCGGCGACCGACGCCCCGTCCCGCTCCCGCGCCACGGTGTCCGGCCCGGCCCCCGGCGCCCCGGTGATCCCCGGGGCCGTCCCACCCCCACCCTGCACCCCGAAACCGACGGACGCGACCGGGGTGACCGACTCGGAGATCGTCATCGGACAGATCGTCACCGACGTGACCCAGGTCCCGCAGCAGCTCGGACCGGCCCATGAGGGCCTGGCGGCCTACGTGGAGCTCGCGAACGCCTCCGGCGGGGTGTGCGGCCGGAAGCTGCGCCTGGAGTACCGCAACGACAACCTGAACCCGGCCACCCACCGGGGCGCCTACGAGTCGCTGGCGCGAACCGTCTTCGCCTTCGTAGCCAACCAGTCGCTGCTCGACTCCCAGGACTACGAACAGTCCCCGCCGTTCAACCCCACCTACCGCGACGGCGACGAATACGTTCCGGACGTCGGCGGCCTGGCGTTCGCCTACAACCGGTCCCAGTCGCCGTGGCACGCGGGGATCGTCGGCAGCCTGTCGCCCGTGCTGATCGGCGGTGGACAGGTGCGTGGGTTCCTCGAGGATGCGCGGTCCCGCGGGACGCCCTGCCGCCGGGGAGCGGTGGTGTACCTGCGCGAGCCCACCGGCGCGTCCGAGGACCAGGCCCGGCTGCTGGACGTGGCGCTGCGCCGTGAGTGGGGCGGCAACCTCGGTGACGGCAACACCGAGATGTACGCTGCGAACCTCCTCGACCCGGTCCCGGCCTACGAGGCGATGGTGGAGCAGATGGTCACCGACGGGATGAACTGCGTGTTCTCCTACACCGACCTGGCTTCGAGCATCAACCTCGTCCGTGCCATGACCAACCGGCAGCTCTGGCCCCCGGACCGCTGCACCCGTGGCGACGAGTGCTTCCGCGTCACCTACGTGCCGCTGTCGGTCTACGACCAGAAGTTCATCCAGGACGGCGGCGAGGGGGCCCTCGGGGTCAACACCTTCATCCCGCACGTCCCGCTCAACGAGCGCGACCACCCCTCGATGCGGGTCTACCTCAACGCGCTGAAGAAGGCGTTCCCCGACGCCCGCCCGTCCACGTTCTCGCTCCTCGGGTTCGCCAGCGGACAGATGCTGGTCGAAGCCCTTCAGGCCTGTGGCGGCGCACCCACCCGCATCTGTGTGATGACGCATCTGCGCAAGCTGCGCGATTTCACCTCGGGCGATCTCATCGGTGCCATCTCGCCCTTCCGCTCGAGCCGTGCCACCTACGGCCAGTACGGGACGTACGACTGGAAATGGGTCTTCACCTGCTCGGTGGGCCTGCGGGTGGAGGAGCGCAACGGCGTCCGCGACTTCCATCGGATCAGACCCTCCAGCGGGTTCTTCTGCGACAAGATGAAGGTCGCGCGCGGCACACCCGGATGAGCGGCCCCCCACCGCTCGAGGTCCACTCCCTGCGGGTGGATTTCGGCGGACTTCGCGCACTCGACGACGTGTCGCTCACGGTCCCCGAAAACTCCATCGTCGGGCTGATCGGGCCCAACGGCGCCGGGAAGACAACCCTGTTCGACTGCGTGACCGGCATCCTGGCCCCCACGCAGGGAGAGATCCTGCTCTTCGGCCGTGACGTCACGACCTGGGCTCCACACCGCCGGATGCGCCTGGGTGTGGGCCGCACCTTCCAACGACTGGAGCTCTTCGGCTCCCTCACGGTGGCCGAGAACCTGATCGTCGCGCTCGAGGCGACGACGACCGCGGGCACGCTGCGCGCCGA
>CAZLKN010000052.1:0-21130 GCA_964560135.1 uncultured Actinomycetes bacterium | reverse complement strand
GCCGACCTCTGCGTTGCGAACGCAGCGCTCTACCAACTGAGCTACGCCCCCGGAAGTCCGAGACGCATTCTACCCCCAGGCAGCCGGACCCGATGGGGCCTCGATCGCCCCCGCGATCGCAGGGATCAGCAGAACCGCTCGTAGGGGATGTGCTCCGGCAGCTCGGTGCTGCCCCAGGTGCGCTCCCAGTGTCCGCTCGGGATCCAGCGGTACAGTTCCGCCAGCGCGTACAGGTTCAGGGTCGACAGGCAGGTCATCGGCGTCCGCTCGCCTCCGTCCCCGATGGGCGAGCCGTCCCCGTAGACGAAGGTCGCCGGGCTGTTCATCAGGTCGGGGCCGGTGTCCTCGCGCCACGTCAGGGTGTGGCCCACCCCGAAGGTGTGGCCGAACTCGTGCATGGTCACCATCTCGAGGTCGTTGACCTCCGGGAAGTCGGGCCGGGCCTGCCCGGCCCGCGGCGACGCCGCGAACAGGCTCAAGAGCATGAACCGGCCGCTGAAGCGCGCCGCGTCCCCGAGGCCGTACTCGTCGAAGAACCCCTGCAGGCTGAGAAGCCCCCCGGAGGCCACGCCCCGGAAGACCGGTCCGGTGGCCACGTACCCGATGATGACGTCGTAGCCGGCCGGGTCCACGGGCACCGTCCGGTCGAAGATCTCGATCTCGACCTCGATCTCCCTCAGGTACCCGTACTCCGGATAGTCGGCGGTGAAGTCCTCGATCGCCTCCGACCACGCCCGGACGCCGCGCAGCGTCGCCTCGATGTAGTCCAGCACCGTCGGGCCCAGCGGGTTGCCGAGGTCGCCGTGCACCGGCGGGATGAGGAGCACGCTCGTGTGCGCTTGATGCAGCGACCCGCCGAAGACGAAGCCGATCGGCGCGTCTTCGGGCTCCTCGCAGTTCACGAAGCAGAGAGCGTACTCCGCGAGGGGGAACCGCTCGGTCTTCAGGTGCAGGCGGTAGTCGCCGGCCACCAGCACGTCCTCGACGGCCAGCCTGACCATGATCGGGTAGTCCCACACCGCACCGGTCACGATGTCGCCGGTGCGCAGACCGGCTCCGCCCACGCCGAAGCCGGCGAGCTGCATCCCGGTGTCGACGACCAGGCCGTTGGGGTCGAGGAGCTCGATCGGGTCGGTCGGCCCCCGGACGCCCACCAGGATCATCGCCGACTCGCCCTCGTCCAGGTGGAAGCGGAAGTAGTCGTGGCGGTCACCGGAGTCGGCGTCGAGGCGGCCGGCGTACGAACCCTGCGGGACGATCGGCGTCGCCGTGTCGAAGGCGTCGCCGGCGTCGCCCCCCGATCCGGCGTCGTCCTGCGGGTGCCGGGCCAGCGAGCCGGACGGCACCAGCAGCGATCCGAACATGGCGACCACCAACGCCACAGCGATCCTCAGGCGCATCGAACCCCTTGCCTCAGCCGATGCACACCAGTTCGACCTGGCACGGCGAAAGTCCTGTATCGGGGCACCTACCTGGACAGCTATCCGGCCCCCTCGGCCCCCGTCTTCACCAGCTTCAGCAGCCTCCGCCGGATGAGTCCGCTGAAGGGTCGCACCACGAGCCAGTACGGACGGAACAGCCACCGGGCCCGCGCGTCGGTGCCCGCGACCCGCGTTTCCGTGGAAACGACGGCCCCCTTCCCCGCAGCCTCGGCTCGGACGTTCCATACCGCCTTCATGTAGCCGGGACGGTCGAAGCCCACGAAGTCCTCCGGTGCCACCCGCACCACCCCGCCGGACGGGCGCCAGAACCGTCCCACCAGGCCCAGCACGATCTCCCGCTCCGAAGAACCCGGAAGCCGCACGAACCCGAACCGCTCGAAGTCCCGCACGCGCATCGACCGGCCCCGCCGCATGCCCCGCAGCGCCAGGAGCACCCCCGCCACCCCGTCCCCCGCCAGGTCGGCGTCCTCGACCGCCGTCCACGTCCGCTCCACGGAGGCGTCCACCGAGATCCGGTGGCGCTCCACGACATCGGGGTCGGGCAGGTAGCGGTCCACGTCGGCCACAGGATGCCACGGCCGGGGCAACCGGTAGCGGGATCCGTCCCCATGGTGCAAGGTTGTACTTGTTCGCGCGTACTGAGGGGTAGGTGGGGGGGTGCCGTCCGGCGGGGTCCGGCGACACCAGACACTGACACGTGGGGTTCGACAGCATATGACGCAGCAATCCCCAGTCCCTGCACCGCCGTGCTGAGGGTCCGCCTCGACGGCAAGCATTTCGCCTCCGGCGACGAGCGCTTCGACGTCCGCGGTGTCACCTACGGCACGTTCGCCCCCAGGTGCGACGGCGCCCAGTTCCCCGACCGCGATCGCGTCAAGCGCGACTTCGCGACCATGACCGAGGCCGGCTTCACCGTCGTCCGCACCTACACCCCACCCCCGGACGACGTCCTCGACCTCGCAGCCGACAGCGGCCTGCGGCTGTTGTCCGACGTCTTCTACCCCGACTGGCGCTACCTGGTCGGCGCCTCCCGCCGGCAGATCCGCCGGGTAGCCCGCGAGGCGCGACGGGAGGTCCGGGCCCAGGCTCGCCGCCTCGCCGACGCCGACTCCGTCTTCGCGCTCTCCCTCGGCAACGAGATCCCCGCGGACGTCATCCGCTGGGTCGGTACCCGCCGTGTCGCGCAGATCGTCGACGAGCTCGCGGACATCGTCCGCGAGGAGGATCCCGACCGGCTCGTCACCTACGCCAACTACCCCACCGCCGAGTACCTGCCGCTCGACGGACTCGACTTCCTCACCTTCAACGTCTTCCTCGAGAACCGCGCCGATCTCCGCCGCTACCTCACGCGCCTCCATCACATCGCCGGCGACCGGCCGCTGGTGCTCGGCGAGGTCGGCCTCGACTCACGCGGCACCCCCGACGGCGAGGCCCACCAGGCCGAGACCCTCGACTGGATGTACGCAACCGCCGTCGAGCGCGGCGTGGCCGGGTGGTGCAGCTTCTCGTTCACCGACGACTGGTGGGTCGGCGGCTCCCCCGTGGAGGGCTGGCACTTCGGGCTCACCCGCGCCGACCGCAGCCCGCGTCCGGCCCTCGAGGTCGCCGCCGCCTGGAACCGGCACACGGTCGCCGACCTCGACTGGCCCTGGCCCTCGATGAGCGTGGTGGTCTGCGCCCACAACGCCGAAACCACCCTCGACGAGTGCCTCACCCACGCCTGCGCCCTCGACTACCCGGGCCTCGACGTGGTCGTCGTGGACGACGGCTCCAAGGACGCCACCGCCGAGATCGCCCGGCGCCACCGGGTCGCGCGGCTCGTCCAGATCCCGCACAGCGGACTGTCGGTCGCCCGCAACGTCGGCTACGAGCAGGCCGCCGGCGAGGTCGTCGCCTACATCGACTCCGACGCCTTCCCGCCGCCCGAGTGGCCCTACTACATCGCCCTCGGCTTCGACGGCCAGATGGTCGGCGGCGTCGGCGGGCCCAACGTGCCCCCGCCCGACGACCCCCCGGGCGCCCACCAGGTCGCGCAGTCGCCCGGCGGACCCGTCCACGTGCTCGTGGCCGACGATCGCGCCGAGCACGTCCCCGGATGCAACATGGCCTTCTGGCGCGACCAGGTCCTCACCGAGGTCGGCGGCTTCGACCCCGTCTACATGGCCGCCGGCGACGACGTGGACTTCTGCTGGCGCGTGCTCGACCGCGGCTGGGAGATCGGCTTCCACCCGGCGGCGCTCGTCTGGCACCGGCGGCGTCCGGGGGCCAAGGCCTACCTGCGTCAGCAGCGCGGCTACGGCAAGGCCGAGGCGCTCGTGGAGGCCCGCCATCCCGACCGCTTCACCCCCATCGGCACCGCGCGCTGGCGCGGACACATCTACTCGCTCGTTCCCTCCCTCGCCCGGCAGCGCGTCTACCGCGGCCTGTACGGCGCCGCCGCCTACCAGTCGGTGTACCGCGACGGCGGGCACGCCCTCGACATCGCCCACCAGCTCGGCGTCCCCGCGGCGGCCGTGCTCGCCGCCACCGTCCCGCTGGCGCTGCTCGACCCGCTCCTGGCGATCCCCGCGGCCGTCGGAGCGCTGATCGTCGCGACCCTCGGATTGGTGGACGCCATCAGGGCCCGGCCCCCACGCCACCTCGCCATCTCGCCGCTGCGCTTCCGGCTCGGCGTCGCCGCCCTCAACGTGCTCCAGCCGCTGTACCGCCTGTGGGGCCGGACGAAGCACACGCCGGCGGCCCGGCGCACCCTGATCCCCGACACCCCGCTGCCCGGACCGGCACGCCGCGCCGGCCGCAGGGTGCTGATCCTGCCCGCCGACCGTCCCCGGGCCGACCTCGCGGCGGCGATCGTCGCCGTGCTCCGGCGATCGGGACGGCGCGTGCTCGTGTCCACCGGCTGGGAGGACCACGACGCGCGCCTGGTGGGCTCGTCGCTGGTCTTCGGGGACATCGTCACCTCCGCCTACCCGCTGGGCTGCGTCCAGGCCCGGACGCGCATCAGGCTGCGCCACCGGCGTCTCGTCGCGCTGGCCGGCACCCTCGCCCTGGCGGCCGTCTTCGCCCCACCGGTCGTGGCCGCCGGCCTCGCCGGGCTCGGTGTCGCCGAGTTCGTCCGCGGTCTCGTGCGTGCCGGACCGGGGGCCCGCCGGGCCATCGTCCGCGCCTGCGAGGTGCCGTGACCCGGATCCGCGTCTGGGAGCTCGCCCGGCTCGCCGGCATGGACACCGCGGACGTCGTCCATCGGCTCCGGGCCCTCGGCATCGACGTCGCCGGCCACGCCGCTACCGTCGACGCGGAACAGGCCGACCGGTTCTGGACGGCGCTTGGGGCCGAGCACAACGGCGGGCCCCCGCGCGACGAGTGGCCCTCGCCCGGCCTGGGTGACATGACCCTGCTGCGGCGGGTGTGGGGCGAGGTGCGTCCGTTCCGCTGGGGTGTGGCCGGTCTGGCTGCTCTCGAGCTGCTGGCCACGCCCGTGCTCCTGCTCAACCCCGTCCCCTTGAAGATCGCCGTGGACAGCGCCCTCGGCGACGAGCCGCTGCCCGGGTTCCTGTCCCCCTTCGTGCCCGGCGCGCTCCAGGCCACGCCGATGCGGATGCTCGTGGTGGCCGTGGCGCTCCAGATCCTCGTCGTCGCCCTCGGACAGATCCGCGGGCTCGCGGCCTACGTGCACCAGACCCGCGTCGGCGAAGGCGTCACGCTGCGCTTCCGCTCGAAGCTCTTCCGCCACTCCCAGCACCTGTCGCTCGCCTACCACGACCGGCAGGGACCGATCGACGCGCTGTACCGGATCGAGTACGACGCCGCCGCCCCCCAGTACATGCTCGACAGCGCGATCCCGTTCGTAACCTCCGGGGTGATGCTGCTGGCCACCCTCTACGTCACGGCCCGCATCGACCTGCAGCTCGCTTTCGTAGCCGTCGCCGTCACCCCCATCCTGTACCTGCTCGCCCGCGGCTACATCGTCCGCGTGCGCAGCCGCTACCGCGAGCTCAAGGAGCTCGAGACCTCCGCACTCAAGGTGGTGCAGGAGGTGCTCTCGGCCGTGCGGGTCGTCAAGGCCTTCGGACGTGAGGAGGCCGAGCAGCGCCGCTTCACGCGCCGCTCGGGGGACACCGTGCGGGCCCGGGTGCGCCTCGCCCTGGCCGAGGGCGGCTTCGGGATGGCGATCGCGCTCACCACCGCCGTCGGCACGGCGGCCGTGCTGTTCGTCGGCGTCCGCGGCGTGATGCAGGGACGCCTCACCCTCGGCGCGCTGCTCGTGGTCATGGGCTACCTCGCCCAGCTCTACGGACCCCTCCAGCAGATGGCCCAGAAGATCGGCGACCTCCAGAGCTCGCTGGCGGGGGCCGAACGCGCCTTCCAACTGCTCGACGAGCACCCGGAGGTCGTCGAGCGTCCCGACGCCCTTCCCCTCACTTGGGCCAAGGGCGCCATCGCCTTCGAGCAGGTCTGGTTCTCCTACGACGGACGCAACCCCGTGCTCCGCAATGTCTCCTTCGCCGTCGAGCCCGGGATGCGCGTCGGCGTCGTCGGGCCCACGGGGGCCGGGAAGACCACCCTCGTCAGCCTGATCACCCGCTTCTACGATCCGGTCTCCGGACGTGTGCTCCTCGACGGGACGGACCTGCGCGACTACCGGCTCGCCGACCTCCGCGACCAGTTCGCGATCGTGCTCCAGGACCCGGTGCTCTTCTCCACCACGATCGCCGACAACCTCCGCTACGCGAGACCCGACGCCTCCGAGGCGCAGGTCGTCGCCGCCGCCGAGGCCGCCGGCGCCCACGACTTCGTGACCGCGCTGCCCGAGGGCTACGACACCGTGGTCGGCGAGCGCGGCATGCGGCTGTCGGGCGGCGAGCGCCAGCGGATCTCGCTGGCCCGCGCCTTCCTGCGCGACGCCTCGATCCTCATCCTCGACGAGCCCACGAGCTCCGTGGACAAAGCCACCCAGGCCGACATCCTGGAGACGATGCGGCGGCTGTCGGAGGGCCGCACGAGCCTGCTCATCAGCCACCGCCTGTCGGCCCTCAAGGACTGCGACGCGTTCCTGGAGGTGCGGCGGGGGCGCGTCCGCCTCCTCGACGAGCCACCGGCCGGGATCTCCGACGAGATCGGCGAGGAGGTCGCACCGTGATCGCGGTGGTGGGCGGGATGATCGCCACCTTCCCGGTGGGCGGCGTGTTCTACGACTACGTCCAGTACGCCGTGGGCCTGGAGCGGCTCGGCTTCGACGTCTGGTACCTCGAGGACACCACGGTGTACCTCTACGACCTCGAAGCCCGCGACTACGACTACGACCTGCGCTGGGAACGCGGCGCCGACCATCTGGAGCGGGTGCTGTCCAGCGTCTCCCCGAACCTCGGCAAGCGCTGGCACCTGCGCGGCCTCGACGACCGCACCCTCGGCGTCGGCCGCGAAGAGATGGTGGAGATCCTGGCCGACGCGGACATCTTCCTGAACGTCTCCGGGATCTGCGTGCTCCGCGACGAGTACCTCGTGAGCCCCCGCAAGGTGTTCGTCGACACCGACCCCGGATGGAACCACTTCATGCGCTTCCCGAAAGCCGACCGCGAGCGCCCGGCGTGGGACCACGGCTTCCGCGCCCACGACCACCACTTCACCTACGCGACGCGGCTCGGGGCCCCCGACTGTCCCCTGCCGGACTTCGGGTTGCGGTGGCACCCGACCCGGCCCCCGGTGGTCCCCGACCTCTGGGAGACCGGCGTCCCACCCGGCCCGTCGTGGACGACGGTGCTGTCCTGGGACAACGCGCCGCTGCCCATGGTCCACGAGGGTGTGACCTACGGCACGAAAGAGCGCGAGTTCGTCCACGTCGAGGAGCTTCCCGGCCGCGTGGAGGTGCCGCTGGAGATCGCCGCCGGGGGCACCGACCCGCCGGTCGATCGGTGGCGGGAGCTCGGCTGGTCGGTGGTGGACTCGCTCGATGTGTCCCGCACGCCGCAGGCCTACCGGGAGTACGTGACGGGAAGCCGCGGAGAGCTCAGCGTCGCCAAGAACGTGTACGCCGCCACCCGCTGCGGGTGGTTCAGCTGCCGCTCGATCTGCTACATGGCCGCCGGCCGGCCCGTGGTCCTTCAGGACACGGGATTCAGCGAGTGGCTGCCCACCGGCGAGGGGGTGCTGGCCTTCGAGGACGCCGACGGTGCCGCCGCAGCGCTGGAGCGCGTCGAGCAGGACTACGAGACCCATGCCGCGGCGGCACGACGGATCGCCCGGGAACACTTCGACGCCGAGCTCGTCCTCGGCGAGATGCTCGACCGACTGGAGGTGGACCGATGAGCTTCGACCCGTCGGATCTCGACGGCACATGGGACTACACGAGCCTGCCGGCCAACGTGCGCCTGGGCCGGGAGGTGTACTTCGAGAGCCGTAAGACGTTCCTGCGGTTCCGCAGCGAACGCGACCCGGGTCTGGTGGTCGGCGCCCGCGTCCGCGCCTACACCTGGACGCGCTTCTCGATCGAGCCCACCGGGTACCTGGAGATCGGCGACGACTGCGTGCTCGTCGGCGCGATGTTCATGGGCGCCGGCGAGATCCGGCTCGGCTCCGGTGTCACGGTCGCCTACGGCGTGACGATCGCCGACTGCGACTTCCACCCGCTCGACCCCGAGCTGCGCCGGCAGGACGCGATCGCCCACAGCCCCTACGGAAGCTACGAGGACCGGCTCCCCTTCGAACCACGCCCCGTCACGATCTGCGACGGCGCCCGTATCGGGATCGGAGCGATCGTCCTCAAGGGCGTGAGGATCGGGGAGAACGCCACGGTGGGCCCGGGGGCCGTCGTCACCAAGGACGTCCCGGACGGCGCCACCGTGCTCGGCAACCCGGCCCGGCCCGCGGAGGCGACGCTCGCCGAGTCCGGAGGGATGCGATGACCGGGCCCTACCACCTCGACGGCGACTGGTGGCCGGAGCCCGTGCCCGGCAACGTCACCATCGGCGAGCGCTGCTACTT
The DNA here is from genome assembly GCA_964560135.1 of uncultured Actinomycetes bacterium. Classification (GTDB taxonomy): domain Bacteria; phylum Actinomycetota; class JAICYB01; order JAICYB01; family JAICYB01; genus CAZLKN01. The sequence continues at coordinate 12,707 of CAZLKN010000052.1, read as the reverse complement.
CTACAGCTCCTTCGCCTTCCGCCACTACCGCAGCGTGGAGCCCACCGGGGTCCGCGTCGGCGACGACACCGGCATCTACGAGGGCACCTGCTTCGACCTCGGCCCCCACGGGTCGGTTCACATCGGCTCCTACGGCACACTCGTCGCGCCGATCTTCGCCACCAACGGTCCGGTGCGCATCGGCGACTACGCCTTCATCGCCCACGACGTGTTCATCGCCGACGACCCGGCCGCCGTGCCGCCGGAGGCCCGTGGCGACCTCGAGGCGCCGTCACCCGAGATCCTGATCGGCGACAACGTCTGGATCGGGACGAAGGCCGTCGTGCTCGCAGGAGCGCGTCTGGGTGAGGGCGCGATCGTGGGGGCCGGCTCGGTGGTGGACTTCGAGGTGCCCGACTTCGCGGTTGTGGCCGGCAACCCGTCGCGGATCGTCGGCTCCTCACCGCCGGGCGGACGGCGTCCGCAGGCGACGACCTCCGCGTAGCGGATGGACGACTCGGGCCGGCGGCGGGTGGTCGTCCTCGGCTACGTCGTCGGCTTCCCCCTCGGAGGCATGACGTGGCACTCCGTCCAGTACGCGATGGGGCTGGCGCGCATGGGCCACGACGTCTGGGTGCTCGAGGACTCCGACGACTACGAGACCTGCTACGACCCGACCACCTACGAGGTGGGGACCGATCCCACCTACGGGCTGGCCTACGCGGCCCGGGTCTTCGAGCGCATCGGTCTCGGCGACCGTTGGACCTACCACCACGCCCACACCCGGAGCTGGCACGGCCCGGCCGCCGACAAGATCACCGACGTCTGCGCGACCGCCGACGTGGTCCTCAACCTGGCCGGCATCCATCCACTCAGGCCCTGGCTCGAGGGCATCCCGGCCCGGGTGTTCGTGGACGCCGACCCGGCCTTCACCCAGATCCGGCACCTCACCGACCCGGCGGCGAAGCAGGCGGCGAGCAGGCACACGCACTTCTTCTCTTTCGGTGAGGCCATCCCGGGCGGCGGCTCCTCGGTGCCCGACGACGGCTTCCCCTGGAAGGCAACCCGCCAGCCGGTGGTGCTGGACGCCTGGCCGGTGACACCCGCACCCCCGGACGCCCCCTTCACCACGGTGATGCAGTGGGACAGCTATGCCGTCCGCGAGCACGAGGGCGTGCGCTACGGGATGAAGTCGGCGTCCTTCGACGAGATCCTCTCGCTGCCGTCCCACGGCGAAGGGGTGTTCGAGCTCGCCGTGGGCTCGGTGGGGACCGAGGACCGCGCGAGGCTCGAGCGGGCGGGGTGGCGGATCGCCGACGCCCAGGAGGTCACCACCGATCCCTGGACCTACCAGCGCTACATCGCGGCGTCGGGGGCCGAGCTCAGCGTCGCCAAGCACGGCTACGTCGTGAGCCGGTCGGGATGGTTCAGCGAGCGCAGCGCCTGCTACCTCGCCAGCGGACGCCCCGTCGTGCTCCAGGACACCGGGTTCTCGTCGATCCTGCCCACCGGTGAAGGCCTGCTGGCCTACACCGACCTCGAGGGGGCCGCTGCGGCGGTGAGCGACCTACGCTCCCGCTACGAGCATCACGTCCGGCGAGCTCGCGAGCTCGCCGACGAGCACTTCGCCGCCGAACGCGTCCTGGGGGCCCTGCTGTCCGAGCTCGACTGAGGAAAGGCTTGTGTAGACTCATGTGTGAGAAGGAGGCTACATGGCCACGAACCTCGACCTCGACGATCAACTCGTGGACGAAGCCAAGCGGCTCGGCGGCCATCGGACGAAGCGGGCCGCGGTCAACGAGGCGCTCGAAGAGTATGTTCGGCGGCGCAAGCGCCGCCAGGTCACCGAGTTGTTCGGGTCGCTCGACTGGGATGAGGGCTACGACCACAAGGCCGAGCGCCGCCGTTGAGGGTCTTGGTCGACACATCGGTCTGGGCCCTCGCCCTCCGCAGAGGCGGCCCGACCGACCACCTCGCCGTGCGGAAGCTGACGGCGCTCCTCGACCGCGGCGACGACCTGTTCCTCCTCGGGATCATCCTCCAGGAAATCCTCCAGGGCTTCCGTGACGAACGAACCCCGCGCCGCCTGGCCCGCCGCCTGGAGGCCTTCGACCTGCTTCCCCTTGATCGCCGTCACTACGTCGCGGCGGCCCGGCTCCGCCGACGCTGTGTCTCCGCGGGCGTGCATCCCTCGACGGTGGACGCTCTCATCGCCACAGCCGCGATCGAGCACCGTTGTCGCCTGCTCACCACCGACCAGGACTTCACCCACATGGCCGGGGTGATCAAGCTCGAGCTGCTCTGAGCTTCAGGGACTCAGTAGCCCATCACGCGGAGTTCGGCGAAGCCCCCGCAGGTGGGGTCCTCGTGGTCCCAGCCCACGAACCGCACCTCGGTGATCTCCGACAGGCCCGGTACATCGTGGTTCTGGCTCTGTGTCCCCGAGCCGGATGCGTTGATCGTCCGGACCACGCGGCCGGAGGCCAGCAGCTCGATCCGCCAGCTCCGGAAACCGAACCCCTGACGGAACTGCGTGTTGCGGTGATGCTCGTTTCCGACGAACTGGATCTGGGTGACCGTCGAGGCGTGCGCCAGGGTGATGGTGTAGGCGCTGGTGCCGTCCTGTCCCGGCCCGGAGGAGAACCACGAGGTGCCGGTGTCGCCGTCGATCGACAGCCGTGGGGGGAAGTCGGAGCTGTAGGTCGAGGACGCCGACGCCTGGGCCCCCGACGACAGGTTCGTCACCTGCGGCGCGGGGGTCGGGGTCGGACCGGGCGTCGGGCTCGGAGGCGTGGTGGCCTGCGGGGCCGCCGTGGCGGTCGGCTCAGGGGTCGCCTCCGGCTCGGCGGCCACCGGCGGCGGGTTGATCACGACCACGAAGATCGCGGCCACACCCGGCGGCTGCGGAGCCGGCGGCGTGTAGCCCTGCGGGCAACCCTGGCAGACCGCCGTGCCGACACGCACCGGCTCCAGGATCGGGTTCCCGCACCGGCAACGCACCCGGATCATCCCGTCGGCGTCCACGAGCACCGCCGTGCCCGCGGGGAGGATCGACTGGAAGGCGACGGCGGCACCGCCTTCGAAGGTGTGGTTCGTCACGCGCGTGTCCACGGCGAGCGTCACCGGTGTGAGCCCGCGGACGAAGTCCTCGAAGTCGGCGTCGGTCACCTCCAGCACCGCCAGCCACGCGGCGAGGCGGTCGGGTTGGTTGCGCAGCGCGGAGATGAGCAACTCGCGATCGCAGACGGTGTTCGACCCGGTGCCGCCGAACGGGCCCGCACCGGCGCTCCCCGGATCCACGACGTCGGGGGCCGGGGTCGGGATCTCGGCCCCCACCTGGTCCGCGGGCACGTCCGTCGCCGCGGTGAACGGAGCGTCGCCGGGCTCCAGCGGCGGCTCGTAGATGACCACGGCCTCCGCCTCGTCCCCGCCCGCGACGACGAAGGCCACGGCACCGCCGCCGACCAGCAGCACGAGCACCAGCGCGGCGACCAGCCCGCGACGCGCACTGCGGGCCGGGGCGGCCGGCGGTGGTGGTCCGGGAACGGGCTGGGTGGGTTCGGGCGGCGTATCGCGAGCCGGGGGCCCGGGGGCCGGTCCCGGAGAGGTGGCGGGCAGATGCTTCCCGCATTTGACGCAGAAGGAGGCCCCGCTCCTGTTGTCCGCGCCACACGACGGACAGCGCTTCGCCTCCACGAGATCCCCCGATCCCAGATGAGCCCAGCGTGGCAACTCTCCTCCGCCGGCCATACCGGGGTCAAGCGACCAGGGGGCTCAGATCTCGATCACAGCGGCGATCGCGTCCCCGCTCAGGCGCGGAGAGGTCATCCGGCTCGAGCTGCGGAGCCCCGGGGCGCGTTTCCACAGATGGGTCGGTCCTGGCGGGACCGGGTCGATCTGTGGATGTCCGCTCCGCGGTCCCGGAGTGGATTTCCACAGATGAGGCCTGCCCGCGCCGGTGGGGACCACGTGTGGACGCCCACCCCGGGGAAAGCGCCCCGAGAGGACGAGCGGACTCGAGGCGCGTCGGAGAACCTCTCCTCGAGTTGCGAGGTCGCCTGGCTCGAATGCGGAAGAACCCCTGGCGCGGACCGACTTGCGCCGCACGGCCCCCAACGGGCAACGTATTTGCATGAATACTGCAACTTCTCTGGACGGGCGCACTGCGCGGCGCATCACCAACCGCAACCGCATCCTCGACGCAGCCCTCGAGATCGCCGCCGGCCCCCGCGAGCTGAGCATCGAGGACATCGCCGAGGCCGCGGGAGTGTCCGTCCGCAGCGTCTACAACCATTTCCCGACCGTCCGCGACCTCGTGGCCGGGATGTACGAGCGCGGTGTGGAGCAGGTGCTCCCGCTCCTCGAGGGTCTGCCCTCCCCCGACGTCGCCTTCGACGAGCGCGTCACCCGATGGACCCGCACCATGGCCCGTGTGCTGGAGGAGATCGCCGCCGTGCGCTGGCGGGCGCTCGTCGCCGAGGAGCGCCACCCCGGCCTCCAGCCGGAGCTCGAGGCCCTGCGGCGGGTGCACCGTGAGAGTATCGACGGCATGTTCCCCGAACTCGGCCTCACGGCCCGGGAGGCCGTCGCGGTGCTCACCGACTCGCTCGGCTGGCGTGCGCTGCGGCGGCACCAGGGGCTGAGCATCGATCAGGCGTGTGCGGTGGTGGAGGACACGATCAGGAGGCTGGCCAGATGAAGTTCGGCGTGTTCTACGAGCACAATCTCCCGCGGCCCTGGGGGCCGGGCTCGGAGCTGAAGCTGTTCCAGGACGTCCTCGACCAGGTGGAGCTCGTGGACCGCCTCGGGTACGAATACGTCTGGCAGGTCGAGCACCACTTCCTCGAGGAGTACGCGCACTCCGCGGCCCCCGAGGTGCTGCTGGCCGCCTACTCGCAGCGGACACGCAACATCCGGCTCGGTCACGGCATCGTCCAGACCCCTCCGCAGTACAACCATCCGGCCCGCGTGGCCGAACGCATCGCCACCCTCGATCTCGTCTCGAACGGACGCGTGGAGTTCGGCACCGGGGAGTCGTCCTCGGAGGCCGAGCTCGGCGGGTTCAACGTGCCGCGGGCCGAGAAGCGCGCGGCCTGGCGGGAAGGAACCGAACTGGCCGTGCGCCTCCTGACCGAGGAGCCGTTCACCGGACACGAGGGCACCTACGTCTCGATGCCCCCGCGCAACTGCGTGCCGAAACCCGTCCAGCGTCCGCATCCGCCGCTGTGGGTGGCATGCTCGCAGCGCACCACGATCCACCTCGCCGCCGAGTGCGGGATGGGAGCCTTGAGCTTCGCCTTCATCAACGCCGACGAGGCTCGCCACTGGGTGGACGACTACTACCGTACGATCTCGGCCGACTGCGTCCCGATCGGCAAGAAGGTCAACCCCAACCTCGCGATCGTCACCCCGCTGATGTGCTGCGAGACGGAAGCCGAGGCGGAGGCCAAGGGTGAGATGGGCCTGTACTTCTTCGGCTTCGCGCTCGCGTGGTACTACATCTTCGGCTCCCACCATCCCGGGGAGACGTCGATCTGGCAGGTCTACCAGGAGCACGGCGAGCAGTTCCGGACGATGCGTGAGCAGATGCTGAAGCAGGACCCCAAGGCGATCCGCGGGTGCATCGGCACCCCGGAGCAGATCCGCGCCGTCCTGAAGGAGTACGAGGACGCCGGCGTCGACCAAGTGATCTTCTTCTCCCAAGCCGGTAACGTCGCCCACGAGGACATCTGCGCCTCCTACGAACTGTTCGCCCGCGAGGTCATGCCGGAGTTCGCCGAACGCGACGCCGCCGGGGCCGCGCAGCGGGATCGCCGCAACGCCGAGATCGAGGAGAAGGCCCTGGCCCGCAAGGACGAGCAGCTCCCCCCGCTGGACCCCGACTACAGCATCGACGCCCCCATGGCCGGCGAGATGGGGGTCTCGTTCCTGTGACCATGCGGACGGCGCTCGTGCTCGGCGGAGGCGGTGTGGTCGGCGGAGCCTGGGAGGCCGGCGCGCTCGCCGGACTCCAGGAGGCCGGACTGCGTCCCGAGGACGCGGACGTGATCATCGGCACCTCGGCGGGATCGGCCCTCGGGGCACAGCTCCGGCTCGGCCGCCGGGACGCAGAACTCATGGCACCCTACCGCCGCACCGGCGAGGGTTCATTGGGCATGAGCCCCGACCCCGAGACGTTCCTCCGGGCCTTGCGGCTGTGGACCTCCACCACCGAGATGACCCCCGAGCTCGCCCGCGAGATCGGGGCCGTCTCCCTGAAGGCCCCTGCCCCCGACGAGGACGCCTGGGTCGGCGTCTTCGAGGCCCTCGCCGGACACCCGTGGCCGCACCGCGACTTGTGGGTCACGGCCGTGTCCTGCACGACCGGGAAGCGTCGCGTGCTCACCGCGGCCGACGGCGTCGAGCTCGTGCGCGCGGTCGCGTCGTCCTGCACGGTGCCCGGCTTCTTCCCGCCGGTGACGATCGACGACGACCGCTACATCGACGGCGGCGTGTGGTCGTGGAGCAACGCCGACCTCGCCTTCGAGGCGGGGGCCGAGCGCGTCGTGTTCGTCGGGCCCATCCCCGGGCCCCCGCTCGAGGACTTCGTGGCCGGGAGCCTGGACCGGGAGAGCCTGTACCTGGCCGCCGCGGGCCTGGAGACCCATTTCCTCATCCCGTCCGAGGAGTTCGAGCCCCTCCGCGCCAACTTCATGGACGTCGCCGTCCGCGACCCCGCCGCCGAGATCGGGCTGGCGGACGGCCGCGCGGGGGCCAAACGCCTCGCCGACGTCCTCCCCGGCTGACCGCCGCTAGCGTTCGTGGCGGGTGACGCCGCGGCCCGGGTGCCAGGATTCGATCACCAGCTTCGTCTTCTCGGAGTTCAGCGACACCACCACGAGCTCGGTGACCTCGGCCCGGAACAGGTGCAGCGGACCCTCCGGTGCGCCGGTGAGCACGGTGGCGACGTGGTCGGGGTCGGTCACCTCCTGTACGGTCCCGGCGACCTTCGCGTCGCCGTCCCATCCCGGCGGGTCCGCCGAGCCGCTGTGCAGCGCGAAGCGCGGGTCGCGGAGCAGGTCCAGCGCCTTGGTGGCCCGGTGCATGCTCCCGAACCACAGGTCCCCGTCCACGAACAGGCACTCGGTGCCGCTGATCCGGGGCGAACCGTCCCGGCGGAGGGTGGCGATCGTCTTGTGCGTGTACGCGTCGAAGAAGGACCGGGCCCGCGCGACGAGGTCCGGAACCTCTGCCTCGACCTCGGTCCAACGGGCGATGGGACACCTCAGCGCTGGGGGCGGATGGACAGCAGCGTGATCGTCCAGCGGGCGGTGTAGGTCATGCCGCTGGAGCGGGCCGACTGCTCCTGGAACTCCTTCACGACCATCCGGTACTTCGGCGACACCCAGACCTTGGTCGTCGCGGTCCCGGACACCTCACCCTCCATCTCCAGGAACACCTCGATGCCGAACACGTCGACCTGCTCGTCCCCCACCCGCAGCTTCGTCCGCTCGAAGGTGTGCCCCTTGTAGGACCCCGACGTCGGCCCGGTGAACGAGCCCTCCCAACGCTGACCCTCCTGCATGGGGAACACGCCCACCCGCATCGGCGGATCGAAGACCACCGTCTGGTCGTTGGAGAACGGGCCGAAGGTGATACGGGTCCGCAGGCTCTTGCCCGCGACGCCCCGATCATCGACGAGCCACTCGGTGTTCCGGACGTGCTCCTCGGAGTAGCGGTGCTCGTCGGTCCAGGCGGTGCCGCTGGATCTGGTGACCACCCGCACGGACCGCTCGGGCAGGTCGCGGTTGAGGTTCCCCACCTGTTCGGAGCCCTCCTGCGCCCAGGCGTAGACACCGGCGTCGGGCGCCTGGCTGAACGTGGCCCCCGGCGGAGGGGTGACGACCACCTGATCCTCCTCGACGGCCTCACCCTCCTCTTCGACGACGGGGGCGTCGCCGTCCACGGGCTCCGGCGAGGTGGCGACCTCCAGCGCGGGCTCGTCCGCGGACGCCTCCTCCTGCACGGGAGTGCCCTGCTCCCGGTAGCGATCGAGGGCCGCGGACACGTCGGCCTCGGTGGAGGTGGTCATCCAGCGGTAGCCCAGCACGCTACCTCCCACCAGGATCTGGACGATCGCGAACGCGATGACGATGCGGTGACGTGGGCGCTCCATCTCCGTAGGGTACCGCCTGACGGCGGTCAGCCCGGGTAGTTGCGCTGTAGCGCCCGCATCGCCTCGGTCGGGGTCTCCCCCTCGCCGGCGTGGCCGTTCACGCAGCGGATCACCCACGAGTCCCGGCCGAGCGCCCGCCACCTGCCCGCCACCGGCACGTACCTGACGGTGTGCAGCACCTCGACACCCGCCTCACACAGCGGGCACCAGGCGGCCACGACGTCCGATCCGAATAGCGCCTCCGTGGACATCGACTCAGGCTACCCGTGCGGCCGAGGTCAGGAGCCTTCGGCCTGGGACAGCTTCTCCGTGTGCTCGCGGAGGGCGTCCTGGAGGCCGGCCTGGATCAGCGCGATCGAGTACTCGCCGCGGGTGCGCTCGATCAGCGAACGGGCCACATCCGCACGGCGGCGCAGGCCACCGGTGATCGCGTCCGGGTAGTCGATCGAGACGAGGACGGCGTAGATCTCGTCCATCGCCTTGAGGAGCTGCTCGCAGCGCTCGAGCTCGCGGTGGCGCATCAGATCGAGGATGTGGCGGCGCAGCTCCCCGATGGTGTCCCCGAGTCCGTTGAGGTACGGGGCCTCCATGATCTCGAGGTCCTTGGGGGACGGGAAGTCCTCGCCGCGGATGATGGCGTAGGTGCAGCGTGCCTCCACGTACTCGATCTGGGCGTCCTGGAGGAAACCCGCGAAGAAGATCTCCGGGAACGGACGCAACGCCGCCTCGGCCTCCCGCAGCTCCCGCTCGGCCTCCGCGGTGAGCTCGAGCGCCAGGTCCCACTCGTGCCGGTGGATCGCCCGGATCGCGTTCGCGCACGAACGGATCACCTTGCGGGAGCACTGGAGCGCCTTCTCGCGTCCGGAGGTCTTCTGGTCGAAGCGCTCGCGCACGTAGTCCTGGATGCCGTCGAGATCCATAGCGACCATCCTACAGGTCCGCAGATGCGGACCCGGTTTCCCTGATGTGACAGTGGTGCTGTACGATTCGCCGTGCTGTCATCAGGAGGAGGCCATGGACTTCCGCGACACCCCCGACGAGGCTGCGTTCCGGGCCGAGTTGCGCGCGTGGCTCGAGGCCAATCTCCCGTCCGACTGGACGGGGATCGACCGCGGCCAGTGGGCGTCGGACGCCGACCGGCTGACGTTCCTGCGCGAGTGGCAGGCCACCCTCGCCCGCGACCGCTGGATCGGCATCCAGTGGCCCGAGGCCTACGGGGGCCGGGACGCCACGATGATGCAGGTCGCCATCTACAACGAGGAGACCGCCCGCGCGAAGGCACCCCAGCTCCCGTCGGTGATCGGCACCCACATCGCCGGGCCGACGATCATCCAGCTCGGCTCCGACGAGCAGAAGCAGCAGTACCTGTCGAAGATCCTGTCCGGGTCCGAGATCTGGTGCCAGGGCTTCTCGGAGCCCAACGCCGGCTCGGACGTGGCCAACCTCCAGACCCGCGCCGTGGACGTCGGGGACGCGTGGGTGGTCAACGGACAGAAGGTGTGGACGTCCTACGCCCACCTCGCCAAGTGGTGCCTGCTGATCGCGCGCAGCGACCCCAACCCCGCCGAGCGCCACCAGGGGATCACAGCCTTCATCGTCGACATGGAGTCGCCGGGCGTGGAGGTACGTCCCCTGGTGCAGATCACCGGCGACGCCGAGTTCAACGAGGTCTTCTTCTCCGATGTGCGCGTCCCCAAGGAGAACGTCCTGGGTGAGGTGGGACGCGGCTGGAGCGTGGCCATCGCCACCCTGATGCACGAGCGCGCCAACCTCGGGACCGGCCTGCAGGTGGCCACGGAGAACACGCTCGAGAACCTGCTGTCCCTGGCCCGCAAGCAGCCCTACGGCAACGAGATGGCCTGGGACGATGCCCGGGTGCGCGACGAGATCGCCGAGCACGCCGTGATCACGCGGACGCTGCGGTTCGTGATCTACCGGACCCTCACCGATATGCAGAAGCGCGGGGCCCCCGGGCCCGCGGGGTCGGTGGTGAAGCTGGTGTGGTCGGAGCTGAACCAGCGGATGCAGCAGACGGCCACCCGGGTGCTGGGCCCCGCGCACCAGCTCACCCGTTCCGATGAGCGGACGCCGGACGCCGGCGTGTGGGAGTACAACTTCCTGCGGTCACGCGGGAACACGATCGAGGCGGGGACCTCCGAGATCCTCCGCAACATCCTTGGCGAGCGCGTGCTCGGACTCCCCAAGGATCCGGGACGCGACGGCAAGAGCCACTGAAACGAGGGAGGAACGCATGGACTTCGGCCTGAACACCGACCAGGAAGAGCTCCAGAAGTACGCACGGGATTTCCTCGACAACGAATGCCCGCCCACCTTCGTGCGTCAGATGATGGAGCACGAGTCCGCCTACGACGACGCCTTCTACAAGCACATGGCCCAGCTCGGCTGGATGGGCATCGCCATCGGCGAGCCCTACGGGGGCCAGGGCATGACCTACGTCGACCTGGCGGTCCTGGTCGAGGAGATGGGCCGCGCGCTGGTGCCCGGACCCTTCTTCGCGAGCGTCTGCCTCGCCGCACCGGTCATCGAGGCCGCGGGCTCCGAGGAACAGAAGCGGGAGCTGCTCACCGGGATCGCCTCCGGTGAGGGCAACGCCACGGTCGCCTACACGGAGGCCTCCGGACGCGTGGACGCCGCCGGGATCCAGATGACCGCCCGCGCCGACGGCGACGGGTACGTGCTGTCGGGCACGAAGCTGTTCGTCCCCGATGCCCACCTCGCCGGCACCATCGTGGTCGCCGCGCGCACCTCCGACGGCGACGACCCCACCGACGGCGTGACGCTGTTCCTCGTCGATCCCGGCACCTCCGGGGTGGCGATCGAGCAGCTCAAGACGATGGACATGACCCGCCGGTGGTGCGAGGTGCGCTTCGACGGCGTCCAGGTCGGGGCGGACGCCGTCCTCGGCGAGCCGGACCGCGGCTGGGCACCCCTGGAGAAGGGCCTGCAGCGTGCCACCGCCCTGTTGTGCGCCGAGTGCGTGGGCGGATCCCACAAGGTGCTGGACATGTCGGTGGACTACGCCAAGGAGCGGGTGCAGTTCGGGCGTCCGATCGGATCCTTCCAGGCGGTGAAGCACAAGTGCGCCGACATGCTCGTCGATGTGGAGATGGCCCGGTCGGCCATGTACTACGCCGCGTGGGCCGCGTCCTCGGATGACTCCGAGCTCCCGCTCGCCTCCTCGGTGGCCAAGGCCTACTGCGGCGACGCCTACGTGCGGGTGGCCGGCAACGGTATCCAGGTCCACGGCGGCATCGGGTTCACCTGGGAACACGACATGCACCTGTACTTCAAGCGGGCCAAGGCCAACGAGATGCTGCTCGGCGACCCCACCTACCACCGGGAGCTCGTGGCGCGGCTGGTGGCCGCCTGACCCACACCCCGAACATCAGATAACAGTTCATTACAGACGCATCAACCCGTTTGGACGCGACGGCTCGGGGTCCCCTATACACGTCGGGAAAGGGAAGGGCGCGGGCTTCGGCCTAGCCCGCGCCCCGTTTCTGTGGCCCTCGTCTGCGACTGGCGTCGCGGCGAGGGCCGCCCTGGTGTCGGGACCATCGTGCCACAGGATCCGCCGGAGAGGGTGGCACTGAGGACTACAGGCTGCCGCCGGCGACCTCGGGAGGACTCGCCTGGCGCTCTTCGGACCCACGCCGTGCCTGCGGCTGGACCGGACGTGCGGCATACACCATCGCCGCCACGAGGTAGGCGATCAGCAGCACGTCGGCGATGAGGTTGATCACGAGCAGGAAGCGCAGGGCGGGGATCAATCCGAGCAGGAAGGTGACGATGATCACGGCCGCCAGCACCGCCAGGTTGCGGCGCCGGCGCTCGGCTGCGGACGGCTTCCCCGTCTCACGCTGCGGCATCGGGCTGCCGGGCGCCGCCGGATAGTCGGACTGGCGCGGCACGAGGATACGGCGGCCTCCGAGCACGGACTCGCGTGAGCCGCGCTGAGCTCCGAGGGCTCTGAGTGCCCGACTGAACATCTTCTCGGTCTTCAAAGGGGACGGATCCTGCGTCGTTCGAAGGAGCGCGGGCCCGAGTACCAAACCCCACGCTGCGACAAGGAGTACAAGAACCAGTATCCCCACGTGTCGCTCCCACGCCAACCGGCGGGCCGTCCATTTTCCCGGACGAGAGCAACGTAGCAGCAGGCGAGGACGATAACAAGGATGTAACTACACAGATGTAATTCCGGCCCCGGAACACTGCGGAGGGCGGCGTCGAGGACACCGTCAGTGGGGACGTTCACCTCGCGCGAGCACGACCGCGTGGGCCAGCGCCGCCCCGACGGCATCGAGGCTCTCCCCCACCGCCTTCGGGGATCCGGGGAGGTTCAGGACCACCGCCGAACCGAGGACCACAGCCGTGCCCCTGGACAGCATGGCGTGCGGTGTGATCCGCATCGACTCCCGCCGCATCACCTCCGCCAGCCCGGGGATCGGGCGGTCCGCCACGTCCGCCGTGGCCTCCGGGGTCACGTCGCGCGGGCCGACGCCCGTCCCCCCGGTGGTCACCACGAGGTCGGCCACGCCAGCGAGCCGGCGGA
>CAZLKN010000051.1:13723-21888 GCA_964560135.1 uncultured Actinomycetes bacterium | reverse complement strand
GGCCTGCCGTGCCGGCACATGCTCCACAACCTGCGCCGCGACCTGCGCGACATCTACGACCCGCCCACGGGTCCGGCACCGTCGGCCACCGACATCGTCGACGCCGCGATCCTCGCCGCCGAGCGCACCGCCGCACGGACGTCGATCCCGGAGCCGGATCCGTCCGATCCGGACTCGCTGGCCGGCGAGGCCTTCCTGCTGATCGGCGTGGCCGTCGACGAGGCGATGCAGCCGCTGGCCGCCACCCAGATCCCGATCCTGGACATGGCCCTCACCGTCATGCGGAGGGTCTCCGACGGGTCGGTGGAGTGCTCGGAGCAGGACCTGCTCGACGCCGGGAACAGCGTCGAGACCTGCTACACGGCGTCGGTCGTATCCGCCCTCAACGCCTACGGCGCGTTCCGCGCCTCGCTCGTGGAGTGACGATGATGGCAACCCCCCGCCGCCACCGTCACCGGTACCTCGAAGACGAGCGGGGCGCGGAAGCGCTCGAGTTCGCCATCGTGGCCCCCCTGGCGCTGTTCCTGCTGCTGGGCCTCCTCTACGCGCTGCTGTCGCTCGCGGCCTGGCTGTCGCTGGGCCACGCCACCTCGGGTGCCGTCCGCTATGCGGCGATCCCCACCGACCCGGTCACCGCCACCTACCCGGACGCCGCAGCGGTGCAGGACCGGCTCGTGGAAGCGACCCCGTTCTTCGGCCCCGATGCCTGCCACACCACACTCGCCGGCGAGGAGCTCGAGGGCCGGGTGGTGCGCCTGGAGGTGGCCTGCACGTTCCCGAACCCGCCGGGCGCGGTGCTCAGCGGGTTGCGGAACGCGTTCTTCGGCGGCGACGGGTCGCAGGCCTACGGCACCGAGCTGACCATGACCGCCCGGGCCGAAGCGAGGAGGGAATGAGGATGCGATCACGGCGATCAGACGACGGCGTGGCCGCCGTGGAGCTGGCCTTCGCCCTGCCCGTCCTGCTGCTGCTGCTCGTGGCCGTCGCTCCGCTCGTGAAGACGGGCTGGGACTACCTGGCGCTCACGCGGGCCACGTCCCACGGGGTCCGGTACGCCACCAAGGTGGACGTCAACGCCCGCTGCGACGGCACCGTCGACCCCGCCGGTGGGTGCGAGGGTGAGCTCCGCCGCCGACCGACCACCGAGGAGGTCCAGAGCTTCGTCCGGGACGCCGCCGGCGGGGTGGAGCTGGCGGCGGTCGCGGTCACGCCCGAACCGGCGGGAAGTGTCTCGGGCGAGGTCGTCGAGGTGGCCGTCACGCACCGGTTCACCTTCGGCGCCTTGGCCGGGGCCGCCAACGGCGTGAAGCAGGGACTGTTCGGCGGCGGGGCGCTGCTGCCGGAGTCGTCCGAGTTCACCGTCTCCGCCCGGGGACGGATCGAGTGAGGGAAGGAGCAACCATGAAGACGCGTTCGAACACGATCATCGGGGTGGGGGTCGTCATCGCGATCCTGGGGGCGCTGCTGGTCTTCACCTACGCCAGGGGCGTGGAGGGACGCACCGCCGCGGCCCCCGGAGTGGAGGCCTGGGTGGCCGCCGAGGACCTCCCCGCGGGAACGCGTTGGGAGGATGCCGCCAGCCGGATGCGGCAGGAGACGGTGCCGGCCTCGCTGCGGCCGGAGGCCGCCGTGCACGACGGCAACCGGCCCGTCGGCCGGACATCGGTGCGGGCCGTCGCCACCGGCGAGGTGCTCACGACCACCCAGTTCGGTGCTGCGGCCTCGGCCCCCGCCGGAGGCCTGGAGATCCCACCGGGGCACAACGGGATCACGATCAACCTCCCCGTGCCCCAGGGCGGCGCCCGGTACGCGCAGCCCGGCGACCTCGTGAACGTCTACGTCACCTTCAAGGGCGGCGCGGGCAACGGGGAGCCGGTCACGAAGCTCCTGCTGTCGAACGTGCAGGTGCTGCAGAACCGGCCCGCCGGAACGAACGGAGAGCAAGCCGGCGGCGAGATCCTGCTCACGATGGCGCTCACCCCCGACGCCGCCGAACGCGTGATCTTCGCCCGGGAGACCGGATCGCTCTGGATCGGGCTCGTGCGTCCCGGCGACGAGCTCGCCACCACGGGCGGACGCACCTTCGGGACGGTGCTGGACCGATGAACCCCGCCCGGGTGCTGGTCCTCGACCGGCGCGGCCGCCTGGCCACCGAGCTGGCGCGCGCCGCGGCGGGGCTCGATCCGGCCCCCGAGATCCTGCGGCTGCCGCGGCCCACCCAGGCGCCGACGGTGGCCGGGGAGCTCGAGCCCGAGGTGGTTGTGGCCGCCCCCGAGGAGATGACCGGAACGGGCCTGCGCCGTCTGGCGCAGCTCCACCGCGCGCACCCGCGGTCGGTGATCCTGCTGTGCCCCAACGGGCGTCCGGTCTCGGTGCGCGATGCGGCCGCGTGCGGGGCGAGCGACGTGCTCCCCTACCCCACCACCCCGGGCCGGATGCGGGTGAAGCTGCGGGAGGCGCTGGAGATGGCCGGTGAGCTGCAGCCCGCTCCGGTCGCCGTACCCGAGCAGCCTCAGCCCCCGCCCGCGGCGCGCACGGGCCGGGTCCTCACGGTCACCTCGGCCTCCGGGGGCTGCGGCAAGACGTTCTTCGCCACCAACATGGCCGCCTATCTCGCCCGCGCCACCGGGGGCCGGGTGCTGCTCGTCGACCTCGACCTCCAGTTCGGCGAGGTCGCCGTCAGCCTCCGGCTGAAGCCCGAGCGCACGATCGCCGAGCTCGTCGAGGAGGACGACCCCTCCGCGGTGCTCGGCGAGTACGTGGTGCGCCACGACACCGGGTTCGACGTGCTGTGTGCGCCCCCCGAGCCCGTGGCATCCGAGCGCATCGGCCCCCGCGAGGCCACCGCCGTCCTCGACGCGGCGCGCTGCCGCTACGACCACATCGTGGTGGACACCCCGCCGGCGCTCAACGAGGTCGTGCTGGCGGCCTTCGACGCCTCGGCGGCGCTGGTGGTCATGGCGACGGTAGACGTGCCGTCGCTGCGCAACCTGCGTGTGTTCCTCGAGACCCTCGACCGGCTCAAGCTGCCGGCCGAGGACGTCTCGATCCTGCTGAACAAGGCGGAACGCGGCACCGGCATCGATCTGGCCCAGGTGGAGCGCGTGTACCCGATGGGCTTCACCGCGGTCCTGCCCTACGACGCCGAGGTCACCCGTTCGATCAACGCCGGCGCACCGGTGATCGCCACCGCGCCGGACGCGGAGGTGTCCCGGCGGCTGGTTGCGGGGGCCGGTCGGCTGGTGCCGCCCGCCGAAGGAGTGACCGTCGGGTGGGGCTCGGCCCCCACCCGACGGCGGAGTGTGTTCGCGCGCCTGTTCCGACGCCAGGGAAGGAGTGAACGATGAAGCTGTCCGAACGTGTCGAACGCGTGGAGGCCGACCGGCCGACCGGCGGCGGCGGGGGCCGGAAGAAGAAGCCTGCCGCCGGCGCGTCCTGGGGACGGATGAAGCGGCGCGTCCGCGACGTCCTGCTCGAGGAGCTGGGCCCGAAGCTGCACGCGAAGGCCACCGCCGCCGAGCTCCGCAAGATCGTCGGCGAGCACCTCGACGAGGCCCTGCGCCGCGCGGAGGTGTCCCTGCCACCGGCCCAGCGCACGGCCTTCGTGGCCGAGGTGGCCGCGGATCTCCTCGGCTACGGGCCGCTGGATCCGCTGCTCGCAGACCCGGAGGTCACGGAGGTGATGTGCAACGCCCACGACGACATCTACGTGGAGCGCCGCGGCCACATCGAGCACACCGACGCCCGCTTCATCGACGAGGCCCACTTCCGTCAGGTGATCGACAAGATCGTGGCCTCCATCGGACGCCGCCTCGACGAGTCCCAGCCCATGGTGGACGCCCGCCTGCCGGACGGCTCCCGCGTGAACGCGGTGATCCCGCCGGTGGCCGTCCACGCCCCGGTCCTCACGATCCGCCGCTTCCCCGAGGATCCCTACCAGGTGAAGGACCTCGTGGCCTTCGGCAGCCTGACCGTGGACGCCGCGGTGTTCCTGGAGGCCTGCGTCCGCGGGAAGCTCAACGTGCTGGTGTCGGGGGGGACGGGCACCGGCAAGACCACGCTGCTGAACGTGCTCTCGGCTTTCGTCCCCGACGACGAGCGCATCGTCACGATCGAGGACGCCGCCGAGCTCCGGCTTCACCAGCCGCACGTCGTGTCCCTCGAGTCGCGGCCCCCGAACATCGAAGGGGCGGGGCACGTGTCGATCCGCGACCTCGTGCGCAACGCGCTGCGGATGCGGCCCGACCGGATCATCGTCGGTGAGGTCCGGGGGGCGGAGACCCTCGACATGCTCCAGGCGATGAACACCGGCCACGAGGGGTCGCTGACCACCGTCCACGCCAACTCGCCCCGCGACGCGCTGTCGCGGCTGGAGACGATGGTCCTGATGGCGGGCTACGACCTGCCGCTGCGGGCGATCCGCCAGCAGATCGCCTCCGCCCTCGACGTCGTCGTCCATCTCGACCGCTTCGGTGACGGCAGTCGCCGTGTCACCCACATCTCCGAGATCCAGGGGATGGAGAGCGAGATCGTCACCATGCAAGACGTCTTCCACTTCGTGTTCGCCCAGGGCGGACGCGAGTCGGCGCGGTCGGCGGGGTCGCTGCGGGCCACGGGGCTGCGTCCGCAAGTGGCCGAACGGTTGCGGGAGGCCGGGCTCGAGGTGCCGGCCAAGCTCTTCCGCGGCGACGGCGCCCTGACGTCCCGGGGGCGGGGACGATGACCGCGTTGCCCGTCTTCGCCGCGTTGTTCGTCGCCGCCGGGGTGGTCGTCTGCGCATGGGGCCTGGCCGGGCGCCGGAAGGCCCGCGCCGACCTGATGGCCGAGCTGCTGGACCAGGAGCTCACCGACCCGTCGGCGCGCCCCGAGCACCTCGCCGAGCTCGTGGAGCGTGCGGGGGCGGTGGCCGAGCGGATGCTGGCCCGGACCTCGGCAACCGGGCGCGTCCAGCTCACCCTGACCCGCGCGGGCCTCGCGCTGCGTCCCGGCGAGTCCGTCGCGATCCTGGCCATCGCCACCGGTCTGGTCGCCACGGCCGTCTGGCTGTGGACCGCGTCCGGTGCGGCGGCCCTCGTCGTGTCGGTGACGGCCGCCGCCGCGTCGGCGGCGTGGGTGGCCCGCAAGGCGCGGGACCGCGTCCGCCGGGTGGAGGAGCAGTTGCCATCCGTGCTGCAGCTGCTCGCGGGGTCGCTGGAGTCCGGCGCCTCGGTGCTGCACGCCCTCGAGCTCGTGGTCGAGGAGGGCGAGCCGCCGCTCACCACCGAGCTCGGCCGCGTGATCGCCGAGACCCGGGTGGGCCGGTCGCTGATCGACGCCCTCGAGGCGATGGCCGAGCGGATCGGCTCCCACGATCTCGACTGGACCGTCGAGGCCATCCGGATCCAGCACCGCAGCGGCGGAAAGCTCGCGGACACGCTCCGCGTCCTCGCGGGGTTCATGCGGGCCCGGGTGGAGGTCCGGGGCGAGGTGCGTGCGCTGTCCGCCGAAGCGCGGCTGTCGGCCAAGGTGCTCACGATCCTGCCCGTCGCCGTCGCCGGCTACCTGTTCGCCTTCCGCCGCAGCTACCTCGAACCCCTCTACACCACGCCGGTCGGGCGGGCGATGATCGTCGCCGCGCTCGGCGGGCTGGTGCTGGGGTCGCTGTGGATGCGGCGGATCGTCCGAGTGGAGGTGTGACATGGATGTATTGCTGCTGACCGGAAGCCTGGCCGTGGCCGGCGGCCTGGCCGCCGTGGCCGTCGGGTTCGGGAGGAACGCGGTCGCCGACCGCGCCTCCGCCGACGCCGTCCACGCGATCTGCGAGGACGACCCCTCCTGGAGCGCCGAGCTCGCCCGGCCGCTGCTCCTGCGGCTCACCGGGCCGGCGTGGGCGGGGCTCGAGCGGGCCGTGCGTGCCGTGACTCCGTCGTGGTGGGTGGCGCGGATGCGCCGTCACGCCCGCCTGGCCGGCCTCGGCCGCTGGGGAGCGGAGGGCGTGTTCGCGCTCAAGGGCGCCGCCGCGGCCGCCGGCGCGCTGGGAGCGGGGATGCTGGCCGCCACGACGGCCGCCGGGCCCGGCGGTCTGCTCGTCTGGGTGCTGCTGGGCGCTGCGGCGGGGTTCCTGCTGCCGGACGTGTGGATCGCCCGCCGGGCCGAGGCCCGGCAGGCCGAGATCCGCCGGACCCTGCCCGAGACGCTGGATCTGATGGCGATCGCCGTGCAGGCCGGGATGGGGCTGGAGGCCGCCATCGAGCTCGTGGCCCAGCGGCTGCCCGGCCCCCTGGGCGACGAGCTGCATCGCCTCCTCCAGGAGGTGCAGCTCGGATCCTCACGCCGGGAGGCGCTCCAGCACCTGCGGGAGCGCACCGAGGTCGGCGAGCTGTCCGCCTTCGCGCTGTCGCTCGCCCAGGCTGATGCGCTCGGGAGCCCGTTGGCCGATGTGCTGCAGGTGCAGGCCGCCGAGATCCGGATGCTGCGCCGTCAGCGGGCCCGGGAGCAGGCGGCCAAGGTGCCGGTGAAGCTCCTGTTCCCGCTGCTGCTCGGGATCTTCCCGGCCCTCGGGATCGTGGTCGTCGGACCCGCCGTGGTCTCGATCGCGAAGGCCTTCGGCGGATAGGGCCGGTCAGCGGGCGGCGGGCGCGCGCATGGCGGCCTTGGGGGCCGCGCCCGCCAGCCATTCGGAGATGAGGCGCCGGATCTCGGAGCGGCACCCGCCGCACACCGAGCCGGCGCCGCAGGTCGCCGCGACCTGCTCCTCGTCGCAAACGCCGGCCTGCGCGAGCGCGCAGATCGTGCGGTCCGTCACCCCTCGACACGAGCACACGTACACTTCGCAGGGCCCCCTAAGGTCGGGCGGCAGGGCTCCCTAATACTAGCCCCCCGGCTCGCCGGCCGGTAGTGGAGGTTTCGCCGCCGGGCGCCGATCTCCTGCGGGCGCCCCGTCGGGGCGTCAGCACCTCCGGACCTCCTCAGGTGGCCGGGCGTTGAAGCGGGAAGCGCTCCAGCACCGTGTACCGGGCCCCTTTGGGATGGAGTTGCGAGCGGAAGAGCGTGACCCCGTCGACCGCGAAGTCGTCGTCGGGTACCCCCGCCGGGGGGAGCTCGCCGACGGGCTTGGGCACCTTGAACCGGGCCAGCGTCAGGTGGCCGGTGAACGGACGCTTCTCCGCTTCGAATCCGAGGGCAACGAGCGCCCGGTCCACCGAGGCCGCCACCTGTGCCATCTCCTCGGCCCCCCTGCCCACCCCGACCCAGAGCACCCGGGGACGGCGCAGGTTCGGGAACCCGCCCACCTCCGAGAACGCTGCCCGGAACGGCGCCTGGCCGGCCACCGCCGCCCGCAGCCCCGCGCGGACGTCGTCCACGCGCTCGTCGGCGACCTCACCGAGGAACTTGAGCGTGAGGTGGCGCCCCTCGGGCCGCGTCCAGCGAGCGCCGGGGAGCAGCGCCCGGAGCGGCTCGACGACCTCGCGGTCGATGGCCTCCCGCAGCGCCTCCGGAACGTCCACGGCGACGAAGAGCCTCATCCGTCCGCCACCGCGTGCTGATCGATCTCAGCGCTCCCCCGCAAGGCGCAGCCGTAGCAGGTTCAGCACGAAGGTGGTCGCGAAGGTTCGCACCTGCTCCCGGTCGCCGGGCAGATGCAGCTCCCGGACGACGGTGCCGTCGGCGTCGGACACCCCGATGAACGTGGTGCCGGGCTCGGCCCCCTCCTGGGGGTCGGGCCCCGCCGCACAGGTGACCGACAGTCCGACGTCGGCACCGAGCATCGCGCGCGCCCGCTCGGCCATCGCGGCGGCCACCGGCTCGGACACGGCCCCGTGGGCGGCGAGCAGCGCGGCGTCCACACCGAGGACGCCTTCCTTGACCTCGTTGCCGTAGGCGACGAGCCCTCCCCGCAGGTACCGCGAGGCGCCGGGGACCGCCGCCAGCCGCGCCGACAGGAGCCCCGCGGTGCAGGACTCGGCGGTGGCCACCTGAAGTCCGCGATCGGCGAGCTGCCGGCCGACCACGGCCTCCAGCGGGTCGCCGTCTCGTCCGTAGATCGCCTCGCCGCACACCTCCCGTGCGCGGCGCTCGGCCCCCTCGAGCGCGTCCAGACAGTCCGCCTCGTCCGGCCCGACGGCCACGAACCGCAGCCGCACCTCGCCGCCGCCCGGCAGGTAGGCCATCTTCGGGTTCTCGGC
>CAZLKN010000051.1:7637-13623 GCA_964560135.1 uncultured Actinomycetes bacterium | reverse complement strand
GCACCCCGGGGGATGTCGGCCTGCTTGGCGTTGGTCTCGGGCATCTGACGGCCGAAGCGGCGGAACCGCTCCCGGATGTCGTCGAGGATCGCCTCGTCGCGGACGAGATCGGCGCTGAGCAGCCGGGCGAAGGCCTCGCGCGTGCGGTCGTCCTGCGTCGGGCCGAGCCCACCGGTCACGATGACCACGTCGGCCAGCGCGCAGGCCCCTCGGAGAACCTCCACGATCGCGTCCTCCTCGTCGCCGACGCAGACGCTGCGGACCACGGGGAGGCCGGCCCCCAGCAGCAGCTCGCCGATCATCGCCGCGTTGGTGTTGACGACGAGCCCGGCGAGCAGCTCGTCGCCCACCCCCACCACCACCGCGTCCCTCATGCCCACGGCACCCCCGCCCGGCCCCCGACGGCGTCTGCGAAGTACCGGGCACCGGACACCAGCGTGATCAGGATCGCCCACCCGAGGGCGAGGACGGCGACGGGGTTGCTCAGCGGCAGGACGGTGAGCACGACGACGGCCACGATCTGCGACCACGTCTTGGCCTTGCCCATCTTCGAGGCCGGCAGCGACCGCCGGCTCCGCGCGAGCCTCACGCGCAGCGCGGACACGGCGGCTTCGCGTCCGATGATGACCCCCGCCGCCCACCACGGCACCCGCCCGTCGACGGCGAGCACGATCAGCGCGGCGCCGACGAGGAGCTTGTCCGCCAGCGGATCGAGGAAGGCGCCGAGGCTCGTCTGCAGGGCGAAGCGGCGAGCCAGATACCCGTCGAGGCTGTCGGTGACCGCGGCCACACCGAACAGCACCGCGGCGGCGACCCGGGCCGGCGGATCACGGAACAGCAGCAGCCACACGAAGACCGGGACCGTGCCGATGCGGGTGACGGTGACGACGTTGGCCCAGTTGAGATTGGAGACCTTCCGGCGTTCACCGGAGGCCGGATCGACGTTCACCGGCTCCCCTTCCTAGACGGCCTCGGCGACGAGGTCGAGGCCGTCGCTGGCCGTCACCCGGGCCCGGACGAGATCGCCGACCCTCACCCCCCGCGGGCCGGACAGCGTGACGACGCCGTCCACCTCCGGAGCCTCCCGCCACGTTCGCCCGATCAGCGCGGACCCGCGGCGGTCCTCGACGAGCACCTCGACCTCGGAGCCCACGAGGCCCGCACGTTTGCGCTCGGCGATCTCGGTGTGCAGGCGCGTCAGCACCTCGACCCGGCGCTCGGCCACCGACCGCGGGACGAGGCCGCGTGAGAAGCGTCCGGCCTCGGTGCCCTCCTCCTTGGAATAGGCGAAGAACCCTGCCCAGTCGAGCTCGGCTTCCGACACGAAGTCGGCGAGTTCGGCCGCGTCGGTCTCCGTCTCGCCGGGGAAGCCCACGATGAACGCCGAGCGCAGCGCGGCGTCGGGGAAGCGGTCGCGGATCTTCCCGATCATCTCCAGGAACCGCTCGCCGTCACCCCACCGCTTCATCTTGCGGACGAGCTTGCCCGACGCGTGCTGGAGGGACAGGTCGAAGTACGGGACCGCGGGGGCCGACTCGGCCACGGCGTCGAGCAGGGCCTCGTTCACGAAGCGGGGGTACTGGTAGAGCATCCGCAGCCAGGTGAGCCCGTCGGTCTCCCCGACCTGCCGGAGAAGGTCGGGCAGCATCCAGCGTCCTTCGGTGTCGCGACCGTACAGCGACATGTCCTGGCCGACGAGCGTGACCTCCCTCACCCCCTGGGACACGAGCCAGCGCACCTCGGCGCCGATCACCTGGGGGGACCGCGACCGGTGCTTCCCGCGGATCAGCGGGATCGCGCAGAAGGTGCAGGTGCGGTCGCAGCCCTCCGAGATCTTCACGAACGCCGACGGGCTGTCGGGGGTGGCCCGCAGATCCAGGCCGGCGGGCACCTTGCCCGGATCGAAGCAGAGCTGCCGGGTGCCGGCGAGGGCGCCGTCCACGATCTCGGCCGTGCGGGCGTAGGAGCCGAGCGACATGAACGCGTCGACCTCCGGGAGCTCGGAGGCGAGCTCACCGCCGTAGCGCTCGACGAGACATCCGGCGACCACCACGGCCTGGCCGTCGCGGCGTCCGTCCACCTCCTCGAGGATGGCGTCCACCGACTCGCGCCGGGCGGCCTCGATGAACGAGCAGGTGTTCACGAGCACCACGTCGGCTTCCTCGGCGCTGCGCGCGCGGCTGTAGCCGGCGCGCTCCAGGAGCCCACGGATATGTTCGGAGTCCGTCTCGTTCTTCGGACAGCCGAGCGTGCGGATGAAGACCTTCTTCGTCACGGTGTAAGCCTACGCGCTCCTACTGGGGGACGGACGGTGGGAGCTCGCTCGTGGAGGGCGTGAACATCCCCCGGTAGGTGGCGTCGTCGGGACTCCCCACGTCCTGGCCGTTGGCGAAGATGCGGACGCTGCGGGCGTTGCCCAGCACCAGGTAGACCCCGTCGGTCCCGCGGAAGGTCTGCTTGTCACCCCGGGTGAGCACGCCGTCGAAGACGACCTCCCCGTCGACCTCGGCCTGCACCCAGGACCGTTCGCCTTCGATCTCCACACGCACCACCGCGCCGAAGGGATTGGGGGCCGGGCTCGCCGCGGCGACCTGCAGGTCGGCGGCCACCTCGAGCGGGGGATCGGGCTGCTCCCCGGACCGGAACACGCCCAGGAACCCGAGCAGCAACAGCGCCACCGCGCCCCCGGCCACCATGCGCCAGGTGCGCGGCTGGGCGGCGTTCGGCACGCGCACCGGGTGGCGGACCACGGCAGAGAGCTCCGGCGCGGGCTGCTCGCACATCTGCTCGTAGCCGCGGACGAACGGGGCCGGATCCAGTCCGAGATGCTGTGCGTACGCGCGGATGAACCCCTTGGCGTAGGCGCCGGGGGGTAGCAGGTGCAGCCGATCCTCGTCGATCAGCTCCAGATAGTCTTTCCGGACCAGCGTGGCCCGCGCGATCGCTTCCAGCGAAAGCCGGCTGCGTTCGCGTTCCACGCGTAGGGTCTGGCCGATACCCTGTGCGTTCATAGGGCGAGACCTCTTCGAAATGGAGGTCCTTGGATGGATTCAGACTATAGGGCCATGACGACACGCAGGCAACCCCGCTTCGTCGTCCTCGAGGGCCTCGACGGCGCTGGGACGACCACCCAGACCGCACGCCTCGCCGCGGCCCTTCAGGCCCGTGACCTGCGCGTTCACGCCACCGCCGAGCCCTCCGACGGCCCCCTCGGGAGGGTCGCTCGTGCACATGTGAAAGGCGAGATCGACCTCGACCCCCACACCGCCGCGCTGGCGTTCACCGCCGACCGCGCCGACCACCTCCACCGGGAGATCCGTCCCGCCCTCGCCGGCGGCGCCCGGGTCGTGTGCGACCGGTACCTGCTGTCCACGCTCGCCTACCAGGGGGCCGAAGGCGTCGACCCCGCGTGGATCCTGCGGATCTCCGAAGGCTTCGAGGTCCCGGATCTCACGGTGTTCCTCGACCTCCCCGACGACCAACGCCGGGTCCGGATGGCGGATCGCCACCACACCGACCGCTACGAGGCCCCCGAACTGGACGGCACCCTGCGCGGCTCGTATCTCGCTGCGATCGAGCTGCTCCGGGCCGCGGGCCACCGCATCGTCACCGTGGACGCCTCGCGCCCGCCCGACGACGTCCTCGCCGACGTGCTGGCTGCGTTGGACGGCACCGCTCCGCGGCCGTAGGCTGGACGCTGCATCATCGTGCCCCCGAACGCAGGAGATAGCCATATGAAGCGTCTGATCCTGGTGGCCCTCGCGGCCCCGCTGCTGCTGTGGGCCGCGCCCGCAGGAGCGCAGAGCGAACTCCCCGACCTTCCCGGGATGGGGGTCATTTCCAACAACACGGACGCCGACGCCGCCGCCCCGACCGCCGGGCGCACCTCCACCCGCGGCACGGCCGACCTCGCGCGTCCGACCACGCCCGCCTCCGACCGGGTGCTCCCGCAGGCCGACGACGACCTCGCGGATCTGACGCCGACGACGACCACCGGCGACCCCGCGGAAGCTCCCGCGGTCACCTCGGCCGGTGCGTCCGGTGACACGCTGCCCCGGACGGGGCTGCCGATCGGCGGGCTCGCCCTCCTCGGCGTGGCCCTCGCCTCGGCCGGACGGCTCATCATCGAGCTCGTCCCGCGCAGCTAGTTCCAGCAACGGAGAATTCCGTGGTCCGGAGGGTGATCCTCCGGGCCACGTCATTTCCGGTGTCAGGAGCGCCGCGGCCTGAGCCGCAGCGGGATCCCGACCCCTGCCGTCCGTGCGGGAAGGAGGGTCGTGCGGTCGTCGAGGCCGGCCGACGGCAGCGAGACCGGCACCGCCGGCGCGCTGGGCCCGTCGGGCAGACCGATGCTCACCTCGGGGATCGGGTCGCCGTCTCCGATCTCGAGCACCAGGCCCCCGCCGGCCACCGCCTCGGGGGCGAAGGGCACGTAGGGCGCCACCGGCATCGGTCCGGAGAGGTGATCGAACAGGCCGCTGCTCCGCCCCGGTTCCTTGTCCACGATCCGGACGAGCACCGGCCCGGGATGGGCGGCGAGGGTCGCGTCGGTGATCGACAACTGCTCCCAGAAGCGCCCGTTGGTGCGGAAGGGGCTCTCCAGCGACACCGACAGCTCCGCGGGAACGTCCGGCCCGGGTGGGACGAACGCCAGGACGCTGGAGAACTCCGCGGTGCCCCGCCGCGGGTCCGCGTACACCGAGCCGTCCGCTTCCATCGCCTCGACGATCGACGACCCGTCGACCTGGAGATCGAAGGTCGCCGCGTCGTCGCCGGGCGAATGGACGAGCACCGTCCAGTCCTCGCAGACCTGCGCTCCCACCCCGCCGGAGGCGACGTCACGGCAGCCGCCGGCCGACATCTGCCGCTCCGAGCGGTTCGGGCGCACGGTGAAGGAGTGGCCCATGCCGCGGTCGTCGTGCATGGTCGCGGGCCACGGGGTGCGCTGCCAGGTGGAGTAGAGCATCGAGACGTCGTCCACGCTCGCCGTGGCCAGAGTCGCCACGTTCTGGACCGGCTCGGAGGGCACGAAGGCCAGATACAGCGTCCCCTCGCTCGCCCCGCGCGGCAGCATCCGGAAGTCGAAGGACGCCAAGCCGGTGGCGTGGCCGTGCACGGCGACGCCGTTGGAACCCAGCGGCGTGAACGGCCCCACCGTCGGCGACCGGAAGGTCCCCTGCGGGGTCACGATCCCGACGGCGATCTCGTCGCCAACCACGACGGCGGCGACGATGGCCGCGTTGGTCACCTCGTAGGAGAAGTTCAGCGACAGCCGAAGCGTGTAGTTCGGGGTCGTGAGGTTGAACGGATAGCTCGCGATCCCCGCGACGTCTCCCCCGCCCAGGGGGTTGAAGGCGGCCACGACCCGGTCGGGGTCGTCCATCCCCGGCGAGAAGGTCCACCCGCGCGCATCGCCCGCGGGTGCGGCCCCCAAGCCGCCCAGCGGCAGCCCCAGCGGCGCACCGGAGAAGTCGAAGTCCTCGTAGGCCATGAGGTCGATCACCCGTGAGGTGACGGCGGCTCCGGGCATCTTCTTCATCCACCCGAGCACGACCCGGATGCGCCGCGGGCCGGTGTCCACCCACCAGCCGCCGGTGGGCTTGTCGGCTTCCACGTTGTCCTCACCGAAGGTGGCCTTCAGATCCTCTGGGCTCCACCCCACGGCGGACAGCACGAGCGCGTCGAAGCTCTCGTAGGAGGGGTTCGCGCCGAGGTCGTCCACCGCCGCCACGGGCTCGCCCGTGTGGGTGTCCGTGCGGGTCTGGACCACCGGGGAGCCGTAGTCGCTGAACAGCCGCACCCGGTAGTAGCCGGGCGGGATGTTCGGGAAGTCGGCGTTGCCGTCGGCGTCGGTCACCCACGTGTACAGCTTGGTGTGCAGCGGGTTCACGGGCAGGATCATCAGCGGCCGTTCCAGCACCGACGCCTCCTCCGGCAGGGCCGGCAGGAGCGCGAAGGTGAGGTCCTCGGCGGGCAGCTCGTGGAT
>CAZLKN010000051.1:0-7537 GCA_964560135.1 uncultured Actinomycetes bacterium | reverse complement strand
CCGGCGCGCCGTTGGCGAATCCCACGAGCGTCGTCCACGATCCGTGGTCGGGTTCGGCCCCCAGGTCGCCGTGGCCGAGCGCGAGCGGACGCGACGACGCGAACGCGGCGTCGGGGACGCCTCGCAGGACCCCCGCCCCCTGCCGCCACACAGGCGTGCCGTCCAACGGGACCGACGCCGCCGTGAGCGCGCCACGCTGCACCGCCACATCCTCGACACCCTCCGCCCGCAGGGCCCCCGTCGTCGCAGCCACCACGGCAGCGGACGTCACGCTCGTATCCAGCCGGGCGCGCGCGTCGGTGGGGGGATCGCCCGCGTCCCACATCGGCTCCAGGGACGCATCGAGCAGGCCCTCATCGCCGAGGTCGGCGGCCAGGGCCGAGCGCTCGGGCAACAACCCGACGATCCCCGTGGGCGCCGCGAGATCGGGCTTGACGCCTCCGTCCAGACCCGGCCCGGACGCCGAGCGCCCGGAGATGCCGGCGGCGTCGCCGGCTGCGACCGTCACGACCTCGGGCAGGGACGCGAGCCCGAGCACGGTCTGCAGGCCCGGGCCGACGTCACCCGCGGGGGCCACGACGGCCACGCCCGCGGCCCGGAGATCCTCCAGCGAGCCGCGGATCTCGTTCCAGTAGGCCACCCGGCCGGCGAAGACCTCCATCACGCGGCGGTGCTCCACCGGCGCGCCGGCGAGCTGCCGGGCGCGCGTCCGGCCGTCGAGCGCGACCCCGAATACGGTGCCCTCCTGCCCGGGGGCCGGGTGGGCGCCGATCGCCTCGGTGAGCAGGTCCCACTCGCCGGCGTGCATCGTCGCCAGCACCGGATCGAGCACCTCGTGGGACGGGAAGGCGAGCAGCACCACGTCGAGGTTGCCGGCGTTCCGCGCGGACCAGCGCAGCGCGTGGCGCATCCGGTCGGCGTGGAACCGGCCACCGCCGTACAGCGAGAAGGACCGGATCCGCGGCTCCTCCAGGAGCTGCTGCAGGACCGACGCCGCGTAGGTGCCGAGCCCGTCGGCGTCGCGGGCCCCCCAGACGTGCTCGAGGCCTCCCCGGAGGGCCTCCGGCAGCGCCGAGGGGTCGACCCCCGTGGACAGCAACGCGACCCGGACGCCGGGCACCGCCGGACGGAGACCGTCCAGGGCACCGAGCGCCTCCGCCTCCGCGTGGGTGACCGCGTCAGCGACGTCCACGGGCAGCTCCACCGGAAGATCGGCGGCCGCCGGAGCGGCGACAAGCCGCGGCAGCAATCCCAGCGCGAGCGCGAGCGCCAGGCAGACGGACAGGATCGAGTGACGTGAGCGCATGACTACCTCCCCAGCTGTACGAGCCCCCGCACCACCACCTCGCCTCGACCAATCTCAACGCGGCCACCCCGGGTGGCCGTCGGGGACGTTCCGGACGAATCGCCGGCGCGTCGGTGCGCCGTGCGGGACCGGTAGACTGTGGCTCACGTCGAGCACGGGGGTAGGAGATGGCCGAGGGAATGAAGAACTGCCCGAACTGCGGCCGTCAGGTCCGGATGTCCGCGACCTTCTGCACGCAGTGCGGTGCGCGCTTCGAGGCCGGCCCGCCGGCGGAGCAGGCACCTCCGAGCCACGCTCCACCACCGTCGGGGCAGGCACCACCGAACCAGACGCCGCCGCCGGAGCAACCGCCGGCGCAGGGCGGACCGCCCGCGTCCACGCCGTCCGGGCCGGTCCCGGGCGCCCCCGCGCCGCCCCCCGGAGCCCCGGCCCCCGGCATGCAGGTACCGCCGAAGCGCTCGTCGATGCAGGTGCTCGGCGTGGCGGCCGCCACCGTGGTGGTCCTCGGCGGCCTCGTGTTCGCACTCACCCGCGGCGGCGGCGACGACACCACCCCGGCCGGGGCCGACGACCTCGAGCCGACGCCGTTCGTCGAGCCCACACCGGTGGTCCCGACCGCGCCGCCGGGGGCCGAGTTCTTCGTCCGCATCATGGACATCGAGGTGCAGGACGACACATTCGTGGTGGCCTTCCAGACCTTCGGCTACGAGCCGATCCTCGGGGCGGGCCAGAAGCACGTCCACTTCTTCTTCGACACCGTCCCACCCGAGGAGGCGGGGGTCCCCGGTGGCGGCCCGTGGGCCCTGTACCCGGACACCCCCGGTGAGATGGGCGCCAGTCCCTACACCGGACTCGGCCCGGCGGACGTTCCCGAGGGCGCCACGGCCCTGTGCACGCTGGTGGCCAACGACAACCACTCGGTGATCCAGGACTCCGGCACCTGCTACCCGCTGCCCTGAGGCACCGGCGCGCGCCCGGAGACGGTGAGCATCCCGAGGTAGGCGACGGCGGTCCCCCAGACGATGCCGGCGAGCAGAGCGGCGAAGGGATCGATGGCCACCTCGCCCGCCGGCGCGACGCGGCCGATGCCGAAGCTGGACGCCATCCGGACCCGCAGCAGGATCGCGAGAGCGCACAGCGTCGCCCCCCACAGCGCCCCGAAGGCCGCCGCAGGGGCGAACGGGGGCCAGGCCCCCGGGCCGGGCATCCGGCGTCCGAGCGCCCGTCCGGCCACGAGGCCCGCGGCCAGGGGGACGAGCAGGAACAGCCATCCGAGCACGGCCGGGTCCCCGTCGGCGGTGCCGTGCAGGTAGTCGATGCGCCGCCATCCCGACAGCGGTCCGGCGTCGATCGATACGAGCATCGGCGCACCGTGGGCGGCCACCAGCGCCGAGCCCACGGCGTTCGGCAGCAGCAGCAGGACCCCGAGCGCGATCAGGGCGGGATCGGCGTCGCCCGTCTCGCCGCGCGACGCCGCCCACACGACGAGCACGATGGCGGCGGTGCCGGCTCCGGCAGCCACGGCGCGGGCCCACGCTCCCCCCAGGGCGCGGGTCGACGGGGACCACCGGTCGCGGACGCTCGCCGCGCCGGCCCCCGTGAGCGCACCGGCCCACAGCGCAGCGAGCACCCCGGCGGTCCACGGGTTCACACCGGCCTCGGCCCCCGCGGCCACGATCCGCCCGCCCACCCCGGTGCGCCAGGTCGCCAGCGCCGCCAGCACGCCGAGCGCGATGCCGTAGACGGCGGCGGCGCCGGCCGCGGCCGTGAGGATCTCGCCGTCGTCCCGCGCCCCCGATCGCCGGCCGCCTGCCACGAACACGGCAGCGACGGCGAGCAGGATCGTGCCCGGGACGAGCAGCACCCCCACCTCGCCGCCGACCTCGGCATCGCGGCCGAAGAACCCGGTGATGCGCCGCAGGCGCTCCGAGGAGATCTCGGCCCCGCCCGACAACTCCACCGGCGCGCCGTGGGCAGCGGCCTGCACCCACACCGCCATCTGCGCCGGGGCGGCGTGCCGCCACAACGCGTCCGGGCCGGGCGCGACCGCCCGGAGCCACACCGCCGCACCGAAGGACAGCACCAGCCCGAGCACCAGCGCCGCCACGGACGCGGCGGCGGATCGCGGCAGGACGCGCATCGTTCCGTCATGCTAAACGAGGCACTATGACGAGCGAACCGGCGGATCGGGAGCGGGCACTTCTCGCGCGGTACCGCCTCGCCCTCAACGTCGCCCGCCATGTGAACTCCACCCTCGACGTCGACGAGGTGATGGACCGCGCGATCGACCTGCTGATCCGGGAGGTGGGGGCCGAGCGGGGACTGGTCATGCTCCGGGGCGCCGACGGCACCCTCACCCCGCATGCGCTGCGCCGCATCGACGCCGGGGAGCTGGCCTCGGAGGGCTTCCGGATGTCGCGGACGCTGTTCGGCAAGGTGTTCGACACCGCCGAGCCCGTCGTGAGCGCCGACGCACAGACCGACGACCGCCTGGCCGGCCGCGCCAGCGTGGTGGGCCTCGGCCTCCGGTCGATCCTCGCCGTCCCCCTGAAGGTGCGCGACCGCGTGGAGGGCGTGGTGTACCTCGACGACACCAGGCGCCTGGAGGCGTTCTCGGACGCCGACCTGGAGCTCGTGACCTTCCTCAGCGAGCTGATCGCGATCGCGCTGCAGAACGCGCGGGCCCACGACGAGGTCCGCGAGGCCCGCGACCTGTTCGCCCGGTACGTCAACCACCAGGTGGCCGAGGCCGCCGGCTCCCCGGAGGCGTTGTCCTTCGAAGGCGCCCGCGTGGACGTGGCCGTGCTCAACGCCGACCTCCGCGGCTTCTCCGCGCTGTCGCGCACGATGGAGGCCCCCGAGATCGTGGCCACGGTGAACACGTGGCTCGCGGGGGCCGTGGACAACGTGATCGACTACGGCGGCAACGTCGACAAGTTCATCGGGGACGCGATCCTGGCGGTCTTCGGGGCCCCCAAGCCGGTCGAGGGGGCGGCCCGGCGCGCGGTCGTGGCCGCCGTGGAGATGATGGCCGGGATCCGGAGGCTCAACGAGCTGCGTGGATCCACCGGAGATCCGCCGCTGGCCATCGGCACGGGCATCGACTTCGGTGAGGTCGTCGCCGGCAACATCGGCAGCACGCGTCGCCTCGAGTACACGGTGATCGGCGAACCCGTCAACGACGCCGCGTGGCTCGCCGGGAAGGCCGAACCCGGCCAGATCCTCGTCACCGAGCGGGCGTGGGTCGAGCTCGGCGGGGCGATCGCCGCGCGCGAAGAGCTCCGGATGCCGCTCAAGGGCCAGACCGCCGAGCAGCCGGTGTTCTCGGTGGACTGGGAACCGATGGTGGACTGAGGCATGCTCGAGGAGGGCACGCGGGTCGGCGGCTTCCGCGTCGAGCAGGTGCTGGGGCGCGGCGGGATGGCGATCGTCTACCGGGCGATCCAGCTCCGGCTCGACCGGCCGGTGGCGCTGAAGGTGCTCAACCCCGCCCTGGCGGCCGACCACCAGTTCGTGCAGCGCTTCCAGCTCGAGGGCGTGAACTCCGCCCGCCTCGAGCACCCCCACATCGTCCCCGTCTACGAGGCCGGCGAGGAGGGGGGCCACGTCTTCCTGGCCATGAAGCTCGTGGACGGCGAGACCCTCGGCGCGCTGCTGCACCGCCGCGGCGCCCTGCCCGGAGACGAGGCGCTGCCGATCCTCGCCGACATCGCCAAGGCCCTGGACCACGCCCACGGCCGCGGCTTCATCCACCGCGACGTCAAGCCGGGCAACGTGCTGCTGGAGGCCGAGGGGCACGTGTACCTGTCCGACTTCGGGTTATCCAAAGCCGTCGGGACGCGCGGGATCACGAGCACCGGTCAGTGGATGGGGACCGCCGAGTACATGGCCCCCGAGCAGGCACAGGCTGTGGAGGTCGACTACCGGGCCGACCTGTACGCGTTCGGCTGCGTGGCCTTCGAGTGCCTCACCGGCGATCCGCCGTTCCTGGCCGATACGCCCCTGGCGGTGATGATGGCCCACGCCACGCAGGACATCCCCAGCGCCACGGCCCGCAACCTCTCACTCACTCCCTCGGTGGACGAGGTGATGCGCCGCGCGATGGCCAAGCAGCCCTCCGGCCGCTACGCCAGCGCGCTGGACGTGGTGGAGGCCCTCGCCGCGGCCATGGAGGAACGACGTCTCACCTCCGACGCCGAGCCCGCCGACGGCCAGCGCCGGTTCGGCCCCCGCCGGACCCGCCCCCCCGAACCGCCGCCGACCCAGCCCGCCGGCGACTGGCCGACGAGTACCCCGCCCGTCCCGGCCGTCGACACCGGACCCGATCCGTCGGTCCTGTTCTGCCCGAGCTGCGTGGACCGCGTGGATCCCGGGGACCGGTTCTGCGGAAGCTGCGGATCACCGCTCGGCTGGTGCCGGTCCTGCAGCGGTCCGATGCTCGCCGCCGACCGGTTCTGCCCCCACTGCGGCACACCCGTGTCCTAGCGGGAAGGTGGCGCCGGTCTCCCTACGACGCCGACTGGGGGAAGGTCCGGCCGCACGACGCACAGAAGCGGTCGCCGGGCTCCCGCTGGGCGCCGCAGGATCCGCAGAACCGCGGGCCCGCACCGGACGCAGCCATCGCACCCACCGTGCCGATGATCGACGTGCGTTCGGGCTCCCGCTTGCGCTCGGGCGCGAGCACCTGCTCCTTGAAGTCCTTCTGGCCGAACGCGGTCGCACTCACCTGGGTGCGCGCCCGGGCCGTAGCCGAACGCGGGAACCCCAGCAGGGGCCCGAGCTCGCCGAAGTACTCCCCCGGTCCCACACCGGCGATGTGCTCCTCGGTGCGGTCGTCGCGCAGGCGGAATATGTCCACCTCGCCCTGCTGGATCACGTAGATCAGCTCGCCGCGGGACCCCTGCTCGAAGATCGTCTCGCCCGGCGCGAAGCTCACGCGCTCCGGGGGCCCGGTGTCGGACCGGAAGCGCGGGGCGAGCTCCACGATCTGGTCGGCGATGGGCACCATGCGGTCGTCGTGGGTGGAGACCACGATCAGGCGTCCGGGCCCGGCGAGCTCGCGCAGCAGGCGGATCACCGACTCGGCCTGGATGTAGTCGAGGTTGGCCGTCGGCTCGTCGGCCAGCAGGAGCGGGGCGTCGTGGGCGAGCGCGCGGGCGATCGCCACCCGCTGCTGCTGCCCGCCGGACAGGTTCCCCGGCCGGTGGTGCGCCCGGTCCCCCATGTCCACGCGCTCGAGCAGCGCGCGGGCCCGGGCCCGGGCGTGCGAAGCGGATATCCCGGCCACCAGCAGCGGCGCCGCCACGTTCTCCATCGCCGTCAGCGACGGGATCAGATTGAAGGCCTGGAAGCAGATCCCGACGCCGCGGCGCCGGTACTCGTTGAGCGCCTGCCCGTCGAGGTGCGTCACGCTCGTCGACCCCACGAGGACGAGGCCCTTGGTGGGCTTGAGGATCCCGCCGAAGGCCGACAGCAGCGTCGTCTTCCCGCATCCGGACGGGCCGAGCAGCACGATCAGCTCGCCGTCGGCGGCGCGCAGCCAGAGGTTGTCGATGGGACGGACGACGTACCCGCCCTTGGAGTACTCGATCGTGAGCTCGCGGACTTCGAGGTCGGGCATCGCCTATCCTCCCGGCCCCGAGAACGCGACGGCGGGATCGACGTTCACGGCCTTGCGCAGGCCCCCGAGGCTGGCCAGCGCCCCGGCCGCCAGCGCCAGCAGGGGTAGCTGGATGTAGGCCCGGGCCGGCACCGACACCGGGATCGGGAAGACCGGCACGAGCGCGGCCTGGATCCCGGTGGCCAGCACCGCGGCCACGAGGGCCACCAGCACCGACTGGGTGGCCAGCCCTGCCAGCAGCCCGCGAGACGACGCCCCGACGGCCTTCAGCACGGCGAAGTCGCGGCGGCGCTCCAGAGCCGACAGGTAGACGACGGCACCGATGATCGTCGCCGCCACCATCCACAGCAGCACTTGGACGACGTCGATCGCGCCCACCGGCTTCTCCAGGGGGCGCAGCGCGTCCTCCCAGGTCTCCTCCACGCTCTTGGCGACGGCGGTGTCGGGCAGGGGCGGCAGCGGTCCCCGGGCCACGATCGCGGTCGCCACGGGCTGGCCCTGGAACACGAGGTTCTGCGTGTCCCCGACGTCCATGAACAGCAGCGGCGTTCCGCCGAAGATGGTGCGGTTCTCGGTGAGGCCGACGACGTAGAACTCGTGGCCCCCGATCA
>CAZLKN010000050.1:19585-22151 GCA_964560135.1 uncultured Actinomycetes bacterium | reverse complement strand
TGTTCTGTCACCAGATCCGGGTCCACCGTCAGGGTTGGAGGGTGGTTGGCGATGCGGAGGGCAAGGTGACTTGGATCTCTCCGGATGGTGCGGTGTACAGCTTGCCGCCGGTGATCCGGCGTGCCCGTTCCCCGGGGGCCTGAGGCCGGCGGGGGCCGGCCGAGTATCGCGAACAACCTATCGGCGATGTCCGCGGGGGCGCCTTCGTCTTCGCTATGCACCCACGTCAGCTGACATGAGGTTCGGTCTCCGCGGCATCTTGGCGAGCGGTCTTCCTCGGCACGCGAGGGCCATGGTGCTTGAGTGGGCGGGCTTGCACCGTGAGGAAGCTCCTCGCGAAGCGGTCCCGGTCTCAGGAATCGCGATATATCTTGACAGCCCAGCACACGCGATATAACGTGACGCGAGCAAGGACGCGATATATCGTAACCTTCAAGGAGGAACACATGCCTGGCTGGCTGGTCCGGGGGGACGAAGAGCTCGGGTTCTACGGTGTCGAGGAGGTGCTGGTGCGGGTGGACGGTGGCAAGGTGACGGTGGCCCCCGTGCACGGGCCGACGACCTGCGCGGTGCGCCGGATCGACGGCGAGCCGGTGATCGTGCGCCAGGAGGGCGGGTCGCTGCGGGTGCTGCACCCCCAGCCCGTCCACGGATGGGACGTCCCGGATCCCGTCCGGGGCCTCCACACCGCGGAGGTGTGGATCGGCGCGCCCCCGGGCGTTGTGGTCCGGGTAATCGCGGACAGCGCCGACGTGGAGATCGCAGGTCTCGGGGGAGTGGAGGCGCAGAGCGCCACCGGACGGGTGCGGGAGCTCGCCCTCGTGGAGCGGGCCGGATAAAGGAGAAGCGAACATGGCGACGTGGCAGGTAACCGACGAGCGCCTCGCGGTGCCCTTGGCGGGCCTCACGGAGGGCACGCTCCGGATCGTGGCTGGTGAGGTCGTGGTCGCCGCGGGCGAGGGCGAGCCTCTCCTAGAGGTCGATCGAACCAGCGGGCCCCCGGTGGAGGTGAGCTTCGAGGACGGACGACTGCACGTCCGGCACGCCAACCCGGGGGGCCAGCCCGGCGTGCTCGGCCTGCTGGGGCGCTTCCTCGGCGGCGAGGAGGACACCGTGGGCGCGACGGTGGCGCTGCGCTGTCCGCCGTCCACGCCGCTGCAGATCTCGACGGTCTCGGCCCCCGTGGTGGCCACCGGCCTGGGGGCCCGGACGGGCCTGAAGACCGTCTCCGGTGACGTGACCCTGAAGGACGTCGCCGGGCAGGTGGACGCCAAGACGGTGTCCGGCGATCTCGACGCGATCGGCGTCGCCGCCGAGCTGCGGCTCAAGACCGTCTCCGGGTCGATGTCGGTGGTGGACGGCGCCTGCCGGTGGGTGGAGGGCAAGTCGGTGTCCGGGGACTTCGTCCTCGACCTCGACCTCGATCCCCGCGGCGTCTACAGCTTCAAGACCGTCTCGGGGCTCGTGGCCCTGCGCACGGGGGCCGACCCCAGCGTGCTCGTCGAGGCCAGCAGCGTGTCGGGCAGCGTGGTGTCCGACTTCGACCTCGACTGGGAGGACGACCGTCCCGGTCGCCGCCGGCTGCACCGGTCGATCGGGGGAGGGGAGGCCCGGCTCGTGGTGAAGACGGTGTCCGGCGACCTGCGGCTGCTGGAGCGCCGGGTGGCGGCATGACGCGCCTGTTCGGCCACGGCGATCTGCGGCTGTACCTCCTGAAGCTGCTCGAGGAGGAGCCCCGCCACGGGTACGACATCATCCTCCAGCTCGAGTCGCGTTTCCTCGGGCTGTACTCGCCCTCGCCCGGCACGATCTACCCGCGGCTGCAGGCGCTGGTGGAAGAGGGGTACCTCGAGGTCCTCGAGGAGGAGAGCAACCGGAAGGTCTACGGCATCACCGACGCAGGCCGCGAGGAGCTCGAAGAGCGGACCGAGGAGCTGCGGGAGCTCGGCCAGCGCGTGGCCCGGTCGGCCCGGGAGATGGCGCGCGAGATCAAGGAGGAGGTGCGCTCGTCGGTGCGCGATCTCCGTCGGGAGATGCGCGACGCGACCCGCGACGTCCGCCGTGAGGAGCGCCGCGTCGCGCGCGAGGCACGGGAGGTGGGGGAGGCCGCCCGGGAGGTCGGCAAGGTGGCCCGCGAGGTGGGACGCAGCCTCCGCGACGAAGGACGGCAGCGCAAGCGCCGCGACGTGCACGTGCGCGTCCAGGTCGGACGCGCGCCCCTGGAGGAGGATCTCAGCGCCTTCGTGGCCGACGTGGCCGCCGCCCTGCGGCGTCACGACCTCGACCGCGACCGCATCGCCGCCGTCCGTCAGGCGCTGGTGGAGGCCCGGGCGCTGGTCATCGCCGCCCTCGAGGGCGACCCCCGCGAGAAGGACTGACGCGCTCAGCGCAGGAAGGCGACCGTTGCGGGGTCAGGCCCCCGCGGCGGGGGCTTCCAGGGTCTCGGGGTCGTCTTCCTCCTGGGCGAGGCCGTCCTGTTTGGCTTCGATCTTCGCCACGTCGGTCTTCGGAACCACGGCCCAGAAGTTCGTCGCGGCCACGTCCCAGTCCGCGAGGATGGCGGTTC
>CAZLKN010000050.1:0-19485 GCA_964560135.1 uncultured Actinomycetes bacterium | reverse complement strand
ACCACGGCCCAGAAGTTCGTCGCGGCCACGTCCCAGTCCGCGAGGATGGCGGTTCCCTTGGCCGAGTTGGTGTGTTCCACGTGGTTCTCGACGAACTCGCGGACGATCTCGAGCTGGTCGGCGTTGGCGGGACGGACGTCCACGAGTTCGGTGTTCGTGCGCTCCGGTAGCGTGCCCGTGGGGTCGTAGACGAAGGCCTGGCCCCCGGTCATGCCCGCGCCGATGTTCTGCCCCACCGGACCGAGGATCACGACCCACCCCCCGGTCATGTACTCGCAGGCGTGCATGCCGGACCCCTCGATCACCGCGAGGGCGCCGGAGTTCCGGACACCGAACCGGGCCCCCGCCGCACCGGCGCAGTACAGCTCGCCGCCGGTGGCGCCGTAGAGGACGGTGTTGCCCATCAGCACCGGGTCGCCGGCGTCGTTGCCCGGCGGCACGATCACGATCCGGCCCCCGTTCATGCCCTTGCCGACGTAGTCGTTGGCCTCGCCGATCAGCGTCAGGGCGACGCCGTCGGTGAGGAAGGCGCCGAAGGACTGGCCCGCCTCGCCCAGGAAGACGGCCCGGGCGAAGCCCGGCGGGATGTCCTGTCCGAAGTGGTAGGCGATCTCGCCGCCGAGCTCGGCCCCCACCGAGCGGTCGGCGTTGGCGATCGCGTATTCGAGATCGATCTCCTCACCGAGTCGCACGGAGCCGATCGCGTCCTGCTTGAGGCGCTCCCCGAGCTCCGAGCGCGCCCGCTGGATCGGGATGTGGGCGACGAACCGGCGCGGCGCGTCGGGGGTTGGACGGGCGTCGTGGAGCAGCCAGGACAGATCGGCGGCGTCGGCGCGCGGGTCCCCGGCCTGCTTCTGCCTGAGGCACTCCACGCGGCCGATGGCTTCGTCCACCGATCGCAGACCGAGCGAGGCCAGCAGCCGGCGGACCTCCTCGGCGACGAACAGCAGGTACGAGGCCACCATCTCCGGTGTGCCCTGGTACTTGGCGCGCAGATCGGGTCGCTGGGTGGCGATCCCTACCGGACACGTGTCGCGGTGGCAGGTGCGCACCATGATGCAGCCCTCGGCGAGCAGGACGGCTGTGCCGAAGGAGTACTCGTCGGCGCCGAGGAGCGCGGCGACGACGACGTCGCGACCGGTCTTGAACCCGCCGTCCACGCGGACGCGGATCCGGTCGCGCAGGCTCTCGGACACGAGCATCTGCTGGGTCTCGGCGAGACCCAGTTCCCACGGGAGCCCGGCGTTCTTGATCGAGGACAGCGGCGAGGCGCCGGTGCCCCCGTCGGCCCCCGAGATGTGGACGACCTCCGCCAGGCCCTTGCACACGCCGGCGGCGATGGTGCCCACCCCCGTGGTGGATACCAGCTTCACCGAGACCGCGGCCCGCGGGTTGACCTGCTTGAGGTCGAAGATGAGCTGGCTCAGGTCTTCGATCGAGTAGATGTCGTGGTGCGGGGGCGGGGAGATCAACGACACCCCGGGCTGGGTGTGCCGGAGGCGCGCGATCTCGTCGGAGACCTTGTGGCCGGGGAGCTGTCCGCCCTCACCGGGCTTGGAGCCCTGGGCCATCTTGATCTGGAGCTCGTCGGCCCACGCGCAGTACTCGGGGGTCACGCCGAAGCGGCCCGAAGCGATCTGCTTGACGCGGCAGTTGCGGTCGTGGTCGGTGTCCTTCGTGCGGTAACGCTCGGGGTCCTCGCCGCCCTCGCCGGTGTTGGCCTGGCCCCCGATCATGTTCATCGCGACCGCCAGCGTCTCGTGGGCTTCCTTGGAGATGGCGCCGTGGCTGATGGCGCCCGTGGAGAAGCGGCGGCAGATCTCGGAGGCGGGCTCCACCTCGTCCAGGGGGATCGGGGGTCCGCCGGGCACGAGGTCGAGCAGGTCCCGCGGCGTGGCCGGGGGCCGGTCGTTCACGAGTTCCGCGAACCGCGCGTACAGCTTGTCGTTGCCCTCCTTCACCGCCATGCGCAGGGCGTGGGCGGCGCGCTCCAGGTCGGCCTCGCGGCGGTTGGTGCCCGCGCCCACGGTGTCGTGTAGGGCGTTGACCACATCGGGGTTGGTCATGTGGAACTCGCCGCCGCGGGCGCGGTGCTTGACGAACCCGGTGGAGGCGAGCACGACCTTCTCGCTGGCGTAGCCGTTGGCGTGCTTCGTGAGGACGTCCTCACCGAGCTCGGCGAAGCCGATCCCCCAGATCGTGGAGAAGGTGCCGTCGAAGCAGAGCTCGATCACCTCGCGGCCGAGGCCGTAGGCCTCGAAGACCTGGGCCCCCCGGTAGGAGTCGACGGTGGAGATGCCCATCTTGGACATGATCTTGAGGACGCCGTCCTCGGCGGCGGTCTTGAAGCGGTTCAGCGCCTCCGCGGGCGGCAGGCTCTCCACGAGACCCTTGCCTGCCCGATCGGCGATGTGGGCCAGCGTCAGCCACGGGCAGACGAGGTCGGCGCCGTAGCCGATCAGGCATGCGAAGTGATGGGTTTCGCGGGGCTCGCCGCTGTCCACGACGATCGACGCCCTGGTGCGCAGTCCGGCACGGACGAGCCGGTGGTGCACGGCTCCGGTGGCCAGCAGCGACGGGACGGGGGCCCGGTCCGGACCGAGGAGGCGGTCGGAGACCACGAGGATCCCGCACCCGGACGCCACGGCTTTCTCGGCCTCCTCGCCGAGGCGCCGGACGGCGTGTTCGAGTCCCTCCGGGCCGTCGGCCACGGGCATGGTGGCATCGAGGAGCGCGGCGGGCCACGGCGCGTCCACGAACAGGTCGTCCACGGCCGCGGGGTACACGAAGAAGGAGTCGAACTCGAGGAGATCGGCGGCCTCCGGCTCCTCGGTGAGCAGCGCGCTGCGTGGACCGATGAGGGTCCGCACCGACATCACGAGGCGTTCGCGCAGGTGGTCGATCGGCGGGTTGGTGACCTGGGCGAAGCGCTGCTTGAAGAAGTTGAACAGCGGACGCGGTACGTCGGTGAGGAAGGGGGCCGCGGTGTCGTCGCCCATCGACGAGGTCGGCTCCTTGCCGAACTTCGCCATGGGCTCCAAGACGACCGTGATCTCCTCCTTGGTGACCCCGAAGGCCGCCTGCCGGGAGGCCAGGTCATCGGGGACCGCGACCGCGGGCTCGCCGGAGCCCGTGCGACGGAGCCGCTCGGCCCACTCGGCGTAGGGCCGCAGCCGGGCGAGCTCGCGCTTGACGGTGCCGTCGTCCTGGACCGGTTCGGCCAGCGCGGGGTCGACGCACAGCATCTGTCCGGAGCCGAGCTTGCCGCGCTTCACGGAGCCGTGGCCGTCCACGTCGACCGTGCCGGCCTCGGAAGAGACGACCACGAGGCCGTCGTCGCAGATCTGGTAGCGCAGCGGGCGGAGGCCGTTGCGGTCGAGGGTCGCGCCCACGCGCACGCCGTCGGTGAAGACCAGCCCCGCGGGTCCGTCCCACGGCTCGATCAGGCACGCATGGTAGCGGTAGAAGCCCCGGAGGTCGTCGTCGAGGTCGTTTCGGTTCTCCCAGAACTCGGGGACGAGCATGCGCGCGGCGTGTCGGACGTCCCGGCCCCCGCGGACGAGCAGCTCGAGGGCGTTGTCGAGCATCGCCGAATCCGACCCCTGGGGGTCGATCACGGGATGC
This sequence comes from uncultured Actinomycetes bacterium, assembly GCA_964560135.1. Lineage (GTDB taxonomy): Bacteria > Actinomycetota > JAICYB01 > JAICYB01 > JAICYB01 > CAZLKN01. The sequence goes on along the minus strand of CAZLKN010000050.1, from coordinate 15,861 downwards.
AGCAGCTCGTCGGGTGCGAGGTCCCCCTGGCCGAGGTGGGCCGCGCGGGCGCGCATCAGATTCACGTTGCCCTGGATCGCGTTGATCTCGCCGTTGTGGCACAGGAACCGGAAGGGCTGGGCGCGCTCCCAGTTGGGGGTCGTGTTGGTCGAGTAGCGCTGGTGGAAGACCGCGAACGGGGCCTCGAAGCGATCGTCGGCGAGGTCGAGGTAGAAGTTGCCGAGCTGCGGCGCCGCGGACAACGCCTTGTAGGTGACGGTGCGGAACGACCACGACGGGATGTACAGGCGAAGGCCCCGCCGCAGCCCCTCCCGTTCGGCCCGGCGGCGCGCCCGGAAGCAGCGCCGCTCCCGCTCTTCGGCGTCGTCGGTATCGGTGGTGAACAGGAGCTGCGAGATGCGGGGCATGACGCTGCGGGCGACCTCACCGAGGGCCGCGGTGTCGAGGGGGACCTCGCGCCACTGGAGGTCGTGCAGGCCTTCGGCGCGGGCAGCCTCCTCCACGACCGCACCGACCTCGCCGTTGCGCTCGGTGAAGACCATCGCCACCCCAGCGTCCCCGAAGATCCGCGGCGGGATGGGGGCCAGGATCCCCGCACCGTCGCCCGTCAGGGCGTCGGCGGCGACGGCGCCCCGGTGCACGACCCGGCACAGGGCGCCGGTGGCGGCCTCGACGATGGCGCGCGAGGACCGCCCGCCGGCGTCGGCGACGAAGCCGATGCCGCAGGCGTCCCGTTCCCGTCTCGGGTCGTAACGGTCTGCACGGATGTCGTTCAAGGGCCGCACGGCCTACCTCATCTCAGGGGGCTCTCGTGTCGTCAAAGCGAAAACGGCGCCCGCACGCACAAGGCATGCGAAGCGCCGTTGCTTCTGCGTCTAGGATACCGGGCCTGGGCGCCGGATGCGAGTGCCGCGCCTCAGGCGCAGCGGACGCTGTAGGTGCGGACGGTCACGCCGCCGTCGCTGCCGCTGGCGGTCACGGTGAACGTGTGGTCGCCGGACGGGGCGCTCGTCTGGTAGTTGCCCGAGTACTGGCTGCGACCGGACACGCTCGGCTGCTGGACGGTGCTGCCGTTGTGATCCACCCGCAGGCCGGCCAGCGTGGTCCCCGAGCGGGCGCTGGCCGTGTAGCCGATCTGGAGGGCGTTGGAGAAGCAGGAGGTGCTCGCGCTGATCGCGGGCCCGGGTTTCGGGGTCGGGGTCGGGGTGGGCGCCGGGGTCGGAGGCCGGCTGGGGGCCGTCCCGCCCGATCCTCCGCCGGATCCGCTGCCCCCCGACGACCCGGACGATCCGGACGACCCCCCACGTGACGGGGTCGCCGGCGTCGCGGACGGCTCCGGGGTCGGCTCGGGGGTGGGTTCGGGGCTCGGAGCAGTGGCGATCTGCACCTCGAGCAGGTACGGGCGGGGCGTGGGATCGGCGACGGCGACCGGGGCGACATCGGGATCGGCCCCCGGGTCGACGCCCAGCAGGCCGCCGGACAGCAGCAGGATCCCCACCAGCGTGGTCGCCACCGGCCACAGGCGCATGCGCCGCGGTTCGGTGTCCTCGAGTGGCCTGGGGCGCCACGGCGAGTCGGGATCGGGACCGGTGTCCGCCCGTGGGCGGGTCAACCGGGCCGCGAAGAACGTAGCGACCACGATGGCAACACCAAGCGTCACGAACATCACTGGCAACATCTACAACACGGTAACGCAGAACGACCCATCGGGCGTGGCAGTTCAGGGGCGGGACGACCGCACGGCTACGCGGGCTCAGGCGTGCCCTGGCTGCCGAGGGCGCGGCCCGCGGTGGCGACGGCTTCACCGAGGAGCTGCCCCGCATCGTAGAGCTTGGCGGTCAGCCGTCGCTGGAGCTTGCCGGAGGGGGTCTTCGGCAGCGAGCCCGGAGCCAGCAGGACGACCTGGTCGATAGCGATCTGCAGCGCCTTGCGCACCTCCGTGGCCACCTGCCTGGCGAGCGTCGCCGCCTCGTCGCCGGACAGCTTGGTCTCGGCGATCACCACCAGGCCCTCGCGCGCCTTCCCGAGGATCCCGAAGGCCACTGCGTTCCCCCTGCGGATGCCGGGGATCCGCGACGTGACCCGCTCGGCATCCTCCGGGTACAGGTTGCGTCCCGCGACGATGATCATGTCCTTGATGCGGCCCGTGATCACCAGTCCGTCGGGCCCCCACAGGCCGAGGTCGCCGGTGTGGACCCACCCGTCGTCGATGCTCCGTGCGGTCTCCTCCGGGTCGTCCCAGTACCCGAGCATCGCGAAATCGCTGCGGACGCAGACCTCGCCCACGTGGTCGGCCGGCAGCGACTGCCCCTCGGCGGAGCGGATCTCGATCTCCACCCTGGGGATCGGGTAGCCGACCGAGACCAGAGGACGGCTCCCGGCCGCTCCGGGCTCGACGTCCACGGCGACGCCGCGCTCGCTGAGCGCCTCGGCGTCCACCCAGCGCGGAGCGGTGGCCCCGCCGGGGCGGGGGGCGGCGACGCCCAGCGTCGCCTCGGCCAGTCCGTACACGGGGATCAGCGCATCGGCGCGGAAGCCGTGGGGCTCGGCGGCCTCGATGAAGTCCCGCATCGTGTCCGGGTCCACCGGTTCGGCGCCGTTGGCCGCGACGCGCATCGTCGACAGGTCCAAGGTTTCGTCGGTCGCCCGCAGGGCGCGGGCTGCCAGGCCGTAGGCGAAGTTGGGCGCGGCGGTGATCGTCCCGCCGTAGCGCGACATGGCCTCCAGCCAGCGCCTCGGGCGTCCGATGAAGGTCTCTGGCGCCATCAGCACGCTCGTCATATCGCACACCACCGGCCACAGCGTGAGGCCGATCAGCCCGAAGTCGTGGTAGAGGGGCAGCCAGCTCACGGTCACGTCGTCGGGAGCGAAGCTCACGTGCTCCTGCGCGGCCAGCCCATTGCCGATCAGGCACCGGTGGGAGAGCACGACCCCCTTGGGCTTCGCGGTGGAGCCCGACGTGAACTGGATCAACGCCGGCGCGTCCGGGTCGAGCTCGGCGAACGGAGCCTCGTCATCGTCGGCGGACCGGAGCTCGGCGAGGGTCACGGTCGGGGAGACGACCTGAAAGAGGTCCGGGAACGCCTCGAAGCGGGGATCCACCGCGAGGACCGAGATCCGGGCCTTGGCCGCCCGGGACCGGATCTCCTCGACGAGGTTCTCGATGGAGGACAGCCGGAGCGGGACCGCCAGCGGCACCGCCACCGCGCCCAGCGCCCAGCAACCGAAGGTCGCCGCCACGAGGTCCGGGGTCGTGGATCCCAGCAAGCCCACCCGATCCCCGGGGGCCACCCCCAGCCGTTGGAACGCGCCCGCCGCGCGGCGGGCGGTCGCTGCGAGGTCGCCGTAGGACCAGCGCTCGACCTCGCCCTCGGAGTCGAGGAACGTCATCCCGCGCGCGCTCGACGAGCGCACGGCGAGGATCTCGGGGATCGTCAGGGGTGTGTCGGACATGGGGTGTGCTCCTCGCGGGCCGGTGACCAGATTGGGGCGGTCCCCTAATAGGAATACCCGCCTTCCACCCGAGAGTATGCGTATAGCGGGCCCCCGATGTCGAAGCCGGGGCCCGGGCTCACGTCGAGTGGTACAGGTCGATCCGGCTGCCCCGGCGGACCTCGGTCCCCGCCGGTGGGTTCTGACCCTGGATCTCGCCCGCGGGTTTGCCGGATCCCGGGACCGGATACTCGTTGGCGATCACCAGGCCGAGCTCGGACGCTTTGGCTTTGGCCGCCTCCCGCTTCATGCCGACGAAGTCGGGCATCGGGAAGGGCTTCGGCCCCTTGGACACGACGACGGTGACCCGGCTGCCACGGACCGCCTCGTGGCCCCCGTGGGGATCGGTGCGGACCACGAGACCCTCGGACACGGCGTCGGAGAACTCGGACGCCTCGGCGACGACGAACCCGGCCCGGTCCAGTGCGGCCTTCGCGTCGGCGAGGGAGGCGCCGTTCACGCCCGGTACCTCGACGAGATCCGGGCCCTTGCTCACGGTCAGAGCCACCGTGGTTCCCGCACGGAACTCGCCCTCCGCGGGGTCCTGGGCGATCACGTGGCCGGCGGGGACGGTGTCGTGGAAGGCCTCGGTCTCCTCGCCGCTCGCGAAGCCGGCGTCTTCGAGGCGCGCTCGGGCCTCCTCGAGTGGTTCGCCGGTGACCTGGGGGACCGGGAACAGCTGCGGTCCCCTGGACACCAGCAACCCCACCTCGGTACCGCGGCGGATCTCGGTGCCGGGCCCGGGCCGGGTGCCGATGACCGTGCCCGGCTGGCTCTCGTGGAACACCTCGGACCGTGAACCCGGCATCAGCCCGGCGCTCGCGAGCGCGGCCTCGGCCCCCTCGACGCTGTTCCCCGCCAGGCGCGGGACCTCCGCCGTCCGGGGGTAGAGGGTGTAGGCACTCCCGCCCGATGCCAGCAGCGCGAGGACGAGGAGGATCCAGGGCCAGCGACGGCGGCCCGCGCGCCGCGGACTCTCCCGCCGGCGGCGCCGGAGCCGTCCGCGCCGGGGCTCGGCGGCGGTGGATACGTCCAGGAGGGTCGTGGGCAGGGGCGGGGTGTTCACGATGGAAGCCGGAAACTCGGTCGTCTGGCGCAGGTGCGTGGGGGACCCCTCCCCCAGGGCCCGCGCGAACTCACCCGCGGTCTCGAACCGGTCGTCTGGTTGCAGCGCGGTGGCGCGACTCACGGCGGCGTCGATCTCAGGGGATGCCCCCGGTGAGGGCACCGAACGCTCGAACCGCGCCGCGGCGACCGCGGCGGGTGTGTCGCCTTCGAACGGCGCCCGTCCGGTCAGCATCTCGTAGGTCATCACGCCGAGGGCGTAGACGTCGGCGCGGGCGTCGACGTCACCGTTCCCGATCTGCTCCGGGGCCACGTAGGCCATCGTGCCGATCGCCTGGTCGCCGGTGAGCCGGGATGCGTCCTCGGCGAGGGCCCGGGCGATCCCGAAGTCCACGACCTTCACGCGCCCATCCCCGGTGAGCAGGACGTTCTCCGGCTTCACGTCTCGGTGGACGATGCCCTTGGTGTGGGCGTGGTCGAGCGCGGCGGCTACACCTGCGGCCACGTGGCGGGCGGTGTCGGGATCGAGGCGGCCGAACCGCTCGATCATCTCGCGCAGGGTGGTTCCCTCGACGAGCTCCATCACGATGAACAGGGTCCCCTCCTGCTCGCCGCCGTCGTGGACGGTGACCACGTTGGGATGGTTCAGCCGTGCGGCGGACTGGGCCTCCCTGCGGAAGCGCTCGACGAAGCCGCGCGCGTCGGCGAGGGAGGGGTGCATCACCTTCACCGCCACCGAGCGCCCGAGGATCTCGTCGGTCGCACGGTATACCGTGGCCATGCCCCCGGCGGCCACCCGCTCCTCGATCCGGTACCTGCGTCCGAGCAAGGTCCCCACCCGAGCGTCACCGGCCGTACGCGTTTCACCGATCCGCGTCATACCGACACTCCTGTTGGTCTTGTTAAGGGTTGTGCAGATATGAGGGTACTGCTATCGGGCGCTGTTGGGGAGTGTTCGCGGGTCCCCCCCGGATCTCTCCGATAAGCTCTGGCACGGCAGGGGAGGTGCATGAGAGTGACCCGGCGCGGGTTCGGGCAGGTTTGGATCGCTGGTTTGATGGCGATGCTCGTGGCTGCACCGGCTTGCCTGCAGACAACGCCGCAGGCCGGGCCGGACGCGATGCACACCATCGCCTTCCTGCGTGTCGTGCCGACCGAGGGGCGGGTGGAACGGGAGGTGCTCGGTGAGTTGCGGCGGGCCGGGTTCGCCGTGGGAGAGAACCTGCGCGTCCACGGGGGGGACGTCAGTCAGGCCCATCCGGATCCCGAGGAGGCGGAAGCGACGGTCCGGCGTTGGGCGCGGCGGCAGCTTGACCTCGTGGTGGCGCAGTCCAGCTCCGGGGCCGCGGCCGCGGCGCGGGGAGCGCCCGGGGCCCACGTGCTGTTCATCTCCAACGATCCGGCGGCGGCGGGGCTCGTCGGCGACGAGGATCGCCCGGAGGGCCAACTCACCGGGGTGACCTTCCGCGTTCCGCTGGACCGGACCCTCGACCTCGCGCGCCGCGCGATCCCGGACCTCCGGCGCGTCGGGCTCGTGTACCCGCCCGACGATCCGGCCGGGCTGCCGAACCGCGACGCGGTCGCCGCGGCGGCCGACCTGCTGGGGTTGGAGCTGCTCACCGAAGCGTTCACCGAGGAGGCGGATATCGCCCCGGCCGTCGAGGGCGTGTCGCGGGCCGGGGCGCAGGTTCTGCTCATGTCGACGTCGCCTGTCGCCACGAGGTACCGGGAGGCGTTCGGGACGGCGGCCTCCGCGCGCGGGCTCCCGATCGTCGCCAATACCGACGTGATCCCCGGGGCCGTGGTCGCGCTCTACGCGCACAGCCCCAGTCTCGGGCGCCAGCTCGGTCGTCAGGCGGCGCGGCTCCTCCAGGGGGCCGATCCGTCCGCCGTCCCCGTCGAAGACCCCCGGCGGTTCGAGATGCTGGTGGACGTGGGCGCGGCGGCCCGGCTCGGCATCGAGCTTCCGCCGGATCTGGTCCGGGAAGCGGATGTGGTCCGGGGGTCCGATGGACCGTAGCCCCAGGCTCAGGCTGGTCGCACGCCTCGTGGGCGCCACCGTGTTCGCGGGTGCGGTCACCGGCGTGGTGGGAGCCGTCCTCGTCGACGCCTCGGCGCGGCGTGCGCTGGAGGCCGAGATCGCGCAGCGCAACGCGCAGACCGCCCGTGCGCACAGCGTACGGATCGACGACCGGGTCGACCAGCGGCTCGAGGCCCTCCTGCGCAACACCACCAGGTCCGGGATCCAGACGCCGGGTCCGGGGTCACGACATGAGCTCGCCGTCCTGCTGCGGGGCCTGGATGAGGTCGACGAGCTGAGCCTCTACGACGCGTCGGGACGGCCGGTCGCCGCCGTGGCCGAACGGCGGCTCCTGTCCACCGCCGACCTCGATCCGCGGGCGGGGCTCGACGACGTTCCGGACGAGGGGCATGTCCGGCTGCTGCCCGGCGAGTTGGAGGCCCAGCTCGAGCTCATCGTCCCCGTGAAGGCCGTGACCGGCGAGATCACGGGATGGCTGGTGGCGGTGATAGGCCTCGACGACGTGGCCGCGCCGATCGAATCCTCGAGGGAAAGCGTGGGGTTCCTCTCGTATCTGACCGACCGTGACGGATGTGTGCTCGTCCACCCCCATCGCGACCTCGTCCGATCGCGCGCGTGCCACGAGCGGGTGACGGGAGCCGAGCCCGCGGACGGACAGGTCGATGTGGGCCGCGTGGAGGTCGACGGTACGGAGAGGTTCATGGCGGTGGCGAGGGTCCGGTCGATCCCCGCGCTCGTGGTGGTCGAGCAGGATGTGGCCGCGGCCCTGGTCCCGGCGCGGCGCTGGGGCCGGCAGCTCGCGGTGATCCTGGTTCTGGTGCTCCTGGCCACGGTGGTCGCGGTCAGCCTCGCGGGGCGGGTGCTGCTCGGGCGGCTCCGACCGCTCGTGGTCGCCGCCGAGCGCCTGGGGGCGGGTGACGAGGCGACGAGGGTCGAGGTGAAGGGCGACGACGAGGTGGCGGTGCTCGCGCGCGAGTTCAACCGGATGTCGTTGTCGCTGAAGCGGCGGATGGACGAGTTGCGGACGGCGCGTCACGAGGAGCAGCGCCTCCAGGAGGAGGCCCGGGTCGCGGAGACGCTCTACCACGTGGGAACCACGCTGAGCTCGCAGCTGGACGTCCGGGAGGTCGTACGCTCGGTGACCGACATCTGCACGCAGCTCACGGGCGCGCGCTGCGGGGCCTTCGTCCACGCTCCCGACACGGATACCGGGACCTACACGACCGACCCGGCGGGGATGGGAGCCGATGGATCGCCGTTGCTCCGCCACCTCCGCGACGGGCGGGAGGTCGGCCGCATCATCCGGATCAACGATCTGGCAGCGGAGCCCCACCGACCCGCGCCGGACGCCGAAGCCGACGCGTCCGTGCGGAGCCTCCTGGTCGTGCGGGTGCCGTCACGGTCCGGCGAGATGCTGGGCACGCTCGCCTTCGGTCATCCCGAACCCGGCCGGTTCACGGAGGCCCACGAGCGCCTCGTGGCCGGCGTCGCCGCCCACGCGGGGGTCTGCCTGGACAACGCCGGGCTCTACGAGGCCGAGCGGGTGGCTCGGCGCGAGGCAGAGGAGGCGCAGCGGCGCCTGGCGCTGCTCGCGGAGGCGAGCAAGGCACTGGGGGAGTCGCTCGAGCCCGACGACGTCCTGCGTACCCTCGCCGGGCTCTTGGCGCCCGGCGTCGCGGACCTGTGCGGTGTCGATCTCCTCGAGGACGACGGGCGGATCCGGCGGCTGGCCTCCGTGGGGGACCCGGCTCTCGGCTCCCTGCTCGAGCGGATCGAAGGGCGGGCTCCCGACCCGGACAACCGGGATCACCCGATCGTGCAGGCCATGCGGTCCAGAGAGCCCGTCCTGCTCCCGGAGGTATCCGCCGAGGTCGTCGGGGCGGCCGTCGCGGACCCCGTCTTGCGAGAGGAGATCCTCGCAAGCCGGGTGTTGTCGGCGATCGTGGTGCCGCTCGAGGGACGACGTGGGGTGTTCGGGGCCGTGAGCGCGGCGACGACCGCACTGTCGGGACGACGACTCGGCCCCGACGACCTTCGGTTCATCGAGGAGCTCGCGCGACGCGGGGCGGACGCGATCGAGAACGCCCGGTTGTACGCCCACGAGCGCAGCGTCGCGGAGACGCTCCAGCAGAGTCTGCTTCCCGACCAGCTCCCGCAGCTGCCCGGGATCACCGCCGCCGCCAGGTACCTCGCGGGCGGTTCGGGGGCCGAGGTCGGTGGCGACTGGTACGACATGTTCGAACTCGCCGGCGGTGGTGTGGCCATCACCATGGGCGACGTTGTCGGTCGTGGCATCGGGGCTGCATCGCTCATGGGGCAGCTTCGCAATGCGCTGCGCGCCTACGCCGTGGAGGGCCATGGCCCAGGTGAGTTGCTCACGCTTCTGAACACGGTCATGCACGACTGGGATCCCGAGCACCTTGCGACGCTGTACTACGGGGTCTTCGAGCCGGCGTCCGGGGTCTTCCGGTCGGCGTCCGCCGGGCATCCACCACCGGTCGTCCGGTCCGGTGACGGGACGGTGTCGTTCCTCGACCACGACAACGGCGTCCCCCTCGGTGCCCTGTTCCACAATCCCTGCCCCGAGGCGGTTACGACGCTCGCGCCCGGCGCGGCCCTGCTGCTGTACACCGACGGCCTCGTGGAGGACCGGAAGATGGCGCTGGACGAGGGGTTCGAGCGTCTGCGCCAGACCGTGAGGGCGGCGCCCGAGGGGGCCGAGGAGTTCTGCGACCACGTGCTGGCCGAGATGCTGCGCGGACGGGTGAGCGAGGACGACGTGGCGATCCTCGTGGTCAGATCGGTCGCGGATTGACGATCATGGAGGCCTCGATGGCGACCGGGAGGGTGGAACGCTGACGGACCCCTACGGCACCTGGACCTCGCCCGTGACGCCCGGGATGGTCGGTGGCGCCGGCATCCGCCTCGGGATGACGGCAACCTCCCCGGCGGGGCTGTGGTGGGACGAGCAGCGTCCTGCGGAAGGGGGCCGGGTGGTGGTGCGGCGGCGCGACCCGGACGGCACGGTCCACGACCTCGTGCCGGAGGGTTTCAGTGCCCGCAGCCGCGTGCACGAGTACGGCGGCGGATCGTTCTGCGTGCACGGGGACACGCTTTTCTTCTCGAACTGGTCGGATCAGCGGTTGTACCGCGTCGATCCCGGCTCCCAGCCCGTGGCCATCACCCCCGAGCCGGAGAAGGCCGCAGGGACGCGGTACGCGGACGGTGACGTGACCCCCGACGGACGGTTCGTGCTCTGTGTACGCGAAACCCACCGCCGGGGTGCCGAGCCGGTCAACGACGTCGTCGCGGTTCCCGCCACTGGTGGTGCCCCGCAGGTGGCCGCCACGGACCATGACTTCTTCTCCTTCCCGAGGGTGTCTCCGGACGGCGCCCGCATCGCCTGGACGAGCTGGGATCATCCGGACATGCCGTGGGACGCCACGACCCTGTGGGTCGCCACGCTGGCCGCCGACGGAACGGTGTCGGATCCGAGGGCGGTGGCCGGAGGCGGCACCGAGTCGGTGTTCGCGCCGAAGTGGGGGCCGGACGGTGCGCTGTACCTCGTGTCCGACCGGACGGGATGGTGGAACATCCACCGGGTCGGTGACACCGGTGTCGAACAGGTCGTGGACGTGGACGCGGAGCTCGGCTTCCCGCAGTGGGTCTTCGGGATGTCGTCCTACGCGATCATGCCCGGCGGGGAGATCGTCTGCGCACACGGCCGCGACGGCTTCTGGCGGCTGGGACTCGTCCGGGACGGATCGCTCGAGGATCTCGGCCTGCCGTACACCAGCGTGACGGCGGTGAGCGTGTTTGACGGCCGTGCTGCATTCGTCGGCGCCACACCGACCGATCCGCCGTCGGTGGTCCTGGCCGACGTGGTCGACGGATCGGTGGAGACCGTCCGACGGTCGGCGGACATCACCCTCGACCCCGCCTACGTGTCCGTCCCCGAAGCCGTCGACTTCCCGGTCACCGGGGGTACGTCGCATGCGTTCCTGTACCGACCCGTCAACCCCGACCACGCCCCGGCGGAGGGGGAGCGGCCCCCGCTCATCGTCCTCGGCCACGGGGGCCCCACCTCCCACACCACGGCGATCCTGAACCTGTCCGTGCAGTTCTGGACGACGCGAGGGTTCGCGGTGGTGGACGTGAACTACCGGGGCAGCACCGGGTACGGCCGGGCCTACCGCGACGCGCTGAAGGGAGCCTGGGGGATCGCGGACGTGGAGGATCTGGTCGCCGCGGCCCGCTATCTCGCCGACCGGGGCGAGGTGGACCCCGACCGCGCCGTGATCCGTGGCGGCAGCGCCGGTGGCTACGCGGTGCTGTGCGCCCTCGCCTTCCACGATGTGTTCGCCGCCGGGGCGAACTACTACGGCGTGGCCGACCTCGAGGCGCTGGCGCGCGACACCCACAAGTTCGAGGCCCGGTACCTGGACCGGCTCGTCGGTCCCTACCCGGAGCGGGCGGATGTGTACCGGCAACGCTCACCGCTGCACCACGCCGGCGGTATCCGGAGTCCGCTGATCACCTTCCAGGGCATGGAGGACGAGGTCGTGCCCCCGTCCCAGTCCGAGGCGATCGTGGCCGCCCTTCGCGACAACGGTGTGCCGCATGCCTACATCGCCTTCGAGGGCGAGCAGCACGGGTTCCGGAGCGCTGAGACGATCGCCCGCGCCCTGGAGGCCGAGCTCGCCTTCTACGGACGGGTCCTCGGGTTCGAGCCCGCAGGTGACCTGCCGCCGCTGTCCCTGGACGGGGTCTGAGGCCGGGAAACGACGGACGGGCCCCGGAGGGCCCGTCGACGTCACCGAGCGGACGATGGGATTCGAACCCACGACCCCAACCTTGGCAAGGTTGTGCTCTACCAACTGAGCTACGTCCGCGGTTGCGTCGTCCATCCTACCGGAATCGGGCGACGGGGCTGCCCGTCCGGCGCGTTCACCCGGATGACGTTGCTGGGAAACGCTCGATCCAGGTCTGGGGGCCGCCGATGCGCTGCAGGACGATCGGTTCGGTGTTGGGGATGTTGTTGGGGGTGCTGGGAGGGGTTCTTCTCGTCGGCGGCCAGGCGGCCGCCCACTGCACGTTCCAACTCGACCGCGAATGGACCACGCCGGGCGGCGAGTTCCGGGGGATCGGGGACCCGTTCGTGGTCGGGGAGAAGGTCACGATCCGGTGGATGCCGACGAACATCGTCCTCGACGAGTTCGTGGTCACCGGGACCCAGGAGGGCTACGGGTACTTCAACCGCCTCCTGCACGCGCCGGAGGGCATCGAGCCCGGCCCGTACATCGTCACCGCCGACGTGCAGCCGCAGTGGGGCCAGCCCTACCGGCTCTCGCGGCCGCTGGAGGTCCGCGATCCGGCGGCTCCGCCCCCCGCGGGGAGCGCCGACGAGGGGGACCAGGCGCCCCCACCGCCGACCCAGGCCCACCAGCCGGTCCGCTACCAACAGGCACCCGAACCCGCCCGGGCCCCCGAGCCGGCGCGGGCCCCGGCGCCCGCCCATGCGGCGGTCCCGGCCACCGCTCCGGCCCCGGCTCCGGCGACCGAGCCCGCCACGGCCCCCGAGTCGGCCGCGGTGCCGGCCCGCGAGCGCATCCCGTCCGGGGTACGGGCGCCCGGCTCCCTTCCCGACGCGGGTCCGCAGGCAGCCCCGGTCGCCGTACCCGGCACCCTCGAACGGCTGGCGCACAGGGCTGCGGGACCCGTTCCCGTGGGCCTGCTGCTGGCCTTCGTGGTGGTCTTCGCGCTCGGGCGGCGGCGCACCGGCGCCCGCTTCGCCTGAATCCTCCCGGAAGGACACCCCCCTACCTAGGGGACCGATCCCGTTCCGCCCCCCGGCGGCAGCTGGCTCCCTCCGCCGTTGTAGAGGGTGACTGCGCCGGAGCGGGGAGCGCTCGCAGATGAAGCCGTCGAGAAAACCGTCGGAGGGCTTTCGGCATGCGAGTGACATTCGCCGGGAACTTGGCCTTACAGCTCGAGGACGAGTGGTTGTACGACGGACGGTCTGTTCCTGTGGTGCTGAAGGCCGAGATCGACGAGGACTCGATCACCTTCGAAGGTGGGAAGGCGCGCATCCGCGTTGATGTGCCCGTCGACCTCAAGATCTCGGAACGCGAGTGGTCTCGTGCGGTGGGGGAGCTACTCGCGAGGTACTTCCGTACGCAGCGAACCGCCTGAATCGTTCCACCGCCCGTTCCGAAAGCGCAGATCGAACGACGAACCCCCGGGGCCTGAGCCCCGGGGGTTCACGTCGTCTCGTCGAGTACCGCCGGCTCAGGTGCGCTCGAGGTCGATGAACCCGCGTAGCAGCCGCTCGAGCATCTCCGCGTGTCCGGTCTCGTCCGAGATCATGTCCTCGAGCCTCACCGACAGGCCGATGTCGCCGAACTCGCGAGCGTGGTCGGCGCGCTCGGTGTAGCGAGCGATCGCCTCACGCTCCAGGGCGAGGTCGTATTCGATCATCGACTTCACGTCGCCCTGTTCCTCCCACGCGGCCGCCTGCACCTTGGGCTGGCCGCCGAGGGCGACGATCTTGTCGGCGAGGAACTTCGCGTGTCCGAGCTCGTCGGCGATCTCCGGCTCGATGATCTCCCGGAACTCGTGTCCCCGCAGTCCCATCGCGGTCGCGAACTGGTGCAGGTACGTGTGGACGGCCTGGAGCTCGTGGGCGAGGTCCTCGTTGAGCAGATCGATCAGCTTCGTCTTGTCCATCGTCGGTGCCACCTCCTGGTCGGGTCCCAGCGAACAGCGCTACCCACGTTCATTACCCCGAGCCGGGCCGTTCGATGCCCGATCGCTCCGCGGCCGCGGCGGTTTTGATGGACATGTGGCCGTTCCTCCGGCGGTAGGCAACCAGGTCCTCGATCGACAGGAGCGTCAGTCCGTGGACGCCGGCGAACCGCTCGAGGTCGGGGACCCGCGCCACGGTCCCGTCCTCGTTGAGGACCTCGCAGATCGCCGCGCAGGGGGTGAGGCCCGCGAGGTGGCAGAGGTCCACCGCCGCCTCCGTGTGGCCCGGACGCTCCAGGACCCCGGCGGGCCGCGCCCGCAGCGGGAAGACGTGACCCGGTCGGCGGAAATCGCCCGCTCCCGTAGCGGGGTCGCTCACCATGCGGATCGTGCACGCCCGCTCCGCAGCCGCGACGCCCGTCCCGCAGCTGTGATGGTCGATGGACACGGTGAAGGCCGTGTCCGTCCCGGCCCCCACGGGCACCATGGGCCCCAGCCGGAGCTCGTCGAGGCGGTCGGGGTCGCAGGGCATGCACAGCAGGCCGCATCCGTGGCGGATCATGAAGTTCACGGCTTCGGCCGTGACCATCTCGGCGGCCATCGTGAGGTCGCCCTCGTTCTCCCGGTCGGGCCCGTCCACGACGATCACCATCTCGCCGCGCCTGATCCGGTCGAGGGCCTCCGGAACGGTGGTGAAACCCATCGATGATCTCCTCTCCATATCGAGCACACCATGACCGGCGACCGGCCCGCACCCCTCGGGGATCACGTCTGCCCCTGGGGGAGGGTCACGACCATCCGGCAACCTCCGGGTTCGCCGCGCTCGGCGCGGATCTCGCCGCCGTGCAGGTCCACGATCCAGCGCGCGATCGCCAGACCCAAGCCCGACCCGCCGTCCCGGCGGGAGGGGGTTGCGTCGGCGCGGTAGAAGCGTTCGAACACCCGTCCGGCCTCCTCCGGGGGGATGCCCGGGCCCTCGTCCAGCACCTCGATCTGCGTGTGGCCGTTGCGTCCCTGCGCTCCCACGTGCACCGTGCCGCCGGGTGGGGAGTGGCGCAGGGCGTTCTCGAGGAGGTTCGCCAGCACCTGGTGGACGCGTTCGGGATCGGCCTCCACCGTCAGGTCCCCGGGGGCGTCGACGGCGAGAGTGATCCCCGACGAAGCCAGCCGGGCCTCCTCGACGGCCTGCTCCAGCAGCGGCCGGACGGCGAACGCCCGCGGGCTCAGCGGCAGCACCCCCGCCTCCAGCTTGGACAGGTCCAGCAGCTGGGTCACGAGCCGGCTGAGGCGCTCCACCTGACGGAGCATGGTGTGCAGCGTGTCGGGATCCGGCTGCTCGACGCCGTCCTCGAGGTTCTCGAGCACCACCTGGAGGGCGGAGATCGGCGTGCGCAGCTCGTGGGAGACGTTGGCGATGAGGTCCCGGCGCAGGCGGTCCACCTCGGCGAGCTGCGCGGCCATCGCGTTGAAGGCGCGAGCGAGTTCGCCGACCTCGTCGCGGGAGCTCGCGTGCACGCGCCGGGCGTAGTCGCCGTGGGCCATCGCGCGGGCCGCCCCCGCCATGTCCCGCAGGGGCGAGATCATCCCCCGCGCCAGCACCTGCACCATCACCAGTGCGAGCACCCCGGCGGTGGCGACCGTGAGGTAGGGCCACACGCGCAGCTTCACGCCGGCGGCGATCACGAGCGTGGCCACGCCGACGGCGGCGACGATGATGGCTCCGAGCTTGAGCTTGATGGAGGGGAGGAAGTCGAGCGGTCTCACGGTGTCTCCTCGGCGAAGGCGTAGCCGATCCCGTGAACGGTCCGCACGGTGTTGCGGCCGAGCTTGCGGCGCAGGGCCCGGACGTGGGAGTCGACGGTGCGGGTGCCCGAGCCCTCGCGGTAGCCCCACACCTCGTGCAGGAGCCGGTCGCGGGAGTACACGACGCCCGGGTGGACGGCGAGATGGTGCAGGAGATCGAACTCGGTGGGGGTGAGGTGGACCGGTGTGCCGGCCCTGCGGACCACGCGGCGGACGGGATCGACCTCGACCTCTCCGACGTTCACGGGAGCCCCGGACGGTGGGTCCGAACGGCCGACGCGGCGCAGGAGCGCGTGGATCCTCGCGACGAGCTCCCGGGAGCTGAAGGGTTTCGTCATGTAGTCGTCGGCGCCGACCGCCAAGCCGACCACGGTGTCGGTCTCCGAGTCGCGGGCCGTCAGCATCAGGACGGGCACCGCGCGCTCACGCTGCACCCGCCGGCACACCTCGAGGCCGTCCATGCCGGGCAGCATCAGGTCCAGCACCACGAGATCAGGGTGCAGCCGCTCGCAGAGCTCGACCCCCGTCGGTCCGTCGAGGGCGACCTCGACGCGGAAGCCCTCGCTGCGCAGGCGCGCGGCGACGGCGGAGGCGATGGGGGCCTCGTCCTCGACCAGGACGATCGTGCGCTCGGTCATGACGGCATCATCCTAGGCGGGAGCCGTCGAGAAGTCGCCGGGGAGATGTGAATATCCCGTGCAGGCGTGGCTGGTGGT
>CAZLKN010000049.1:0-22654 GCA_964560135.1 uncultured Actinomycetes bacterium | reverse complement strand
CCACGTGGCGGATCGAGGACATCACCCACGACCGGGTCGTCGTCACCCCGGCCCCCGGGGAGCACGGCAAGATGCCGTTCTGGCACGGCGACAAGCCCGGGCGTCCCCTCGAGCTCGGACGCGCGCTCGGGGCGTTCGTCCGGAAGGTGCGCGACACCGATCACCGCGACGGGCGCGAGGCCGCGACCGCCCTCCTGCGCGACGAGCACGCGCTCGACGAGCTCGCCGCCGACAACCTGCTCGCCTACCTCGACGAGCAGGCTGAGGCCACCGGGACGGTGCCCGACGACCGCACCATCGTGGTGGAGCGGTTCCGCGACGAGATCGGCGACTGGCGGGTGTGCCTCCTCTCGCCGTTCGGGGCCCGCGTGCACGCGCCGTGGGCGATGGCGATCCAGGCGCGGCTGGCGGAACGGATGGGCGGCGACGTCCAGCTGTTGTGGTCCGACGACGGGATCGTGATCCGGCTCCCGGAGACCGAGGAGACGCTGCCCGTCGAGGACCTCGTGGTGCCGCCGGAGGAGATCGAGGACGCCGTGCTGCGGGAACTCCCGAACACGGCGCTGTTCGCGGCCCGCTTCCGGGAGGCATCGGCACGGGCGCTGCTGCTGCCCCGCCGGCGGCCGGGGCAGCGCACCCCGCTGTGGCAGCAGCGCCAGCGCGCCTCGGGGCTCCTGCAGGTCGCGTCCCGCTACCCCGACTTCCCGATCCTGCTGGAGGCCACCCGGGAGTGCCTCCGCGACGTCTTCGACCTCCCGGCGCTCAAGGAGGTCCTGACCGACCTGCGGTCGCGGAAGGTGCGCCTGGTCCAGGTCGACTCGCGGCGTTCGTCGCCGTTCGCGCAGTCCCTGGTGTTCGGATGGGTGGCCGCCTACATGTACGAAGGCGACGCGCCGCTCCAGGAGATGCGGGCCGCGGCGCTGTCGCTGGACCCCGGACTGTTGCGGGAGCTGCTGGGGGCCGAGGAGCTCCGCGAACTCATCGATCCGGACGCGCTCGGCACCCTCGAGGAGGAGCTGCAGCGTCTGACCGACCCACGGCGGGCCCGCAGCGCCGACGACCTCCACGACCTCCTCCGTGTGCTCGGCGACCTGACGGAGGACGAGATCGCCGCCCGCGCGGAGAACGACCCGACCGCCTGGATCACCGAGCTGGTGGCTGCGCGCCGGGCGATCAGCGTGCGGGTCGCCGGCGAAGAGCGGCTGGCCGCCGCCGAGGACGCCGGGCGCCTCCGCGACGCGCTCGGTGTGTCCCTGCCCCCCGGGCTCCCGGCGGCCTTCACCGAACCGGTCCCGGGCGCGCTGACCGATCTCGTCGCGCGCTACGCCCGCACCCACGGGCCCTTCGTGACCGCCGACGCCGCCCGCCGGCTCGGCGCACCACCCGAGCGGGTCCGCGCGGCCCTCGAGGAGATGGAGCGTGACGGTCGTGTGGTGCGGGGCGAGTTCCGTCCCGACGGCGTCGAGCGCGAGTGGTGCGACACCGACGTGCTGCGGTCGCTGCGACGCCGGTCGCTGGCCGTTCTTCGTCGCGAGATCGAGTCCGTGGACGCCGCGGCGCTGGCGCGCTTCCTGCCCGCCTGGCACGGGCTGTCGGCCCCCCGGGAGGGTCCCGACGCGCTGGCGGACGCCGTCGCGCAGCTCCAGGGGGCCGCGCTCCCCGCCTCGGTACTCGAGTCCGACGTGCTGCCGATGCGCCTGCGCGGGTTCCGTCCGGCCGACCTCGACGCCCTCTGCGCCTCCGGCGAGCTCGTGTGGACGGGGGCCGGCGCGCTCGGCCCGTCCGACGGGCGCGTGC
Source organism: uncultured Actinomycetes bacterium (assembly GCA_964560135.1). GTDB lineage: Bacteria > Actinomycetota > JAICYB01 > JAICYB01 > JAICYB01 > CAZLKN01. The sequence goes on along the minus strand of CAZLKN010000049.1, from coordinate 20,857 downwards.
GGGTGTTCTTCCGTGACCGCCTCCCCCACCTGGCCCCCGAGCCGCCCGACGATCCGCCGTCCGGCCCGGTGCACGACGCCCTGCGCCTGCATCTCTCCGGGCGCGGCGCATCCTTCTGGCCCGACCTCGTCGCCGCCACCGGAACCGCGGACGAGACCGCGCTCCTCACCGCGCTCTGGGACCTCGTGTGGGCCGGAGAGGTCACCAACGACACGCTCGCGCCGCTGCGCGCCGTGCTGCACGGGCGGCCACGGCGCGCAGCGCGTCCCCAGCCCGGACGCCTCACCCGCCTCGGTCCCCCCGCCGGCGCCGGACGCTGGTCGCTCGTCGCTCCCCTGCTCGAGCCGCGCCCCACACCGACCGAGGCGGCGCACGCCCGCGCGATGCAGCTCCTCGACCGCCACGGCGTCCTCACCCGTGAGGCCGCGCTCGCCGAAGGGGTACCCGGCGGGTTCGCGTCCGTATACGGGGTGCTGAAGGCCCTCGAGGAGTCCGGGCGCGTCCGCCGTGGCTACTTCGTGGCCGGCCTGGGCGCCGCCCAGTTCTCGCTGCCGGGGGCCGTCGATCGTCTTCGGACTCTGCGGGAGGGCGCCGACGAGCCGGCGGTGCTCGTGCTGGCGGCCACCGACCCCGCCCAGCCCTACGGTGCCGCCCTGCCGTGGCCCGACAGCGAGGGCCGGCCCGCGCGCGCCGCCGGCGCCTACGTCGTACTGCACGACGGCGAAGCCGCCGCGTACCTCGAGCGGGGTGCTCGCAGCCTCGCGACCTTCCCCGCCGCACGCCACGCGGCGGCGTGGACCGACGGCCTCGTCCGGCTCGTGAAGGACGGCCGCGTCCGGCGGCTGGAGCTCCGGAAGATCGACGGTCTCCCCGCACTCGACCACCCCCTGGCACCGGCGCTGCGGGACGCCGGATTCACCGACTCGTATCGCGGTCTGGTGCTGCGCGGCTGATCCGGCGCGGTTGCCGTTCACCGCGGGTGGGCAGATAAACTCCGACCGGTGCGGTTCGGCGATCGGGGCCCGGCCGTCGGGGGAGGCGGGCACCCGGGAGGAGGTACGGGTATGCGGAGAGGATGGAAGCTCGGGTTGCCGGTGGTGCTGCTCGCGCTCACCGCGACGGCGTGTCCGGCGGACAACGGACAACAACCCAACGGGGACACGACGGCACGTGACCTGTCCGGTCAGGTGCAGGACCGTGGACGCCTCAACTGCGGGGTGAACGAAGCCGTCCCCGGCTTCGGACTCCGGACCCCGGAGGGGACCTTCGAAGGCTTCGACGTCGACTACTGCCGCGCCGTGGCCGCCGCGGTGTTGGGCGATGCCGACGCGGTCGACTACGAACCCCTCACAGCCGAGGCGCGCTTCACGGCGCTGCAGGCCGGCGAGATCGACGTGCTGATCCGCAACACCACCTGGACGTCCAGCCGGGACGGCGGCGAGGGCGCGGCCTTCGCTGTGACGACCTTCTACGACGGCCAGGGGATGATGGTCGCCGCCGACTCCGAATTCCAGGCCCTCGAGGACATGAACGACACCGGTATCTGCGTACTCTCGGGCACGACGACGGAACTCAACCTCGAGACGCAGTTCAGTGCGCAGAACATCCCCTACGAGCCACTCACCTTCGAGGACAACGACACACTGCGCGAAGCCTTCCTCGCCGGACGTTGCGAGGGCTGGACGTCGGACAAGTCACAGCTCGCGGCGTTCAAGGCCGCATGGCCCGAGGAGGAGGGCGGTCCGGACGGGCTCCGGATCCTCGACGTGACGATGTCGAAGGAGCCGCTCGGTCCGGCCGTGCTCGACGGCGACCAGGACTGGTACGACGCCGTCAACTGGGCCGTGATCGCCACGATCCAGGCCGAGGAGTTCGAGATCACATCCGAGAACGTCGACGAGGTCCGCGAGACCAGTGAGGACCCTGAGGTCCGCCGGTTCCTCGGCGTCGAGGTGGACGCCGCGGTCTTCGACCCGGAGCTCGGTCTGCCCACCGATTTCGCGTACCAGGTCGTGCGGCAGGTGGGGAACTACGAGGAGATCTACAACCGCCACGTCGGACCGGACACGCCGCTCGGCCTGGAGCGCGGATTCAACCAGCTCTGGACCGACGGCGGGCTTCTCTACCCTCCGCCGTACCGGTAGCACGTTGACCGTCGCGCCCGGGGCGGCACACGCCGCCCCGGGCCCTTCGGGGATCGAGGCCACGAGCTGAGCGCATCCGCGACCGAGGTCCGGGCGGTCCGCCGCCCGCCGCCCTGGCGGGATATCCGCGTGCTCCGCGTCGTCCTCCAACTGATGTTCGTCGCGGCCGTCGGGGTGGTGGTCCTCTGGCTCTACGGCAACCTGATCACGAACATGCGCGGGCGCGGGATCCGCACCGACTACGGGTTCCTGCAGCAGCCGTCGGGCTTCGCGATCAGCGGCACCGACTTCCGGGGGACGCAGCCGATCCGTCAGGCGATCCTGACCGGGCTAGCCAACACCCTGCGCGTGGCGGTGGTGGGTGTGGTCCTCGCCAGCGTGCTCGGCGTGATCGTGGGGGTGCTGCGGCTGTCCACCAACTGGCTCGTCCGCCGCGTGGCGGGCCTGTTCGTCGAGTCCTTCCGCAACGTCCCCCACATCATCCTGATCCAGTTCATGTATCTGGCCGTGCTGCAGCGCCTCCCGGGCCCGGCCGACCCGGTCGACTGGGGGGTCCTGTTCCTGTCCAACCGGGGGCTGTGGGTGCCGTGGGCGGAGATCGGCGACCGCTCGGGCACTTACACACTCGTGCTCGCCGCCGGTGTACTCGCCGCGGTCGGAGTGGCCTGGTGGAGGACGCGCCGGTTCGATGCCACCGGACAGGCGCACCACCGGTTCCTCTGGGGACTCGCTGCCCTGGTCGTGGTGGCTCTGGCCGGATGGTCGGCGCTCGGGGGCCCGGTCACACCGACCCTGCCCACCCACGACGGGCGGGTGGTGACCGGCGGGCTGCGGCTCACCGTCGAGTACGGGGCGCTGCTCATCGCGCTCGTGCTGTACACCGCCGCATTCATCGCCGAGATCGTCCGGGGGGCCATCCAGTCGGTGCCGAAGGGCCAGACGGAGGCCGCCACGGCCGTTGGGTTGTCGTCCTTCCAGCGCCTGCGTCTCGTCGTGCTCCCACAGGCCCTGCGGATCGCCGTGCCCCCGACGGGCAACGAGTACCTGAACCTCACGAAGAACACGGCACTCGGCGTCGTGATCGCCTATCCGGAACTGCTGCGGGTGACCCGGATCGTGGTCGGCAACGGCCAACCGGCCCCCCAGGCGTTCGCGCTGATGCTGGGGATCTTCCTGGCCGTGTCGCTGGTGGTCTCGGCCCTCATGAACCTCGCCAACCGGCTGATGCAGCGTCGTGGAGGGATCACCTAGATGTCGCGTCCGGACACCGTCGAGTACCGCCCACCGCCGGAGGAGGCGGGCCCGCCCGTCCGCGACATCGGCATCCGCCAGTGGATCCGCGAGAACCTCTTCGATTCGCGGATGAACACGGCCATGACCCTCATCTTCGGGCCGCTGCTGCTCTGGATGATCTTCCGGGGGATCCGCTTCGTGTTCGTCACCGGGCGCTGGGAGATCATCCGCGTGAACCTGGCCGGCTTCATGGTCGGCGGGTTCCCCCGCACGGAGCTGTGGCGTCTGTCGATCGCCTTCGGCGTCGCGGCGGCGGCGGTGGGAGCGGGGATCGGCGTGATCGCACGGGCGGCGGCCGAGGAGGCCGAGGCCCGCGGGCGCGACATCGAGACCTCCTGGGTGGACAGCCTCCGTCGCGCCGGTCCGATGCTGGCCCTCGCGGCCGCGGTGCTCCACTTCGTGGAGACCGCCCTGCCGATGCTGGTGCTGGCCGCGATCGTGGCCGTGGCGATGACCTCGATGCAGATCGGGCGCCGCCTGCCCCGCATGGCCCGGGGATGGACCTACCTCGGGGTGATCGTCCTGCTCGTGGGGGCCTACCGGTTCGTCGTGCTCGAGGTGCCGCTGGAGGCCTGGGGCGGGTTCCTGCTCACGGCCTTCGCCACCTTCGCCACCCTCGTGGCGGCCTTCCCGCTCGGGGTGCTGCTGGCCCTGGGCCGTCGCTCCACGCTGCCGTTGGTCCGGGTGGTCTGCACGGCCTACATCGAGTTCTTCCGCGGGGTGCCGCTGATCGCGCTGTTGTTCATGAGCTGGCTGGTGATCGGGTTCTTCCTGCCGCCCGGTGCCGACACGCCGGAGGTGATCACCCGCGCGATGATCGCGCTCATCGCGTTCACGTCCGCCTACTTCGCGGAGATCGTCCGTGGAGGGCTGCAGTCGGTGCCGAGGGGCCAGCGGGAGTCCGCGATGGCCGTCGGCCTGTCGCCGTGGAAGATGACCCGGCTGATCGTCCTGCCGCAGGCACTGCGGACGGTGATCCCGGCGATCGTCGGACAGTTCATCAGCCTCTTCAAGGACACCTCGCTGCTCTCCACGATCGCGCTGACGGAGCTGCTCCGCATCGCGCAGACGGCGCCCGCCCAGGCGCGCTTCCTCGGACAGGGCCTGCACGCCGAGAGCCTGATCTTCGCGGGGTTCCTGTTCTGGGTGGGGTCATACTGGATGTCGCGGGAGAGCCAGCGCCTCGAGGTCCGCATGGGGATCGGCGTGAGGTAGGAAGGAGATCGATGAGCGATGCGACGCTGACGCGGGATGCGACGCGTCCCGGAGGAACCGGCGAGCCGATCATCGTCCTCGAGGGCGTGGAGAAGTGGTTCGGGAGCTTCCAGGCCCTCCGCGGGATCGACCTCGTCGTGGGCCGGCAGGAGGTCGTGGTCGTCTGCGGCCCGTCGGGCTCCGGCAAGTCGACGCTGATCCGCTGCGTCAATCGGCTCGAGAAGCACGACCGCGGACGGATCGTCGTGGACGGTGTCGCGCTGTCCGAGGACATCCGCAACATCCAGGAGATCCGTCGCGAGGTGGGGATGGTGTTCCAGCAATTCAACCTCTTCCCGCACCTGAGCGTCCTCGAGAACATCACGCTGGCACCCCGCCACGTGCGCAAGCAGTCACGCAAGGAAACCGAGGAGTACTCGATGGGCCTCCTGGAACGGGTGAAGATCCCCGAGCAGGCCCACAAGTACCCGGCACAGCTGTCGGGGGGCCAGCAGCAGCGCGCGGCCATCGCACGGGCGCTGGCGATGAAACCGAAGATCATGCTCTTCGACGAACCGACCTCCGCCCTGGACCCGGAGATGATCAAGGAGGTGCTCGACGTGATGGTCGAGCTCGCCGAGTCGGGCATGACCATGATCGTCGTGACCCACGAGATGGGGTTCGCGCGCGCTGTCGCGCAGCGGATGGTGTTCATGGACGAGGGTGACGTCGTGGAGGTGGGCTCTCCCGAGCACTTCTTCACGGATCCGCAGGAGGAGCGGACGAAACTCTTCCTGTCGCAGATCCTCGACTAACGCCGGCGGTCGGCCAGGCCCTGCGCGGTCTTCTCCTGGTGTTCACGCAGCCGGTCACGGATCGACCGCTGCATCTCGCTGCCCTCCTCGGAGGCCGAGGCGCGGCTCGTCTTGATCCGCAGTCCGGCCGCGTTGATCCCCTGGGGGTCGGGATGCAGGCGCCGGGCCGGCGCTCCCGGCTTCGCGAAATGGATCGAGGGGTCGAGCTTCCCCGACGCCGCACGTGCCCGCTCGGCGGTGAGCGGGATCTCCACGATCACGTTCACGTCCGTCGGTTCGTCACCGAGCTCGAGGGCGGGAAGCCCGCGGGTGGTGGTCGTGGACGCCGGGACCGAGACGAGCACCCCGACGACCGCCGAGACCACACCCACGAGCAGCTTGGCCCCCCAGCGGGGGTTCCATCCTGCGTTCCGACTCCGGCTCATCCGCACCCTCCCGCACGTATGTCTGTCGCTTATCGTGCAAAGAGTAGGCCATATATCACGTCAAGTGTTTGATGTTGTATAAGTTGGGTTTGTGGTTCCTGGGGGTTCCCCGCGGGGGCGGGGGCGGCGTACCCTGGGCCATGCCCGAGGGCGACACGATCCTGCGAACGGCCCGGTCCCTCGACCAGGCCCTGCGGGGCCGCCCCCTCCACCGCTTCCAGACACCGCGCTCGTCCGGCACGCGGGGGCCGCAGCCCGGCGAGGTGGTCGAAGGCGTCGAAGCCCGCGGCAAGCATCTGCTGATCCGCTTCTCGGGCGGGCTCACGCTGCACACGCACCTGCGGATGGCCGGAAGCTGGCACCTCTACCGCCCCGGCGAGCCCTGGCGGAAACCGGCGCACCTCGTGCGCGCGCTCATCGAGGTCGAGGGGTTCGTGGCCGTCTGCTTCTCGGCCCCCGTGGTGAAGCTCCTTCCCACCAGCTCCCTGGACCGGGACGGGCCGCTGGCCGCGCTCGGCCCGGACCTCATGCACGCCGAGGCCGACCTCGATGAGGCGTTGGCACGCGTCCGGCGACTCGCCGACCCGTCCACCCCCGCCGGCGTGGTGCTGCTCGACCAGCGCGTGACCTCCGGGATCGGCAACGTCTACCGCAGCGAGGTGCTGTGGGCCTGCAGCGTCTCCCCGTTCGACCCGGCCGACTCCCTGGACGACGATGCGTGGCGGGAACTGTTCGCCACGGCCTCACGCCTGCTGCGGGCCAATACGCAGACCGCCCACAGGGAAACGGTGCCCGGGGGCCTGGCCGTCTACGGCCGCGCGGGCCGCGCATGCCGGCGATGCCGGACGGCCATCCGCTCGAGGCGCCTCGGCGAGCAGGCACGCACGGTCTACTGGTGCCCGACCTGCCAGGACGGATCCGGGGAAACCCCCGGACGGGGTTAGGAGACGGTCACCTCGATCTGCACCATCACCACCGCGCCGCCGTCCGTGACGGGGACGTCGGCACCGGGGAACTCGTATTCTCCCTCCACGCCGGCGTCGACGTGCAGCATCGGCCAGTAGCTACCGGACTCGATGGGCTCGTCCAGCGTCACCGTGACGTCGGTCGATGTCCCCTCCTCGACCGCTTCATGGCCGAGGACCTCGCCCGGGCTGCCGTCCTCGTTGCGGTGGATCACGACCCAGCCACCGGCCCCCTGGATCTCGGCCTGCGCCACGGTGATCGTTGTGCCGTCGCTCGACTGGTCCTCGGCCTCGATCGTGCCGGTGGCGCTGGGTTCATCGGGCTCGGCTGTCGGCGTGGCCTCGTCGAACGGGTCGTCCGGGGTGGCCACGTCGTCGCCGTTGCAGGCGACGCCGGCGGCCAGCAGGGCGAACACGCCGAGAGCGAGCAGGAACCGTGGGATCCGCATGATGCACTCCTTCCGTCGCGGCACTGTCGACCACCCTACCCGGTGACGGCGAACACGTAACGTGGCCGGGGTGTCCGGTCGAAGTCAGGTAGCCCGCAGGAGATCCACGTCGTAGGGCTCGAGTCGGGGATCCGCGGTCATCAGCGAGATCCCCTCGGCCCGCGCCTGGGCGACGAGCAGCCTGTCGAAGGGGTCCCGGTGGTGCGGAGGCAGCTGCGCCACCTCGATCGCATGGCTCACCTCGACGGGGAGCCCCGACACCCCACCGGACACCATCCGGTCGGGGACGTAGTCCTTGGGGGGCTCGGGAAGCGGCAGCTTCCCGAGCGCGTACTTGATGGCGATCTCCCACGCGCTCGCCGCTGAAAGCAGGATCTCATTCGCCTCGTCCGAAACCAGCGCCAGGCACCGCTCGCTCAGGCGGTCGGGGGATGCCTGCATCCACAACCAGATCTGGGTGTCGAGCAGGATCCTCACGACTCGAAGTCGCGTTGCACGTCGTCGGGCAGCTCGTTGAAGTCGTCGGGCACCACGAACAGGCCCTCGTCACGGCCGAACTGCCGTCGACCTTGCGGCTCCACGGGTACAAGCTTCGCCACCGCCCGACCGCCCCGCAGGATGGTGATCTCCTCACCGCTCATGACGCGGCGGAGCAACCGCGACAGATTGGTCTTCGCTTCGTGGACTCCCACCGTGGTCACCTCTCAAGAATGGACTAAGTCTACGGCTAAGTCAATCCAGCCGATCCCGCGACCACCTGCCGGTGCCGTCGTCGGACGCGAGGTCCTCGAGCTCGAGGGCGGCCAGGGCCCCCGCCACGGCGGCGGCCCCCAGACCCGTTCGGGCCCTGATCTCGTCCGCGGTGGTGTCCTCGCCGATCGCCTCGTAGACCACCCGCAGATGCCCGTCGAGATGGGCCGGGACGCCGTCGCCCCCCACCGCCGACGATCCGGCGAGGTCGTAGCCGTGGTGGGTGGCGAGCATGATCAACTCGGCGGCGAGGTCCTCGGGCTCGACCACGAGGGAGGCTCCCTCGCGCAGCATGGCACGGTTGCCGGCCCCCGCGGGGTTCTCCGGTCCGGTGAGGCACACATGGACGTCGCGGCCCTGGGTGAGCGCGAACTCGGCGGTGATGAGCGCCCCGGAACCGATCCCCGCCTCCACCACCACCGTGGCGAGCGCGAGTCCCGAGACGATCCGGTTGCGGGCCGGGAAGTGCCACGCCCGCGGCGTGGTCCCGGGAGGGAACTCGGTGACGAGCGCGCCGCGCTCGACGATCCGGCCCGCGAGCTCCCGGTGCTCGGCGGGGTACACGACGTCGATGCCCGTGCCGAGGACGGAGATGGTGCGTCCGGCGCCGAGCGCACCCTCGTGCGCCGCCCGGTCGATGCCGCGGGCGAGCCCGCTGACGACCGTGAACCCGGACGCGGCGAGGGTCTCGCCGAGCCGGCGCGCGAACCGGGCGGCACCCCGGCTGCAGGCCCGGGCCCCCACGATCGCCACCATCGGCTCGAGCGCGCTCAGGTCGCGTCCGCGCACGAACAGCAGCGGTGGGGGCGCCGGGATCTGCAGGAGCACCGCCGGATAGCCGTCCTCGGCCGGAAGCACCGTCCGTGCTTCGACGGCCGCGAGTCGCCGTTCGGCCGCCGCCGGATCCGGGATGCGTCCCCGGGCCACGGTGACGTCGGTGATGCGCTCGGCCTCGGCCAGTTCGCGCACGATCCCCGCCGGGCCGAGCCCGGTGAGAGCGAGCCCGACGAGCGCCCGCCGCTCGTGGGCGGAGACCGGGCGCCGCAGGACGGCGGGCAGCGTCCAGTCGCCGGTCCAGGTTCGGTCGGGGACCCAGGTGCGTCGACGCGTCCCGGTGCTCATGACGACTCCCTCCGGACGTCGCTCACCCGGTAGGTGACCGCTTCGAGGACGTGTTCGGCGTGTACCCGCTCGGCGCCGTCGAGATCGGCGATCGTCCGCGCCACCCGCAGGAGCCGGTGCACCGAGCGCGCGGAGAGTTTGTGCTTGTCGGCGGACTTGGTGAGGATCACGCCCGCGCCCTCGTCGAGGAGGCAGGCGCCGAGCACCGTCCCCGGTCCGATCTCGGCGTTGCACCTGGCACCGTACCGCCGCCCGCGCTCGGCCCCCACGGCCCGCGCCGCCTCCACGCGGGCGCGTACCTCCGAGGAGGTCTCGCCGTCGGCGTGGACGAGCAGTTCGGAGGCCTCCACCCGCGACACCCCGACGTGCAGATCGATCCGGTCAAGCAGGGGGCCGGACAGGCGCTGCCGGTAGATCTCGAACTGCCGCGGCGTACACCGGCACGGCTTCTCGGTGCCCTTGTGGCCGCAGGCGCACGGGTTCATCGCCGCCGCGAGCAGGAACCGGGCCGGATAGGTCACGGTGTGCTTCGAGCGGGTGACGGTGACCACGCCGTCCTCCAGCGGCTGCCGCAGTGCCTCGAGAACGGAGCGCGGGAACTCCGGGAACTCGTCCATGAACAGAACGCCGCGGTGGGCGAGGGTGATCTCACCCGGACGGATCCACGACGAACCACCCCCCACCATGCCCGCCACCGAGACCCCGTGGTGCGGGCTCCGGAACGGACGGGCCCGCGCCAACGCCTCTCCCGGCGGCAGCAGGCCCGCCGCCGAATGGATCCGCGTCACCTCCAACGCCTCGTCCAACGTCAACCGCGGCAGGATCCCCGGCAAGGCCCGCGCCAGCAGCGTCTTCCCCGACCCCGGCGGTCCCGACAGCAGCAGGTTGTGGCCCCCCGCCGCCGCGACCTCCAGCGCCCGCTTCGCCCCGTCCTGATCCCGGATCTGCCCCAGATCGAAGGCCGCCGACGGCGGCTCCGACAGCAGCGACTCCCCATCGGCCGGGGGCCCGGCGGACATCTTCCCCTGCACCACGGCCACCGCCTCACGCAGATTCGACACGCCGATCACCGGCAGTCCCGCCAACCCCGCCTCGCCCGCGTTCGCCGCCGGACACACCACCTCCCGACGCCCCGCAGCCCGGGCCGCCTCGGCCGCCGCCAACGCTCCCCGCACGGGGCGCACCTCACCGCCCAATCCCAACTCCCCCAAGAACAACCGCGCCTCGACCCCCGTGGAGGGGGCCGCGTCCTGCGCCACCACCAGCCCCAACGCGATCGCCAGATCCAGCGCGGGCCCCTCCTTGCGCAGATCCGAGGGGGCCAGGCTCACGGTCACCCGCGTCCGCGGGAACGGCAGCTCGGAGTTGACCATCGCCGCCCGCACCCGGTCCCGGGCCTCCTGCACACTCGTATCCGGCAGCCCCACCACCGTGAGCGCCGGGAGCCCGTTGGCGATGTCCACCTCCACGCACACGGGCACCGCCTCGACCCCCGCCAGCACAGCCGTCGTCACGGACGCCAACATGCGCATCCTCCGGCTCAGGGGGAAGACCGACTCGGGAAGGACCCCGAGCCTAGCGGGGGCCGACGACACGGTGAGCGCGGGCCGTCAGATCGCGGGTGCGTTCCCGCGGCCGAGTTTCCGCAGGAACGCTTCGGCCTCCGCGGGTCGCCGGAACTCGATGCGTTCCAGGTGCGGCCAGTCGGGGCCGTCGAAGATCTCGCGATAGGCCCGCCTGCGCCGGTGGTAGGTGCGGAGCACCCAGACGAGGATCGAGTCCTTGCTCAAGAACGACAGGCGCAGCGACTCCCGGTTCCCGGAGAAGAGCTCCTCGCGCGTGAGCGCCCGCCTGGTCGTCCGCCACAGGGCTCGCCGCATCACGAGCGGGAACGGATAGTCGAGCCAGATGGCGGTGGTGGCCCGCGGCCAGACGAGGTGCCGGACGCTGCCGTAGTTGCCGTCCATGACCCATCGGTCGCCGGCGACGGCCTCCCCGACGAGCGCGTGGAACTCCTCCACGGGCCGCGGCTGCCAGTTCGGCAGCCAGTGGAGCTCGTCGAGCTCGACATGCCGCACATCCAGGGCATGGGCCATGCTCCGGGCGAAGGTGGTCTTCCCCGAACAGCTCGTGCCGAGGACGACCACCCGCTTCATTTCGTCCTCCCCGGGACGGCGAACTCGCAGCGTGGGCTCGGTGCCCGGCTGAGGCCTACGTCCAGGGTGCCGAGCGTCGCGTCGAGGGATTCGGCGAGGGCGACGTACCAGGCGTCGTAGGCGGTGACCGTTTCGCGCAACTCCCATATCCGTGCGGCGAAGGGCTCATAGGAGAAGAGCTCGACACGTAGCTCGAGCATGTCGGAGTGAGCCATTGAGGCCGAGTCCGCGGAGATCTGTCCGTGAAGGGAAGCGCGACGCAGGATGTTCGCGGTCTCCACCGGCATCAGGTGCGGGGCCGCGAGCTGCTCGGTGGCCAGGAGCTCCTCCGCCCACGTGCCGTCGGGTCCATGGTCGACGAGCGCGGCGACCACGAGGGCCGCATCGACCACGAGGGTCAACGGCGGGCCGCGTCGCGGTGGGCGAGGATCTCGCCGGCGGCGAGTCGGCTCCCGGTCCGCCGCTTCCGCTCGCGGACCCGCGCGATCAGCGCCTCGGCGTCTGGCCGGCGCGCGAGTTCGACGAGCTGTGAGCGCAGGTACTCCTGGAGCGACCGGCCCGTGAGGGCAGCGCGCGCAGCGAGCTCGTCGCGCGTCTCGTCGGGCACGTCCCGGATCGTGATCGAGGTCGGCATGCATGCATAATACCGCTATTAGCAGCATTTCGCATGCCCTCGTCACGGCCGATGGTCGAGTGAACACACGCGTACCCTCATGGCATGGGAAACGCAGCCGGTCAGACATTCGAGAAGCTCCTGGAGGAAGCGCTCGCCGCCCCCTTCGCGGGTTGGGATTTCTCCTTCCTGCGCGGTCGCCGGATCCTAGAGGACGCCCCCTGGGACTACGAGCAGGTCGCCGGTCGTCGTGTCGCCGCATCGACAGCCGTCCTCGACCTGGGCACCGGCGGCGGGGAAGTCCTGTGTGAACTCCGTCCGTTCCCGAGGATGGCAGTGGCAACGGAGAGTTATCCTCCGAACGTGAAACTGGCGGCGGCTACATTGCGGCCGTGCGGTGTGCGTGTCGTTCACGCCGACGACAGCACCCAGAGCACCCTCGCCCCCGAGACCGACCGTGACAACCACCGCCGAAGACTCCCGTTCCGCGACGGCGTCTTCGACCTCGTCTTGGCCAGGAACACCGCCTACGCTCCCGCCGAAGCCTTCCGGCTGCTGCGTCCGGGAGGATGGCTCGTCAGCCAGAACGGTCTGCCGCTGCGGCCCGGCCGCAAGGAACTGAGCGACCACCTCGGGGGGCCGGGGCCCGACTGGGGGACCTGGGGCTTCCTCGGGCCGGCACGCCAAGCCGGTTTCGACATCATCGACTACCAGGAGGCCGAACCCGCTACGAGATACCGGGACATCGGCGCCGTCGTCTACTGCCTGCTGCACATCCCGTGGATCGTGACTGACTTCAGTCTCGAACGATACGAGGCGCGGCTACGCCGGATCCACGAGCAGATCCTCCGCGACGGCGAACTCGTCATCCACGGACACGCCTGCTTTCTCCAAGCTCGAAGGCCCGCCTAAGAGAAGGGCCCTATCACGACCGGCGCAGGAGGTAGAGGTACGGGCGCAGGGTCCGCTGGCCGATACGGATGCGCCGAACCGTCTGCCACTGACGGCTCGCAGCCAGGACGCGGTCGAGAAGCCCGAAGTCGTGCGTCACGACCGCTAGCCGCCCTCCCGGACGGAAGACCCTTTCGGCCTCCGCGAGGACGGCGGGATACAACTCGCGGTTGCGCGTCACCGACCCGACATGGTGCCCGTAGGGGAGGTTGACGCCGCCGGCATCGAAGGCGCCCGCTCCGAACGGCACTGCCTCGGCCCCCATCCGCACCAGGTTCGCGTACCGCGAGCACCCACCGGCTTCCAGGTTCGCCCGGGCGGCCTCGAGCATGCCCACGTCCACGTCGCCGCCGACAACGCTGTCCACCGGCCCCCTCGCGACGCGCTCCACCAGGATCGTGCCGGATCCACACATCGGGTCCAGGAAGCGGTCGACCGCCTGAGGTCCCGTGAGCTCCACCATGGCCGCGGCGATGGAGGCGTTGAGCGCACCGGGTACGTCGCGGACCCGCCAGGGTCGCGTCGTCAGCGGTCTCGGGGTGAGACGGACGAGCGCCTCCCATCCGTCCGCGGAGCGCCGCACTCGCACGAAGAGCTCACCCCGCTCGGGGTCGTCCCGCAGGCCTGTGGATCGACCGAGCATCTCGCGTAGTCGTCTCATCTCCGGCGAGCGGGGTCCCGGAGCGCTGAGCCTGAACCCGTGGAAGCTTCCCCCGGGATGCAAGGCGATGGTCGCACGCACGGCGTCGACCAACCACGACGCGTCCATCAGGGCGCTCGGCCGCCGCACCGGAGCGGACGCGAACAGGTACACAGCCACGGCCGTCCGGAGCCCGAAGAGCATCGTGACGGATCCGCGGAGCATCAACCGGACGGCGGTCTCGTCCGATCCGCTTATGTCGACCATCGGGCCCAGGCGGCGCGCGAGCTCCGCCTCCACGAACGGCCGAAGCCCCTCCACACACTCGCATTCAACTGGCCACTCCCCCGGTTCCGCCGGCGGACGAACGTGCATCATCAGACCTCCCTGTGACTCGGGCCGCCTCCCGGCGACCAGGCATCGGCTCAAGGGAGATCAGTGCTGCATCGGCGTCCCCTCGCGGCTCCGTTGGCGGACGGCTTCGAAAAGGACCACGGCCCCCGTCGCTGCGACGTTCAGGCTGTCCATCGGGCCGGGCATCGGGACCCGGACCAGCTCGGCCCCCGATCGCCACACCTCCGACAGGCCCCGTCGCTCGTTGCCGAGGAGCACGGCCACTGGGCCTGAGAGGTCCACCGACCAGTACGGCTGGGAGGCGTCGGGGGCCGTGGCCACGAGGCTCACACCCGCGCGCCGGAGGGCGTCCGACATCTCCGCAGACGACGACTCCACCACGGGTACCGTCAAGATCGCTCCGACGGACGACGCCACCGCCTCGGGTGCGTACGGGTCGGTGGGCGAATCGCATACGACCACTGCCTCAGCCCCGGCGGCGCAGGCCGTCCGGACCACAGCGCCCAGGTTGCTCGGACGCTCGATCCCCTCGAGCACGGCGAGCAACGGCGCCGGTCCCTGCACGACGGGCTCCGCCGGGTAGGCGGGGCGAGGCAGCACCGCCACGATGCCCGGCGGGCCGTCCCTGACGGAAAGACGGGCCATGACGGCCTGGCCGGCCTCGATGACCTCCGTCCCGAGGAACTCGAGCCACGCGATCAGGCCGTCGTCGGCGCCCGGCAGCTCCGGACAGACGAACGCCGACACGGGGCGGTGGCCAGCCCGCAACGCACGCTCCACGATGCGGCCGCCCTCGACGACGACGAGACCGCTGCGCCGGCGGTCTCTGGCGCGCCGCAGCGCCAGGACTTCGCGCACGCGTGGGTTCCGGACGCTGGTGACAACGCCCTTGCGGATGGGATCGACGTAATCGGAACGGGAACGGCTCGTGGGCATGGGCTGACCTCTCGGAGATGAACCTCGAGAACGGCATGCCACGCAGAAGGAAGGGTCACCGGGGTGGTGACGGGCTGCGCGGCCGGAGGTCAGCGATCCATGGCCACAGCCTAGCAGGTCGGCACATCACTCCCGGGCCGCCACGACGGTTGCGCCCGATCCGGGGTTCCTCCGGCCGGGAGGGGGGCCGCGGTATGGTCGCGAGGATCATCCATGACCTCAGCGTCCACACCGCCGCCGGCATCCCAGCGCGGCCTCGCATGATCCCCACGATGCGAGCGGCCGCCGCGCTGGTGCTGCTCCTGGCCGCGGCCTGCGCGACGGGCGCGCCGGAACGGCAGGGCCGGCCCGCAGACACCGTCGGGCCGGCACCCACCCTGCCGTCCGAGACGACGACACAGCCGGACGGCCTCCCCGGGCCCCCGCCGGATGCGACGCGCCACCGGGTGACCCGCGTCGTGGACGGCGACACCGTGGTGCTCGCGGGTCTGGGTGTGGGCACCACCGACCGGCGGACGGGAGGCCACCGGGCCCGGCTGATCGGCATCGACACCCCGGAGGTCCACGGGACGACCGAGTGCTACGGACGCGAGGCGTCGGAGTTCGCGAAGCGCCAGCTGGACGGCCGGGAGCTCCTCGTGGACCTGGACGTGCAGCCCACCGACCGCTACGGCCGCGCCCTCGTCTACCTCTGGACGCCGGACGGCAGCTTCTTCAACGCCCGCCTGGTCGCCGAGGGCTACGCGCAGCAGGCGACCTTCCCCCCGAACGTCCGCTACGTGGAGTTGTTCACCCAACTGGCGCGTGAGGCCCGGCACGCCGGCCGGGGCCTGTGGTCGATCTGCACCGACGCCTGATCCGCAGGCCGCACGGTCGGGGACGTCCGGGAGGCAACCTCGTGCATCGACGGAGCTAGTCGGCAGCGAAGCCGCCCGGTTCCAGCCGGGATGCGGTGGGCTCGACCAGAGCGATCAAGGTCTGCCCGGGTTTGGGTCCCGGGTCGCTTCCGTGTGTGTACACCACGAGGTCGCCCGCCTCGGTGATGAGGAACAGCGGCACGGCCGACGGCCCGTACCGGCGACAGAAGTCCTCGAAGGTGAAGTTGTCATTGAGGCGTGTCCTCGAGATCCTCGCCCCCGCCGCGAACCGTACGGTGATCTGCTCGAAGGTCAGGGCCTCGCCGAACAGGTCGCGCCCCCGCAGGTGCGGGGGGTCCTGGCTTCCCTCCTCTTGCCGCTGAGAGAGCTGGTAGACCTCGGAGCGGTCGAAGACCTCCGAGAAATGGACCGCGGCCAGTGAATTCAGGTCCGGGTTCGACGTCATGGCCAGGAGGCGGCTGAGCCCCTCGACATCGATCCGGTCCAGCGTCTCCTCGGACAGGACATCGGCATGGGCCGCCGGGAGACCCTCCCGTTGGGCCTCCCGGATGTTCTCCGGGTTCGTGTCGACCAACAGCACGGTCTGACCTTCCCGCCGCAGCTCCTGTGCCATCGCCCTCGCCCAGGCGTACGCACCGAGGATCAGGCTCCCATTGCGCTCCTTCTCGACACCGAGCAGCCGCGCGACCGGACGGGCCGCCAGACCGTAGATCGCGACCGTGCCCACGATGACGAAGAACGTTTCCGGGACGAGACGCTGGCCCTCGAGCCGGCCGTCCTCGACCAGCCGGATCGCGAACAGGGATGCGACTGCGGCGGCAACGACCCCCCGGGGGGCGAGAGCAGCCAGGAAGAAGCGATCCCGGAGGTCGAGCTTCGCAAAGAGCGTGGCCACCATCACCGCCGCCGGCCTGGCGACCAGGATCAACACCGCCAGGAACGCGACGCTGCCCCACCCGAGGGCGGTGAGGTGGGTGATCTCCACGCGGGCTCCCAGCAGGATGAACAGTCCGGCGAGCAGCAGGACGCGCAGGTCCTCCTGGAAGACGGTGATGTGGCGCACCGACAAGTTCCGCCGATTGGCGAGGACGAGGCCGATCAACGGCGTCGCGAGCAGCCCCGACTCCTCCTGGAGGGCATTGGCCGTCGCGAAGGCGACGATGACGAACATGAGCACGACGGCGTTCTGGAGGAAGTCCGGGATCAGGAACCGGCGCAGGAGGAAGGTGAGCACGCCTGCGGTGGCGAGGCCGATCAGACCACCGGCGACCACCGTCTGCAGGACCCCGGCCAGGGCGACGGTGGTGGCCTGTGCGAACCGTCCGGCGAGGATGGCCTCGAAGACGAGCACCGCGACCATGGCGCCGATCGGATCGATCACGATCCCCTCCCACTTCAGGATCGTGTTCAGCGGACGCCGCACCCGGACGTGCTGCAGCAGGGGGACGATCACCGTCGGGCCCGTGACGACGAGGATCGCCCCGAGCAGGATCGCCAGATCCAGCGGGAGGTCCAGCAACACCCAGGCGGCCAGGGCGGCCAGCACCCAGGTGACGAACATGCCCGCGACCACGAGGCTCATGACGGTTCGGCCGACCTGACGGAACTCGTCGAAACGCAGGCTCAGCCCGCCCTCGAACAGGATGATGCCGACCGACAGGGAGACGATCGGGAAGAGCAGGTCGCCCAGCAGATCGTCGGGATCCACGAGCGGGATGAAGTACCCGGCCGCGAACCCGAACACCAGCAACAACAGGATCGAAGGGATCCGGGTGCGCCAAGCGAGCCACTGCGCCCCGATCCCGAGCGCGGTGATCACGGCGAGGCCGATCAGCACATCGGAGGTCGTCGCTGCCGCGGTCGCTGGAGGCATGCCGTGTGTCACCCTACACACCACGGCGGTAGGCTCGGTGATCCGATCTGGAGGAGGAGGGGGATGCCGGAGACCCTGCGCACCGAGGACCGCAACCGCGTGCGGCATATCGTGCTCACGCGGGCCGGGGAATACAACACGATCACGCCGCTGCTGCGCGACGAGCTCGGTGCGGCGATCGACGACGCGGACGCCGACCCGGAGGTCCGGGTGATGCTCCTGCGGGCCGAGGGCCCGGCCTTCTGCGCCGGCTACGGCCTGGACTGGTCCACCGCAGCGCAGGCCTCCGAGGAGGAACACTGGGACTCCGTCCAGGATCTCGAGGGCATCGGGAGCTACGTCGACGTCTACCTGAAACTCTGGTACGCGAAGAAGCCAACGGTGGCCGCCGTCCAGGGATGGTGCATCGCCGGGGGCACCGACATGGTGCTGTGCTGCGACCTCATCGTGGCCGGTGACGGGGCGTCCTTCGGCTATCCCCCGTCGCGGGTCTGGGGTGTGCCCACCACGGCGATGTGGGTCTACCGGATGGGGGTCGAGCGCGCGAAACGCTACCTGCTCACCGGCGACGAGATCCCGGCCCGAGAGGCCGCCCGGATCGGTCTGGTCCTGGAGACCGTCCCCGACGAGCAACTGGAGGCTCACACCACCGCGCTGGCCGAGCGGATCGCGCTGGTGCCGTCCTCCCAGCTCACGATGCTGAAGCTCGGGTGCAACCAACCCTTCGAGAACATGGGCATGGCCAGTTCCCGTCTGCTCGGCACGCTGTTCGACGGCGTCGCCCGCCACACGCGGGAGGGCGTGGACTTCGTCCGCAGGGCCGAGGAGGCCGGCTTCCGGCAGGCGGTCCGGGAGCGTGACGATCCCTTCGGCGACTACGGCTCCCGCGGCCGCTGAGTCACCGCTGGAGATCGACTTGCGGGGGCCGCCGCACGGCCTCCTCGACCTCGAAGTAGTCCTCCGCGGTGAACCCGAACCACCCGGCGATGATGTTGGACGGCACGGACTGCACGCGCGTGTTGTAGTCGCGGACGTTGGCGTTGTAGAAGCGCCGCGCGGCCTGGATCCGGTCTTCGGTGTTGGCGAGCTCGGACTGGAGCTCGGAGAAGTGCTCGTTCGCCTTGAGGTCCGGATAGGCCTCGGCGACGGCGAGCAGGTGCCGCAGTGCGTCCACGAGCTGGTTCTCGTCCCGGGCCTGCTGGGCCGGGGGCCCGGTGCTGTGCAGCGCCCCCGTCCGGGCCCTGGTCACCTCCTCGAAGACCGTGCGCTCGTGGGCCGCGTAGCCTTTCACGGTCTCCACGAGGTTCGGGATGAGGTCGTAGCGCCGTTGCAGCTCGGTGTCCACGTTCGACCAGGAGTTGCGGATGAGCTGGCGCTGCGACACGAACCGGTTGTACGACAGGGCTATCGCGATCCCGGTCACCAGCACCGCACCCAGGACGACGAGGATCGCGAGGTCCACGTCAGGTCCCCGCGGCCCGGTAGACGTCGCGGACCACGCGGGGGATGCGCTCGGAGAAGCCGCGCGTGTGCTGCAGCAGACCGTCGATGCGCGATACGGGGATCCGACCGCAGTGGACGAGCAGCCACGGCCCGAGGGTCTCGTAGCCGTGGCCCTTGGGGGCCCGGAGCAGCCACTCCATCATCCGGGCGTCCACGAGATAGTGGGCGAACCGGCGGTCCTGGGAGCGGATCTGGTAGGCGCGGTTGAACTCGTCGGACTCGAACTGGATGTCGGCCATCCCCAGCCGGTCCCCGATCCGGCTGAGGACCGTCTCCCGCACGATCTCCAGATGAGGGCAGTCCGCCGGTATCGAGGCCAGCGCACAGCAGAACCGCGTGTAGCTCTTCGAGCGGCGACCCTTCGAGTCGGTGGACTGCGTGTAGTACCAGTAGTCGAAGACCCGGAGCTCCATCTTGTGCCAGGTGCCGTGGAGGACGTTCTCGCAGCCGCGTCCGTCGCCCTTGCGGAAGAGGTTGAAGGGCAGCGCATCGAGCCGGAAAGGATCGTGACGGCTGTACTCGAGTCCGAGCCTCTGGGCGGCCGCGAACCACTCCTCACGGCGGCGCTGGGTGGCCCTCCAGGAGAGGATCGCTCCCACCGCGATGGCGACGGCGACCAGGACGAACAGGATCGTGGGATCCACGGGCCTAGATCATGAAGTTGAGGTTCTCGAGCACGCTGCGTCCGAGTTCCTGATCGCCGTGGATCTTCACCCGGCCCTCGGCCCGCGCCGCGTCCCAGCGTCCACAGCCCAGGGCGTTGAACGCCTCCAGCTCCGTCTCGACACGCACCGTCGGCTCACCGGGCACGTCGTCCAGGCGCATCCCGCGGCCCCCCTCGATCCCCACGGCCACCCGGCCGCCGGCGGGGCCGTTCACGTCGAAGACGACCACGGTGCCGTTCGGCGGCCCGACCTTCTTGCCGATCACGTAGGGCATGGCGCTCGCCACCCGCTCGAAGGCGTGTTCGGCCACCGGGCCCTCGAGGTGACCGGGCCTGTCCAGGGCACGGCGGATGTCCTGCTCGTGCACCCAGCAGTCGAAGATCCTGATCTCGATGAAGTCACGGATGGTCCCCTGCCCCATCGGTGTCCAGGACTCCTTCGAGAAGTCCTCCTCGCCCCACGATCTGAGCTGAGCGACCCGCTCTCCGGTGACCTCCCGGAACTCCTCCAGCACCTCCGCCGGGGACCGGGAACGCCGGTAGTCGACCTGGACCTCGTTGGCCTCACCGATCGGGTTGCGGACGTGGCCGGTGTCCGCCGGCGTGTGCTCGGGGGCCGGACGGCCCAGCAGCACCGACTCCGTCCCGATGATGTGGGAGAGGTTGTCCTTCACCGTCCATCCCGGACAGTCGGTCGGCGTGTTCCAGTCCGCCTCGGACAGCGACGAGCACAGCTCGTCGATGGAGCGCCAAACGGCCTCGAGCTTGTCCACCAGTGCCTGATCGTTCATGCCTTCCCCCTTCGTCGCGGCCGATGCACGAAATCCTACCCGTGCGTCACCGGTTGGCGGTACGCTGTCCGTACAGGAGAAAGGAGGTGGTCCAGATTGCATAAACCGCGATCGACCCCTGAGGTGGCTGTCTGCTGACGCAGCTCCACCCGGGCCGGGGATCATCTCCGGTCCAGCCCAGACTCTGCCGGTGTTGAGTGCGTCGGCAGAATCCAGGCAGACCACCGGCTTCGGAGCCTGCTCGGGCTGGTCGACCGGGCGCTGAATGGCCCTGAAGCAACCACAGATCTGAACGGGAGCCGCCCTTCTGGGGGCGGCTCCCGGCGTTCGAGCGACGGCGG
>CAZLKN010000048.1:0-23013 GCA_964560135.1 uncultured Actinomycetes bacterium | reverse complement strand
ATCCGTCCGTTCTCGAAATTCACGGCCCGGCCACCGGTGACGCCGTGCTCGTCGGTGAGCGGCATCCGCAGGTCCGTCGACTTGTCGCGCAGCTCGTCGTACTTGGAGAGGATCCCGCCGTACACCCAGAAGACCTTCCCGGTGTCCCTGTTCCAGAAGATCCTGCCCTGGGCGAAGTCCTGGGCCCGGCCCCGGTTCGCGCCCGCGAGGTCTCGCCACAGGGACTCCTCGTTGCGCGGCTGCCCCGGCGCCCCGTCGGCCTTCTCCCAGCGGCGCAGGATCGCGCCGTAGACCTGTTTCACCTCGCCGGTCTCGCGGTTCCAGATCAGCATCCCGCCCTGGAACCGGGTGCGCCGGCCGCCGGGGGCCGCCTGCTCGTCGCGCAGCGGCAGGCGCAGGTAGGAGTCGTCGGCGCCGAGCTCCACGTAGCGCCGGCCGATCGCGCCCCACACCGCGGCGGTTCCCGTGTCGCGGGACCAGTAGATCCGTCCGCCCTCGAAGTTCACCGCGCGCCCACCGGCGACGCCGTGCTCGTCGGTGAGCGGCATGCGCAGGTCGGTCTTGTTGTCCCGGAGCTTGTCGTACTTGGCGAGGATCCCGCCGTACACCCACCAGACCTTGCCCGTGTCCCGGTCCCAGAACAGCCGTCCGGAGGTGAAATCCTGTGCCCGCCCGCGGTTCGCGCCCCGGACCTCGGTCCAGGTGTACTCCTCGTTGCGCGGCTGGGCCGGTGCTCCCTTGAGCTTCTCCCAGCGGCCGAGGATCGCGCCGTAGACCCGCCTGATCTCGCCCGTCTCGCGGTTCCAGATCAGCATCCCGCCCTGGAAGCGCGACCGGCGGCCTCCCGGTGCGCCCTCCTCGTCGCGGACGGGCAGGCGCAGGTGCGAGTCGGGACCGCCGAGCTGGAGGTAGCGGTTCAGGATCCCGCCGAAGACCACGTTCGTGCCGGTCTCGGACGACCAGTAGATCCGGCCACGCTGGTAGTTCACAGCCCGGCCCCCGCGCACCGGGTACTCGTCGCTGGTGGGCCCGCCGACCTTCACCTTCGCCGCCCGCAGGGCGTCGTATTTCTTGAGGATGCCGCCGTAGTTCCAGAACACGTCGTGAGTCGCCGCCTCCCAGAACAGGCGTCCCTTCTTGAAATCCTGGGCCCGCCCCCACGAGGAGCCGTCGACCAGGGTCCACCCGTATTCCGCCGACCGCGGCCGGCCGGGGGCGCAGCCGAGCTGGTTCCACCGGCCCCGGATCCCTCCGGACAACGGCGGCGAGAGCAGGTTCGACTTCAGCCGGAGCAGCGAGCGCAGGCGATCGCCGGACAGGCGCGCGGAATCGGTGGAGCCCACGACCCGCACGCCGCCGCTGGACGAGTCCACCTCGCGCACCACCCGGCCCGACACCCCGCGCGGCTCCAGGAGCTCGATGCGCTGGATCGTGCCGACGTTGATCCCGCCCGACGCCAGCCGTTCGCGCACGGTCGGCTCGTCGAGGCTCAGCGACCAGTTGCTGTGCGGGTTGGAGCCGGAGGCCCAGTCGCCCGGGTCGCAGACGCCGCGCAGGTAGGAGATCGCGGAGCCACCCCACTGCTTCTCGTTGTCCTCGGTGTACCCCCCACTGGAGGCTGAGTAGTAGGCCTGGATCGGCTTCCCGCCGCCGTCCACGGACACCATGCCAGTGGTGTCGTTCACCGCCTTGACCCACCGGTCCCCCTGGGCCCCCGCCTCCTTCTCGTAGCCGATGTAGGCCTGGTCGGAGACGGTGGAGTACAGGGCGCAGTTGCAGCCGCTGCGGTTCTGTCCGAGCCGGTTCGTCTTCTCCAGGGCGTAGGTGCGCCCTGCGATCGCCTGCGCCTTCAGCGCCTCCACGGGCCAGGAGCTCGGCACCTCGCCCAGTCCGTACAGGTACTTCTCGAAGTCGAGGGTCAGGATCCCGCGCAGTGCGTGGGATCCGCCGGACGCGTAGACCTCGACCGTCAGCAGGCCGTAGCGGTAGCGGTACCCGACATCGGGGAGCTTGAGGATCGTGCTGTGTGGTTCGAAGCGCACAGAGATGGGGTTGCTCGAGTTGCCGACGACGGCGTGTTGGGAGCCGTCCGGCTTGACCAGCCGGATCCGGCCGTCGGAGGTCGGTTCCAGCTTCCAGGTCTGCCCCGAGGGCACTGTGGCGGCCACCCGGCCCCCGTTCTCGACGATCTCGTAGGTGCCGTTGCCCGTCACGCGCTGGGACCCCGATCCCTGGAAGAGCCCGATGCGGATCGTGCCGGGCGAGGTTCCGTTGGCCGGGCCGGGCAGGACGGCGAGCGAGGTGCCCGTGTAGTAGTGCGCCAGGATCTTGTCCGCGGGCCAGCCGGCGTCCGCCAAGCCCTTTGCCCCCCACTGGCTCATCCCGAGACCGTGCCCCCACCCCCGACCGGTGAAGGTGAACGACCCGCTCTTGGGCTGGATCGCCTCCGTCTGCGCCGTCGCCGGGGGCGCAGCGTAGAGCGCAGCGGCGAGCGCCGCAGCGAGCGTGAGTGAGAGCGTTCGACGGTGGGGATACATATGTGGGAGTGTTCCTCGGCGCAACACCCTACCTATCATCGCCCATCTCCGAGAACAAGCAACTCTGCGCGTTGAGCACATAGGATGCCGTAGTCGTGGAGTCCGACCATCGAGGAGCGGTGCATCGATGTCCGTGAGTGAGCCGCAGGCGCCGGCCGGCCGTCCGGCCGTCGTCGCGCCCGAGATCGTCGTAGTGATGCCCGCCTACAACGCCGCGAAGACCCTCCGCGACACCTGGGCCCGCATCCCCCGGGAAGGCCTCGGCCAGGTGATCCTCGTGGACGACGCCAGCCGCGACGACACCGTGGGAGTCGCACAGCGGATGGGGCTGCACGTGATCCGCCACCCCCACAACGTCGGCTACGGCGGCAACCAGAAGACCTGCTACATGGAGGCCCTCCGGATGGGGGCCCAGGTCGTCGTGATGCTCCATCCCGATGGGCAGTACCTCCCCGAGGAGCTGCCGCAGGTGGTCGAGCCGATTCTGCGGGACGAGGCCGACCTCGTCCTCGGCTCCCGCATGAGTGAGCGGGGCCACGCCAGGGCGGCCGGGATGCCGCTGTACAAGCGAGTGGCGAACCGGTCCCTGACGGCCGTGGAGAACGCGGTCCTCGGCACCCGGTTCTCGGAGTTCCACACGGGCTACCGGGCCTTCTCCCGGAAGCTGCTGGAGAGGGTGCCGTTCCTGCGCAACTCCAACGATTTCGTCTTCGATCAGGAGCTCGTGGCCCAGGCGGTGGCCTTCGGGTTCCGGATCACCGAGGTCCCCGTGCGATGCCGATACTTCGAGGAGGCCTCCTCGGCGAATCTGCGCCAGAGCGTCGTCTACGGCGTCAAGACCCTCGGGGTGATGGGCAAGTTCGCGGCACACCGTGCGGGCATGAGGCGCTCGCGTCTGTTCCAACCCTGAGCGCCCGTCAGGACAGGTGGGTGACCTGGGTCTCCCCGCTGCTGCGGTCCCAGGTGATGTGGCCCCGCTCGAAGTCGCTGCGCCGGCCCCCGGGGACCCCGTACTCGTCCGAGGTCGGGAACCCGAGCGAGCTGGACGGACCCCCGGCGTCGAGGTAGCGGGCGAGGATCGCTCCGTACACGGCGTGGGCACCCGTGGTGGGGGCCCAGTAGATGTGGCCGCGCTGGAACCGGCTGCGGCGCCCGGTGGCCGCCCCCTCCTCGTCGGAGACGGGCAGACCGATGAACTTCTCGGCCCCCAGCTCGGCGTACTTGCGCATGATCGCGCCCTGGACGACCCGCGCCCCGGTCGCCGACGACCAGTAGATGCGGGCCCCCTGGAAGAACGACGCCCGGCCCCCTTCGGCGCCGTGCTCGTCGGTGGTGGGCAGCCCGGCGAAGGAGCCTGGACCGCCCACGCTCAGGTACTTGGACAGGATGCCGCCGTACACGACCTTGGCCCCCGTGGACGACGACCAGTAGATCCGGCCCTTCTGGAAGTTCGACGCGCGCCCGCCGGGCACGGAGTGCTCGTCGGTGGAGGGAAGCCCGAGGGACGCCGGGCCTCCAAGCCCGAGGAACTTGGACAGGATCCCGCCGTACACCACCTTCGAGCCCGTGGCCTTCCCCCAGTAGACGTGCCCGCCCTGGAAGGTGGACACCCGTCCGCCGGGCACGACGCGCTCATCGGCGGTAGGCAGCTTCAGGAAGGATCCGGGACCTCCGAGATCCAGATACTTCGTCAGGATCCCGCCGTACACCATGTTCGTCCCGGTGGCCTTCGACCAGTAGATCCGGCCCTTCTGGAAGTTCGACGCGCGCCCGCCGGGCACGGAGTGCTCGTCGGTGGTGGGAAGCCCGAAGGCTGCGGGTCCGCCGGCGTCCAGGTACTTCCCGAGGATCCCGCCGTAGGCGACCTTCGCACCGGTGCCGGGTGACCAGTAGAACCGTCCGCGCTCGAAGTGCATCGACCATCCGCCCGGCACCCAGACCTCCTCGGTGCGGCGCGGCCCGAAGTCCGATCCCGCGGCACGCAGCGACGCCTCGCGGTCGATGATGTGCTTGAAGGCGAGGTAGCGCATCACCCCGACGGCGATCCCGTCGGCGATCGACTGCCTGAAGGCTGGATCCTTGAGCTTCTGGCTGTCGGTAGCGTCGTCGACGAAGGCCGACTCGACGAGAACCGCGGGCATGCGCGTGAACCGGATCACGTAGAAGTTCGCGGACTTGACGCCCCGGTCGGGGCGCTGGATCCGCGACACCACCTCGGCCTGGACCCGCCCGGCCAGCTTCGCTCCCTCCGCCGAGGCGCTGAAGTGGTAGGTCTCCGTTCCGCCGCGGTTGCAGGAACCGCAGGCGTTGTTGTGAACGGACACGAAGAGATCAGCCTGCTTGGGGTCACCGGCGTCGCAGGACGTGTGCGGCCCCCCGCAGTTCGCGACGTTCACACGCGACTGAAGCTCGTCGCGAGCGTCGACCTTCCCGTCCTTCCGGTACTCGCGGGAGCCGTCGGACTGCTCGTTCCAGGTCTCGAGATCCCGGGGCGGGTCGTTCACACGTTTGTCGGTGGTGCGGGTGAAGCGGGTCTCCAGGCCCCAACCCCGCAGGGTCTCCCCGAGCCGGATGGAAATGTCCTGGTTGAGGTCGGACTCCTGCATGCAATTCTTGCCGGCGAAGGAGTGGCTGCAGTTGACCGCACCGGGGTCCGGGCCCCCGTGGCCGGGGTCGATGGTGACCAGCGGCTTGGCGACGGCGGCCCCGTCGATGAGCAGCACGGAGGCGACCGCCAGTGCGAGCACGGGCCAGCGGCGCACGCGCGGGCGCTTCGTCGGGGTTCTCTGTGGGGGGATGGCGATACCCATATGCGGTCCTGTGACGTCGAGCAGGGTCCCGCTTCCTGGGTCGTCGGTGCGGTCCTGCGGTCTACTGTACCTACGTTACGCGTCCTGTCACTTCAGTTGACCGATGTGATCAACCGGACTCACGCTCCGTCGCGGGCGGAGCACTCGCTGTATCCGGGACGCGGGCCACGAGGGCGTAGTCCTGGGGGCCGAACACCACGCGGTTGAGCTCGCGGAGCTCCTCGGTGAGGACCGTCGCGAACGCCCGGGCCCAGTCCGGGGCGTCGGCCGCCACCGTCAGCTCGGGGTCCTCCGGGCGGGCGGGTGAGCGGTACCGCACGTCGAGGTCGCCGAAGCCCTCCTGCGCGGCCAGGAACCGCAGCGTGTTGGGATGGACGGGCTGCGCGTGCGTGAGGTCCATCATGTACCAGTTCGCCAACGCGAA
Source organism: uncultured Actinomycetes bacterium (assembly GCA_964560135.1). Lineage (GTDB taxonomy): Bacteria > Actinomycetota > JAICYB01 > JAICYB01 > JAICYB01 > CAZLKN01. The sequence continues at coordinate 17,242 of CAZLKN010000048.1, read as the reverse complement.
CAGCGACTGGGGATTGATGGTCTCGCACACGAGCACCCCGCCCGGCCGCAACGCACGCCGGGACGCGGCGAGCAGCGCCACCAGCGTGCGCGGGGGCAGATGCTCCACCACCTGGGCGGCGATGATCCCCCCAAGGCTGCCCTCCGGCAGCCCGCGCAGGTACTCGATCGCGTCGCCGTGCGCCACCTCGAGGCCCTTGCCCCGGCACGCCGCCACCATGTCGAGGTCGACGTCCACCCCGCGGGCCTCGACGCCCGCCTCCCGCAGCACCTCCAGGAACTCCCCGCGGCCGCACCCCACGTCGAGGACGGGTGCGGCGCCGGTGAAGTCCGCCAGATACGCCTCCCGCTGGTCCCGCTTGATCACCGCCGGATCCCCCCGGAAGTGCGACTCGAATCCGAAGTAGTCGAAGGTCGTGTAGGCATCGGCCCCGGAGGCCCGTGGTGCGGGCCGGGGCTCAGGCTCCCCATCCGGGGACGGCCCCGGCGGTGCGGGGGCCGGCGCCGAGCCGATCTGTTCGATCATCGTCCGGGTCCGCCGTTCGAGCTGGTTCGCCGTCCTCTCGACGGCCTCCATCCGTCCGCCGAGAAGGCCCATCCCGTCGGCGAGTCGCGACAGGGCCTCGGCGGCCTCGGTGTCGCGCTTCGCTACGCTCTCCAGGCCTGCACGGAATACCTCCGCATCCTCCCGGAGCGCCGCGACCTCGCCCGCCACCGCCGAGAGCGTCTCCACCGTCACGTTCTGGTACTCGTTCAACCGTCCGAGCATGGGGACGATGTACCAGCCGATCCCGCGCTGCAGACTCCGCTTGGCCACGGTGAGGAACGGGCCGACGAGGGGCCTGGAGGAGGGCAGCACCACGGGGTGGACGCCCTTGGCGTCATCGAGCCGGTTGACGAGACCCGCGAGCCGGTCCCCGGCAGCGGCGCGGGACGTCCCCACCCCCGACCGGAGACGCTGGGCCTCGCCGCGCACATGGGCCCGCGCCTCCTCCACGCTCAAGCCCTGCACCGCCGCGGCATCTCCGACCTCCCGGCCGGTGAGGGCGGCCATCGCGTGAGCCATGCCGTCCTCGTCCGCCACGATCCGGTCGGTGGGCCGGGCCTGCTCGGCCATGCCCCCGACGTCCGTGGCGACCACCGGGCGATCGAGCAGCTTGGCCCGCTCGAGCACACCGCTCGACCAGATCTGCCGGTAGGGCAGGACGACCACGTCGGCGGCGACGATCCAGCGGTCGAACTCCTCGTCGGACAGCATCGTCTCCTTCACGGTCACCCGCGCGTCGCCGCGGGCCAGGCGACGCAGCTCCTCCAGGTGCCGTAGATGCTCCAGGTCCCCCGACCGCACCGAACCGATCACCACGAGTCGTGCGTCGTCACCGGGAACGCGTCGGAACGCCCGGATCGCACGGTCGAACCCCTTGTGACGCTGGATGAACCCGATGCACAGGAACAGGGGGCCGGTCTCGGCCAGACCGAGACGCCGCCTCGCCGTCGGCTGGTCCTCGACGGCGGCTGGTCGGAAGTATTCGCCGTGGTCCCGGAGCACGACCTTCCGCGGCTCCGCCCGGAAGTGCTCCCGCAGCGACCCCACCTCGGCCTCCGTGTGGAACACCACCTCCGCCACGCCCTTCCACGCCTTACGCTCGAAGATCGTCTCGGGGCGCCAACGTGGCCAGGACGGCGGGGGGTATTCGATCTCGTGGCAGACGACCGTGAGGTTGCGCACGAGCCTGAAGGTCAGCCACATGCCGATGTTCGAGCGGATCCGCCGGGGTCCGCTGCCGGTCAGGTGGTAGTGGGAAGGCTGGTACTGGAGGATGACCCGGTCGTAGCGGCGCGCGTATCGCCGCAGCTTCAGGAGCTTGAAGCCCCCCTTCAGGTCCTCGACGTGGTGGGCGGCGCAGGGCACGGGGGCCAGCACCTCCACCTCGTGGCCCTGCGCGCGCAGGTCGGCGACCTCCTGGGCTGCGTACTTCCCGACGCCGTCGCGCAGGGGCGGGAACGGTGAGACCATCAGGACCCGCACGTCGCCCCGTTCCCCGTCCCGTCCTCCGCTGCCCACGCATCCAGGCAGGAGGCGAACCGCTCCACCACCTGGTCCCAGGTGTACCGTTCCAGCACGTAGGCCCGACCGCGCTGTCCCATCTCCTCACGGAGGCCCGGGTGGTCCAGGAGCACGTCCAGGCCCACCTGGAACTCGGCCTCGTCGTTGAAAACGAGCCCGCCGCCCGACAGGTCGGTGTGATAGGCGGTCACGGCGCACCCGCCGAAGCTGAGCACCGGCGTCCCGGCGAGCCAGGCATCCATCAACAGGCGCGAGAACGACTCCCACAACGACGGCTGGCAGGCCACGGTGGCGGCCGCGAACGCATCGTACTTGTCCTGCTCGTCCACGAACCCGAGGTCGAGCACATGGTCCCGGAGGTCTGCGGGGACGCGCACCTCGCCGCGGCCCAGCAGGACGAGACGCAGATCGCGACCGGTGCGTTCCAGGTAGGAGCCGAAGAGCTCGACGAGCCAGTCGACGTTCTTGCCCCACTCGCGGCGGCCCGCATAGATCAGGAACTCCCCGTCGACGCCGAACTTGTCCCGGAACCGATCGCCGTTGTGCTCCTCGGGGACCTCCAGGCCCTCACCCACCACCTCCCACCGACGAGGCAGCTCGAAGAGCTCCTGCGCGAGCTCCGCTTCCGGAGGGGAGTTGAAGGTGATCCCGCGAACGTCCCGGAAGACCGTCTGATAGATCGCCAGCCGGGCGAACACCTCGTCGTGCAGGCACGGTCGCAGGACGGTCTTGCGCGGAGCGATCTGGGAGCACGCGTAGGTCGTCCAGAACATGTACGGGGTGAGCAGGATCGTGTGGTACCGCTCGTGCTCGGCGAGCAGATGATGGAACAGGTGGGCCGACCTGAACCCGTCGTTGATCCACAGTTCCTGCTCCTCCAGCGAGGTGGGGACGCCCGCGCCGATGCGCTCCCCGATGGGCTTGTGCCAGCGCCCGGTTCCCCTCTGGACCGGGAACCGGTGCACGGGGATCCCGTTCACCTCCGTCAGGCCCGGCTCGTAGTGGTTCTCCCACGTGTGGTGGTCCACGGCGCACGTCGTGAGCACCTCGACCGGGTAGCCGCGCCCGGCGAGCCGCTCGGCGAGCTCCCGCACGACCGTCTCGGCCCCCCCGAGCACCTCGGTGCCGTACCGCGGACACACGAAAGCCAGCGACCCCGGTACCGACCAGCTCACGTCCCGGCCCCCCGGGAAGCGACACCGCGATACCCCAGCGACGTTGCCCGTCTACCCACCGTCCTCCTCGTCGAGCGCCTTCCGCCAACCCTGCGGGAACTCGATCGGCTGCCGCGAGCACAGCAGGTTCGTGTAGTCCTCGCTGGAGGCAGGGTACCGGTCCAGCAGCTCCTGCACCGAGACGGGGCGGACCTGGGCGGCCCCCTCGTCGATCTCGTACAGGGCGAAGCCCATGCCGGTCAGCAGCCGGAGGTACTCCTCGTGCCCGAAGCCGGACTGGGTCAACAGCAGCGGGGAGTACTCGGTCATCACGAGGACCTGCTCGTTGCGCTTCAGCAAGGAGGACATGCCCCGGACCACGGCCCACTCATGGCCCTGCACGTCCAGTTTCACGAGATCCACCAGGTCGGCACGCTCACGGAAGTACTCGTCGAGCTCGATCGCCTGGACCTCGACGACCTTCCGGCCATCGCCCACGTCGAACGAGCGGTGGTCCCCGTTGTTGTCCCAGGAGCGGTAGAGCTGCGAAGGGCCCGACCGGTCGGAAGCGGCGAACTGCTCGGAGACCACGTTGGACAGTCCGTTGATCTTGATGTTGCGCCGCAAGATCTCGAAGTTGTCGGGGTCGGGCTCGAAGGCGAACACCCGCCCCCGGGAGCCGACCCGCCGAGCGCAGATCAGGGTGTAGTAACCGATCATCGCCCCGACGTCGACGACGGTCTGCCCGGGCCGTACCAGGAACCTGGTCAGGTCGGTCTGGAAGGCCTCGTAGCGGAAGTTGCCGAGACACAGGGAGTCCTTGTCATCGAGGACCATCCGGTTACCCTCGACCCAGACCCCACTCCGGTAGATCCAGCGCTTGAAGCCGTCGTCCGCCCATCGCACCACCCGGAACCGCGTCAGATCGTGGCCGCCGAAGACCCGCAGAAGCCACTGGTACAGACGCATGATGTTCGTCTTCACCACAGGCCCTCACCTCGCTCGAAGCCTCAAGCCGCCACCGTCTACAGCCGGTCGACCTCGATCCGCACGTCGAAGTTCATCGTGCCGACATCGCGGCCCGGGTTCACGACCCTGAAGGCCCAGGCCTTCTCCTTCCAGTGGTAGGCGTGCCGTTCGTCACGCGTATGGATACCCACCGTGACGCGATATGTACCGTCGAGCACCGGCAGCGAGGGCACCCTCACCCGGACCAGGACCTTCCCGTCGATACGACCGAGGTCGATCTCGCGGGAGATCGAATTGGTGCCGAACACACAGGTGTCCTGGTCGTCGTAGACGGCGACGCCGATAGCGGCATCGTCCACGGCCCTGATCGATTCGAGCAGAACCTGGAGTTCGAGGACCTCACCGGGAGAGAAGACCTGACGTTCGGCCCCGTCGGCGTCGCAGAGGCGGACCTCGGCGATGCGGACCTCGCCGGTGCCGCGCTCTTCCTCCGGCGCGGCTTCCAGGTGTGCCTCGCCGTGCACGGTCTGGCGGTACGCGCGGATCACCTCGTCGGGCGGGCCCTGGGCCAGGCAGCGGCCGTGGTGCAGGAAGAAGCCTCGATTGCAGATCGTGCGGATCAGATCGACGGTGTGGGTGACGAACACGATCGTGCGTCCGTCGCGCTGGAAGAGGCGGATCCGGTCGAGACACTTGCGCTGGAACGCTTCGTCCCCCACCGACAGGACCTCGTCCACGATCAGGATCTCCGGGTCGACGTGGACGGCCACGGCGAACCCGAGCCGGACGTACATGCCCGACGAGTAGTGCCGCACCTGCATGTCGATGAAGTTGTCGAGCTCGGAGAAGGCCACGATGTCGTCGAAGTAGCGCTCGGTCTCCCGCCGGGAGAGCCCGAGGATCGAGGCGTTCATGTAGATGTTCTCGCGTCCGGTCAGGTCGGGATGAAACCCTGCGCCGAGCTCGAGCAACGAAGCGACCCGACCGACCGTCTCGATGCGTCCGGTGGTGGGCCGGAAGATGCCGGCGATCATCTTCAGCAGCGTGCTCTTCCCCGAACCGTTGGGGCCGATCAGCCCGGCGGTCTCGCCGCGGAGGATGTCGAAGGAGACGTCCCGCACGGCCCAGAATTCCTCCCACGCGGGCTTGCGCAGATTGACCACGCGCTCCTTGAGCGATTGCGGCTTCTCGTGGTACAGGCGGAAGCGCTTGGACACCTCCGACGCCGAGACGGCGGTCACCCCCGGGCTCACAGTTCCTCCGCCAGACGCGACTCGAGGCGCTGGAACACGATCCAGCCCCCGATGAGCACCACGACGGCACCCAGCGCCACGATGGCCAGGTTGCGCATGTACCAGCTCACCGGGGCGTCGATCAGCACCTGCTGCACGTCACCCCCCGGCCCCCTGGGGCTCACCCGTGCGTAGATCCCGCGCTGGAAAGCGAGGACGATGTGCGTCATCGGGTTGAGCATGTAGATCTGCCACAGCAGGCCGGCGCCGAGGTTCTGCTGCACGAAGGCGATCGGGTACACGATCGGCGTCATCCAGAACCAGGCCAGAAGCACCAGCTCCAGCAGATGCTGGACGTCGCGGAAGTAGACGTTGAGCACCGAGATGAAAAAGCACACTCCCACCAGGAAGACCAGGAGCACGACGAGGGCCGAGGGGACGAGAACCACCAGCTCGGCGCTGAGCCCGAACCGGAACACGAACAGCGCGATCACCAGCACGATGAGCTGCAGCAGGAAGTGGACGAACGCCGCCCCGACCGCCGACAGCGGGAGCACCTCCCGCGGGAAGTACACCTTGGTCACCAGGCTCGCGTTGCCCACCACGGAGGACACCCCGCCACCCAGCGAGCCCGAGAGCAGGTTCCAGGCCAGCAGGCCCGACAGGAAGTAGATCGGGAAATTGGGGATCCCGCTGCCGAGGAACTTCTCGAACACGATCCAGAAGATGAGCAGGTACAGCGCGGGGTTCAGCATCGACCACACGAACCCGAGAGCCGAGTTCTTGTACTTGACCTTGAGCTCCTTGCGGATCAGGTTCCCGAGCAGTTCCCGGTACCGCAGGAGGTCCCGGGCCCGGGACCCCAGGTCGGTGTCCGGGCCGATGACGCGCCGCTCCGCGGAGATCCCCGCATCCGCGCTCATCGGTCAGCCTTCTCCCTGTTCGGATCGGGGGCCGAGCCGGCGCTCGACGGCGTGGCGCAGGGGCTCACGCCGGGCAAGGACGTCGGTGATCTCGATGAACCGGTAAGGCTCGAGCTCGTTGGGGAAGATGTAATTGCGGTCCTCCAATCGTCCCAGCGAGGTTGCGAAGTACTCGTCGAACAGCACGCGGAACAGGTTGACCGGTGTGATCTCCGGATACATCATGCCGCCGTCGCTGCCCGGGAGGTAGTAGGCGCCGAGGATCCCGAGCTTCTTGCGGAGCGTCGGCATCCGGGCCTGCGTCCAGTCGTAGTGGCCGGGCCGGCCCCATCTCCACCCGGCGGGCCCCGGCCCTTCGTCGGACTGGATCAGGATGATCGGGTGCTCCTCCTCGGGTCCGGACAGGAGCGTATCCACGAGCTCGAGCAGCTTGTCGTTGCCGAACCGCACCATCCGCGTGAAGCCGTCCGCATAGGTGCGCGAACGCTGCAGATCCTCGGGGACGTAGCTGCCGTCGGCGTCGAAGATGAACGGGTCGTGCGGAACGTACAGGTGCATGAACGTGAACGTGGGACCGGCGGTCTCCGGCACCTCGGCGGCCCGATCGAACTGGAACAGGGTCCGCCGATACTCGACCTTGCGGGGGTCGAGCTCGTCGAAGCCGAGCAGCTCGGCGAGGGGCCAGAGCATCGTCGACTCAGCGAAGATCCGCGAGAACTCCGAGAAGGGGTCGTAGCGGATGTTCACGTGGGCGGCCGGGTCGGCGGTCAGAGCGTGGTAGCGGGAGCCGATGAACACGTAGGTGTAGCCCTGCTCCATCAGGAACTCCGCCACCGGGCTGCCACGCAGCAGGTCGTAGACGATGTTCCAGTCGCCGGAGTCGGCCGGCAGGTGGTCGAGGTAGTCCATCGTCAGGGCTGCCGACAGGGAGTGCGGCGTCTTCGGATAGTTCGCCGTAGCCCCGTCGGCGACGTAGAAGCCGCGCTCGCCCAGTGCCTGCGTGAACCCGCTGTTGTCGAAGCCGTAGTAGGTGCGCAGGACCTCCTCGGACGGATAGCGGTCGGGCACGATCAGATAGATGTCGCGGGCGTCCGATGACCCCGCCTCCGACATGGCGACTGCGGCCTCCGCGGCCTGAGAGGGCCGCTCCCCGATCCTGAACGCGGCGATGGTGAGCAGCTGCAGCAGCACGAGGCCGGCGGTCAGCACGTTCAGCACCCCGGTCGCGCGCCGGATCCCCGGCCCGGGGCGGAAGACGGCAACCGTCACCACCGCGATCACCAGCGCCACGGCGGCGGACAGGAGCAGCTCGGGAGAGGTCCGCTCAGAGAACGAGACGGGTAACGCCTCACGGATCTGTCCGAAGGACAGGAACAGCAGCACCGTGGCACTGACCACGACGGCCACCCGCGGCAGATCGCGGACCAGCAGCCATCCGGCACCGAGCAGCACGGCCGTGGCACCGAGGACCGCCAGCAGCGGTGTCAACGCGTCCCCGAGCGGCACCTGGGACACGTTGTGGGCCAGCAGGAACAGCACCGGATATGCGGCGAACAGGAACGGGTGGAGCGGGCGGGGGCGCCTGCGCTCTGCGGGCGCGGGGGACTCGTCCACGGGGCTCGGCGGATTCGGTGAGATCTCGATCGATCCTCCGTCGGTCATGGATGAAGGTGGTCGGGGAAGCGCAGGGCGCCGATCAGGCTCTCCGGGTGGCACCGGCCGGCCGGCGGCTGGATTCTAGCAGACGTAGCGCGTCGCACCTGCCAGCATTGGGCCCGGAAGATCGACCGTCGCGGGGGTGAGATGAAGGCGTCGACATGGCTACGAGGAGCCTCCTACGTGGCCGCCGTCCTGGCCGGCGCGGTGGCGGTCATCGGACCGCGGGCCGTGGCGTTCCGTTCGGCGTTCATCGCCTGGCCGCCGCCGGTCTCCAGCGCCATCGGGGTCGGTGATCATCTCCAGACGGCGTACAACCTTTGGCTGTGGGCGCAAGCTCTGGCGACGCTCCGGCCCCCGTGGATCGATCCCTTCCAGTTCGCCGGGGTCGAGTTCACGATGCCGCAACCGTTCGGCTGGCCGCTCGTACTGGTGTCCGTCCCGGTGCAGTGGCTCTTCGGACCGGTCGCCGCCTACAACGCGCTCGTCCTGCTCGCCTTCCCGGCCTGCGCGCTGGCGGCGGCCGCACTCGCCCGCCAGTTCGGTGCCTCGATAGAGGGTGCGGCGCTTGCCGGCGTCGCATTCGCATTCGCCCCGTTCAGGCTGGTGCAGGCGGCTACACACATCAATGCCCTGTTGGCGTTCCTGTTTCCGTTGATCCTGCTAACGGCGGAGCGGGCACTCCGGGACGGCACCCGCCGCCCCCGGCCCTGGGCCTGGGCCTGCACGGTCGTGTTCGTCTCGGTGGTGCTGTCCGGCGAGCTGCACCTGGCAATCTTCGCGACGGCGATGCTCGCGATGTTCGTCCTGGCCCGCGCCCCCGGGGCGGAACGTGCACGCCTGCGCGCTGTGCTGGTGCCCAGTGTGGCGCTCGTCGCGCTCACTGCCCTGGCGGCTGCTGCCATCTACTTTCTGGCACTCGGGCCGAGCACCGCCGGAGAGGGCAGGGCGATCGAGGCTGCGGCGTACGGCGCTCCCCGTTTCGGCGATCTGGTCACTCGGTCGCTCGACGACTGGCGGGCCCCGACCTTTGAGCGCTACGCCTACCCAGGCGTGGCCATCCTGATTTGCGGACTGGTGGGAGCGATACGAGGTCGCGGCCACCTCGAGCGGCCGTTGCTCCTCGGGTTCACCGGGGCCGTGCCGCTCGCCTACCTGCTCGCCCTTGCACCCGGATGGGACACGATCCCGGTGATCCAGCGGATCTGGCACTCGATACCGTTCTTCTCGTTCACCCGGGTGCCGGGCCGGATCTTGATCCTGTCATCACTGGCCCTGGCCGTCCTGGCAGCCTTCTCCGTCCAGAGGCTCGCGACGATCACTCGCCGCGGCGCCGTCCTGGTGGCATGCGTCGCGATCCTGCTGGACGCACCTGCCGAACTCTTCGCGCGCAACCCGGCGGGCCAGGAGGCGCTGGCCGTGGTACCGAGAGGCTCGACCGTCCTCCACCTGCCGCCCTTCAACCCGGGACACTTCTCCGGGACGCCGTATACGTTCCTCATCACCCAGGTTGCCGGTCCGACACCGAATGGATATGGCACCTTCCTGCCCGACGAGGTATACAGGCACAGCGCGGAGTTGCATGCCCTGGCCGATCCGTCGATCGACGACTGTCGGTGGCTACGGACCCTCGACAAGACAGGTACGTCCCATGTCGCCCTGCACCAGAGCCTCTTCGGCCCAGACCGTCTCCGATGGCCCACCGACGGGGTGGCGCTCGCCGCCGCGCTCGACGATCACCCGGCCTTCGTGCTCCTCGATGGCAGCGAACCGATGATCTACCGGGTCGATCCGACCGGATTCAGGTGCGGTGAGCAATGATGCGGCTCTCCGTCGTCCTCCCGGCGTACAACGAGGCGAACAATCTGGTTTCCGTGGTATCCGAGCTCATGAAGACACTCGACGACCTCGGGATCGACTTCGAGATCCTCGTAGTGGACGACGGCAGCACCGACGGTACCCGGGCCGTGGTGGCCGACCTCACATCGTCGGACCGTCGAGTCAGAGGGATCCGGTTGCGACGCAACTTCGGCAAGGCCACCGCGCTGCACGCCGGGTTCATGGTCGCCGTCGGTGAGATCATCGTCGTGATGGACGCCGACGGGCAACTCGACCCACGGGACATCCCGGCCCTCCTCGAGGAGATCGACGCCGGAGCCGATCTGGTCAGCGGGCGCGGGACCAAGGCGCGGTCCGCTGGGGTCCGGAGGGTGGCCTCACGTTGGTACAACCGCGTCACAGCCCGGATGACGGGAGTCCGTACCACGGACCTGAACAGCGGCATCCGGGCCATGCGGCGCGAGGTCGCTGCATCCCTGCATCTCTACGGGGAGCTCCACCGGTTCATCCCCGTCCTCGCGCACTGGTACGGATTCCGGGTGGCCGAGGTGCCCGTGTCGTCCCGTCCGAGGCTGCACGGAAGATCGAAGTTCGGCCGCGCCCGTTACCACCGAGGGCTGCTCGACCTGCTCACCGTGAAGCTCATCACGACCTACGACGCTCGTCCCCTGCACCTGTTCGGCGGAGTGGCGTTGGTCTTAGGAATAGCTGGCACGGTTCTGCTCACCTGGATGGCCGTACTCTCCGTAACCGGGAGTCCCGTCGGGGACCGTCCGGCGCTACTCGCCGGTGCGCTACTCGTGATGGTGGCCGTACAACTCGTGTCCATCGGTCTCCTCGCCGAGCTGATCATCCACGCCCGCATCCAGCCGGACGTCGGTTCGCTCATCGACGAGCGCCCATGACCAGGGAGCCAATCGGTCTCGCCCCCGGTGCGGCGTCCGAAGCTGCGGGGCAGGATGCCCGGAAGTACGCGAGCAGCAACAAAGTCGTGCGATGGTTGCTCGACCGGTGGTTCGAACGACTGCGCGCGTGCACACGAGGATCGGTCCGTGTTCTCGCCGATATCGGGACGGGCGAAGGCATCTGCCTGGAGCGCCTGGAAGTCGACGCCGAACAGTCGATCGGGGTCGACTTTCGCCACGACAAGCTGCGCAGCGCGCGCCGGCGCCTACCGGACATCGTCGCGATCCGGGCCGATGCCGGGATGCTCCCTCTGCGAAACGCATCCGTGGACCTCGTCCTGTGCATCGAAGTGTTGGAGCATCTTACGCAGCCTGACCGCGCGATCGAGGAGCTCGCCCGCGTCACCGACGGCCAGTGCCTGGTCTCTGTGCCGTGGGAGCCCTTCTTCAGGCTCGGCAACCTGGCCAGGGGTAAGAATCTCGCGCGTTGGGGCAACGACCCTGAGCACGTTGCCTGGTTCACCACCCGACGGCTGCACCTCGCACTCAGTCGTTGCTTTGATGAGGTGACGATTCAGCGGAGCTTCCCGTGGTTGCTCGGCGTGGCACGCTCACCACGGCGAGGACGATGATCTCCGCGACCGTCACACCGACACGGGCGGTGATCGCCCCCGCTGCGGCAACCGGAACGGGGAGCATCGCGCCCACGAGTGCCATATAGGCCAGCTCGCGGACACCCGCGCCGCTCGGCGCGAACACGACGACAAAGCCTGCCGCCCATGCAAGCAGGGAAGCACCCGCCACCACACCGAATGAAGGTAGCTCGGCGACGGAGAGCTGCGCAGCCGCTGCGGCGGCCCCGTATGCGACCCAGGCCGCCGCGTGCCAGCACACCACGGCAAGCACCCGGCGGGGCGGCACCGGCTTCGTGAGTGGCACGAGCCACGCCGCCAGTGGGGGCACGACCAGGAGCAGCACGAGGGGCGACCAGCGGATCGCCCCGGTTGCTGTGAGGTACGCCCCACCGACCGCGGCACCCGTACAGAGCAGCGACAGAGACTCGATGGCCACCGACGACAACGCGCCGCGCACACCACGTCCGCGGATGCTGGCGGCGCGAGCAGCGGGGGCCCAGATGGCCCCCGGGACATACCGGAGAACCTGGCTCCTGCACCACACCTTCGTCGCCTCGATCCGGGCTCCCCCGGTGAGAGATGCCCAGGCCTGCGCGAGGCCGAACCAGGCGAAAGCGAAGAGGACCACGGACACAAGGAAGGGGCCGGGCCGGAGTTCGCTGAAGGCGACGTCCTTGCTTGCCCGGTGCGCGGCCCAGCCCAGCAGCGCGAAGGCGCCTCCAGACCCGAGCATCCGGAGCGTCCTGAGTGCCACCCGCCGCCAAGGCCGTCCACCGACCGCTCCCGGCTGCTGGGACGGTTCGGTCATCGCTTGTGGGGCACCCGCCCTACGGGCGGCGGAGCCGGTCAGTCACATCGGTGAAGGTGTACAGGTCGTGTTCGCCGGTGAAGACATAGGCTCGGTCCGGCAGCAGCGGCAGATCGGCCCCCAGATACCGGCTGAGGATCAGCCGGAAGACGTTCACCGAGGTGATCTCAGGATAGACCCCCGGATCCTCGAGGCCCGGGAGGTACAGCGCGTTGAGGATGCCCATCTTCCGTTCGAGCTCCTCCTCGGAGGCCTCGGTCCACAGGAAGCTCTCCTCCTCGACGGTGTGCCGCCAGGGGTGCGGGCCCTCGTCCGCCATGATCACGATGATCGGGTGCTCCTCCTCCGGTCCCGACAGAAGGATGTCGATGAGCTCCTCGAATTGCGCGTTCGCGTGCATCACCTGCTGGACGAAAGCCCGCCGACGCAGCAGCGACCGGTCCTCCGCCTCGCTCATGAACCGCCCGTCGGCGTGGAACACGTAGGGGGCGTGGGGCGTGAGCAGATGCGCGAAGACGAACCGTGGCTCCTCGCTGCCTGAGCGTGCCAGCCCCTGCAGCGTCTCGAACTGGAAGCGAAGCTGGTTGTAGTTGTACCGGCGCGCATCGAAGCCGTCGTAGACGGTGCCCATCCTCTTGCCGACGGGGAGCATGAGGGTGGTGCGCTGCAGCGCGAGAGAGAACTCACTGCGCGGGTGGTAGTGGTAGTTGACCTCCGCAGTGGAATCGTCGGCCGTCGCATCCCACCAGGCCCCGACGTGGTGGTACTCGTAGCCGACCTCCTGCACGAACCTGGTCAGCCGGGGGCCGGGGATCATCTCGAGGACGTGGCGGCGGTCGGAGGATCCCGGGCCCACTGTTTCCGCGAGATCGTCGAGATACCGCATGTTCATAGCGGATGCGAGGGAATGCGCGGTCTTGGGATAGTTCGCAACGGTCCGCTCGGGCACATGGAAGCCCCGCCTTCGCAGGGAGTCGAGGAACCCGGAGTTGTCGAAACCGTAGTACTCCGACAACGTGCGCTGGTCGCCGTACCGGTCGGGGACGATGTAGTAGATGTCGCGCATCGGCTCGGTCGGCTGCCCTGCGACCCGGACGTCGCTGTGCTCCCCGCTCGATGCAGCTTCCGCCGCCTCCGCCGTGGCACCGGTCCCCGTCCCGAAGAGCTGACCCAGGAGGTGGCTCCCCAAGGGAACCAGGACGAGCACGAGCAGCACGGCGGCAACACCGTTGAGCGCGCGCGTCGCCTCCGTCGGCGAGCGTCGCAGCCGTCCCGCCCCCACGACCGCCCCGACAGCCAGCAGCGCCCAGAGCGGGAGCAGGAAGGCGTCCCGCCCCACGACCACGGGGCCGATCGCCTTGGCTTCGAGCAGATGCCAGACGTGCCCGTAGGAGAAGAACAGGACCACCAGGCCGGTCGAGGCGAGAGCGCCCTTGCGGGCGTCGCCGTACACCCGCGCGGCCCCCAGGGTGAGCAGCGCCGCGACGACCAGCGACCCCGCCAGCGCGGGCAGGATGCGGGTCCCGCGCACGTAACCCAGGTTCTGCGCGTAGAGGAACAGGATCGGGTAGGCGGCGAACAGCACCGGATGCAGTGGGCGCCGGGTCACGTCCCGAGCCTCCGCATCGAGTACAGGATCCGGCCGGATCCACGCAGCGGCTCCGTCCGCTCGATGGCGAATCGCTCCCTGAACGCCGCCTCGAACCCCTCCGGGGTGTAGCCCGGGAAGACATCCTCGCGGGAGGCCAGGAGGTCGCCCACCTTCGGGTCGTCCTTGGGTACCCACTCGATCACCAGATGCCGCCCCAGTTCCGCGAACCAGCCCGCGATCCTCGGCAGCGGGACGTTGTTCCCGATCGCGAGGTGATGGACGAGAGCGAGCGCCAGCAGGAGGTCGGCGGGGCCGCGCTCCGTCAGCGACGGTCGCTCCCGGTGTTCCCATCCGAGTGACGGGCTGGGGTTGGTGAGGTCGCAGACCAGCGGCAGCAGCGAGGTTTCCTCCTGGGCTCGGACCTCACGCCACGCACGCTCGACGCACGCGGGATCGACGTCGAAGCAGACGGTCGCGGCGCCGGTGGCGGTGGCGATGCGCGCGAAGCGGCCCGTGTTGCCGCCGAGGTCCCAGACCGTGCGGGGGCCGACGCCGGCTACGATCTCGGCGACCAGCTGCTCCTTGTGGGCCAGCGAATCGTCGGTGTAGTGGGCGGCTTCCTCGTAGTAGTCGGCCCACTGCCCCTCGGGCTTCCAGGACAGCTTCCGCACCGCACCTTCGAGGCTGGCCACCAGGCCCCGGAACGCCCGGAGCCCGAACCCGCCCTTCCGCCGGCCGGTGTCACCGCCGGCGTGGCGGGCCTGGTGTTTGGCCTGGGTGCGCAGGTGCAGGAACAGCGCCGGGCGGCGCCAGGCCTTCCGGGGCAGGAGCGCCGCTGCCAGGTCTAGGGGGATCCCGTCGAGGTATACCCGCAGCAGCTCCGCCATCCGTACGTCGCGGTATGCCATCAGGGCCAGGGGGGCCAGGAAGTGCTGGCAGAACTGCCGGTAGGCGATCCAGGGCTCTCCTTCGCGGAGCACCTCGAAGGACAGGGTGTCGATCAGCACCGGACGTCCCTCGTGGAACTGCACGTTGTAGGCGCTGGCGTCCTTGAGGGTCATGCCGTGGTCCAGGGCGATCCGCTGGATCCGCAGGGTCAGCAGGGCTGCCTCGCGCAGCTGCGAGAAGCACCACTCGTAGGGGTGGGAGATGAACCCGATCTCCAGCGGGCGCAGCACACGGTGCGCGGGGGCCGGTCCGAGCGACGCGTCCACCTCCTGGTGGGGCACGAGCAGCTTGCCGGTGACGAGCGCCTCGTAGAGCCCCGAGGACATGAGGCGGTCGTAGTGCACGGCGTATGACGGGTCCACCTGGCGGTGGAGCACCCCGTCGGATCGGAACACGGAGCCGCTCGGGTCCCGGAACGAGCCCGGGACGAGCTCGACGGTCATCGCTCGGTGTCGCCGGTCCCGGTGCCCTCGGACGACTTTCCGAAGAACGCCTTGATCCGGTGCCAGAAGCTCCCGACCGCGATCCCCAGACCCATGAGACCGCCGATCAGCAACTGGAAGATATAGCTGCTGGACCCTGGGTCGATGTACGCGGCAGCGGGCGTCGCGGCCACCGTCGTCACGTAGATGAGCACGGCGAGCGCAGCGGCTCCCCGCACGATGAGCTGTTTCATCGTCGCTACCTCCGTTCCAACCCACGCCCGCTTCTGACGGGTTGTGGGGATCGGGACATGGGAACGGTCCCGGCGGGTCGACCTGCGTATCGTAGCAGAGCCTCGGCCCCCCGGGGTTCGGTTCCGTCGTCTGCGCATCACATCCCTATGGCGCTAAGCTCAGTCCCCGGCCGGTGCCGGATCACCGAATATGGATCGACCCAAGCTCATCACACTGCGCGGCACCTGGCCGATCATCATCGCGGCCGTGGTGCTCCTCGCCGGGGGCGCCACCCTTCTGTCTACCCGGCTGGGATCGCCCGAACCTTCTCCGGCACCGACGCCGATGCCGGCGATCTCGGCGGTGGCCGGGGAGCTGGACATCTTCCCGGAAGCCGACGCGGGCGCCGCACGCGACGAGCTGTCCGACGTGCTGACCGCCGTCTACGAGCGGGCGTTCCTGCCGCCGATCCCGGCCCCCACGCCGCCCGCGGACGACGCCACCCCGGCACCCGGCCCCACACCGCGACCCCCGGTGGAGGAGCTGTTCACTGCCCAGGCGGGATCGGTGGTCGCGCGCAACGACGCCTTCCGTCCCGCGCCCGACGAGCGGATCACCCGGGGGTTGGTGACGTTCAGCGGCCTGCTGACCGTCAGCGAGGAGGGCTCTGCGCAGGTACTGCTGGACGTCGACCTGGAGGCGCATGGATTCCTCGAAGAAACCGGCGACCGCCCGACACCTGATCCGGACACCCCGGCCCCCGCCGTACGGCTCCGGCAGATCGGTCAGCTCCTGCTCGTCCGCTCCGAGGCCGGGTGGCGCGTAGCGGGTTTCGACCTGAGCCTCGAGGCCGATCGCCAGCAGACCGGCCGGGCCGAACCACGTGCGAGCTCGAGGTGGATGCCGTGACCGCGAGGACCAAAGCCCTGCTCGCACTGGCCGGGCTGCTGCTCGTCACCGCCGCGCGGACCCCCGGACCGTCACCGACCCCCGCCCTCGAACTGCACCGGACGGCATCGTCGGTCCACGTCGATCCCCTCGAAGCCAACCCGCTGTTCGTCCTCGTGATCGGCAGCGACCTTCGGGAGGGGGACCCGCGGCAAGGCCGTGCGGACGCGCTGAGCATCGTGGCCGTAAACACCGCGACCGGCCGCGGGACGGTGATCGGGATCCCCCGCGACTCCTACGTCCCGGTCCCCGGACGGGGCCGGAGCAAGATCAACTCCTCTCTGCAGTTCGGGGGCCCGGAGCTGGTGGTGGAGACCGTCCGGCAGCTCACGGGACTGCCGATCCACTACTACGCGGCCGTCGAGTTCTCGCGATTCCGGGCACTGATCGACCGTCTCGGCGGGGTCGTGGTGGATGTTCCCTACCCGATGGCAGAACGGTTCTCGGGTGCGTTCTTCGACCCCGGCCCCCACCACATGACGGGGGCCGAGGCTCTGGCCTTCTCACGCAACCGCAAGAGCGCCCCCGGTGGGGACTTCGGACGGCAGGAGAACATCGGGCGGGTCCTGCTGGCGGGCCTGGACAAGTTCCGCCACGATGCCCGCGAGATCCCGAAGGTGCTGCTGTACCTGCAGGCCTTCCGTGAGTTCGTGGTCTCCGACGTGCCCACGCGGGAACTGCTGCACCTCGCTGCGGTGGGTCGGCGCCTGGATCCGTTCAACTTCAGGAACATCGTCCTACCGGGATCCCCGGGGCAGGCGGGCGGCGCCAGCGTCGTGTTCCTGTCCTCCGAGATCAACGCGATCTTCGATTCCGTCCGCCACGACGGCGAGGTGTAGCCGGGGGCCGGTCCTCCATCCACCGGGGGACGACGCTGAACGGAATCGGGCTGCACGGGCCCAACGTCGTCC
>CAZLKN010000047.1:0-23021 GCA_964560135.1 uncultured Actinomycetes bacterium | reverse complement strand
ACGCAGGCGCTCCTTGTCTGGCGTCCGGGACCAGTGTAGGGGGTGATGTGATTCTCCGGGGACGCACTCGGGTACGGCATGGTCATGACCGTTGCCGGGTAAGGGCCTGAGGTCGGGACGTCGGAGGAGGAGGCCCGCGATGGCGAGAGCGATCTGGAGCGGTGCGATCTCCTTCGGGCTCGTGAGCGTGCCCGTCCGCTTGTACAGCGCGATCCAGCAGAAGGACGTCTCCTTCCACCAGTTCAAGGAGGGCACGGGGGAGCGGATCCGCTACAAGCGCGTGTCCGCCGAGAGCGGCGAGGAGGTCCCTTACGAGGACATCGTCAAGGGCTACGAGGTGGACGACGGCCGCTACGTGATGATCTCTCCCGAGGAGCTGGAGTCGATCGAGCCGGAGAAGACCCGCGCGATCGAGATCGAGGACTTCGTGGAGATGGTTGAGATCGACCCGGCGTTCTACGATCGGACCTACTACCTGGCCCCCGGCAGCGAGCAGCACGCCCAGAAGGCATACGCACTGCTGCATCGCGCCATGACCGACACCGGCAAGGTCGGCATCGGCCGCTTCGTGATGCGTACCAAGGAGTACCTGGCGGCGATCCGCCCCGCCGGCCAGGGGTTGGTCCTCGAGACGATGTACTTCGCCGACGAGATCCGGGAAGCCAAGGAGATCGATGGGCTTCCGGTCGAGGTGGAACCCGCCGAGCGGGAGCTCGAGATGGCCGAGGGGCTGATCGAATCGCTGACGTCCTCCTGGCAGCCCGACCGGTACCGGGACACCTACCGCGAGCGGGTGCTGGAACTCGTCCAGCGCAAGGAGAAGGGCGAGGAGGTCGTCACCGAGCGCGCCCGTCCGGAGGAGGAGGGCGTGGTCGACCTGATGGAGGCTCTGGAGCGGAGCATGGAGGCCGTCAAGGAGCGCCGGGGCGAGGGCAACGGTAAGTCCTCCCGCAAGGCGGGATGAGACCGTCAGGCTCGCATGGCTTGCTCCTGGTGGTCGAGGCAGTAGCGGGTTTCGGGACGGGCCTTCAGGCGCGCCGCCTTGATCGGCTCCTCGCACGCCTCGCAGCGTCCGAAGGTGCCGTCGTCCACGCGGCGCAACGCATCCTCCACCTCGCCGATCCGGCCCTCGATGCTCTCGACGATGGAGACGGCCTTCTCGCGCTCGAACATCTCGGTTCCGAGGTCGGCTTCCTCGTCGTTGGGCGCGATCTCGCCGAGGGAGGCGCCCATGCTCTCCTCAAGGCCCGCATCGGCTCGAGCGGCCTCCAGCGACTCCTCCAGATCTTTCCTGCGGTCCTTCAGCAGCTCCCGTGCTTGTTTGGCGTTCACTGCGTTCTCCCTTCCTGCCGTCCGCGCGGCCCGCGGGCTCCGCGTTTACCCCTCGCCCTACCAGTCCAACCGGAGCGCCGACGATTCGACGGCATCTGCGCTCCGTCCAACGGTGATGGTTGAAACTGCTCCAGCTGGGCAAAATAGGTTGGATGGAGCATGATGCGTTTCTCTACAAGTCGGACGACGAGTTCGCAGCCGGGATGGGTCCGTTCGCGCTGGACGGGCTGGCCGCCGGTGAGGCGGTGGTTGCCGTCACCGGGTCGGCGAACGCCGGGATCCTCCGGGATCTGCTCGGGGACGACGCCCACAGGGTGCGTTTCATCGACGCCGACCAGTGGTACCGGCGCCCGGCTCGGACCGTGGCCGCCTACCACCGCCTGGTCGGGGACTGCGTCGACGCCGGCGCGTCCCGCGTCCGGGTGATCGGGGAGGTGGTCTTCGGATCCGAGGCGCGGGAACACGCCGAGTGGACGCGGTATGAGTCCGTGCTCAACCGGGCCTTCGCCGGGGCTGCCGCGTGGATCGTGTGCCCCTACGATGAACGCCGGTTGCCGGCCAGGGTCGTCGAGGATGCCCGGCGGACCCACCCCTGGGTGATCCACGGTGGGAGGCGGTCGCCCAGCCCGGAATTCGTCTCTCCCGAGGAACTGGTACCCGGGATCGTTCCCCCCGCCTCCTCCGACGGGGCTCGTCCGCTCCTGGAGATCGTGCCCGGGGATGATCTGGCAGGGGTCCGCGCCGAGGTGGACCAGGCGGTCCGCGCTGAGGGGCTGGCCGGCGATGGGGCCCAGTCGCTGGTGCTGGGGCTGAACGAAGTGCTGACCAACGCGCTGCGGTACGGCGGCGGGATCGAGCGTGTCGTGCTCCTTCGTAGCCGCCGTGCGCTGCACTGTGAGGTGATGGATCGGGGGTCGGGTCCCCTCGACCCGCTCGTCGGCTTCCTACCGCCGGATCTCACGGCGGAAGGAGGGTTCGGGCTGTGGATCGCGCGCCAGCTCTGCGACGAGGTCGAGATCAACCCCGGACCGCAGGGCACCGTCGTGCGCCTGTCGATGCGGCTGCCGTCGGTCCTGGACGAGCGCGATTAGGTCAGCGCCAGCGCCCCCCGGGGCGCCCGTAGATGGTCGATCCCGTCGCGAGCAGCAGCGTCAGGACGGCGGCGAGACCGAGAGGCCCGCTGGGCCCGGTTGTCTCTTCGGGAGGTAGGAAGCTCGCCTCGGGCAGAGGCTCGGCGCGGATCGTCGGCTCCGGGGTGGGATCCGGTGTGGGGTCGGGCGTGGGATCGGGTGTGGGTTCCGGCGTCGGGTCCGGTGTGGGTTCCGGGGTCGGGTCCGGCGTGGGTTCAGGGGTCGGAGGAGGCGGGGGCGGCGTGATCAGGGGTTCGGTGGCCACCACGAAGAACCCGTTGGCCACCGGCCGCTCGTGACCGGCGCGGCCACCGTGGATGGGCCGGTTCACCACCTTTCCGCTCTGCACGAAGGTCGTGGATCCGCCGCCGTCGAGGTTGAAGACCTCGGTGGCGCCGAGGCGTTGCATGAACTCCGCCGCTTCGGGAAGCGACATCCCCTGGCTGTAGCGGGGCTGCCGGCCGTCCACGGCCATCAGCCACCGCCGCCCGTCGGGGGCCCACCCCACCAGGGTGCGCGGGTGGCGGCTCTTGGCGAAGCTCGAGTCGCCGGCCACGTACCGCCCGTCCCGGACGACCACGGGACCGCCGCCGATGCTCGTTTCGATCCCGTCCACCGAGCTCTGGGACACCAGACGCACCTCGTCGAGAAGGCCGTCCTGCCAGTCTTCCCAGACGCGCTTCAGTTGGTCGGCCCCCCTGCCGTGGCCCGCCAGCACGGCACCGCCGAGCGGCACCACGGCGTTGCCGCCCGTGGTGAGGGACACGGGCTCGACCACCTGGCTCTGCTGCGGCCTCATCGGTTCGACGAGGCGGACGGTCAGCTCCGTCCACTCCTCCGGGGTGAGCGTGGTGTCGTGCCAGTGCCGCGTATAGGCGACCACTCCCTCGTGGACGGCCGACACGTTGACCCCGGACAGGTGCACCGGCTCGTCGGGCTCGGTGTCGCGGGGCGGTTCGGACTCACCGCCGACCGGCGGGACGAGCGAATCTTCCTCGGGGGGCGGGACGGGATCCAACCGCCCGGACCACGCCAGGTGACCGGCCGACCACTTGCCGTCCCCGGTGATCGTGAACTGCGCATGGCTGGGGTTCGGGGAGCGGACGAGCTTGCCGTCCACGACCATGCCGCCCACAGGCTGCGTAGACGGGTGGAAGAAATCGCCGTTCACGCCGAGCAGGCAGACGACCCGGCGGCACATCGAACTCGTGGTTTCGGAGGTGGTCACCCGGTCCTGGGCGAAGGCCGAGGTGAGGCGGACGGCGGCGCCGGCGTCCATGCGGGCGACCCGGACAGCGTGGACGCCGGGCCGGACCACCCCATAGCTGACGACGCCGCGGACCAGGGCGTCCTCGCCGGAGGCCCGGTAGCCGGCCGGCACGGACTCGTTCCCGACCGCGATGGGCAGGTATCCGAGGGCGAAGACGGCGGCGACCAGCACAACCGCCGCTTTCCCGATCCCCAGCGCACGAGGCTTCATGTATCTAGAATCGGCCCTCTACCCCCACCGGACAACCGGTCGGCGGCGGAGGATCCCGACGAATCGGACGGAAACACGCGCTCGTTGAGTAGGAGGATCGGATGGCACGCAAGCGGCCCATGCGGCTCATGTCGCTCGCGGAGGCGGAGCAGGGCGAACGCACGATCGTGGATCAGCAGTCCGGCGTCCCGATGGTCCGCGGGGACACCGGCGAGGTGGACTGGATCTGCGGCGCCTGCCGATCGCTGCTCGTCGAGCACGAGCCCGGACAGCCCGCGGTCAACTACGACGGCGTGCTGCTGCGGTGCCGTTGTGGCGCCGTGAACGTCCCTCCGGGCTGACCGAGGGCGCCCGTCGGTCCAGCCACATGGCCGTGAGGCCCGCGACGAGGGCCGAAGCGAGGAACAGGACGTAGCCGATCGTGCGGGGGTCGCCCTGGTCGACGGTCCCGGGATACCGGAGGAGCGCGATCCCCTGCAGGATCGCGAAGACCACGTAGGCGGTCGCTGCGGGCCGGAGCCGGCGGAGGTCACGTTCCCAGAGCGCGTGGGCGGCGGCGACACCCAGGCTCACGAGCCAGGCACCGATCGCTCTGCCGGTGAGGGCGCTGAGCTCCCACGGCCAGAGCGCGCCCGCGGATGCCGGGACGACCAGCAGGGCCGTCCCGAGGGCCAGGAGCAGCACGGCCTGCGCCGCGACCAGGCCGGCGAGCCAGATCGGGGGCCGGGGGATGGTGCGGGCCGGCTCCGCGCCCGGGGTGCGTCGCTGGACGAAGACCAGCGCCGCCATGAGCACGGGGACGACCGTGTAGATCGCGAGCCACAGCCACGTCACGGCCCGGGTGGCCGGCTCGAAGCCGGCTCCGAGGTGGAAGCGGTCGAGATGCACCAGGGTCACGACGAGGGTCAGGACGGTGAACACGAACACCGTCGGGACCGCGATACGGGCCTCGGCCCAGCGCTGCCGGTGGGCGGCCGCCCATTCGAAGGTCACGCTCGACCAGTAGGCGGCACCGAGGAAGGCGGCCGTGAGGGGCGGTTCGATCGTCCAGGCGAAGTACCGTTCGGTTCGTTCTGTGAAGACGAACAGCTGCACACCGGCGAGGAACACGAGCACCGCCGCCACCCGCAGCAGCACGCGCATGCCCGGCGTGAGGGGTTTCACCGTCCGGTCATCGTGCTCCACGGAGCTCACGCACCTCCTCGATCCGTCGGTGCAGGTACTGCACGGCCACGGCCCCCTCACCGACCGCGGAGGCCACACGCTTCACCGATCCGCGCCGGACGTCGCCGGCGGCGAAGACCCCCGGCAGGCTCGTCTCGAGCGGGAAGGGGGCCCGGGCGCCCTGCGGGGCCCCCTCGATGTCCGGTCCGGTCAGGACGAAGCCCCATTCGTCGCGCTCCACCGCGTCCGCGAGCCAGTCGGTGTGCGGCTGGGAGCCGATCAGCACGAACAGGGCGTCCGCCGGAACCTTCTCCTCGGTCCCGCTCGCGCGGTCCCGCAGCAGGATGTACTCGAGGTCGTCGCCGCCGCCTCCGTCCACGACCTCGACGCTGTAGCGCACGCCGACGTTCGGGGAGGCCTCGATCTCCCGGATCAGGTAGCTGGACATGCTCGCTGCGAGGGTCTCCCGCCTCACGAGGACGGTGACCTCACGCGCCCATTTGGCCAGGTGCATCGCCGCCTGTCCGGCCGAGTTCCCACCGCCGACCACGAAGGCCCGCTTGCCCTTCATGCCGGGCGCTTCGGCGACGGCGGCCCCGTAGGACACGCCCCGGCCCACTCGCTCGTCGAGGCCGGGGACGCCGAGGCGACGGTAGGTCACCCCGGTGGCGACGAGCACGCTGCGGCTGCGCACCGACGAACCGTCCGAGAGCTCCACGATGCGCTCGTCCCCGTCGGCCCGGAGCCCGGTTGCGGAGCGCATGAAGTGGAAGGTCGTCCCGAACGACCAGGCTTGATGGAAGGCGCTGAAGGCCAGCTTGTGGCCGCTGACCCCGCGCGGGAAGCCCGGGTAGTTGCGGATCATCGAACTGGTCCCCGCCTGTCCGCCGACGGCCTGCTTCTCGACCACGAGCGTCTTCAGGCCCTCGGAGGCCGCGTACACCGCAGCGGCGAGACCCGCCGGACCGGCCCCGATCACCGTCACGTCGAACAGGTCGTCGGGCAGAGGTTCCATGAGGCCGAAGGCGTCGGCGATCTCCACGTCGGACGGATCGGTGAGCACGGTCTGCTCGGGCGTGAACCGCAACACGACCACGGGCAGGGCAGGGTCGCTGAGACCGAGCGAGTCGAGGACCCGGCGGCCGGTGTCGGTTTCCGCGTCGTAGAAGCCGACGGGGATGTGGTTACGGCGGAAGGTGTCTCGCAGCTCACTGGTCCGCGCCGATCCCGATGCGCCGACGAGCCGGACGGCCTCGAAGCCCGCGCCCCGCGCGATATTCCAGTCCTCGAGCAACTCGGTGATCGCGAGGTGGAACTCCTCGTCGCGGGTGCTCTCGGGGCGCACCAGGTAGCTGTCGATCCCGCCGGAGGCGAGGGCCCCGAAGACCTCCTTGGCAAGGTCGAACTGCCCCCAGGTCACCACCGCCGCACGCTTGGCGGCGGGATGGATTGTGCGGCACCGGGCCAGGATCGCCAGGCCCTCGGGATCGCGTGCGGCGTACCCCGCCAGGACGAGCGCCACGTCCCGGTCCTCGTCGGCGAGGGTGAGGAGGTCGTCGACGGCGTGCTCCCCGTCCTCGCACACGAAGATCACGTAGTCGTCGCCGTAGCGTTTGCGGATCTCCTCGGAGAGCACGGTACGGGTGTCCGGATCGCCGCTCGCGACCACCACGACGGGTGCGGGCGCGTCGGTTTCCTGCATCACCACCTCCGTGTCTGGGCGTCCGGCCACCGCGAGCGGGTGACCACGTCCATCCTAGTCCCGGGATCCGTTGCTCCCGGATGCATCCGCCTCGCCAAGCCGGTGGGGGAGGAAGCAGAATGGTCGCACGCTGAGGACGGGAGGGTGGAGATGACAGGGGTACGGCTGCTGGTCGGGACGCGCAAGGGTGCCTTCATTCTCACTTCGGGTGATGGCCGGACGGGCTGGAGCGTTGAGGGCCCGCTGTTCGCGGGGTGGGAGATCTACCATCTCAACGGTTCGCCGGCGGCGCCGGACCGGTTGTGGGCGTCGCAGTCCACGGACTGGTTCGGGCAGGTGGTCCGGCGCTCGGACGACGCCGGGAAGACCTGGGAGACCGTCGGCAACGAATTCGTCTACGACGGCGTGCCGGGGACCCATCAGTGGTACGACGGCACGCAGCATCCGTGGGAGTTCGCGCGTGTCTGGCACTTCGAGCCGTCACCGACAGATCCGGACACGCTCTACGCGGGGGTGGAGGACGCGGCGCTCTTCCGTTCGCAGGACGGGGGCTCGTCGTGGCAGGAGCTGTCGGGGCTGCGCGACCATCCCACGAGCGCCCAGTGGCAGCCGGGGGCCGGCGGGCTGTGCCTGCACACGATCCTGCTGGACGCCGCGGATCCCGCCCGGATCGTGGTGGCGATCTCGGCCGCCGGGGCGTTCCGGTCCGACGACACCGGCAAGACGTGGCGTCCGATCAACCGGGGCCTGCGTTCCGCGGAACTGCCGGACGAGGATGTCGAGGTCGGGCACTGCGTGCACCGGATCACCATGCACCCCTCGCGTCCCGAGGTGCTGTTCATGCAGAAGCACTGGGACGTGATGCGCTCGGATGACGGCGGGGAGTCGTGGCGTGAGGTGAGTGGGAACCTGCCGTCGGACTTCGGGTTTCCGATCGCCGTCCACGCCCACGAGCCGGAGACCGTCTACGTCGTGCCGATCAAGAGCGATTCGCACCACTTCCCCCCCGAAGGCAAGCTCCGCGTCTACCGGAGCCGCTCCGGCGGCGACGAGTGGGAGGCGCTCACCAACGGTCTGCCCCAGAGCGACTGCTACGTGAACGTGCTCCGTGACGCGATGGCTGTGGACGCCCTTGACCCCTGCGGGGTCTACTTCGGGACCACCGGGGGCCAGGTGTACGCATCGCCGGACGCCGGGGACACCTGGACGCCGATCGTGCGCGACCTGCCCGCGGTGCTGTCGGTCGAGGCGCAGACGCTGTCGTGATCCGCGTCGCGTTGCCGGCCCATCTGCGCACGCTGGCCCGCGTGGACGGCGAGGTGCATCTGGAGGTGGAGCCTGCGGTGACGGCCGCCTCGGTGCTGGACGCGCTGGAGGAACGCTATCCGGCGTTGCGGGGGACGATGCGCGACCACGTCACGAAGCAGCGCCGGGCGTTCGTGCGGTTCTACGCCTGCGGGCGCGACCTCTCGCACGATCCGCCGGACGACCCCCTGCCCGACGAGGTCGTCTCGGGGGCCGAGCCCTTCCAGGTCGTGGGGGCCATGGCCGGCGGCTAGCAGTGTGCGAGATCGACATGACTGAACACGGGGACCGGAGCTTCGACTGGGAGGCGGAGCAGTGGGAGGACGCCGGAGGCCGCGTCCTCGATCTCGTCGCCCGGCTCTCCACGGGCTGGGAGGCGCGACGCCCCTCGCCGGCGGCCGACCCCGCCGAGGTCCGGGCCCGGTTCGCCGCGCCCCTTCCCCGGTCCGGACTCCCGTTCGCCGAGGTCGTCGAGCTCTTCGAGACGGTGGGCGAGCTCTCGTCGTATATCGGGCATCCGCGCTGGCTGGCCTACATCACCTCGAGCCCGACACCGGCCGGGGTGCTGGCCGACCTGCTGGCCTCGGCGGTGAATCCCAACCTCGGCCTGTGGCGTGGCGGCCCGGCGGGCACGGCCATCGAGCTGCAGTCCATCGCGTGGATCAAGGATCTGCTGGGCTACCCCGCGGAGGCCGAGGGCGTGTACTCGAGCGGCGGGCAGTTTGCGAACCTCATCGCCCTGGCGGTGATGCGCGACCGCATGGCCGGGTGGGACGTCCGCGCCGAGGGCACGGGGGCCGGCCCCCGGCTGCGGATCTACGTCAGCGAGCAGCTGCACTACTGCCACCAGCAGGGGGCCGAGCTCCTCGGGCTGGGCCGGGACGCCATCCGCCTGGTGCCGACCGATGACGCCTACCGGATGCGCGTGGACGCCCTCCGGGAGCTCATCGCCGCGGACCGGCGGGCGGGGGACCGTCCGATCGGTGTCGTGGCCACGGTGGGTACGGTGGGCACCGGCGCCGTCGACCCCATCCCCGAGCTCCGGACGCTGACCGCCGACGAGGGGCTGTGGCTGCACGTCGATGGCGCCTACGGTGCCTTCGCCGCGATCGCGCCCGGGAGCCCGCCCGAGCTCGCCGCCATGGCCGAAGCCGACTCGATCGCCTGCGACCCGCACAAATGGCTGTACGCGCCGATCGACGCCGGACTGACCCTCGTCCGGGAGCCGGGCCTGCTGGCCGGTTCCTTCGCCTTCCACGCCGGCTACCTCCACCACCGCCGCGAGGACGACGCCCGCGTCGACCTCGTCGAGCTCGGTCCGGAGAACACCCGACGTGCCCGTGGGATCAAGGTGTGGGCGTCGCTGCTGGCGCACGGCGCCGACGGTTATCGGGACATGATCCAGCGCAACATCGATCTCGCCGTCCATCTCGAGCGGCTTGTGGAGGACACGCCCGACCTCGTCGTGGCGGCGCCACGGGGGCTGTCGATCGTCTGCTGGCGGGTGGAGCCGCCGGGGGTCGAAGGGGAGGCGCTCGACGAGCTCCAGCACCAGGTCATCGAGGAGCTCGAACGAACCGGGATCGCCGTGGTGTCCAACGCGCAGCTCTCCGACGGACGGACGGCGATCCGTGCCTGCATCGTGAACTTCCGCACCACCCGGGACGACATCGAGCAGGTGGTGGCCGCCACCGCCGACATCGGCCGGGCGCTCGCATTGTCAGGGTGAGGCCAGCGCCTCCACGGCCGCGTCCACGTCGGCCTCGTCGTTGTACAGGTGGAAGGAGACGCGCAGCTTCCCGGCCCGCCAGCTCGACCGGACACCCCTGGATGCCAGGCGCTGCGGGGCGGCCTCGTCGGCGGACAGGGCGACGATCGCCGAGTCGCCCGGCGGTTCGCCGAGCCCTTCACGGAACCGGTTGGCGAGCTCGAGATCATGACGGTGGATGGCCTCGACGCCGACCGCCAGGATGGTCTGCAGCGCCGGCAGGGTCCCCACCCAGCTCAGCCACGCCGGGGAGACGTCCAGCCGGCGGGCGTCGTCGGCCAGGCGCAACGGTGTGCCGTAGATCGACTCCCACGGATGGCCTCCCGCGTACCAGCCGGCCAGCGTCGGCGTGATCGCTTCGAGGCGTTCGGGGCGCACGACGGTGAAGGCCGTCCCGCGTGGAGCGAGCAGCCACTTGTAGGCTGCGGCCACCAGGATGTCGAAGTCGGGGGCCCGCACGGGGAGCCATCCGCAGGCCTGGGTGGCGTCGGCAAGGGTCAGCGCGCCGGCGTCGCGGGCCGCCCGAAGGACGTTGCCGGTGTCGGCGATGCGGCCGTCGGCGGACTGCACCAGGCTGAACGCCACGACGCTCGTCGTGGGCTTTATGGCACCCGCCAGCTCCTCCAGCGGTACGGTGCGGACCGCGATCCGCGGCTCCTGCACCAGGAACGGGAAGATCAGAGAGGTGAACTCGCCGTCCGGGCAGAGGACCTCCGCGCCGTCGGGCAGCGAGGCCGCGACCACGCCCACGCACGCCGAGACCTGGTGGCCGACGGCGACGGTGGTGGGATCGGTGCCCACGATCTCGGCGAAGGCGCGACGGCTACCCTCGACCCAGGCGTCGTAGTCGGCCGCGCCGGTCTCGCCGGTTCGCCAGAAGCGCATGCCGTCGGTCATCGCGTCGGTGACGGCCTGCGGCGGCAGCCCGACGGCGGCGGTGTTGAGGTAGTGACCGTCGGGGTCGAACCACTGGCGCGCCCCGGCGATCGACGTGGCTCGGACGGGAGCGGTGGGACCGAAGGACATCACGGCACAGGCTAGCCGACGGCGAGCGACTTGCCGGGCGCAGGTAGAGTGTCCAGACCGTGAGCGCCCACACACCCGACAGCATCGCCGCCCGTGCCGGAGGCGGGGGGAAGCCGGGATGACCCTCTTCGCCGGACCGGACCGCAGGCAGAAGGTGCTCGTCCTGCTCACCATGGCCTTCGCGCTGTTCATGGCCATGCTCGACAACACCGTGGTGAACGTGGCTCTCCCGACCCTCACCCGGGAGCTCGGCGCCGGCGTGAGCCAGCTCCAGTGGATCGTCGACGGCTACGTGCTCGCTTTCGCGAGCCTCCTGCTGACCGGCGGGATCCTCGGCGACCGCTACGGGCGCAAGCGGATCTTCCTGATGGGCCTCGTGATCTTCACGCTGGCGTCGCTGCTGTGCGGACTCTCGCAGAGCAGTGCGCAGCTCATCGCCTTCCGGGCCTTGCAGGGTGTGGGGGCCGGGTTCCTGATGCCCGGAACCCTGTCGATCCTGACGGTCACCTTCCCGCCCTCCGAGCGGGCGAAGGCCATCGGGATCTGGGCGGGGGTCTCGGCATTCGCGCTCGCCCTGGGACCGACGCTCGGTGGCTGGATGATCGAGCATGTGGGCTGGGAGTCGGTGTTCTTCCTGAACGTCCCGATCGGAGTGACCGGACTCGTGGTCGCGGCCCTCATCGTGAAGGAATCGAAGGCGCCCGAGGCCCGCCGCCTCGACGTGCCCGGGCTCGTCCTCGGCACGGCCGGGCTGTTCGCGATCACCTTCGGGTTGATCGAGGCCAACCAACAGGGCTGGTCGAGCCCGGTGATCATCGCGAGCCTCACGGTCGGGGTCGCGTTGCTCGGCGCGTTCCTGAGATGGGAGCACCACACCCCGCACGCGATGTTCCCGCTCACCTTCTTCCGGATCCCCGCCTTCTCGGCGGGCAACCTCGTGGCCTTCTCCGTATCGCTCGGCATGTTCGGGACCTTCTTCTTCTTCAGCCTCTACATGCAGCTCATCCGCGGGTACTCGGCCTTTCAGGCGGGCGTCCGCTTCCTGCCGATGACGGTCATGATCATCTTCATGGCACCCACTGCCGGACGGATCGCGAGCCGCTATGGCTCGCGGTGGCCCATGACCGCCGGCCTGTCGATGGCGGCCACCGGACTGTTCATGATGGGCTTCGTCGAGGCGACGACGCCCTTCTGGATGCTCATCCCGCTCTTCGTGCTCATGGGAGCCGGCATGGGCATGACGATGACGCCGATGACGGCGGCGGTGATGAACGCCGTGGGGTCGCGTCGGGCGGGCCTGGGATCGGCCACCACGAACACCTCGCGCGAGGTCGGCGGCGTGTTCGGGATCGCGCTCCTCGGGGCGTTGCTGACCACGAAGCTGAAGTCCTCGCTCACGGCCTCGCTCGGTGCGCTCGCACTCCCGCTGCCGCTCCGCGAGGCGATCCTGGAGACCGCCGGACACGGCCGCTTCGACCCTTCGGTCCTGCGAGGGCTTCCTCCGGAGACGGTGCTGCAGCTCCAGGCCGCCTTCGGTGACGCCTTCATGGACGGCTTCCGCATCGCGCTGTACGTGGCCGCCGGCGTGCTGGGCTTCGCGGCACTCGTGAGCATGCGGTTCATCCCCTCCGGGGCGCCCCAGGACGACGAGGGTGGCGTTTCCGCCGACGGGCAGCCGCTCC
The DNA here is from genome assembly GCA_964560135.1 of uncultured Actinomycetes bacterium. Classification (GTDB taxonomy): domain Bacteria; phylum Actinomycetota; class JAICYB01; order JAICYB01; family JAICYB01; genus CAZLKN01. The sequence goes on along the minus strand of CAZLKN010000047.1, from coordinate 10,432 downwards.
CCGCGGTCGCACACTGACCGATACGACCCTCGGGCTTTCTGCGGCTCAGTAGCAGGGTGGCTCGAACAGGTCACCGTAGCCGGAGGGCCATGAACCCTCCCGGTAGCGGAGGCCGGAGTTGGCGTAGCACTTGGCCCCCGGCGAGTTGCTCCAGTTGGACCGCTCACTCTTGGTGAGCCATACCAGCGCAGCGTCGTTCACGGCGGTGTGCTCGTTCGCGAACCCAACCTCCCCCTGGTAGTACGGGGGTCCTCCTGCGTTCGGGTTGGGGAACGTCGTGGACTGCAGCCCGTCGGCGAAGGACTGGGGGGTGAGATGGGGGCCGGCCATCTGGATGCCCGCGACCATCATCAGCAGGCCGTTGTACAACCACCGGGCCTCGTAGTAGTCGAAGTAGTTCGCGAACTCGCGGTCCGGGTTGCCCTCGTTCACGGCCCAATACCATGGGCTGTCCTGCGGGGGCAGCTGCTTGCTCCACCATGACATCCCGAAGCTGCTCTCGATCTGCACGGGATCCCAGAGCTGCGCGGCGACGTCCTCGGCCTGGTACATGTACGTGCCGATCACCCACTCGGGGTTGTAGCCGTTGGCGGTGGCCACCGACCCCATGTAGTAGCCCGAGGTCTGCGTGTGGCACTGGCACAAGACCGTGGTCACGCCCTCGCTCCGCAGCTTCGCCACCGCCGTCTGGGCCTGCTCGCGTCCGGACTGGTCGTCTCCGTCCATCACGAACTCGATCTCGGCGGCGAGCGCGATCCCGCATCCGGAGAGCACCGCCTTCATCGGGGTGAGGTCCGGTCCGCTGCCGTCGGGATGCACCGTGACCACCAGCCCGAAGACCCGCGTCCCCAGCGATTCCGCGCCGTCGGCGAACTCGGCACGCTCGTCCTTCAGGGCCCGACACGCCCAATCCGCCTTGTTGCGCGACATCTTGTCGTGTCCGGGCAGATAGCTCCACTGGAAGGGGTGGAAGCGCGCCAGGTCGGCCTCGTCGTACATCGTGGGACGCCCGTTCATGCTGATGATCTCGCGGCGCGCCAGCTCGTTGTAGTAGACGAACTCGCGTCCGCCGGAGTCGCCGTACTGCAGCGAGGCGAACGCGCGGTGTTCGTCATCGGCGGCCACCGCTGCGGCCTGCATCTCCTGTGCGGACTCGCCCCCGCCGTGCGGGATGATGATCAGCTGTCGTCCGTACATCTCGTAGCGGGCGTTGAAATGTCTGGCCATCTCGGTGGCGAACCCGACGTTGGACGGGGCGACGATCCGGATCTCATTGCGGGTGACGCCCTGCCAGGTGGCACCGCCGTTGTCGCCATCCCAGTACGGCACGCATGGCGGTGACTGTGGGTCCTCGGTCTGGCGCGGCGGATCCCCGACGCAATCCCGCACCCGGGGCACCTCGATCTCGGGCGGTGGCGAGGCCTCGCGGGCGGCGTCGGACCCCGGGTCGGCTCCCTCGCCGTTCCCAGCTCCGGCTCCCTCGCCGAACCGGGTCGCCTGCTCATCCGGCGCGTCCTCGATCTGCTCCTGGGCCTGGGGAGCGAATTCCGCGATCGTGGGCGGGGGCGGCTGCTGGGTGGAGAGGGCGACGACGCCGACGATCAGGACGACCACGACGGTGAGGCTCGTGTACACGAGCCCAGGTCCTTTGGGGCGGACCTGACGTGTCTTCCTACGCACAACAACACCAGCCTATCGGATAGTCAGTATCCGGAACGAAGTCGGTTCCCCCCGCGACTCACTGCAGTCCCTCCTGTTGGTCCTCTTCGGTCGCGACACGGACCCCGTAGCGGTAGGCCAGGGTCCCGCCGAGCCATCCGGCGACGGCGAGCAGCAGCAGCGCAGATACGGAGACGATCAACGGGCCACCGCCGACCGGCGTCTGTTCCAGCTGTCCCCGGCGCATCCCCCAGCCCACGGCGAACAGGGCGAGGACGGCCACGTTCAGCACCATGTGGGCCATCACGGTCTTGAAGGCTTTCGTCCCCGGCGGGATCCTCATCAGGTCCAGGACCCCGAAGAGCGCCGCTACGAGCGCACCCAGGATCCCGAGCCCGATCAGCCAGAAGGAGGCCTTCACGAAGATCTCGGCCTCGCCGGCCCGGAAGGAGACCAGGTCGAAGACGAAGCTCGCCACCCAGGCCCCGATCGGGACGGTGACGAAGATCGGATGAAAGGGATGGCCGTACGGTCCGGCGAGCTTGTTGACCGGTCGCTTGGCTTGTGTCTGCATCGCTGTCCCTCCTCGATCGTCTCACCCACAGTGGTGGTGCCCGCTCGGACGGAGAGACAAACCCGAAAGGCCCCGGGGAGGAATTCCGGGGATGGACGGAGAATCCCATGGCGAGACCGCTGGAGGCGAGCGAGGGGAGTCGGCCATGCGTCTGCGAGGTAGGGTTGTGTCGTCCGGGTGGGGACGCCGCGTGCGCTTGTCGCTCATCGCGACGGCGTTCGTCATCGGGGTCGTGCCCGCTCCACCGACGGTCGCAGCGGGCGGGGACGTGGAGATCGAGGTCGTCTCCAACAGGGCGGATCTCGTCTCCGGAGGGGACGCGCTCGTGGCGATCTCCGTGCCCGACGGCGCCGACCCCGCCGACCTCGTCGTCGAGCTCGATAGAACCGATGTCACCACGGCGTTCGCGGACCGGCCCAACGGCCGTTTCATGGGGCTGGTGACCGGGCTCGCCGAAGGCGACAACGAGCTCGTCGCCCAGCTCCCGGGTGGAGCCGGCGCCTCGATCGCGATCACCAACCACCCGATCGGGGGCCCGATCTTCTCCGGTGAGCAGGTTCAGCCGTGGATCTGCGAGACCGAGCAGAACGGGCTCGGCCCCCCGGTCGACGACCAGTGCAACGCTCCGACGGTGGTGAGCTTCTCCTACATGCCGGAGGGCGGTGACGGCTTCGAGGACTACGACCCGAACGACCCGCCGTCCGACGTGGCCACGATCACCACCGACGACGGCGAGGAGGTCCCCTACATCGTCCGGCGTGAGCGGGGGACGATGAACCGCGGGATCCACGACATCGCCGTCCTCTACGACCCGTCCGAGGACTGGGAACCGTGGGCGCCGCAGCGCGGCTGGAACGGCAAGATCCTTTGGCCCTTCGGAGCGAGCTGCAACCCCGACTACCGCCAGCGGACACCGTCGGGCGTGATGGACGACATGGCGTTGTCGCGGGGCTTCATGGTCGCGAACTCCTCGATGAACGTGCTCGGTAGCAACTGCGACACGGTGACGTCGGCCGAGACCGTGATGATGATGCAGGAGCACATCAAGGAGAACTACGGTCCTCTCCGCTACGTGATCGCCGAAGGGTGCTCGGGTGGTTCGATCGGCCAGCAGGTCGTCGCCAACGCCTACCCCGGGCTGCTCGACGGACTCCTGCCGTCCTGCACCTACCCGGATGCCTGGTCGATGGCCGAGGTGCCGGACTGCAGGATGCTCCTCAGCTATTTCACCCAGAAGTCCCCGCACCTCTGGCCGAATCCCGCCCAGCAGTCGGCGGTGTCGGGACACGCCAGCATGAGCTCCTGCGTCGCATGGAACTCGACCTTCGGGGACACTCAGAACCCCACGGTCGGGTGCGGGCTGCCGGAGGAGATGGTCTACCACCCGGAGGACAATCCCGACGGCGCGCGCTGCACGCTCCAGGACTTCCAGAAGGGGATCTGGCCGCTGCGCGAGGAGGACGGTTTCGGGCAGAGCGTCAGCGGGAACGTCGGAATCCAGTACGGGCTGCGGGCCGTCAATTCGGGGCTGATCACCCCCGAGCAGTTCGTCGACCTGAACGAGAAGATCGGCGGGCTCACGATCGATCTCGTCCCCCAGGACGAGCGGGACGCCGGGGACCCCGACGCCGGCGAGGTGTGGTTCCGCACCGGCGCGCGCAACGACGGCCGTCATCTCGACCGGGTGGCGATCCTGGACGTGCGGGGGACGAGCAACTTCGAGTTCCACACCGACATCCACAGCCACACGATGCGCCAGCGGCTCATCGACGCCAACGGCCACGCCAACAACCACGTGCTCTGGAAGCACGCGTCCTCGATCGTGACCCCGAGCTTCATCCGCGAGGCGGCGTTCGACGCGATGGACGAGTGGCTGGCTGGGGTCGAGGCCGATCCGAGCAACGATCCGATCGAGACGAAGGTGGTCCGCAACAAGCCGGCCCGCGCGCAGGACGCCTGCTACGCCGGCACCCACCGCATCTACAACCGGACGCTGTGCACGGCGCTGTACCCGTACTTCGGGACGCCGCGCATCGTGGCTGGCGAGACGGAGGCCCGGGGGCACGGACCGTGCGTGTTGAAGCCCCTGGACCGCGGCGACTACGAAGTCGGGTTCAGCGACGAGCAGTGGGCGAGCCTGCAGGCCACGTTCCCCGACGGTGTCTGCGACTACAACCAGCCGAGCCCCGACTTCCACTGGTCGGTGCCGTGGCTGACATTCGAGGACGGTTGGGGCGGCGAGCCCGTCGGACCGGCCCCGGTGTCGGAGCCGATGTAGCGGAGGGTCAGGCCCGGGAGCGGGATGGATCCAGGGCGGTCAGGCCCCAGCGGAGGGCATCGACGGCCTCATAGACGTTGCCCGACGCCAGTTCGAGGTCACCGATCTCCCGCCAGCAGGATGCCTCCTGCTGGCGGGAGCCCGACTTGGAGAAGGCGGCGGCCGCCTCGTGGAACGAGTCCAGGGCCTCGTCCCTGCGATCGAGCTTGGTGAGAGCTCGTCCACGCAGATACAGGCAGCGTCCGCGTTCGAGCGTGTCGGCGTCCACGAGCTCCAATGCCTGCTCGCTGGACCTGAGGGCGTCCTCCGGCCTGTCCTCCATCAGGGCCAGCCGGCCACGCTCCGCATGGAGGTAGGCGAGCTGTTCGGCGGAGGCGCCGGGACCGAGCAGCTTCGCGGTGGCATCGAGGTGCTCGGCGGCCTCCCGGATCCGAGGGGGGTCGGACTCCAGGCACAGGAAGGCGTAGGCGTTGTGGACGCCGGCGATCCGCCACCGGTCTCCGGTCTCTTCGAGCAGGACGCGGGCCCTCGTCGCGAGGTCCAGTGCCTCGTCCCAGCGCTTGGCCTCGGCCAGCACGCGGCTGGCCACCCAGAACACGTTCGCCCTCACATGAGGTGCGGCCCTGTGGTCCAGACCTTCCAGTGCCTTCTTGGCGACCCGCTCCGCGCGCACGACGTCGCCGCGTTCGAAGTACGTCGACACCAGGACCGTCTGGAGCTCGGCCATCACGCTCGGGTCCATCGGGACCGGCCCCCGGGTCCTGAGGTAACTCTCGACCAGGTCGACGGCGTACGCGAGGTCCCCGATACCGGCGTAGGCCCGCGCGAGCGCCGCGGTGGTGAGACCCAGCTCGCGCTCCGGTAGGCCCGCCTCGATGGCCTCCTCGAACCGGTCGATGGCCTCCCTTACGCGGCCTCTGCGCACGCGGACGTGGCCCGCGAGAACGAGGGCCAACGCGTGGACGCCGGTCAGACCGTACTCGGTCGATCGCAGGAGCACGTCGGCGAGTCGTTCGTCGGCCCGGTCGAGGTCGTCGGTCGAGATCAGGATGCGGGACTCCTCGAGGTGGAAGGCGAGCTCCTCGTTGAGCGCGTCCGGGACGCCGGTCAGCAGGTAGGCCTCGCTCACCCGGAGCTTCTGGGCGAAGAATGCCAGCGCCTCGGGAGACGGCCGCCTCTTGCCCGACTCGATCTGGCTGACGTAGCTGAGCGAGTAGCGGGGGGTGGCGACGGCGGTCTTCGTCAGGCCCATCCCCTCCCGAGCCCGCCGGAACCGCTCCTGGAACGACGGGGCTTTCCTGGTCACGACCCTCATCTTAACCGACGCGATGAACAGATTGTTAATATCTCTCGTGAAGGTCCGGCGGACGGCCGGATCAGTCCACACGGGAGGTGCCCATGAAACGCACCCTGCGCAGGCGCGTGGCGATCCTTGTCGTCGCTGCGGCGTCCCATCTCTTCCTGATGGCCCAGCACGCCGGTGCCGACTTCCCCTGGCCCTGGCCGGGGAGCTAGGCCGATCGGCATGAGCGAGGGTCGTCGGCGCGTCCGGTTGTTGCTGGGAACCGATGACCCTCGCGCGCTGCTCGGCCTGGACCCCGGAGCGTTCGACGTTCAGGTGTCCGGATCCCTGCGGCAGGTGGTGGACCAGGTGTCGGAGCGGCGACCGGATCTGATCATCCTCGACGAGTCGATCCTCGACCCGGCGGGTGACGCTTCGAGATTGGACCAGGTGGCTCCCGGCATCCCGATCGTGATCCGGCGTCAGCTCTCCGAGGCGGGCGCTACCGAGCAGTGGAGGAGTGCGCTGTTGGACGTCCTCTCCGACGAGATCCTCACGCCAGTGACCATCCTCAACGGAGTCGTCCAGGTCCTGAGCCTTCGGCCGGACCTTCCGGCGGTCCGGGGAGCCGAGCTGGCGAGAAGCGCGCATCATGCCTCGGTCCGGCTCCGGCGGCTGCTGGAGAACGTTCTGCTGGCCGCGGACTTCCAAGCCGCGCATGTCCGGCCCGATCTTCGGCCCTCGGCGGTTTCGGCGCTCATATCGAGGGCCGTCGACCGCCTTCCGCCGGAAGCGGTGGTTCGTGTCTCCGTGAGCGCCGACGAGGTGACCGTCTTGGTGGACGCCGACCTTGCTTCGAAGGCTGTCGCGGCGGCGCTCGAGAACGCCCTCGAGTACACGTCCGGCGGGCAGATCGATGTCTCCGTCCATCGGACGGCCGACGCCGTCGAGATCGCGGTCGTGGACCGCGGCACCGGGATACCCGACGAGATCTCGGCGAGCGCGTTCGACCCGTTCGTCCAGGGACATGCCGGAGACAACCGTTCTCACCGGGGACTGGGCCTCGGTCTCTATCTCATGAGATCGATCATGGAGCTCCACGGAGGCCGGATCGAGGTCCGGGGCGGGGAGGGGGCCGAGCACGCCGTGGTCCTGTGTTTTCCGACGGGGGCGCGTGACCCGCGGGCATCTTGATGACCTAAACCGTCCCTGCCGGGCTTCGACCTCATCCTGACGGGTGCGGCCCCCATTCGGCGGCGAGGGCTCGGCGCAGCTCCTCCACGCGGCGTGGGCCGAGGCGTTCGGTGAGCTCGCGCTCCAGCGTCTCCAGCGAACGGCGGACGTCGGTCTCCAGGCGCCGGCCCCGCTTCGTGAACCGGACGAGCTTGGCGCCGCGGTGCGTCGGATCCTCGCCGAGCTCGAAGACCCCCTGGGCGACGAGTTCCGTGATCGTCTTGTGCGCGGCCTGCCGCGAGACGCCGGCGCGCCTGGCGATCTCGGACATCCGCGTGCCGTGTTCCGCGTCGACGAACGCGCCCAGGTGCGCCTGAGTGCGGGTGATCTCCTTCCACCCCGCACGGTGGAGGAGCGCGATGAGGCCCTCCTCGAACCAGGCGTGGCGGTCGAGGAGCAGCCATCCGATCGTCGGAAACGATTCCGTCATAGTGGTTGACAGATATGTCAATCAGGTTTACTGTCTGTCCCAGTCTACAGGAAGGAGCGGACATGGCCGGGATCGCCAGCGGTATCAACCATGTCGCGGTGCTGAGCCGGGACCTCGAGGCGTTGGCGGCCTTCTACGAGGACGTCTTCGGCGCCGCGGTGATCGGACGGTACGACTACCCGACACTCCAACACTGGTTCATCGAGGTGGGTCCCGGTCTGGTCCTCCATGCGTTCTCTGCCGAGGCCATCGACCTCGACGGCCCGGGCGGGCGCATCTTCGAGCGGGGGCGGATCGACCACTTCGCGATCGAGCTGCCGGACCGGGAGTCCTTCGACGTCGTGCGGCAGCGGCTCGTCGAGCGCGGAGCCAGCGACGGTGAGGTCACCGACTTCAAGGCGCTCATCACCGTCTCGTTCGACGACCCGGACGGCCGGGGGCTGGAGATCTGCTGGCAACGTCCGGGCATGGCCCTGTCACACGCCGAAGACCCCGCGTCGATGACCTCCGTCTGACCGACGAACGGGACCCATTGGCCGGACGCCGGCGCGGGATCAGCGTTCGGGCGCCGTTCGGCGGATGAGACGGCCAGCTGCCTCCCCCAGGTGGGCTCGCGTGTCCTCCACGATGTGGGCGGCGTAGAGGAGCCGAACCATCGTGTCGTTGCGGTGGCCGAGCCATCTGGCGACCTGCATGGGGGGCCATCCTTGATCCAGGAGATGGGTCGCACAGTAGTGCCGGAAGCTGTGCGGTGTGTAGGGCCGGAGGCCAAGGCGTGCGGTCGCTCTCCGCAACCGTCCGTGGACGCTGTTCGCCGTCCAGCAGGGCGCCTTGCGGACACCGCAGCGTTGGCCAGTAGCCGGGAACAGAAAGTCGTCGGGTGCGAGGCCGGCGATGAGCGGTATGACGTCCTCGAACAGGCGAGGGCCGACGTAGAGCGTCCGCACGCTCGTCGATCGCTTCACAGCCGTCACCGTGAGGGTGTGCTTGTTAGCGCCCCGACTGATGCTCACGGTGCAGGCGTCGACATCGAGGTCCCGCCGCATCAGCGCGCACTGCTCTCCGGGGCGGCCGCCGAGTGTGGGGGCCAGCCGAAGATAGAGCCACCAGCGCAGATCCCCCCGCTCCTCGGCGTCGATGAGGAGCTTCTCGATCTCGTCGCGTTCGGGGATCTGGCGTTCGTCGACCTGCATCGTGATGTTGGCGTCTGTCTCAGCATCCCCGCCGAGGCATCGGGCACGATTGATGGGGGCGAGCTGGAGCGGATTGATGCCGTCGACGCGGACGACGAGGCGGTTGGCGAGCCCCCATGTGAAAGCCGGCCGTAGGACGTCGCGGGACACGAGCGCCGTCTTGTAGGTGACGGACATGTAGTAGTCCTCGATGTCCACCGGCCGGAGCTCGTTAGCGGCCAGGGGGCTGAGGAGCGGCTTCACATGCAAGCGCATGACGCTCTCGTAGCGCATGCGCGTGGATTCGCGAAGCTCCCGGCGCTTGCGCCCCCACCACTCGTCGAGGAGCTGAGCGACCGTAAGCCCTTGGATCTGGGAAGCGCGCCGCTCCCGCTCCCGGGCGTCGAGAAGACAATCCAATTCAGCTATTGCCTCTTGGAGGGAGTCTCGAGTGATGTGTCCGCGGATCGGTGACCAGAAGAATCGCCACCGCCGACCATGCTGTGCGAGCGTGATCCCTCGATGCTCCAGGGCTTGTACCTGCAATCCAGACCTCCCCATGCTACGAACAGACGTTCGAAAGGATCCTATCGCGGGACAGTGACGTTGGTTGCTGCATGGTTGCGTGCAACCAGGAACTGCAACCAACCACGGGGAGCGATCAAACAGATCCGCAGGTAAGAGCGCCCCCGGCAGGATTCGAACCTGCGGCACCCGGTTTAGGAAACCGGTGCTCTATCCCCTGAGCTACGGGGGCGGGGATTGTAGAAAACGTGGTCGAAAACCTCTTCCGGGCCCCGGCCACGACGACAACCTACCGACGAATCTACCCTGTACGCGGGGCCTCCGTCGTTCAGAACTCCGTCCGCTCCGGGTCCATGTCGCGGGCGTTGACGGCTTCGTCCCAGTGGTCGGCCATGTTGCCCGTCGTTGGGAGCCCGCCGGCGTCCTTCAACCGCCTTGCCGTGTGCATCAGGTTCCAGGACATGATCGTGCAGTTCTTCAGGGTGAAGGTGTTGTCGTAGCCAGCTGGTGTGTCCCGGTCTTCGAGGACGTCGCCGTAGCTTGGCCCCGGTCCCGCTTCGCCGATCCAGCCGCAGTCCGGCTGCGGGGGGATGGTGTAGCCGATGTGCGCCATGGCGTAGAGGATGTCCATCGAGCACGCCTTCACGCCGTCCTCGTTGCCGGTGACCACGCACCCGGCCGTCTTCCCGTAGTAGAGGTACTGGCCCTTGGAGTTGCGGTCGCCGGAGTAGGCGTACATCCGCTCGATCACGAGCATCGCGACACTCGACTTCATCCCGAGCCAGATCGGTGTCCCGATGACGAGGATGTCGGCGTCCATGATCTTGCGCTGGATCGCGGGCCAGTCGTCGCGCGAGCCGCCCTCTTCCGTCGCGTCCTTGACCATGCCGAAGGCGATGTCGTGCTCGAGGACGTGGAGCAGCTCGACGTCCACGTCCTGGGAGGCCATGATCCCCGCGGACCGAGCCAGGAGCCGTCGGGTGTGCGACTCCGAGGCTTTGGCCTTCAGGGAGCAGTTCAAGAAGAGCGCGCGGAGGTCGCTGAACTCGCTGGCCATATTCACCTCGTTTCGTCGTGGGGATGACCGCCGACAGGGCTCCACAGTAGCTATCCCCGCGAAACGGACCCCCGGCCGTTTCCGCGGAAGCGTCCCGTAGCCGCGCGGGAGCGTGCCACAGATGTTATCTTGACCACATGAGTGGCACGAAGACGCTGTATCTGCGCGGATTGCCGGAACGGGTGGTCCGGGACGCGAAGGTCGAGGCGGCGCGCCGCGGCG
>CAZLKN010000046.1:17660-23585 GCA_964560135.1 uncultured Actinomycetes bacterium | reverse complement strand
GCCGGCTTCACCAGGTTCAGGTGGTTGGGCGTGTCCGCGGAGAAGATCGCGATCCGCAACCGGTGGCCCGCCGGGAATACCTTCGCCGTAGGCCAGACCTCGAGGTGGTACTCGCGCGCCTCACCGGGCACCGGCGGGTCGAGGGCGGCGAGTGTGTGGTGGTGGTACGGGGAGACGATCTCCCCGTCCACCACGACCGAGCGTTCGAGGTCGAGCGCGCGGTGGGAGGCGCGCAGGTAGCCCTGGGTCACGAGCGTCGAGGTGCCGTCCGGGGCCACGTCTGAGAGCTTCACCACGAAGTCGGTGTCGTGGTACGGGGGCGTGAGCTGCGCCACCCCCGGCCATGAGGAGGCCAGGTCGGTGCGGCCCGGCGCGCCGTGCGTGGCGGCCCAGAGCCGCAGGGCGATGGGACCGGCGGCGGCGACGTCCTCGTCGAAGGCGTCGGTCTCGAAGGACAGCCCCTTCGGCTCGTCGGTGCGCTGGTCCCAGGTGACCTGCGGGACGAGGGCCGCGTTGTCCCAGCGCGAGGCGATCTCCGCGGTGCCCGCGGCCGGGTTGTACACGTAGGACGACGACCCCTCGTCCCCCGGCGACTTGGCCGTCAGGCTGCCGTCTGCGCGCAGGTGCAGACGGGTGAATTCGGCGTCGGACGGGGGCCAGGTGTCGGTGGTCCGCCACTCGGGACAGTCGGTGTTCGGGACGGCGCTGTCCATGAGGCAGTAGGTGGCGCGTGGGCCGTCCATCCATCCGGGACGGTCGCCGCCGTCCAGCCAGTACCGGTACCACTCGACCAGCCGGTCGGTGAAGTTCGCCGGCTCGATGAAGTGGGTGCCGCCGTGGTTCCAGGGGCCCATGATCAGGTAGTTGGGTCCCCGCCCGCCGAGGCTGCGTTCGGCCTCCAGGGCGCGCTGGAAGGTCAGGGCCTGGCCGCGGGTGAAGGTGTCGAACCAGCCGGCGAGATGCAGGGTGGGGACCGTCAGCCGGTCGATCCGTCCGAGCGCCGAGGAGTCCTCGTACAGGAGCTGGGAGTGGGGGCCCGCCTCGTTCGTCCAGGTGAAGTCGGCGTCGGCGTAGGGATTCGCGAGGTAGGGCAGGATCATCGGGTCGTTCTGCGTGAGGTGGTCGAGCCAGGCTCCCCGTCCCTGCTCGGTGTCGACGTTGGTGGGGGGCACGGTGTACAGAGCCGTGGTGGCTGCCGTCCACGCCGCGCCGAAGGAGCCGATGACCTGTCCGCCGTGGTAGACGATGTCGCGGTACAGGTCACCGTAGGCGCGCTGGGGGGCGATGGCCGCGAGGTGGACGGGGGCGCGGTCCGGGGGCAGGGTGGCCACCAGGTACTGGATGATCCCCGAGTACGACCCGCCGAACATACCGACCTTCTTGCTGCACAGGCCCGATTCAGTGGCGGCCCAGTCGATCGTCTGCGCCGTGTCGTACTGCTCGCGCAGCGAGAACACGATGTCGTACTCGCCCTCGGATCCCCCGGTGCCGCGAGCGTCGACCTCGATGAGGCCGAACCCCTCGAACGGCAGCAGCGAAGCACCCTCGGATGCCCGCATCTCCTTGCGGTACGGGGTGACCTCCACGAGGCAGGGCACCTGCACGGAGCCGTCGGTGGCGGTGCCGGGGGGAAGGTGGATGTCGGCGGCGAGACGGATGCCGTCGTCCATCTCGATGAAGACATCGGTGAGGACCACGGGCGTGTGGTCGTCGGCGACTGCCGGAGAGCTCATCGCCGGATATCCGGCGGCGAGCACGACGACGAGCAGCGCTGCGATCCTTCGCACGACCTAACCCCCTCGACTGGTGGATGCCCTGTTGTCACAGAACTACGACGGCCGGCCTCCGCATCCTCTTTCGGTCCGGAGGTCAGCGCAGCGGCGCGAGGCCCTCCTCGAGCCAGGCGATGCCGCGCGGCGTGTATCGCCTCGAGCGCGGCTCCCCCGCTCGCAGGTAGGCGTAGGTGAGGGTGACCTCGCCCCGGACGAGGCCGAGCTCGGCCAGCGCCTCCGCGTAGAGCTCGAGCTGTCCCCAGTCGGGCTCCTCGGGGATCTGGCCCGTCTTGAAGTCGACGATCTCCAGGCCGCCGTCGGCGAGGTAGACGGCGTCGATCCGTCCGCGGACGAGCGCCCGCCCGACCTTGAGGGTGAAGGGCAGCTCCGCCGCCGGCTCCCCGGAGTCGAGCTCGGCCAGGGTGCGCTCGTCGTAGCCCATACGCAGGAAGTTGTCCTTGAGGGTCTCGGCGGTGGCGCGGTCGGCGGGCAGCGACGAGCTGTCGAGTGCCTCCTCGTCGGCGAGGCCCACGAGCCCGCGGGCCCGCTCCTCGATCCAGGCGTGGACCTCGGTGCCGAGGCGCTGCGCCTCCGTGGGCCGCTGGGGGACGGGGTACAGCACGTTGTCGGTGGTCTCCTTGCCGAGCGCGATCCGCACCGCGGCCGTGGCCGACAGCGACAGCGTCCGCTGCTCGGGTGCGGTCTCGTCCGCTGCGGCGCGGAGGGTCTCGATCGTGCGCAGATGCTCCTCGTAGACGGGACGGGCACCGTCCACGGCCAGCACCTCGTCGACGTCGGTCTGCCCGGCAAGGATCGCCTCCACCTTCTCCAGCCACGCGGCCGCGGTCTCGTCGCGCTCGGGTGCGGGGGGCCAGACGAGGTCGCGGCGCATCGCCTCCACCACCGTGTTGGTGAGCGGCGCGTGGTCGGGCCGGCAGTGGCCGGGCAGGACCCGGATGAGGTCGGTCTGCTCGAGGATCTCGTCGCAGAACACCGACGGGCCCTTGCGGTCCTCGGCCCCGTACCACCACGCCGCCGAGCAGTAGAGGCGCTCGCGGGCCCGGGTGAGGGCCACATAGAAGAGCCGACGCTCGTCCTGCTCGGCGCGCTGCTTGAGCGCGTCGCGGTAGGTGCGCATGTGGCCTTCGAAGCGCGGCAGGTCGTCACGGTCGCGCCGGACCCCGGGCGGGAGCTGCATGGTGGAGGTGAGCGGGTTCGACAGCCGCACGTCGGGGAAGACCGAGTACATCTTCATGCCGTCGTAGCGTCCGAGCTCCTGGGAGGCGGCGAGCACGGGGACGAATACCGCCCGGTACTCGAGGCCCTTGGCGGCGTGGACGGTGAGCACCTTCACGGAGTCGGAGGTGGCGGTGGCCGCCAGGGGGATCGGGTCCTCGGACTCCTCGGCGACGTCGAGGAAGTCGATGAACGTGCCGAGGTTCGCCTCGCCGTCGAGCGGTGCGAACTCGGAGCAGACCCCGATGAAGCCGTTCAGGTTGTCGCGCATCGCGGCAGCGGTGCGTGAGGTGGACGCGGCCAGCGCGTCGGCGATGCCGGTGCGGTCGACGACGATCTGCGCGAGCTCCTGGAGGCCGAGGCTGGCATGCGGACGCAGGTCCTCCAGCAGCGCGAGGAACTCGCGGACGCGCTCCCGGGCCTCATCGGACACGCCCTCGATGGCGTCCGCCTCCTCGAGGGTCTCCACGAGCGAGTAGGCGACCTCGCCGGGATCGGGCTCCTCGACGCCGAGCAGCTCCCGGGCCTCCTGCATCAGCTGGTAGTTGCGCTGGGCGGCGTGGCGCGCGATGGGGGCCAGGTCGCCGTAGTGCACGCGGAAGCGGGGGCCCATCAGGATCCGGGCCGCCCACCGGTTGGAGGCCGGACCGCGGTCGTAGAGCAGCCGCAGCCACGCCATCGTGTCCACGACGGCGGGGATCTTCAGCAGGCCCCCGAGGTCGACGATCTCGTAGGGGATGTCGCGATCCTCGAGGGCGGCCACGATGCGGTCGAGGTAGCGCCGCGTGCGCACGAGGATCGCGCAGTCGCGCCACTCGTGGTCGTCGTCGTGGAGGCGCTCGATCTCGTCGGCGACGAAGGCCGCCTCGGTCTCCTGGTCGGAGAAGATGGCGGCTCCCACGAACGCTTCGCCGTTGGCCTCCACGGGAACGAGCTCGGCCCCCGGACGGTGCTCCGGCGGTACCTTCTCGATGATGCGGTTGGCGAGCTCGACGATCCGTCGTCCGGACCGGAAGTTCTCGGACAGTGCCGCCCGCCGGGCCTCCGAACCGTCGGCGGTGCGGAACTCGCGGTGGAAATTGATGAGGTTGAACATCGACGCGCCGCGCCACGCGTAGATCGCCTGCCGCGCGTCGCCCACCGCGGTCACCGCCCAGCCGTCCGGACACAGGTGGCGGAGCATGACCTTCTGTCCGGGGTTGGTGTCCTGGTACTCGTCGAGCAGCACCACGGGATAATGCTCTCGCAGCTCACGCACGACCGCCGGGTGGCGTTCGAGCACCTCCACCGCCAGACGGATCTGATCGCCGTAGTCGATCCGGCGGAGGCGCTGCTTGGCCTCGGCGTACCTGGCGATGATCTTCGCGAAGTCCTTGCGCTTGCGGGCGGCGGTGACCACCCAGTTGTCGCCGTTCTGCTCCAGGATCCGGTCGCACTCCGCGGCCAGCTCCTCGGGTGAGACGAGATGGTCGGCGCACTGGTCGGAGAGCTGGAGGGTCTGGGGGATGAACGACAGCGGGTGGCGGAGCTCCACCTCGTCGAGCTCGTCCAGCTCCTCGATCAACCCCATGAGCAGCTGCCACTTGTGGGCGTTGGACAGCAGCGCTGCCTCCGGGTCGACGCCGATGCGCGCGCCGTGGTCGCGGACGAGCTTCTGCGCGAAGGCGTGGTAGGTCATGACCGTCGGGTGCTCCTGGGGGTGTGGCGCGAGCTTGCCGAGCGCGTCGCCGAGCCGCTCCTCGAGCTCCCCGGCGGCTTTGTTGGTGAACGTGAGCCCGAGGACCGACGCGGGCCGGGCCTGCCCCGCCTCCACGAGGTGGACGATGCGTGCCGTCATGACCGCGGTCTTGCCGGACCCGGCCCCCGCGGCGATCACGACGGGCTCCAAGGGGGCCCGGATCGCTTGCCACTGCTCGTCGGAGGGCTCGTAGCCCTTGAGGGCTGCCTTGACGGCTTCGGACGCTGTGGGCTTGCTCATCGTCGACCCTTCTCCGACCTGGGTGGACCAGCATACGGCCGGGGGCCGACACGGACCCTGGGTCAGAATCCGGGCGGGGGTTCGGAGCCGCCGGCCCTTGACGGTCCCCGAGGGCCTTGGCATCCTGTCCGGACCATGAGGACGACCAGACCCGTTCCGGGCCTCCTTCTTACGTAGCGGCGAGCGCCGCGGTTGGCGCTCGCCGGACCCCCGTGCCGTGAAGGCCGGGGGTTTTCCATTTCCCGGATCTACGTGAGAGGAGAGCGAGATGGACGAGCGCCGCACACCCTACGACCCCGTCGTGGTGGAGGAGAAGTGGCGGACCCGGTGGTCCTCCACGGGTCTGTACACCTTCGATGTGGACGCGCCGGGCCCCGCCTTCTACAACCTCGTGGAGTTCCCGTACCCCTCGGCCGACGGCCTGCACGTCGGTCACGTGCGCACCTACTCGGGGGCCGACGCCTACGGACGCTACATGCGCATGCGGGGCCGGAGGGTGTTCCAGCCCGTGGGCTTCGACTCCTTCGGCATCAACGCCGAGAACTATGCCGTGAAGGCCGGTGTCCACCCGTCGGCCCTGATGGACCGGACGATCGTGAACTTCCGCCGCCAGCTCTCGCGCATGGGGGCCGCCTGGGACTGGACCCGCGAGCTGCGCACCTCCGACCCCACCTACTACCGCTGGACGCAGTGGATCTTCCTGAAGCTCCACGAGGCGGGTCTGGCCTACCGGACCGAGGCCCCCGTGGTGTGGTGTCCGTCCTGCCTGACCGTGCTGGCGCGGGAGCAGCTCGAGGGCGACGGCTGCGAGCGCTGCGACACACCCGTGGTGGAACGACTGATGCGCCAGTGGTTCCTGCGCATCACCCGCTACGCCGAAGAGCTGCACGGGGGCCTGGACGCACTCGACTGGCCGGCGTGGGCGAAGCGGGCCCAGCG
>CAZLKN010000046.1:0-17560 GCA_964560135.1 uncultured Actinomycetes bacterium | reverse complement strand
ACGCCGTCCATCCGCTCACCGGCGCGCGGGTGCCGGTGTTCGTCGCCGAGCACGTCCTGGGCGGCTACGGCACCGGCGTCGTCATGGGCGTGCCCGCCCACGACGCCCGCGACCACGCGTTCGCACGACGCCACAGCCTCCCGGTGGTCACCGTGGTCGCCGGCGGGGAGCCCCCGTACGCGGGCGAGGGCCCGCTGGAGCGCTCCGGGCCCTTCACCGGCCTCGTGGGCGGGGAGGCCCGAGACGCCATCGCCGCCCGGCTGGAGGAGACGGGGGCCGGGCGGAGGAGCGTCCGGTACCGGCTGCGGGACTGGCTCGTCTCGCGCCAGCGGTACTGGGGGCCGCCGATCCCGATCGTCCACTGCGCGGAGTGCGGCGAGGTTCGCGTGCCGGACGAGGCGCTTCCGGTGGTGCTGCCGGAGGTCGAGGATTTCCGTCCGACGGGCACCGGGGTGTCGCCGCTGGCGGCGGTGTCCACCTTCGTGGAGGTTCCGTGTCCGCGCTGCGGGGGCGCCGCCCGCAGGGAAACCGACGTGCTGGACACCTTCGTCGACTCCTCCTGGTACTTCCTGCGGTACCCCTGCACCGACCTGGACGACCGTCCCTGGGACCCGGAGCGGACCGGCCGGGTGCTGCCCGTGGACCGCTACGAGGGCGGGCAGGAGCACGTCCGACGGCATCACCTCTACGCACGCTTCGTATCGATGGCACTGCACGACCTGGGGCTGACCCCCGTCCGGGAGCCGATCCCGAGGATCGGGTTCCACGGGCTGATGGTGATGGCCGGCGCGAAGATGTCCAAGAGCCGGGGCAACGTCGTCACGCCCGAGCCCTACTGGGAGACGATCGGCGCCGACAACCTGCGCGCCTACCTGCTGTTCGCGGGCCCCTGGGAGGAGGGCCCGGAGTTCTCCGCCGATGCGCTCCAGGGCGTGGTCCGGTTCACCGCGCGGGTGTGGCGGCTTGTGACCGCCGACCACGAGCCCGGGCCGGGCCTCGGCGACCTGCGAGAGGTGGACCGCACCACCGCCCGGGTGGCACGGGACATGGAGGCCTTCAAGTTCCACACCGCGATCGCCGCCCTGATGGAGTTCGTGTCGTGGGCCACCGAGCACCGTGCCGGGATGACCGGGCCGGAATGGGAGCGCGTCCGCGGGACGCTCGTGCTCCTGCTGGCGCCGTTCGTGCCCCATCTGGCCGAGGAGCTGTGGGAGGCGATCGGCGGCGGCTACTCGGTGCACGAGCAGCCCTGGCCCGCCGTGGACGAGGCCGCGCTCGCCGACGAGACCGTGACGATCGTGGTACAGGTCGACGGCCGCATCCGGGGGTCCTTCCAGGCTGCCGCCGGCCTGGGCGAGGACGAGGTGCTGGAGCAGGCGCTGAGCATTCAACGGGTCCGCGACGCCCTCGGGGGCCGGGGGCCGGACCGGGTGGTGTTCGTGCCGGACCGTCTCGTGAATCTTGTCCGTGAGGGTGGGTAGCATGTCGTTCTTCCCGACGCCTTCCCCGCGGCCGTCGAGCACGGGGCCGTACCATGAGAGGCGGTGGTGAACCATGGCGGTTGAATTCCGACGCAGACTGTTCACGGTGGACGAGTACCACCGCATGGTCGAGGTGGGCATCCTCACGCCCGACGACCGCGTCGAGCTCCTCGACGGGGAGATCATCGAGATGACGCCGATGGACTCTCCGCACGCCGGGTGCGTCATCCGTCTGAACCGTCTGTTCATGACGCAGGTCGGTGAGCGTGCGACCGTCGGCGTCCAGACACCGGTCATCCTCGACGACCGCTCCGAGCCGGAGCCCGACCTCTGGATCGGCCACCGGCGGGACGACGACTACGCCACGGCCCATCCCCGCCCGGACGACCTCCTGCTCGTCGTCGAGGTCGCCCACTCCTCCGTGCTTCTCGACCGCAACCGCAAGATCCCCCGCTACGGCGCCGCGGGCGTCCCGGAGGCCTGGCTGGTGGACGTGGGCGCGCGCCGGATCGAGGTGCACCGCGAGCCGACGCCGGACGGATACGCGCAACGGTCGGTCGGTGAGGGAACGGCGACGCTCTCGCCTCTGGCGTTCCCCGAGATCTCCTTCACCGCCGGCGAGATCCTCGGCTGAGCAGGCGTAAGATTGTCGGCATGAGAGCGGAGCGGAAGCGCTCCCTCGAGCGGGGGGCATCTGCGCCCGGCGCGAGGGTTGTCACCTACGAGCAGGCGTTGGAAGCCGCGCTGCACGCCTTCCTGCGGGATGGCACGGTCGACATGCATGATCTCGCCGGGTCCCTTGCAGTGAGCAGGGCGACGCTGTATCGCGTCGTCGGCAGCCGGGACCGCCTGCTCGCCGGCGTCCTCTGGTTCCTGGCCCGAGAGACGATGCGGATGGCGGAACGGGAGGCGGTGTCCAGCGGTGTCGAGCGGATCCTCGAGATCGCGACACGTTTCAAGCAGGAGACGGCCGGCTTCGACCCCTTCCGCCGGTTCCTGCGCTCGGATACCGAAACCGCTCTCAGAGTGCTGTTCACCCCCGCCGGCGGCGTGCACGAGCGGATGGTCCGGCACTGGAGCCGGATCCTCACGGAGGCCGAGGAGGCGGGGGAAGTGAAGCTGGCGCTGCCCGCCGACGACCTGGCCTACATATTCGTCCGCATCGGCGAGTCGATGCTCTACGCGGACATCCTCATCGACCGGACCCCCGACCTGGAGCTCGCCTCCTACGTGCAACGCCTGCTGTTCGAGCGTTGAGACGCGGTCTCAGATTCTCGCCGGGCCGCAGGAGCCTCCTCCCCTCGTGCCGAAAGCCTCTTAGATCATCGTTGCCACGCGAGGCGAGGAGGGGCTGTATGCAACGGAGAGCGAAACGCAGTTTTGGACTCTTGACCGCGGCTGTGATGGTCATGGGTCTGGTGTCCGTGCCGCAGTTCGCGGTCGCACAGGAAGACCCGGCCGACGCGGTTCCGGACGCACACGTGGAGGGGCCCGTGGGCGAGTGGGGCATCCACGGCCGGCCCTGGCACACCAGCACCGTGCCGGTCGAGCCGCACGGGTTCGTCGAGGAGGAGTACTTCTTCTCCGGTCCCACGGGTGACACGGGCGAGCTCGAGTACAAGACACGGATGATCGTGCGGCGTCCGGTCGACGGGACGTTCAGCGGCACGGTCTTCGTCGACTGGATCAACGTCACCGGCGGCCGGGATCTGGAGACCATGTGGCCCCCGGCGGTCCCCGTCTACCTCGAAGAGCGCCATGCCTACGTGGGGCTGACCACCCAGCTTGCCGGCGTCGCCGGCCTGCGCGCCTGGGATGCCCTGCGGTACTTCACGCTGTTCCATCCGGGAAGCAGCGCCGACTTCGACATCCTGGCCCAGGCCGTCAAGGCCATCCGATCACCGGTGGCCAAGGACCCGCTCGGGGGCCTCGACGTCGAGTACGTGATCGTGGGCGGAGCCTCGCAGTCGGCCGGACGGCTGACGTCCTACATCACCGAGGGCAATCCCATCGAGGGTCTCATCGACGGCTTCTACATCAGCCGTGGTGGTGGCGGCCAGAGCATCAAGGACATCGCCGAAGACCTTCAGGTGCCCATGCTGAAGACCGTCGAGGAGAACCTCACCGGGCCCGCGGACAGCCAGAACTGGGTCGTGTGGGAAGGCGCCGGACAGGGACACGCTCCCAAGTCGTGGCACGACAACGTGTGGGCGATCTCGCAGCGCGACCTGGCTCAGGGCCAGGCCGACTGGCTCCGCAACCCGGTGGACACGGCCTGCGCCGTGAACCGGGGAACCGTCCAGTACCAGGCTCGGGCGGCCACTCACTGGCTGAACCGATGGGTGCGGGACGGCACCCCGGCCCCCAGCGCTCCGCGCGTCGAGCGCGACGAGGAGGGATCGCTGGTGCGGGACGAGGACGGCAACGTGGTGGGCGGACTGCGCTATCCGTTCATCGAGGTGCCCTTGGGCGAGCACTCGAACGGAGGCTGTCCGCTCTTCGGGTTCTCACGGTTGTGGACGAAGGAAAAGATCCTGGAGCGCTACCCCACCCATGAGGACTACTACTCGCGCGTCGAAGCGCACGTGAACCACCTCCTCGGACCGACGGCCGGCCCGCCCGAGGAGCGCGGTGGCTGGCTCCTGCCCGGGGACGCGGCCGAGATCCTGGAGCAAGCCGCCGCCCTCGACATCTGGAACGGTGGCTCGTGCTGGAACGCGGAAGCGCCCGTGGAAGGCTTCGAGCACGACTGGGCCGACGAGAGCGGGCCGGTATCCTCACAACTCCGCAGCCAGAGAGGTGAGAACACGCCGGTCGGACTCGGGGTGGGCGCCGCCATCGGCAACGCCTCCTGCACCTTCGCTGCGTTGGGTCTGTAACCGGGGTCAATCCACAGTGGGTGGGACCGGCCGGGCCCCACCCACACACCCCGGCGGGCAGGGATGCACGGTCCCCACGGCGAACGTGGTCTGCGACCACGATCGCGAACTCATGGGGGTTGCTCATGCACCGCTGGATCCTTGCTCTGGCGCTCGTCACCGCGCTGGTCCCGACCGGCGGCACCGCCGCCGCCGCAGAGTCCCGCGAGGCTGAGTTCCTGCCCGGTCCCCTGGTGCGGGTCACCGACGACGGTGTGGAACGCCGTCCGCTCGGCCTCGACCGGTTCAGGGCGGGTCTCCGCGACGCCGACGTCGTCGAGATCCAGGAGGCCGTGCTCGAGCTGGCCCCCATGAGCCTCGGCATCTCGGCGACCTCGGGCTGGTCGGGGTACGCCACCGCCTTCCTCCAGGGCGACGCCACCGGCGACGGTCTCTCCGAGGTGTTCGTCGTCCACCAGCCGTCGGGCCGCGACCCGAGCCTGCGCTTCGAGGTGATCTCGCCGCCCCACGGGCTCAGCCTCTGGAGCACCGTCGTGCAGGGTGATCTGATCCGCTGGACCCTCGATGTGGACCTCACCGGCGACGGCCTGACCGACGTCCTCTTCCAGACCGCGACCCGCAACGACGACGACACGACGACCTGGCGCCTGTGGGCCGTGCGCGGCGCCGACGGCACCGTCGCATGGGAACGGACGATCACCGGCGCCACCGCCGGTCAGCAGGCCGGCGGTGCCGGCCACGTCGTCGGTGCGGCCGGCGGCGTGTCCGCCGCGGTGGTTCCGGTCGTCGGCCCCGACGCCGACGGTGACGGCGGCGCGGACGTGTGGTTGAACGAGATCGACGGCGCATCCGCATGGGCCGGCGAGGAGAACGCCCTGACGCCGTACTCGGCCGGCAGCGCGCTCGGGCGTTTCTCGCTGCTCTCGGGGGCGACGGGCCTTCCCGTCTCCACGGCGGCGCTGCCCGCGGCGGGCACGACCGTCGTGCTGCCGGGCGGGGACCTGTCCGGCGACGGCCTCGCGGACAGCGTGGCCAGCCAGATCCATTCCACCCCCACGAGCCCGGCGGGCCGGGCCGTGGTCACCACCATCTCGGCCCTCGAGGGCCGGACGGGCGCGCTCCTGTGGACCGCGGCCAACGACGGGCAGGCCGTCGGCGTTCCCGTCCCCGACCTCGACGGCGACGGGCTGGCCGACGTCCTGGTCCGCCAGACCGACACGCTGGGTGCCCGGTCGGGAGCCGACGGCTCCGAGCTGTGGGTCCATGACGATCCGCTGTACGGCGTGGAGGTGCCCGGCGACATCGACGGCGTCGCCGGCCACGACGTCCTGATGCTCGACACCGCGCACGGGCCCGACCGCGAGATCCGAGTGCACTCCCTCGCGCTGCGCGGCGACACCGGGGCGGCCATCTACGACACGAAGATCATCCCGCGGACCCTGCCGACCGACGGCTACGTCAGCACCGGATTCTCTCCGGTCGCCGGAGACATGGACGGCGACGGCGTGCTCGACACCGTCATCAACTCGGCCACCGGTCCCTTCCTCGGGCAGGACACCGGCGACATCCACGTGATCAGCGGCGCGACGGGCCAGATCCACTGGTCGCGGTTCGGCGAGGATCTCGCGGGCACCGGCGGCGGGGATCTCACCGGCGACGGCCGGGACGACGTCTTCCAGATCCGCAACAAGGCCGCGGACGGGCTGTGGGACTACGCCGCCCTCACCGGCGCGAACGGCGACGAGGTCTGGAGCCGCAACTACGACGGGTCGGCGTTCGTCCGCGGGCGGGTGGGCCACGACCTCGGGGGTTCCGGCGCGGACGACGTCCTGTTCCTCGTCATCACCGAAGAGGAGGACGACGGCGGCGGCATCCCGCTGGGGGCCACGGCGGTCACGCCGAAGACCTGGGTCGACGCCGTCGACGGGCCGACCGGCGAGCTGCTGTGGGACGCACCCCCGGAGTCGGTCCCCCTGTAGCTCAAGCTACTCGCCGACGCGCAGCCGGCGTTCGGCGAGGATGCCGGCCTGGAACCGCGTCTTGGCCCCCAGCTCCTCCATCAGCTCCCGCATCCTGCGGGTGACCGTCCGGCGGGACACCCGCAGGACCCGGGCGACGCTCTCATCCTTCAGTCCTGCCGCCAGGAGGGCGAGCATCTCGTCGCGGGTTACGTGCTCGGCCTCGTCCTCGGTGCTTTCGAGGGAAGCGAGGGGTACCGCCATCTCCCACAACGACTCGAAGAGCAGGGTGAGGGCGTGCAGCAGGAATGACGCGTGGACGACGACGGCGTCCTGGATGCCGAACTGCTGGAGGTTCAGCGGGATCAGCCCGACCTTCCGGTCGATGATGACGAGCTTGGTGGGGACGTCCGGAAGCACGCGCACGCCGCCGGCCGCCCCCAGCCCCTGCTGGATGATCGCCAACCGTCCGGGGATCTCCAGGGCCTCGTCGGAGTAGATGGACCGGACCTTGATGCCGCGGTCGAGCAGCTCCCGGTCCGAACGCAGCTCGGCCTCCACGTCGAGCTCCGCCGCGTACGGGGGCCGGTCGATGATCAGCATCTCCTCGCGGGCCGCCTTCAAGAGCTGCTGGAAGCGCTGCGCGCTCGCTTCCGGGCCCGCGAGCATCTCCAGCAGGTCGCCCGTGCGGAGCTTCTCGAGTCCCGCCCGGTGCCGTTCGCCGAGCCGTGCGGCGGCCAGACGGGCGCGGTGGAGCTCCTGCTCCCTGCCGTGGACGACGTGGTGCAGCTCCTCTTCCTTCCGGAGGACGAGGACCTCCACGGCGGCTTCGGGCGGAGCGGCCACGTACTCGCGGGGCCGCGTCGCCGTCTCGGTCACCAGTCCCTTGCCACGCAGTTGGTTGAGCGCGCGCTGCACCTGGCTCCTCGGTACCTGCACGAGCTTCGACAGCTCCCCAAGGGTGGCGCGCGGCCCGTCCATCAGCACTTCGTAGACCCGTTCCTCCAGGGGCGTGATCCCGAGGGTTTCGAAGGCGCGCTCCAGGTCGTCCACCGTTTCCTCCCCTGCGAGTTGGCCAGTTTGGGACATGACGCTAACACGACGCCTACTGCGGCAGGGCGGCGGGGTGCGGCGACGAACCATGAGCCGAGGAACAAACAGACGGCGACGTCCATCGCGGGAGGGAGCACATGTCGAAGTTCCGGATCGCTGCTTGGGTCTGCGCCTTGCTGCTGTTGGTGGCAGGGCCGGCGAGTGCAATCGAGGGGCGCGCCCCGGCTCCCGTCGGTGCCGCCGGAGGGCAGTCCGCCGACGGGCCCTCCGCGATGCGGGAGCACCTCACCTCGCAGATGCCGGCGGAATGGCAGGCGTCCGGAACGCCCGCCCTCGCCGAGCTTGCCGGTGCTCGCGGGACACCGCTCACCCGCGAGGAGTTCCTGTCGCTGCGGGCGGAGGTCCTCGCCGAGGAGGCCGATGCACAGGCACCGCACTCGGTGTCCCCTTCCCGCGCCGGCGACCTGGACGGCGACGGACGCCTGGACGTGCTGACCGTGGAGACCGTCTACGAGGTGGGCTCGACGCTGACCGCGCGCAGCGGTGCCGATGGACGCGCCCTGTGGTCGGTGCCGGACGTCGGCCTCGCCGTGCCCACCGACATCGACGGGGACGGTGTGTCCGAGGTCCTGGCCCTCACCGACGAGTGGACGCCGGTGGCCTCCGGGGTCCGGCTGCTCACCGAGACGATCTCGCTGCTCAACGGCGCCGACGGCACCGCCATCTGGTCGGCGCGGCTCGACGGATCCGACTCGCGGCACTGGAGCGACCTCGGCGGCTACGGCCACGACCTCCAGTTCGTCTCGAGCCTGCGCGTCATGCCCGACGCCACCGGCGACGGGCGACCGGAGGTCTGGGTGGGTACGTTGAACGGCGTGTTCGTCGATCGCGCGGAGCAGGGCGACGTCAGGATCACCGCAGATGTCTTCGTGGGCCGCACCCTCGAGAGCACGACGGGGCTCGAGGTGGGCCGCGTCGTCGCGGCGGGCGTCGACGCCTTCCCGTGGGCCATACCGGTCGACGATGTCTCCGGGGACGGCCTCGCCGACGCCTTCGTGCTCTCCGGGCATTCTTGGGACACCGGCCTGCTCTCCGCCCAGTCGGTCGCCGGGACGCCGTGGTGGGTCCGGCCGTTCGAAAGCGGCCAGGCCGTGATGTCCGCCACCGATCTCGACGGCACCGGAACCCCCGACCTGACGCTGGTGACCTTCCACGACGGCGGGCCCTCCCGGATCGCCCACGAGGGGACGACCGGCGAGGAGCTCTGGAGGCTGCCGCACAACGGGCTCGTCGAGGTCGCCGGCGACATCGACGGTGACGGGGGCAGCGACCTGATCCAGCTCGAGACGAACTTCGGTGGGACGCGGGTGACCGCCTGGTCCGGCGGCACAGGAGAGGAGATCTGGGGGCCGGTGGACTACTTGGCCCCCGACGTCGCCTGGGTGGAGCTGTGCTACTGCTTTGGCGACGTGAACGGCGACGGCCTCTGGGACCCGCTCCTGGCCGAGATCGTGTTCGGCGCAGGGGTTGAGGTCACCGTACGGATGCTCGACGGTTCCGACGGGAGCCAGATCTGGAGCCGTCTGCTCGAACCCGGTGAGGGACTGCCGCTTCCGATCGGCGCCGACGCGGACGGGGACGGGATCGAGGACGTCGGCCACACTGCTCCGGACGGCGTCGAGGTGCGCACGGGCTTCGCCCTGACACTGCTGTGGACGGCGGTCCGGGAGCCTGGCCGGATGATCAGCGGGTTCTACGGGGACGACCTGAGCGGCAACGGCGTGGCGGACATCGTCGCCAGGCAGCTCGAGTTCGTCGAGGAGGACATGCGCGGCTCGGCCGCGGCCTTCGGGCCGGAGGGCCGGATGTGGACCGTCCCGTAGCTCAGCGCGGGATCTCCTTGCCCTCCGACCATCGGGGGCAGAGGGGCTTCATCCGGCACCAACGGCAGTCGGCCTCCGGGTCGGGGGCGAAGTCCTCGCCCGCGGCCCGGTCGAGGATCGTCCGCAGCCGCACGATCGCCTGCTCGGCCTCCTCGGGCTTCTGGAAGCGCTTCGCGCACCCGACGCTGTCGTCGTGGCGGCTGCGGTACTCGAGTCCCGGGTAGATGAGCTGCATCACCGCGGGCTCGCCATGCTCCTGGAGGTCGGGGTAGGTCTTGGCCGCCAGGTAGTAGATCGCGAGCTGGAGCGACTCCTTGGCCTTCTCCCACTCGATGGGGCTCCGCGAGGTCTTGTAATCCGACAGCACCAGGCCTTTCTGGTTGCGCGCCACGCGGTCGATCCGTCCGCGGATCGTGTGGCCGTCGAGCTCGAGGTTGTCGAAGGCGTACTCGACGGCCACGGTCCGACCGGCCTCGCGTTCGGTGCCCCACCAGCGCTTGATGCACTGGACGCCGAAGGTGTAGTAGGTGCGCGCGAACACGACGTTGGGGTAGTCGTCCTTGTGGTGCTCGACGAACTCCCGCTTGTACTCCTCGATCGCCTGCTTCAGCGTGGTGATGTCGTCGGCGGCCGGGTCGGCCCGTTCGAAGATCCGGTGGACGAGCGACCCGAACTTCATCTGGTAGGTCGACTGCGGATCGAGCCCGAGCACCGACTCCAGCACGTAGCGCAGCGGACACTCGTCGTACCGGGAGATCCGCGAGTAGGACGTGACGAGCTTGCCGTCCGGCCGCAGCCGGGCTCCCGGTGTCCAGGTGCGCCGCCACCACCAGCTCCCCGGCTCGATGCCGGGGAGCCCGGCCAGCGCGGACGCGGCCGCGGCCTTCTCCGCTTCACCCTCGTCGGGCTCGGCCAGGGTACGGCGCAGGCGCGCGGCGGCCTCCCCGAGAGTCAGCGGCACGAGATCGGCCCCCGGGATGATCGTCTCCGGCAGCTCACCGAACGACTCCTCCAGGAACCGCGACGGCACGGCGCGGCGTGTTCCCGGCGAGGTGGAGACGGCGAGCGTCCGCCGTGCCCGGGTGAGTGCCACGTAGAGGGTGCGACGCTCTTCGGCGAGCTGGGCCTGGGCGCGGTCCACCGCCGAGCCGAGCTCCATCGCCCACGGGTCGAACAGTCCCTGGGCCTTGTGGGCCTTAGGGATATGTCCCTCCGCGATCCCGAGCACGCACACCACGTCCCACTCCAGGCCCTTGGACGCGTGCAGCGACAGCACGTGCACCCCGCGGGGCCGCCGGGACGGCGTCCACCGCTCGGCGGCGAATCCGGCCTGCGCCGAGGTCTCGAGGTAGGTCGCCATCGTGCCGCCGGGACGCCGCTCCACGAAGTGGGCCAGGGCCCGCCCGAGCGCTACCAGGGCCTCGAGCTGGTGGGCGGCGTCGGGGTCGGTCCTCCGGGTGGCGGCGAGCTCGGCGCACCACCGCGAGGCTTCGAAGACGCGCAGGAACGAGGTGTCGGCGGGCTCGTCGGGTTCGGCGGCGGCCGTGTCGCGCAGCCTGCGGAACTCGCCGGCTTCGGGGGACTCCTCGGCCTCCAGGGCGGCGGTGAAGGTGGTGCCCTTGCGCATGGCCGCGTCGCGGGCGAGCTCCCGGACCCGGTGCGGGTGCATCCCCACCAGTGGTGAGGCCAGGACGCGCTTGAGCAGGTCCTCGTCCGGCTCGGGGGCCAGCGCCGCGCGGCACAGGTCGAGGATCGCGCCCACTGCCGGCTCCTCGGCCAGCGGACGGTCGCCGGTGTCCACCCGGTAGGGCACCCCGAGTTGCCCGAGCATGCGTCCGAGGGGGTGGAGGTAGGTGGCCGGTTGGGCGAGCAGGATCGCCATCCGGTCGTAGGGGACGCCGTCCACGAGATGTGCGCTGCGGACGGTGCGGGCGGCGGCCTCGATCTCGGCGGCCATCGTCCCGAAGCAGCGCAGCGTCGCGGCGCCGTCGTCGGGTCCGGAGAAGGTGGTGGCGCGATGGGGGCCGGGATCGGGCGAGTGGGAGATCAGCTTCGCCGGCACGTCGCCGATTGACTTGCCGTAGCGGTGGCATGTCTCCAGGACGACCGTCTGATGGCCGGGCGCGACCTCGTCAAAGCGTTGGAGCCATCCCGGATCGGCCCCCCGGAAGGCCTCGATCGCGGAGTCGGGGTCGCCGGCGCAGACCAGGTGGTCGAGGTTGAGGCGGCGCAGGAGCTGGAGCTGGGCGGGGGCGAGCTCCTGGGCGTCGTCGACGAGCACGTGGGTGAACCGGCGGTGCAGGGCCTCGCGGATGTCGTCGGCGTCGTCCAGCAGGCGCCGGGCCTGGAGGATCAGACCCGGGTAGTCGAGGGTCGAGCTCGCCTCGAGATGGTCCCGGTAGCGGATCGCGAACCCCGCCACCGCCGCGTGCTCGGGACGGGTGGAGGCGAGCTGCCGCAGGTCGTCGTCGGACATCCCCCGGTGCCCGGCCCGGACGCAGAAGTCGGCGACCTCGTTGACGAAGGCATCGGTGTGCAGGGTCTCCGCGTAGTCCCCCCACGTTGCGGGGTCGTCGCGGTCGAGCAGGTCGCGGACCACCGACCACTGCTCGGCGTTGGTGAGGCGCACCGGCGGCTCCGCGTAGCCGAGCCGGCGGTGGTACCGGGTGACCAGGTGGTAGGCGAGGGCGTACCAGGTGTGGACGGGGATCTCCACGAGAGCCTTCGCGGGGAGGCGCCACGGGAGCTCGTCGCGCAAGGCGAGGGCCCGGTCGCGGGTGGGGACGAGCAGCAGCACCCGGTGGGGGGCCGCGACCTCGGTGGCCAGCCGCACCCACCGCTCCACGAGCACCGACGTCTTGCCCGTGCCCGGCGAGCCGCAGACGAGCAGGGGCCCGGAGTCGTGGTGGACGACGCCCTCCTGGCGCCCGTCGAGCTCGATCGCGTGTTCCTGCGGCATGCCCTGGTCCCTTCGTGAGCATCCACGATACGGCAGGGGGGTGACGTCCCCCGTGGCACGCTCGGCCTTTCCCTCTGAGTCTCGTTCGGGAACCCCTACGGGACGACGTTGACGGCTGCGCCGCAAAGATCGTGCAACGTCGTCCGCTGGGGGTCGTGTGAGACCCCCTGGGGGACGACGTAGGGTTCAGTTCGAGCAATCCAGCGCCACGTTGTCCCCCAGGGGGAACCGGAGGAGGGGGCCTGGATCCCGGTCCGTCATGAGGAGCCCGGACCCCTGGGGGCCCGGGCTCCTCATGATCGGGTGTCCACTACCCGGTGGTGGCGCGCTGCTCATCGCCGGTCGTGTAGCGCTGTTTCGTCCAGGTCGGACCCGACTTGCCCTCGGGCTCGGAGGGGGCCGTGACGTCGTCGTCCTGTGTTTCGTGGTCGGGTTCGGGGTCGGCCGCCGTCGCTTCTTGCTCGCCCGCGGTGAAGTGGGTCTGCGTGTCGTGCTTCGGGTCGCTGGCCGGGGCCTCGGTGTCCTCGAGCACCTTCTGGTCCTCGTCGTAAGTGACCACCCCGCTGTCCGAGACGGGCTTGCCACCGGAGGGCGGCGGGTCCTGCGGGGGGTTGGAGTAGGGCTCCCAGGTGAAGAACGTGTCGTCGACGCGGTCGTACCCGAACCCGTATCCGTCGCCGAGGTCGCAGCCCCAGCCCCCGCCGTCGTACTCGAAGTCGCCGCCGGCCTGGTCGCAGGCCTCCTTGCCGTCCTCGTAGGTCATCTTGTCGTCGTCCTTGTTGTCCTCGCTGAGGGCCGTTCCCGCTCCGAGGAGCATCGAGGCGCCGACGAGGTACGCGATCAGCTTCGTGCGGTTCATGTCGGTCTCCTTTGTCTCGTGCCGCCGGCCCGGTGCCGGTCGGCTCCTTCGGTCGACCCTGCCGCCGGATCCCGGCTAGCAGGCCTGCTGCGACTTCTTGGCGCGGCAGTTGTCGTACGCGCCCTCTCCGTGCCCGGGCGGGGGCGGCGTGGGCTGGCCACCGGAGCCGCCCTCGTCGTGGGCGAGCTTCTGGTCGCCCTGGTCGTAGGTGTGCTTGTTGCCCTGCGGGTACGGCCCGCCACCGCCGCCGTTCCCGCCGTCATCGGGATCCTCGTCGGGGCCCGGATCCACCCACATGCAGCCGCCGCCGGGGGCGGGCTGGAGGGGAGGTTCGCACTCCTCGGCGTGGTCCGGCTCGGGGGTCCCGGCGGGCTCGTCGGCCGGGGCGGACCCGCCCGAGCTGTCGCTGCCGGCTCCGGTCGACGCGGGGGCCGGGGCGCTCCCACCGTTCGTCGTGCGGCTGGGGGATGTCCCCACGCCGTCCTTCTCCGGGACCACCAGCTCCACGGGTGACCTGGAGTCGGTCTCGACCGCGCTGCCGCCGCCGACGTCCAGAGCCAGTGCCGCGATCACGGCCACGACCGCCACGCCGCCCGCGATCCCCTTCAGGATCTGCTTGCGCCGATCCTCCATCTCGCACCTCCTTGGTCGCTTCCGGGCCCCCTGCGGGCCCGTCACCAAGCAGGCGTGCGGATGGAGTGCACGGCCGTGCACCGGTCAGGTGATCTCGGAAACCTCCCAGGTCAGCGGCAGTGCGGGATCCGGTTCGTAGGTGCAGAAGGTGCCCGTCCGGACGGCATGCTCCAGGTGGTCGGCGAGGGCCGGATGGTGTTCGCCGATCCGCCGGATCGCCGAGCGGATCGTCCGGGACACGCTCCAGCGGGCCCGCTCAGAGGCACCGGACACCGCCCGGTCGCGGCCCCCGAGCCCCACAGCGGACGCGAGCTGCTGCACGAGCTGCTCGCGCTCCTCACGGGCCCGCGCGGAGCGTTCGGGATCCGACCAGGCCTCGGCGTCCTCGATTTCCTCGTCGAGTTCGCGGATCCGGGCCCGGTAGGCCTCCTTGGCCTCCGGGTCGAGCACCTCCCCGGCGTCTCCGAAGGGGTCGGCGCGGACGACCAGGCGGTCGGCGTGGTCGGTGGACCCCGAGCCGCTCCACGAGGCGCCGCCCCGGGCCAGATCCAGGACGTGGAACTCCCGCCGGGGATGGGCGAGCAGCGTCGCGAGGTGGCGGACGCCCTTCGCATCCTTCACCCGCACCGGCCGTCCGTCGAACACGAACGCCCAGATCTCGCCCTCCCGGCGCAGTGTGGCGGCGGTCGCCGCCGGGGGCCCGTCCTCGCGGGCCGGGGCGTCGTCGACGGACGGGAGCCGGTTGACGGCGACGGCACGGATGCGCTCGTCGCCGAGGCCGTCGGCCAGGTCGCGGGCCTCGGCGAACAGCGTGTGGGCCTCTCCGGTGCGCCCGGATGCGAGGGCGAGGTCGCCCAGGTTCAGGCAGGCCACGGCGATGCCGCGACGGTGGCCGATCGCCCGGCGCAGCTCCAGGCTCTCGGTGTGGAGCTGCGCGGCCCCCGCCAGGTCCCCTTCGGCCTGGGCGAGCAAGCCCAGGTTGCCGAGCGCATCGGCGGTCCGGCGCCGGTTCCCGGTCCGCCGGAGCAGCGCCAGGGCCTCCTCGTAGCGGGCCCGGGCTCCGGTGTGGTCGGCGGTCGCGAAGGCGACGTTGCCGAGCCACAGCAGCGAGGCGGCCTCCGCGTCCGGGTCGCCGCGGCGCCGGGCGATCTCCAGCGCCTGCTCGTGCAGCGTGCGCACCGATGCCGGGTCCCCGGCCTCCCAGGCCATGGTCCCGAGATCGTCTACGGTTCCGGTGATGCGCTGCGTCTGCGCCAGCAGACGGTCGATGGCGATGCTGTCCGACGACAGGGACCGGGCCTGCGCCGCGCCGTCGGACCACTCCACGCTTCCGAGCGCAGCCAGCGAGGAGGCCACGCCCCGCTCGTCACCGGCGTCCCTCAGGAGCGTGAGCGCCTCCTGCGCCCGGGCGCGGCTGGCGGTGTAGTCCCGTTGCATCCGCGCGAACACCGCCGCGTGCAGGAGCACCGGCGCGCGGGCGGGGGAGTCGGTGCCCGAGGCGGCCGCTGCCTCGAGCCAGCCACGCCCCTCCGAGATGTGCCCCCGGATCTCCCAGAACCGCGCCAGCGCCGCGGCGAGACGCTGTGCAGCCGGCGGGTCGTCGTCGAGGGCCCACCGGAGTGCGGTTCGGAGGTTGTCGTGCTCGAGCTCCAGCAGGTCCATCCACCTGCTCTGGTCGGGCCCGCTCAGCTCGGATGCGGCATCCTCGGCCAGCGGCAGGGCCCAGCGCAGGTGCCTGCGCTCCAGCTCGTCCTGCTCCCCTGCCGACGACAGCCGCTCACCCGCGTACCGGCGCAGGGTCTCGAGCATCCGGTACCTGGTGCGGCCCCCCAGATCCTCCGCCCGGACGAGCGAGCGCCGCACCAGTGCGCCCAGGAGACCGAGGATCTCCCGGCGATCGAGGACGTGGTCCCCGCAGACCTGCTCGGCCGCCGGCAGCGAGAACCCGCCGGCGAAGACGCCCAGGCGACGGAAGAGGATCTGCTCGGGCTCGGCCAGCAGTCCGTGTCCCCAGTCGAATGCGGCCCGCAGGGTCCGTTGCCGGTCGGGGAGGTCCCGGTGCGGCGAGCGGAGGTCGTCGAGCTGCTCGTGGAGGCGCTCGGCGATCTCCTGGGGTTGCAGAAGCGGGATCCGGGCCGCCGCGAGCTCGATCGCCAGCGGGAGCCCGTCGAACCCACGGCAGATGCGGACGACGGCCCCGGCGTTGCGTTCGTCCAGGGTGAAGGAGGGCTGGCCCAGGCGTGCCCGCTCGCAGAACAGACTCACGGCGTCGCTGGTGTGGATCGCTGCGACATCGGTGGCCTGGGGCTCGGGCACCGTGAGGGGCGCGAGCGGCCACACGGCCTCCCCGGCGACGCCGAGCGGCTCGTGGCTCGTGGCCAGGATCCGCAGCCCGGGGGCGTTCGTCAGCAGCTCGGTCGCGGCCCGGGCGCAGGCGTCGAGGAGATGCTCGCAGTTGTCCAGGACCAGGAGCGTGGGTTCGTCACCGAGGACCTCGGCGATCACGTCGAGGAGGACGAGGTCGGGATCCTCGTCCACGCCCAAGGCCGCGGCGATCACGGCTGGGACGCGTCGGCCGTCCACGACGGCGTCCAGTTCTGCGACGAACACGCCTCCCAGGTTGGCGTCGGCGAGATCCTGCGCGACCTCGAGCGCGATCCGGGTCTTGCCGCATCCGGCGGGGCCGGTGATGGTCAGGAGGCGGCTCGCCCCGACGGTGCGAGCGAGCTCTGCGCGCTCGGGGGCCCGGCCGACGAAGGAGGTGAGGGCCGGCCTGAGATTCGACTTGCGCACGGTCTTCCCCCCTCGCGCGGCGATCAGGAAGCGGTCACGTGCAGTGGCCGCTGCGATCGCGGCGACGGTCTCCTCAGACTCTGGCATCGGTCTTCGGCACAAGGATACGCGGGGGCCGGATCCCGACGGCTCATCGGTACCGTTCTCGGCGGGTATACGGCGTACTGGAGATCCGTCCGGGAGGGTGCGTATGACGGCTGAGCTTCGTCCACCGGATTCCGTCCTTGCGGCTTTCGGCGTCCGCGACCCGGTGCGGATCGGCGGGGAGCAGAGCCCGTGCTGGGCCGCGGACGGGATCGTCCTCAAGCCGACCTCGGATCCGACGGAGGCAGCGTGGTGTGCGGAGGTGCTGGCCTCCTTGCCGGAGGATGGGTTCCGCGTCGCCCGTCCCGTCCGCTCCCGGGAGGGCCCCTGGGTCTCCGACGGCTGGACGGCGGTCCGACTGGTCGAGGGTGAACACGACAGGGCGGGACGGTGGGACGAGGTCCTGGCCGTCTGCGACGCCTTCCACCGGGCCCTCGTCGGCGTCCCGCGGCCGGCCTTTCTCGACCGCCGGGACGATCCCTGGTCCTGGGGGGACCGCGCGGCCTGGGGCGAGGCCGATCCGCCGGTGCCGGCGCCCCTCGATGCTCTGGTGGCGCGGCTGCATCGCATGCTGCGTGCGCTCGATGCGCCGGCCCAGGTGATCCACGGCGATCTCGGAGGCAACGTCCTGTTCGCCGAGGGTCTGCCCCCCGCGGTGATCGACTTCGTTCCCTACCACCGTCCAGCGGGGTTCGCCGCGGCGATCGTGGTCGTGGACGCGTTGACCTGGGAGGGGGCCGATCCGTCCATCCTCGACCATGTGGCGCACATCACGGATCTGGAGCAGTACCTGGCCCGGGCGGTGATCTACCGGATGGTGACGACGGCGGTGGGGTGGCCGCACCCAGACCGCCTGGGGGCCGAGGCGACAGCCAATGCGCCCGTCGTCGACCTGATCGTCGGTCTGACGGGGTGAGTGCTGCGCGCTGCGACGGGACCAAACGTGTCACTGGCGTCCGCTAGGATACGAACATGCGT
>CAZLKN010000045.1:0-25033 GCA_964560135.1 uncultured Actinomycetes bacterium | reverse complement strand
GGATTGCCGGAACGGGTGGTCCGGGACGCGAAGGTCGAGGCGGCGCGCCGCGGCGTGACACTCGCTCACTTCGTCGCCGATGCGATCGAGAACGAGGTAGGCGATCGGGAGTCCGATGCCCAGCTCCCCGAGGCGCTGCAGGCCGACGCCGCTTGGTATGAAAAGAACAAGCAGCGGCTGCTCAAACGCCACGAAGGTGAATATCTGGCCATCGTCGACGGTAAGGTCGTCGACCACGACCCCGACTTCTCCGAGCTATCGGAGCGCATCTTCGCCGACCTCGGCCCCCGTCCGATCTTCATGCCCCGCTGCGTCGAGGCGGAGGAGATCGTCAGGGTGCGGGGGCCGCGCGTCCGGGGCTCGTGAGCCGGTTCCCGTACGACGAGCGCTACGAGCCGCCGATGCCGGTCGTCGGCGCATTGATCGGCGCTCCAGGGTCACCTCCACAGGTGGCCGTCCCGGCGCTGCTCGACTCGGGCGCGGACCGCACGGTCGTGCCCGCCGAGCTGGCTCGGGTCCTGGACCTCCCCGTGGTCGGGACGATACGAGTCGAGACGGTGGCCGGAGGCCGGATGGCGCGCCTCCATGCTCTCTCGGTGCTCATCGAAGGCCTAGTGGTCGACGTTCAGGCCGTGGCGGCGGCGGACGAGCTCCTCGTCGGACGCGACCTCTTGCGCCGGTTCGTCGTCACGTTGGACGGCCCGGCCGGTGAGCTCACGATCGGCGTCTGACCCCGCCAGGCTCGAAAGGGAAGTCCGGGAGCGACACGAACCGGTTGTCGGGGGTGCGAAGCACCTTCATGCTGGGCCCCTCAGGTCACTGTGAAACATGTGCGTTGCGAGGTACATGTCAACCGTCGGTCGGCTCCCTGATGTGATCGACCCGCGGTGCTCCCGCCTCGGTCCCCATCCGAAGCCGCGGACGGAGCTCCTCGTCGAAGAACGTGAGCGTGACATCCTCGCGACCGTCCGTCATCTCGGGTTCGACCGCCAGCTCGGCCCGCGGACGACCATCGGGATCGACGATCTCGATGCGGCGGATCTTGAGGACACCTCGGCCTTCGAACCACATCCTGCGGAGGAAGGCCGCCAGCCCGCGGGCGCCGAATGCGATCCAGAGTCCCGCGAGTCCGAATGCGAGCGCCGCAAGAGCTTGGGTCTTCATCTGTGTCAGGAACGGCTCGCCGAAGCCGAACGCCGTGTCCTCGGTGCCACGGAGTTGGAGAAGCGATCCGATGGAGGATCCGGCGAGGAAGAGTCCCTGCGCGAACAGATAGAGCCCGAGCACCGAGAAGGCTATGGCGTGGAGGTCCAACGCGGACACGTTCAGGGTCGGCTCGTCCTGGTCCGAGCGGTCCGCGTCCGGTGACGCCTCCGGCAGCGCGCGAACAGCCAGCGGTTCGGCCACCAACCAGATCAGCCCGCCGATGGCGATCTGGACGGCGTTGGAAAGCACGCCGAACGTGAGCAGGGTCCGGACCTCGACGTTGAGCAGGAGGTGTTCGAAGGCAGAGAGCGCCCCGTGGAGGCCTCTGACGACGACGAACAGCGCCAATAGCCGCATGGCCAGGACGGCAACGGCTCGCGCGGTCATGATCTCCCCTTCCCTTGGAGGTGGCCAGGGTAGCGCTCGCGGCCGCATCGCGTCGTGGCTCCCTTCGTTTCACGGACGGTACCCCTGCCCAGCCAGTCGTAGGTGCGCGCAGGAGGCACAGATGCCGAGCGGACAGGTTTCCGGGGGCGGGGTGAGCATCGGCCAGTTCGTCCCGAACAGCACCTGTGGAACCCCCACGGGACGGTAGGCTGGTTCTCTACAGGACAGGGGGATCGCGTTGGAATACGAGCGCAGCGTGGTCGGCCTGGCCCGGGAGGCCGCGGAACGGTCGGACTGGACCGAGGTGTACGACCTCCTGCGCGACACGGACCCGTCGCAGCTGGAGGCACGCGACCTCGAGGTCCTGGCCGACGCCGCCTGGTGGCTCTGCCGCGTCGAGGAGTCCCTCGAGGTTCGCCGGAAGGCCTATGCCGGCTACGCAAGCGCGGGCGACGAGCGCCGCGCTGCCTACAACGCGTGGATGCTGTCCACCGAGTTCCAGTACGTCGGCAGGCCCTCGCTGTCGGCGGGCTGGCTCACCCGCGCGCAGCGGCACCTGTCCGGCGAGCCGGAATGCGTCGAGCGGGGCTACCTCGTGTTGTCCGAGGCCGAAGCCGCGGAGGCGCGGGGCGACCTCGACGGGGCCGTCGCGCGGGCGCACGAGATGGTCGAGATCGGCCGGCGGTGCCGTAGCCCGGAGGTCGTCGCGCTGGGACAGACGATCCTCGGACGGCTGCTCGTGGCCAACGGGCGGACCGCAGAGGGTTTGGCGCTGCTCGACGAGGCGATGTGCGACGTGCTCGCCGGCGAGCACGAGGGCATGGTCACCGGATGGGTCTACTGCCTCGCGGTCGCGGTGTGCTTCGATCTCGCGGACCTGCGACGGGCCTCCGAGTGGAACGATGCCGCGATGGCGTGGTGCGCGACGCTCCCCGCCGGGACGCCCTTCCACGGGCTGTGCCGTGTACACCACGTCGAGCTGATCGGGCTGGGCGGCGACTGGGCGGGGGCGAGCACCGAGGCGGACCGGGCCTGTCGCGAGCTCATGGCCTATCACCCGAACATGGCCGGTGAGTCGTACTACGTTGCCGGCGAGATCCGGAGGCGCATGGGCGATCTCACCGCCGCCGAGGAGGCCTTCCGGCGCGCCCACGAGCTCGGCCGCGAGCCGCAACCGGGGCTCTCGCTGTTGCGGTTGGCCCAGGGCAACGCGGCGGCGGCCGCGGCGGCGCTGCGATCCTCGCTGGCGGGCGGCGGCGGGAGCGCGCTCGGGCGGGCCCGTCTGCTGGCCGCCCAGGTCGAGGTGGCGCTGGCCTCCGGCGACGTCGAGGGGGCCCGGGCGGCACGCGACGAGCTATGCGCCATCGCGGGAGCGTCCGGGAGCGCGTTGCTGGAAGCGATGGCGGCCACCGCCGACGGCGCCGTGCAGCTCGCCGGGCATGATCCGGCGGGGCCCCTGGAACGCCTCCGCGCCGCGCGCGCCCTGTGGCTGGAACTCGCCCTCCCCTACGAGGCCGCTCGTGCCCGGGTCCTGCTCGCCGCGGCCTGCCGGGCTGCCGGGGACGAGGAGACCGCCCGCCTGGAGCTGGGGGCCGCCCGATCGGTCTTCGAGCGGCTCGGGTCCGCCGCCGACGTACGCAGCGTGGACGATCTGCTGGACCCGGAACGCGAGACCCCCGCCAACCTCACCGGACGCGAGGTGGAGGTGCTACGGCTGGTCGCTGCGGGCCGGACGAATCGGGAGATCGCCGCGGAGCTGGTGCTCAGCCCCCACACGGTCGCGCGCCATCTCAACAACATCTTCGCCAAGCTCGGGGTATCGTCCCGGGCGGCGGCGACCGCCTTCGCCTACGACCACGACCTGGTCACGCCCCGCGCATAGGCTGTTCGGCCCATCGCCGGCCCCGCGTGATTTGGGCTGTTCCGGCGATGACCGCGCGCTCCGCCACGTGTAGAAGTGGGCTCAGAGCCCACGAGGAGGGAATGCGATGACGGTGACGCGATCTGTGGTGGCGGATGCGGACCTCGAGACGCTGGGGATGCACGTCCGCGGTGCGGTCCTCCGGCCCGGCGACGCCGGGTACGAGGAGGCGCGGTGGATCTACAACACCGTCCACGACCGGCGTCCGGCGGTGATCGTCCGGGCCGTGGATGCGGCCGACGTGATCTCCACGGTCACCTTCGCCGGGGAGCAGGACCTGCCGCTGGCCGTGCGCGGTGGAGCCCACAGCATCGCCGGGTTCTCCACCTGCGACGGCGGGATCGTGCTCGATCTCGGAGCGATGAAGGGGATCCGCGTCGACCCCGCGCGACGCACCTGCCGTGCGGAGCCCGGCGCGACCTGGGGCGATCTGAACCACGCCACCCACGCCTTCGGGCTGGCGACCACGGGCGGGATCGTGTCCACGACCGGCATCGCGGGACTCACCCTCGGCGGGGGCATGGGTCACCTGGCGCGACGCTGCGGGCTGACCTGCGACAACCTGCTGTCCGCCGACGTGGTCACCGCGGACGGATCCTTCGTCACCTGCAGCGAGCAGGAGCACCCGGACCTGTTCTGGGCGCTGCGCGGCGGCGGCGGTAACTTCGGCGTCGTCACCTCCTTCGAGTACCGCCTGCACCCCGTGGCCGACATCCTCGGGGGCCCCACCTTCTACCCGCTCGAAGGCGACGTGCTGCGCGGCTACCTCGACCTGGT
Organism: uncultured Actinomycetes bacterium; assembly: GCA_964560135.1. Taxonomy (GTDB): domain Bacteria; phylum Actinomycetota; class JAICYB01; order JAICYB01; family JAICYB01; genus CAZLKN01. Next base: position 20,742 of record CAZLKN010000045.1, on the reverse strand, counting down.
CGCCGAGGCCCCCGAGGAGCTGAACGCGATCTTCGCGCTCGTCCGGTGCCCGCCGGCTCCGTTCGTCCCGGAGGACTGGCATGGACGGCCCGCCTGCGCGATCTCGACGTGCTGGAGCGGGCCGGCCGACCGGGACGACGTCATCCGCGAACGCCTCGGCGCCGTCGGTCCGGTGGTCGGCCAGTTCGTCGACCGCATGCCCTACCCGGTGATCAACACCCTGTTCGACGACCTGCTGCCGTTCGGCCTCCGTCATTACTGGAAGGGCTGCTTCAACCGGTCGCTCTCCGACGAGGCGATCGACGTGCACATGTCCTTCGGCGCAACCCTGCCCTCCGTGGAGTCGGCGACCCTGATCTTCCCCGTCGACGGCGCGTGCCATCGCGTCGCCCCGGACGAGACCGCCTTCAACTACCGGGACGCATGCTTCTCGGTCGGCCTGGGGGCCACCTGGCACGACGCCACGGACGACGAGGCGAACATCGCCTGGACCCGATCCTACTACGAGGCGCTGCGCCCGTCGGCCATGGCCGGCGGCTACGTGAACTTCGCCTCCGACGACGATCCGGCGCAGATCCGTGACAACTACCGGGGCAACCACGAGCGTCTCGTCGAGGTGAAGGGCCGCTACGACCCGCAGAACCTGTTCCGGCTCAACCAGAACGTCCGCCCGGACGGGCAGGCGCCGCGATGAGCGTCCAAGCCGATCCGACGGCGACCATCTACCGGTCGACCACGAAGGAGCTGACCGATCCGATGCGCGGGTTCCTGTCGACCCAGCCGTTCCTGACGCTCGCGACGACCAACCCGGACGGGTCCATCCATCTCGTCCCGACCTGGTTCCTGTTTGAGGAGGACCTGCTCTACATCGCCACCTGGTCGGGGAGCCGCAAGGCGCGCAACGTGGCGGCCCGCTCCCGGGTGACCGTCACGGTGGACGACCGGGGCACCGCGGAGTGGGCGTCGGCCGTGGGAACGGCCGAGCTGGTCGTCGGCGAGTCGTCGTCGCTGATCAACGACCGGCTCCGCCGCCGCTACATGACCGAGGAGGGGATCGAAACACTCGGCCCCCTGCTCGAGCGGGCCGAAGACGCCACGATCGCGATCCGGCCGCAACGCTGGAAGGCCTGGGACTACCAGTCCACCCTGATGGCGGCCGTCCAGAACGCCGGCATCCCCCTGGACGGCATGGACGGCTGGTACCTGCCCTGACGGGTCGGCGCCGTGGCCTCTGCGGAGCAAGATGCACGTGGAACGGACACAGCGCTCCGCAGACATCCACGCGGGGGCCGGCGGGTTCAGGCTCGAGCCTGGGCTTCGCCTCGGCGGGAGATCACGAACGAGTACACGGCCGGCGTCACGCAGGCGGCGAGCGCTCCAGCCGGCAGGAGCCAAGAAACACCGATCAGGCCCGCGATCATGACGACCACCCCACCGATCATGAACGTCCACCCCGCGAGCCGATGGGTGGCCCGCCACACGTAATCGTTGTCCAAGGTCCACGGAGTCCGGATACCGAAGAACCAGTTGGGCTTGATGCGGGGCATCCAGTTGCCCATCGCGAGGAGGCACGCTCCCAGGGCGACCCCCAGGAAGGCTGTCGGATCCTCGATCCATCCGAGTCCGTTGGCCACGACCATGACCTGCAGGGCAGCGAGGAGCATCATCAACATGCTCCACACGAACCACCATGTCGGTTCGTGCCGTCGCTGACTCTCCTTGCGCGGATCGATCATGCGCAGGACGACGGCGAGTGCCGGCACCGCGACGAGCATGATGGTCGGCAGCAGGACGGCGGCGAAGAACGGTGATGCGTAACCGTCGGCCTCCAGGCGTGCGTTCCAGTGGATCGCCACCTGATCCGGCAATCGCCCGTAGGCCCACAACGAGAACACCCAGCCTGCGGCGAGCGCCGCAACCCCCGGAAGCAACCTGCGCATCCCCCTCACCCCTTTCGCCTCTGCCCGTGATGTACGGATTCCCCGTTACCGTCGGTCATCGTCAGGAGATGACGGATGAGATCCTGCAGAGCCGTGGTGTTGAGCGAGTAGCGGATGTGCTGTCCGTCCCGCTCTCGATCAACGAGCCCGGCCTCCGCGAGCACGTTCAAGTGGTGCGAGATCGACGCCCACGCCACCGAGAACTCAGCGGCGATGTCCCCCGCCGAAAGGTCGGTGTCCCGCAGCATCTCGAGGATGCGGCGACGCGTCGGATCCGCCAGCGCTTTGAACGTCTTGTTCATGATGTTTAGATATTATCCTAAATATCTTAGAGTCCAGGCCTCCGGATCCGTGGAAGGGCTCGAAAGGATTGCGGGGTTAGTTGATCGGGCGGTTCGCGTCGGCCAGGCCCAGCGCGAGGACGGAGCGGCTGAGGCCGTCGAAGGTCCACGGATCCCAGCCCGTGAGCTCCTGCCAGCGCGTGAGACGGTAGCGGAGGCTGTTCGGTGATACGTGGAGGCGGCGGGCGCTCTCGGCAACCGAGAATCCCGAGGCGGCGAAGGCTCTGACCGCATCCGCTAGATGCTCCTTGGAGGCTGCGACGGCGATGCCCGTCCGGAGGATCCGCTCGGCGGACTCCCGATGCGACATCAACGTGGCCAGGAGCCACTCGTCGTCGAAGTGACAGACGTTCTGCCGGCTGACGGCCACGGCCAGCGCCCGCTCGGCCTCCACGAGGCTCAATCGCGCACCCGCGACTCCCGTACCCGGCCCGCCCACACCGGCGGCCGTCGCCGGGGGAGCATCGTCCAGCGCACCGTCGAGCGTCTCGCGGCCGACTCCCTGGGTGATGACGACGGCGATCCGGCCGCGCTGGCTCGAGGATGCCGCTCCACCTCGCGACCGCACCTTGACCCCCAGCGACCTTGCGATGCCACGGACGGCGATGGGCCCGCCCAGGGCGACGACCTGGAACGGGCCGTCCGGGTCGAACCCGAGCTCGCGGGCCAAGCCCGCGGCCTCGTCGTGGTGCGGATCCTGTTCGATGGCCTCGATGAAGTGCGCGGTCGCCGTGGCCTCGAAGGCCTCACGGCGGGCCATCTCCTGCTGATACCCGTGGGCGACGGCACTGGTCGACCCCACCAGGCGCTCCCAGACGATCGATCCGCGCTCGAGCAGGAGCGAGGAAGCCGGGCCCCCGGCCGCTCGCTCCGCCAGGATCGACCACAGCTCCCGGAACCCGACCTGGTAGGCGGTGACCAGGGGCTGAAGCGGGAGCCCGCGGATGGCGCTGCGCCGTCCCACGAGTCGTTGGAACTCCAGCACCTCCTCGCGTGCGGGCGCGCACTCGGCGACACCGCGGAGGAACCCCGCCACGCCGCCGCCCGTCGACCACGTGAGATCCGAACGTGAGATCACGCTGGTCTCCTGATCGAAGTCGACGATCTCCTCGATGATCTTCGAGTTGATCCGGTCGGTGATAGCGTCACGCTCCAGGAACATCTCCCGGCAGATCTCGGCCACCGGCTCCCAACCGGGCGGCGGATGCACGTCCCAGACGTCCTCGAGGTGCGCGGTCTCCATGCCCGTTCCATTCGACGGCAGGTGGTCGTCCTCCTGCCGTTTCGGCGAACGGAGGCATCGGAAATGGCGGAAACGTCTAGAGGATATCGTGCCCGTCTGGTCGAAACGCTCCATAGGAAGGACCACGAACGAACAGGGAGGGGTACGACCATGGCCCGGAGGCGCTGGACCGCCGTCCTCGTCGTTGCACTGCTCGGATGGGGACCGCTCCTCATCTCGCCGCCGGCGTCGGCGGAACCGATCGACAGCTGGGAGATCACCCACGGCATCGACTGCGTGGCGGACCGCTTCAACCCGGTCCGGCCCGACGGCACCCGTGACCCTGCGGGCGACCCCGAGCCCGGCACCGCCGCCTGGGAGGAGCGCGACGACGAGCGCCTCGAGTGCGCGCGGCAGCGCGACCACGACCGCCGCTTCCACCCCCACTACCTGCTCAACTCGGCCCGGTACGGCGAGGACTGGTACCGGCAGCCCGTCCGCTTCGACGGGCGCCGCTTCCGCCTCACCTCCTTCCCGCTCGGCGCGGCCAGCGACGCGGGGGCCGGGATCCCCGGCGTCCAGGCGGCCGAGGTCTACCGGCCGTGCGCGCCGGGTACCTGCGGCAGCCTCCCGGCGGATCTCGAGCGCTTCGAGCCTCCCTATCCGGTGGTGGTGATCTTCCACGGCGCGATCGCCCAGCTCACCCATCACCGCTTCAACTCCCAGGTCTACGCCGAGGCCGGGTACATGACGATCGCCGTGAACTCCACCCACCCGGTCACGGGTGCCCCCGACTTCTCCAACACCGAAACCGGCGAGGCCGTGCTCGACTGGCTCCACGCACAGGAGCACCCCCTCGCGAAGGAAGCCGATCTGAACCGCGTGGCGTTCGCCGGCCACTCGCAGGGCGCGGGGGTCTCGCTGCAGTTTCAGAACGACCCGCGGGTGCACACGATCGTGGCCTGGGACGGTGGCGACAGCATCTCCGACAACAACTGCACCGTGGACGCCGACAGCGGTGAGCTGCGTCCGTGCACGCCGATCATGTACCAGCGCACGGACGGTGCCTTCTCGGCCCCCCAGAACTCTCCGTACACCGACTACCCGGAGAACCGTCACCGCGGCCTGACCACCTACGAGGCCCACACGCAGCGAGGGATCGACGTGTTCCACGTCGCCTTCCGGGCCACCAGCCACATCGACTGGAACGGCAACGGCGTGGGGTCCCTGGCCGGCAACCGGCTCGCCGAGCCGCTGATCAACTACTACACGCTGGCCTGGATCGACCGGCACCTGAAGGGCAAGCTCGCCCTCGACGCCGGCGGCGACGTGATCACCGTTTCCAACCGGGACGAGGCCGCCGAGCGGGCCTACCGGCAGGCGCAGGCCCAGGGCGCCTTCGACCGGCTGACGGCGATGCGCTTCCCGGCCGGCTCGATCGACAAGCACAACGTCAGCCAGGGCTTCTACGACCCCGTGCAGATGGCGACCTCCGGCGATCCCCTGTACGGCGGGAACGTGCCCTACACGATCGAGGGTCTGTTCACCACCGACCGCTTCTCGACCTACTACCGGTCCTTCTGCTCGGTGTCGGTGCCCGATTACGTGAACGGCTCCGACGGATCTGCCGGCTCATCCGTGGCGGCCCGCGCCGACAGCGGCTCCGAGGGAGACCTGCGCTTCACCGGCTGCCCGACGGTCGGGTAGCCCGGACAACGCCCGGACAAACGGAGGATCGACATGCGCAACGGACGGACGCTCTCCGCGGCGGTGGTCGCAGCCCTGACGATGTCGCTGCTCGCGGTGGCCCCCGCCTCGGCGGAACCGATCGACACGTGGGAGATCACCCACGGCATCGATTGCGTGGGGGACCGGTTCAATCCGGTGCGCCCGGACGGCACGCGTGACCCCGGCGGGGATCTGGAGCCGGGGACGCCCGAGTGGACGGAGCGCGACGACGATCGCCTCCAGTGCCTGCGGCAGCGGGACCACGACCGCCGGGTGCAGCCGCAGTACGTGAACGCCCACTCCGTGGCTCGCTATGGGGAGGACTGGTACCGGCAACCCGTCCGCTTCGACGGGCGGCGGTTCCGCTACACCTACAAGCCTGCGGGCCCCGCCGGCGATGTCGGCCTCGGGATTCCGGACGTGCCGGCGGCGGAGATCTACCGGCCGTGCGCGCCGGGCACCTGCGGCAGCCTCCCGGAGGGACTGGAGCGCTTCGAGGCGCCGTACCCGGTGGTGGTGATCTTCCACGGGTTCATCGCGACGATGACCCATCACCGGTTCAACGCGCAGGTGTACGCGGAGGCCGGCTACATGGCGATCGTGGTGAACGGCACGCACCCGGTGCCGGGGGCTCCGAATGTGCAGGTGGCCGCCAACGGCGACGCCGTGCTGCGCTGGCTGGCCTCCGATGCGTCTGGCGTGTTCGGTGAAGAGGCCGATCTCGACCGCGTGGCGTTCGCGGGCCATTCCCAGGGCTCGTCCGCCGCGCGGAGCTACCAGGGCGACCCCCGGGTGCACGCGATCGTGGCCTGGGACGGCGGCGACGATGTGGACGATGCCAACTGCGCGCTGGACGAGGACAGCGGTGCGCGTGTCGCGTGCGCGCCGATCATGTACCAGCGCACCGACGGCGCCTTCTCGGCTCCCCAGACGGAGGCCCGCACGGACTACCCCGACACGCGGGACCGTGGACTCGACACCTACCAGGACCACAAGGCACGCGGCATGGACGTGTACCACATGACGCTCCGTGCCACGAGCCACATCGACTGGAACGGCAACGGTGTCGGGGCGCTGGCCGGCAACCGGCTCGCCGAGCCGGTGATCAACTACTACACGCTGGCGTGGCTCGACCGTCACCTGAAGGGGAAGCTGGTCGTCGACACCGACGGTGAGGTGGTGACGTCCGGGAACCGTAGCGAATCCGAGGAGCGGGCGTTCCGGCAGGCCCAGGCACAGGGCGCCTTCGACCGGCTCACGGCGATGCGTTACCTGCAGGGGTCGATCGACAAGCACACCGTCAGCATGGGGTTCTTCGACCCCGTGCAGCTCGCAACCTCCGGCGACCCGCTGTACGGCGGGAACGTGCCGTACACGATCGAGGGTCTGTTCACCACCGACCGGCTGTCACAGTACTTCCGGTCGTTCTGCTCGGTGTCGGTGCCCGATTACGTGAACGGCTCCGACGGCACGCCGGGTTCGGCAGTCGCCGTGCGCGCCGACAGTGGCGCCGACGGCGACCTGCGGTTCACGGGCTGCCCGGTGGTGTAGCCGACGATGGCCCTGCATGCGTCCGCCTCGATGCGCGTTCCGCGCGCTGGGTTCCCCGGCCGTTCGCGGAGTGACATACACGTAGGACAGACGCAACGCTCCGCAGACCTCGCGGGTCGCCGACGATGACCGGTCACCGTCGCGCCGCTGGTTTGCTCGCCGCGCTGCTGCTGGCCGGTGCGGGTTGGCTGCCCGTGCCGCCGGCGAACGCGCAGATACCCCCGGCCGACCCTGTCGACTGCGAGGGCCCGGCGGGCGACCCGGCCCCCGGGACCGACGCCTGGCGCGAGCGCGACACCCACAACATCTTCTGCGCGCAGCAGCGCCATCTCGACAAGGCGGCACACCCGGGCCTCGGTGGACAGCCCCCGGGCTTCTTCTTCGACGCCTATCGCCAGCCTGAGCGCCACGACGGGGTGCGCTTCCGCTACGACGTGACGACGATCGGTGAGGTCACAGCCGAGGTGTACCGTCCGTGCACGGCAACATCGTGTCCGGAGCGACCAGAGAGTCTCCAGGCATTCGAGCCGCCCTACCCGGCGGTGGTCACGCTGCACGGTGGAGCCAGCCGCCGGGAGCTGCACCGGTGGTCGTCCCAGCCGCTGGCGGAGGCGGGCTACCTCGTGGTCACGATCGACGCCACCGGGCTGTCGCCCACCACCGAGGAAGCGCTCGCCGTCCTCGAATGGCTGGACGCCGGGGAGGGGCTTGCGGCCGACTTCGACGGCGGGCGCGTGGGTCTGGCCGGGCACTCGGCGGGCGGCGTGATCGCCGGCCGGCTCGGGCAGCAGGACCCCCGCGTCTCGGCGATCGTGTCCTGGGACCGGGCCCAGTCCTCCCCGCTGCCCGAGGGCCTGTCGATCGACACGCCGGCGCTGTTCTTCTTCGCCGACTACAACTGTCAGCGGGTGCCCGCCTGCCAGCCGCATCCCTACGAGGAGCCGCCCGATCCCACCGGGCCGGGTAACAAGGGTGATGACTTCCTGCGGGTCCGCGACGCGGGAGTGGACACGATGCAGATCGGTCTGCGGGCCGCCACCCATCTGGACTGGGTGCCGACGCTGCTGTCGGGCAACCGGTACGCCGAGATCGTGACCGTGTACTACACGCTGGCCTGGTTCGACCGCTATCTGAAGGACGCGGACGATGCCTTCGCCCGGCTGAGGGCGGAGACGTTCGATGACTCCGCCGACCACCACAACATCAGCCAGGGACTATTCGACCCGATGCAGGCGGCTACATCGGCCGACCCCTATGGAGGGAACCTCCCCTACACGCTGGCGGACAAGCCCGTGGCCGACCGGTTGTCCTTCTACTTCCACTCGAAGTGCTTCCTCACCGAGCCCCGCTCCGGCTCCCGTGCGACCTCCGAGGACATGCGTACGACGGGGTGCGGCGTGGCGCCGGAGTCCTGATCCGCTTTCAATCGCGGTCGCGCCCGCCTGCAACCGAGAGTAGTCGGGTCCCCAGCTCCGCCGCCTCGGCGTCCCCGAGGCCCTGCTCGACGCACAGCGAGCGCCACGTCCAGTAGCCGACCACGTGCGCGGCTGCCGCTCGGAGGCGCCGCCGGGCGCGACCCCGGAGCCCTGCCCCGGCGACGAGCGCGTCCGCAAGCGCCTGCACCATCGCCTGCGCGGCATCCCGTGCCGCCGCCGGCCAGACGTCGATGTCGCGGTAGAGGACCAACAGGTCGTCGGCATTCTCCCGGTACCAGCCGTACAGCTCGCCGAGTGCGCGGCGGGCGCGCTCCTCGAGGTCGGGGATCGCGCGCCAGGCCGCGGGGTCGGGGGCCGGGTGCTGCCGGGCCCAGTGCTGCGTGCAGGCGGAGAATAGGTTGTCCTCATCGGGGAAGTGCCGGTAAACGGTGAGTCGGGTCACGCCGGCTTCCTCGGCCAGAGCGCTGATCGTGGTGTTCGCCGGACCGACCGTCGTGTGCATGCGTACCGCGGCCTCGACGATCCGCTGTCGCGTCTGCTCGACCTGCTCGGCCCGCTTCCGCATCCGGTAGGGCCGAGGGTTCGCTGAACGGTAGTGTTTACTCAATGGTTGACAGCCTCCTTGGACCGTGTTGCAGTATACACCCCTGTGCACTCAAAAAAGGAGGAGGCATGACCCTCAGGCAAGCACCGACTGCCAGCAGGGTGAAGGTCGTCCAACCGGGGGAGGGCCGCCGCGGCGCGCTGCTCCCGGGATGGGACGTCGTGTTCAAGATCGATGGCGAGGACACGGGCGGTGCGCTGTCGATCGTCGAGCATCCCGTTGAGGTCGGTGCGTTTGTCCTTCCCCACATGCACACCCGCGAGGACGAGATCTCGATCGTGCTCGAGGGCGAGCTGGGGTTCCGGTCCGAGGACCAGGAGGTCGTGCTCGGGCCCGGCGGTTACATCATCAAACCCCACGGCGAGGTCCACGCCATGTGGAACGCCGGCGACACGCCCGCCCGGATGATCGAGGTGATCACCCCGCCGGGATTCGAGGAGTTCTTCCGCGGCATCGCTGACATGAACGAGGCCGGCCCTCCCGACCTCTCACGCGTAGGCGAGTTGGCCGAGCGCTACGGCCTTCCGATGTCGGAACCCGACTGGTGGCCCGACGTCATGGCCCGCTACGGGCTGACACCGCCGCCGCCCGTAGGCTGATCCCCGGCCGACGCGGGCGCTGGTCCAGGAAGAGCGGGTGGGGTCCGATGATCTGTGCTCCACGGGGTGGTCCGTTGCCGTGGAAGATGCTCTCGGAGCCGTCACATCTGCGGCGAGGCCCTGAGCACCCCCACTCCGAGCGTGACAAGGGACGCGGCGAGCAGGACCGCGCCGGTGCGCGTGACGATCGTTCCGATCGAGCCGGCCCCCTCGGCCCCCACGGCCATGTGGAGGAAGAAGCCACCCGACTGGAGCAGGATGCCCGTCAGCAGTGCCACCCCGACGATCCACTGGGCGCGGACCGAGTAGTCGGTCCGCGCGAGGAACAGGAAGGACACCAGCGCCAGCACCAGAAGGACGCCGGCATGGGCGTGTCCGGCTCGGAAGAAGCGCTCCTCGAAGGGGCTGAGGACGTCACGTCCGATGAGTCCGAGCAGCGACCAGCCCCCGACCTCCACGGTCACCAGCGAGAAGAACGCGATGGCCGGAAGCAGCCTCGTGGGTGACATGACCGACTCCTTTCGTTGGTCCTCCCGTGTCGTGCATCTGGATGGATCGATGACCCAGCGATGAGTTTGCGCCTCCCGGACGGTCAACCCGAGTGAAGCCTGTACCCGGGACCGACCGAGAAGGAGGTTGTCATGAAACACCCCACCTTGGACAGCATGCTGCTGGCCAGCTCCGACCCGGAGCGCCTCGGCGACTGGTACGCCGCCGCGCTCGATCCGGCCGAGGACACCCGGGTCGACGGTTACCGGGTCCTGCGGTTCGGCGGCTTCCATCTGCTCATCGACCGTCGCGACGACGTGTCGGCCACCAATCCTGAGCCCGGGCGGATGATCCTGAACTTCGATGTCGCCGACGCCCGCGGGCTGGTGGCGAGGCTGGAGGGGTTGGGGGCGGGGTGGCTGGCGGAGCTCGAGGACCGTGAGGGCAGCCTGTTCGCCACGGCCGTCGACCCCGACGGTAACTACGTCCAGCTCATCGAGCTCTCCGAGGAGCACCGCGCGGCGATGGAGAAGGCATCAGCGGTCCAGGAGCGATGACGAGGTGACTACTCCGGAGCCGCCGGCCGACGGACGGCCCGGTGCGGTCCAGAGCAAGGACGACGGCGAGCTGGCCGCCCTCGTGACACGACCCGATCTCCCGTCGACGTTCGAGCGCTGGCAGCTCACGCTGGCACCCGGGGTCGCCCGGCCCACCGGCGCCGCCCGGTGGGCCGGGGCGCTGGTCCTCATCGTGCAGGGTGTTCTCGAGGTGGACTGCCGTGCCGGCGGGCGGCACACCTTCCGCGCGGGCGATCTCATCGTGCTCGGCCGGCTCCCCCTGCGCGCGCTGCGCAACCCCGGCCAGATCCCGGTCCGTCTGGTGGCGGTCCGCCGCCGTGGTGACCGGCCACCCGCGGGATTGCTGCGGGTCATCCGCCACGTCCGGTCCTGACCGGATGAGATCGCGAAGGTCCGGGATCGGCCGGCCGACCGCTATGGTGAGAAGGACGGCTGGCCGGGCCTCCTCGAGGCCTGCGCCTCGGCCACGACGAAGGAGGGCTAGGCATGGAGCTGCTCGACCTCTTCGATCGCGCTACAGCGTGGACGTCCGAGAAGATCGCTGCGCTCACGTCCGACGACCTTTCGTCGCCGACGTCGTGCGACGAGTGGGATCTACGGACGCTGATCAACCACCTGCTCGCCGGCAACGCGATGTTCGCCGCCGGGCCGTCAGGCGGGCCGATCGCTCCACCGAGCGGGTCACCGCCGGACCTCGTTGGTGACGACCCGGCGGCGCAGTACGAGCAAGCCCGCAGGGCGACGATTCAGGCCTACGCACAACCCGGCGTGCTCGAGGGCACCGTCAAAGGATCCCGCGGAGACGTGCCGGCGGTGCAGATCCTCGGGATCGCGTTCTGCGACCAGCTCGTCCACGGCTGGGATATCGCGACCGCCACGGGTCAGGACACGACGATGCCGGCCGATCTCGCCACCGCAGCGTGGGAACTGCTCGCCGGACGGGTCCCCGAGGAGGCGCGGGGACCGGGCAAGAACTTCAAGGCCGCCGTGCCGGTCCCCGACGACGCGAGCGACCAGGACAAGCTCATCGCCTACTGCGGACGCACCCTCTAGCCCTGGCATCAGCCAGAGCCCGCCCGATGGCTCCCGATCACCGGGGGCCGGGTACCATGCGTGTTCAAGGAGGACCCGATGGCCACACGCGACATGACCCAGAACACGGCCCCCGGTACCCCCGGAGACCTGGAGTCCGCCCTCGAGCTCTACCGTGGAGAGCTCACCGGATACTGCTACCGGATGCTGGGCTCGCCCTTCGAGGCCGAGGATGCGGTCCAGGAGACGCTCCTTCGGGCCTGGCGTGCCTTCGACCGCTTCGAGGGACGGTCCTCGGTGCGCTCGTGGCTCTACCGCATCGCCACCAACGTATGCCTGGACATGCTGAACGGACGGAACCGCCGCGCCCGCCCGATGGACCTCGGACCGGCGGGGACCGCGGACGCGCCCCTCGGCGACCCCCTCCCGGCGACGAGGTGGATCGAGCCGATCCCCGACGGCCGCGTCCTGCGCGAGGACGCCGATCCGGCCCAGGTCGCCGAGCTGCGCGAGACCGTCCGGCTGGCCCTCATGGCCGCACTCCAGCACCTTCCGCCGCGCCAGCGGGCGGTATTGATCCTGCGTGAGGTGCTGCACTGGAAGGCCTCCGAGGTCGCGGAGCTGCTCGACACCAGCGTCGCCGCCGTGAACAGCGCGCTCCAGCGCGCCCGAGCCACTCTGGACACCACGGACGTGGCCGCGACCGGCGGAGCGTCCTCGTCACTGGACGAGCCCGAGCGGAACCTGCTCGGCCGGTACGTGGACGCGTTCGAGCGCTACGACCTCGACGCTCTCACGGCGGTTCTCCACGAGGATGCCTCCTGGTCGATGCCGCCGCTCCCGCTGTGGCTCCAGACCCACCACGACATCCGGCGGTTCTGCCTCGGTCCCGGGATCGCCTGCCGCGGCTCCCGCCTCATCCCGCTGTCGGCCAACGGCGCTCCCGCCTTCGGGCAGTACAAGCCGGCCGTCGACGGTGGCTACGAACCCTGGTCCGTGCAGGTGCTCGAGGTGACCGGGGGCCGGGTGGCCGGGATCACCTTCTACCTCGATACCCCCAGACTCTTCCCGCTGTTCGGCTTGGCCCCCCGGCTCCCGGACTGAACCCGCCGATGAGTTCCGGTCCCCGCCGCGGTCTGTAGAGGCGTTCGCGTCTCCCGGACCAGGGGTGGTGCATGTCAGGCAAGCTGTTCGTGAACAGTGAGTGCCGAGAGCAGGCGACGGAGACAGCCGGAACGGATCCGTCCGGACCGGCTACGAGAGATGGAGTTCCTGAATGACGGAGATGATCCGGGCCACGGGGCTCGTGAAGCACTACGGGAAGGTTCGCGCCCTCGACGGGCTCGATCTCAGCGTGCCGAAGGGCAGCGTCCTCGGGCTGCTCGGCCCGAACGGTGCCGGGAAGACGACCGCCGTCCGCATCCTGGCGACCCTCGTGAGCCCCGATGCGGGCACGGCCGAGGTCGCCGGGGTGGACGTACGCCGGCACCCCGAGCAGGTCCGCGAGCGGATCGGGCTGTCGGGGCAGTACGCCGCCGTGGACGAGCACCTGACGGGGTTCGAGAACCTCGACATGATCGGCCGTCTCTACCGGCTCCGGCGGCACGCATCGCGGGCGCGGGCCCGCGAGCTGCTCGAATGGTTCGGGCTGTCGGACTCGGGGGACCGTCCGGTCAAGACCTACTCGGGTGGCATGCGCCGCCGGCTCGATCTCGCCGGAGCGCTGGTGATCGACCCTGAGGTCCTCTTCCTCGACGAGCCCACCACCGGCCTCGACCCCCGGGGCCGCACCGATATGTGGGCGGTCATCCGCGACCTCGTGGGACGCGGCACCACCCTCCTGCTCACCACCCAGTACCTCGAGGAGGCGGACCGTCTGGCGGACGAGATCGTCGTGATCGACCACGGCCGTGCCATCGCTCGCGGCACCGCGGACCAGCTCAAGGCCCAGGTAGGCGGCGAGCGGGTCGAGGTCGTGGTGGGAAGGGTGACCCACCTCCGTAAGGCCCGCAAGGTGATGGCCGAGCTCGCGGTGGGCGACCTTGTCGTGGACGAACAGAACCGAACCGTGACCGCGCCCGTCTCGGGCGGACCGCAGGTCCTCATGACCGCCCTGCGGCGTCTGGACGAAGCCGGGGTGCGGCTCCTCGACGTTGGCCTGCGTCGTCCGACGCTCGACGACGTCTTCCTCGCCCTGACCGGTCACACGGCGGAAGCACAGGATGCGCCGTCGGAGGATCCCGACGTGCCGGTGGAGGAGCTCGTATGATCACCGAGATCCGCTACGCGGTCGCCGACGGCGCCGTGGTTGCGAAGCGCAACCTCATCAAGATCAAGCGCGTCCCGGACGTGCTCGTGTGGGTTCTGATGTCGCCGATCATGTTCGTGCTGCTGTTCGCCTATGTCTTCGGCGGCGCGATCGATCCCGGCGGAGGCGTCCACTACCGTGAGTTCCTGATCGCGGGGATCTTCGCGCAGACGGCGATCTTCGGCGCGACCTTCACCGGCGCGGGCATGGCCGAGGACATGCAGAAGGGGATCATCGACCGCTTCCGCTCGCTGCCGATGTCCCGGTCGGCGGTCCTCGTCGGCCGTACCGCCAGTGACGTGGTCTACAACGTGCTGTCGATCACGATCATGGCACTGACCGGACTGGTGATCGGCTGGAGGATCAGGGGATCGCTCCTGGATGCGCTGGGGGCCTTCCTGCTGCTGTTGCTCTTCGCGTACGCGTTCTCGTGGGTGATGGCGTTCGTGGGGCTGCTCGTTCCGAGCCCGGAGGTGATCAACAACGCGTCGTTCATGGTCATCATGCCGCTGGTGTTCGTGTCCAACGTGTTCGTCCCGCTGGAAAGCTTCCCGGCGGGGCTGAAGACCTTCGTGGAGTGGAACCCGGTGTCCGCGGTCACGCAGGCCCAGCGCACACTGTTCGGGAACGTCAACCCGGACATCCCGGTGCCGGACGTGTGGTCGCTGCAGCACCCGGTGGCCTACACGCTTGTGTGGGTGGCCCTCATCCTGTCGGTGTTCGTGCCCCTCGCCGTCGGTCAGTACCGGCGGACCGCGAGCCGCTGATCCGGCGCGGGTGACCCTGAACCGTCCCTGAGGGCCGTGGGGTGGGTTCAGGGATTCTCCCGATTGTGAGATGCCCCCGGGTGGGGCACGATGCCGGTGGCGCAGCCTGAGCGGTGCGCCTCTGATCCGACCTCAAGGAGCCTCACGATGGTGCAAGACGACCCGAAGCGCGCGGCCCGGAAGACCCCAGCCCGGAAGACCCCAGCGCGGAAGACCCCAGCCCGGAAGACCCCGGCCCGGAAGGCGACCGCCGCCTCCAAGGGCAAGACCACGGCGAAGCGGGCGACCAGGACCTCCGCGAAGCCCAAGCCCCGGCCGAAACCGATCCTCGAGGCCCGTGGGGTCGTCAAGACCTACCGCACCGGCGCGGTGCCGGTGGTGGCCCTCCAGGACATCGAGCTGCAGGTCGGTCCGGGCGAGCTGCTGGCCGTTGTCGGTCCGTCGGGCTCGGGGAAGACGACCCTCCTGAACACGCTGTCCGGGCTCGACGACATCGATGCCGGCGAGGTGTGGATCGGCGGGGAGGAGATCCACCGTATGTCCGACCGGCGCCGCACCTCCTACCGGGCCCGATCGATGGGGTTCATCTTCCAGGCCTTCAACCTCATCCCCGTGTTCTCGGCCGTCGAGAACGTGGAGTTGCCGCTCCTGCTCGCCGACGTCCCCGCCGCCGCGGCGCGGGAGCGCGCGACCGACGTCCTGGAGCGTGTCGACCTCGGCCACCGTCTCAACCACAGGCCCACCGAGCTGTCCGGCGGCGAGCAGCAGCGGGTGGCGATCGCCCGCGCCCTCGCGCCCCGCCCCAGGATCGTGTGGGCCGACGAGCCCACGGGCAACCTCGACACCCACACCGCCGACAAGATCATGGGGCTCCTGCGGGAGCTGAACGGCGAAGGCCTCACCGTCATCCTCGTCACCCACGACCCGACCATCGCCGCCGAGGCGCCGCGCCTGGTGTCCATGCGGGACGGTCGCATCGAATCCGACGAGGCCCGTGCGTGAACGTCCTCGCGGTCCTCGTAACACTGGTCGTGGTCGCTGCCGTCTACACCGCCGTCCGGCACAGGGTGCTCGGACGGCTCGCCTGGCGGTCGGCCTCTCGTCGCCGGACGGAGGCCGTGCTCGTGATCCTGGGATCGCTGCTCGGAACGGCGATCATCACCGGCTCGCTCATCGTCGGTGACACGCTCCACGACTCTGTGCGGTCGGCGGCATGGTCCAACCTCGGACCGATCGACGAGACGGTCACGGCTTACGGGTCGGAGGCGCTGCCGGCGCTGCAGGAGCGGCTCGCCGGCCTGCCGGAGCACCGGGACGTCGACGGGCTCGCCTTCGGGCTGCGCTCGTCGGGGACCATCGCCGCGCGCTACGGTGCCGACGATGCCGCCGCCCGGCCGGATGTCGCCCTGCTGGAACTCGACTTCGACCGGGCCCGGAACCTCGGGGGTGACCCCGCTGCCACCGGGCTGGACGGCGTGGCGGAGCCCGTCGCAGGCGAGGTCGTCCTGACGGCGGAGGTCGCCGAGCACCTCTCGGTGGACCCCGGGGACGAGGTCACGATCTTCGCGTACGGGGCCGAGCGCAGCGTGCGGGTATCGGCGGTGGTGGACGCCGTCGGCGTCGCGGGCTATCCGTCCGGACGGAGCGCGTTCCTCGTCCCCGGGACGATCGCCGGCATGCTCGCCGAGGCCCCCGAGGGCCTCGGCGCATCTCCGCCCATCTCCCTGGCCTTCGTCTCGAACGAGGGAGGCGTGCTCGAGGGAGCCGAGCGGTCGGACGCCGTCGTCACCCTCGTCCGCGAACGGATCGCATCGCTGCAGGGGGCCGAGGTGGATGCGTCGAAGATGCGCGTGCTCGAGGAAGCCGACGAGACGGGCCGGAGCTTCGCCGAACTGTTCCTGACGATCGGGGCTTTCGCCGTCATCGCCGGCGCGCTCCTGCTCGTGAACATCTTCGTGATGCTCGCCGAGGAGCGGAAGGCCGAGCTCGGGATGATGCGCGCGGTGGGCATGCGCCGTGGGGCACTGGTCCGGGCGTTCCTCGTGGAGGGCTCGTTGTACGGGTTGGTTGCCGCCGCCCTCGGCGCCGTTCTCGGCATCGGGGTGGGCCGGGTGATCGTCTTCGTCGCGTCCGGGATCTTCTCGAGCTCGGAGTTCGGTCTCGACCTCCGGTTCTCGGCGGCACCCGGGAGTCTGGTGATCGGGCTGCTGGCCGGCATCGTCATCTCGTCGGTGACCGTCCTCGGCACGGCTGTGCGGGTCAGTCGCCTGAACATCATCCGTGCCATCCGTGAGCTGCCGGAGCCGCCGAACGCCGGACCCCGCCCCCTCACCTTCGTGCTCGGCGCCCTCGCGTTCGCCGCCGGTGGAGCGTGGACGGCGGTGGGCGTCGCGGCCCCCGAGCCTTTCGGGGCCCTGGGTGGACCGGGTCTCCTCGCTCTCGGCACGGCGCCGCTGCTGGCGCGCTTCGTTCCGCGCCGTCCGCTCGTGACGGGCCTCGGGCTCGCCGTCGTGGCGTGGGGGGTCTTCGCCATGACCCTCTTCGATGAGGTCTTTGCCGACGTGGATCCGCCGATCTTCGTGCTCCAGGGCGTCCTACTCACGTCCGCGGCGGTCGCCGTGCTCGCCAACAACCAGGACGTCCTCGGCCGGCTCCTGCGCCGCATCGCGGGCAACGAGCGGCTCCCGCTGCGACTGGGACTGGCCTACCCGCTCGCGCGACGGTTCCGCACCAGCGCCACCCTGGCCATGTACGCGCTCGTGGTCTTCACGCTCGTGTTCATCTCGATCCTGGCGGGCATCTTCGGGGGCCAGGTCGACACCTTCGCCGACCAGGAGCGAGGCGGCTACGACATCGTCCTGCGGAGCTCACCGACCGATCCCGTCCCCGCGGACCGCGTGGCCTCGGATCCGGAGGTGAGCGTCGTGGCTACGCTGCGGTACGCGGTGTGGTCGGTGGAGTTCCGTCCCGAGGGACGGGAGAAGTTCGTGCCGTGGGCGGTCTCCGGTTTCGACCAGACGTTTCTCGACGGTGGCGCCCCACCCCTGCAGGAGCGGGCGCCCGACTATGCGACCGACGAGGAGGCCTGGGCCGCGGTGCTCGCCGATCCCTCCCTGATCGTCATCGACAGCTTCTTCCTCGAGCAGGGGGGACCGCCGGAGCAGAACGCGCAGATCGGGCAGACCGTCTCGATGCGTAACCCCCTCACGGGGGCCGAGGAGGAGCGTGTGGTGGCCGCCCGGTCGAGGGCGGGCTTCACCTTCTCGGGAGTGTTCGCCTCGGCGGCCAGCGTCGACAGCGTGCTCGGCTCCCGCGCAACCCCCAACCGGATGTACGTCGCCGCCGAACCGGGAGTGGACGCCGACGCCCTGGCGGCGCGGCTGCAGGCCGAGCTCGTCCGTTTCGGCGCGGAAGCCGACACCTTCCACGCGATCGTGGCCCGCAACCAGCAGGCGAACCAGCAGTTCTTCCGCCTGATGCAGGGCTATCTCGCGCTCGGCCTCGCCGTGGGTATCTCCGGGCTCGGAGTGATCATGATCCGGGCCGTGCGGGAGCGCCGTCGCGAGGTGGGCGTACTCCGGGCCCTCGGGCTGCAGGCGAACCAGGTCCGCGCCGCGTTCCTCATCGAGTCCGGGTTCGTCGCCCTCCAGGGCATCCTCGTCGGCATGACCCTCGCCTTGATCACCTCCTACCAGGTCATCGCGCGCGGGAAGGCATTCGGGGACATGGACGCGGCCTTCATCGTCCCGTGGCCGGAGCTCGCGATGCTGCTCGGGATCACGCTTTTGGCGTCCCTCGCCGCCACCGCGTGGCCGGCGCGTGCGGCCAGCCGCATCGACCCCGCGGTGGCGCTGCGCACCGCCGACTGAGACGGACGGCGCGGAAGGTAAGCTGAGCGCGTGCCTGATAAAGATGCCCTCCGGACGCTGCTGAGTGCCGAGCATGGTCTCGTGGTCGTCTCGACCCTGCGCGCCGACGGGACGATCCAGTCCTCCGTCGTGAACGCCGGCCTGCTGCCCCATCCGGTCGCGGGCGACGAGGTGCTCGGTCTGGTGGCGATGGGGGGCTCGGCGAAGCTCGCAAACCTGCGACGTGAGCCGCGCGCCACCGTTGTCGCGCGCGTGGGCTGGGAGTGGGTCGCGGTCGAGGGACCTGTCGAGCTCGCCGGTCCGGACGACCCGCTGGACGGCTTCGACGCCGAGGGAGTGCGGGTGCTCCTCCGGGACATCTTCGCCGCCGCGGGCGGAACCCACGACAACCTCGAGGAGTACGACCGCGTGATGGCGGCGGAGCGCAGGACCGCCGTCCTCGTCAGCCCGCAGCGGATCTACGGCGTGAGAAGGTAGTTCGGCGAACCGGAAGGCACGCCCCGCCTCCGGGCGCGTGGCATCATGTCGCCCATGGACCTCAGGATCGACGGCAAGGTGGCCCTGGTCACCGGATCCACCTCGGGACTCGGGCTCGCCTCCGCGCGGGCCCTGGCCGCCGAAGGGGCCCGCGTGGTGCTGTGCGGCCGCCGCCGCGAGCTGGCCGAGCATCACGCCGCCGAGCTGCCCGATGCCCTCGGCCTGGAGGCCGACCTCACCGACTCCGCGACGCCGGAGCGGCTGGTCGACGCCACCGTGGACCGCTTCGGTTCGCTCGACATCCTCGTGGGCTCCACCGGCGGGCCCCCGCCGGGCGGGCCCCTGGACACCCCCGCCGAGGCCTACGACGACGCCCTGGCACTGCTCGTGAAGCCCATGGTCCGCCTCGCGCATCTGGTGGGGCCGCGGATGCGGGAGGCCGGCTGGGGCCGGATGGTGTTCGTGACCTCGGCGGCGATGCGCGAGCCGCACCCGATCCTGACGCTGTCGAACTCGGTGCGTCTGGCCGTCCACGGGTTCGCCAAGACCCTTGCCCGGCAGGTGGCCGCGGACGGCATCACCGTGAACTGCGTCCTGCCCGGGCGCATCGACACCGACCGGGTGGCGTCCCTGGACGAGGCCGCGGCCGGCTCCACGGGTCGCGCGGTCGAGGAGGTCCGGGAGGCGAGCGCGCGCTCGATCCCGGTGGGTCGCTACGGTGACCCTGCGGAGTTCGGGGCCACCGTGGCGTTCCTGTGCTCCCAGCCGGCCGCCTACCTCACCGGGACCGCGATCCCTGTGGACGGCGGTGCACTGTCCGGCCACTGGTGAGCAGACCCCCGGGAACCGGGATAGGATGCGCGGATGCGCGCTGTGGTGACCGGAGGGGCCGGATTCCTCGGCTCCCATCTGTGTACCCGTCTGGTCGGTGAAGGCTACGAGGTTGTCTGCATCGACAACCTCCTGACGGGCGACGCCCGCAACATCGAGCATCTGATGGGTGTACCGGGCTTCGTCTACGTGAACTACGACGTGACCAACTACCTGCACGTCTCCGGGCCGGTGGACATCGTGTTCCATTTCGCCTCGCCCGCCTCCCCGCGCGACTACCTGGAGCTCCCCATCCAGACGCTCAAGGTGGGGGCGTTGGGCGCCCACAAGGCGCTGGGTCTCGCGCGGGCCAAGGAGGCCCGGATCGTCCTGGCTTCCACCTCCGAGGTCTACGGCGACCCACAGGTGCACCCGCAGGCGGAGGACTACTGGGGCCATGTGAACCCAGTGGGGCCGCGTGGTGTCTACGATGAGGGGAAGCGGTTCGCCGAGGCCATGGCCATGGCCTACCACCGGGTGCACGGCATCGACGTGAAGCTTCCCCGGATCTTCAACACCTTCGGCCCACGGATGCGTCTGCACGACGGACGCGCCGTTCCCGAGTTCATGTCCGCGGCGCTCACGGGCCGGCCGGTCGTGGTGCACGGCGACGGTAGCCAGACACGGTCCCTGTGCTACGTGGACGACCTCATCGAGGGGATCTTCCGGCTGGCGGTCTCGGAGCACGTGGGCCCGATGAACATCGGCAACGACCAGGAGGTGTCGGTGCTCGAGCTCGCCAAGCTCGTTCTCCAGGTGACGGGGAGCCGCTCGGAGATCGTGTTCGGTCCGCGTCCCGAGGACGATCCGACGGTGCGCCGTCCGGACGCAGAACTGGCCCGCAAAATCCTGCGGTGGGAGCCGCAGGTATCGCTGGAGGCGGGTCTGGAGCGTACGGCACCCTGGTTCCGGGAGGAGCTTGCGCGATGAG
>CAZLKN010000044.1:23605-25087 GCA_964560135.1 uncultured Actinomycetes bacterium | reverse complement strand
GCGGAACCTGTCCCACCCCGCCGGTTTGGCCGGGCCCGGTCCCGCGGTCCCGCCCCGCCCGCCGAGGTTGCCCACCCGCCGGTTTGGCCGGGCCCCGGAACGTCCAGCGTTGGCGTTTTCGTGTCACTTTCGGGCCGAGGGTGGACGGAAAGGGGCCTCTCGGGCCCCCAAACGTCCTCGCTTACTCGAGATCCGGCAGGACGGCGTCGACCGTGGACGTTCGGGGGTCCGGTTTGGACGTTCGGGGGCCCGGTCCGGCGGTCCCTCCCCGCCTGCGGAACCTGTCCCACCGGCCGGTTTGGCCGGGCCCCGGACGTCCAACATTGGCGCTTTCGTGTCACTTTCGGGCCGAGGGTGGACGGAAAGGGGCCTCTCGGGCCCCCAAACGTCCTCGCTTAGCCGGAATCGGGCCGGGCGACGGGAAGGGTGGACGTTCGGGGGCCTTGTCGGCGGGGTGTGGTACCAACAGGGTCCTTCCCGCGTCCTCTTCCCCCCGGACGAAGGGGGTCGATGATGCCCCGGACCGATCATCGGACGCTGGACGAGATCGCGCGGTCGCAGCACTGGGTCGTCTCGCTCCGGCAGGCGCTCGAAACCGGGCTCGGCCCGGACGCGGCCAAGAAGCGGGTCCGTTCCGGCCGCTGGACGCGGCTGTACCCCGGTGTGTACCTGACCGTCCCGGGCCCGCCGACATTCGAGCAGCGGTTGATGGGGGCGTGCCTGTCCGGTGGGCCGACCGCCGTCGTCTCGCACGGCGCGGCGGCGGTGGTGTGGGGCGTGCTCGACGGACCGCAGCCGATCGAGATCACGGTGCGGGAGGGGCGTCCGCGCAGCCGCGACCTCATCGTCCATCGGACGACGTCGCTCGGCGCCCACGAGCGCACGCGGATCGACGGGATCCCGGTCACCACCCAGGCGCGCACGCTCCTGTCGCTCGCGCCGCGGCTGGATCCGCTGCGGCTCGAGGTCGTCGCGGACGCGCTCATGCGCACGGGCCTGGACCCGCAGCGCCTCGTGGACTACCTCCACCGACCGCGGAACCGGCGGGCGCCCGGGTCGGCACGACTGCGGCGGATCGCCGCCGAGCGGAACCTGCTCGGGGTGCCCAAGAGCGTGCTCGAGACCGAGTTCACCCAGCTTCTGCGGGCGCTCCGGCTGCCGCAGCCGCTCCGGCAGTACCGGGTGGTCACCCGTGAAGGTCCCTACGACATCGACTCCGCCTACCCGGAGCGCAGGCTCGCCATCGAGACGGACGGCCGCCAGTTCCATCTCGGCCGCGAGCGGAAGGACGCCGTCCGCCAGGCCGCCGTCGAGCGCCTCGGATGGGAGTTCCTGCGGTTCGGCAAGGTGGACGTGCGCGTCCGGGGGCTGGAGACGGGCATGCTCGTGGCCGCCAAGCTGGGGCTCGTGCCGCGGGGATGGCGCCCGGGCCGGACGCTTGCCGCCCTGACGTGAGTCCGAAGGGCCCCCGGACGTCCAGCG
>CAZLKN010000044.1:23246-23505 GCA_964560135.1 uncultured Actinomycetes bacterium | reverse complement strand
CGTCCTCGCTTACCCGAGATCCGGCAGGACGGCGCCGACCGTGGACGTGAAGGGGGCCGGACGCTTGCCGCCCTGACGTGAGTCCGAAGGGCCCCCGGACGTCCAGCGTTGGCGATTTCGTGTCGCTTTCGGGCCAAGGCTGGACGGAAAGGGGCCTCCCAGGCCCCCAAACGTCCTCGCTTACCCGAGATCCGGCAGGACGGCGCCGACCGTGGACGTGAAGGGGCCCGGTTAGGACGTCCGGGGCGCCGACCGTGGA
>CAZLKN010000044.1:0-23146 GCA_964560135.1 uncultured Actinomycetes bacterium | reverse complement strand
CGTCAAGGGCCCCCGGTTTGGACCTCCGGGGGCCCGACCGTGGACGTCAAGGGGCGCCGACCGTGGACGTCAAGGGCCCCCGGTTTGGACCTCCGGGGGCCCGACCGTGGACGTCAAGGGGCCCGGTCTGGACCTCCGGGGGCCCGCCCCGGCAGCCGCCTGATTCCGGGAATAGGTGAAGCCGCCGGACCGGGAGGGGGTGCTGCGGAGACTTCTGCGAGGCTCCGGAACGGCGGCTTCGTAGGGTGAAACGAGCGTGTGTGCCTCCTCCGTCGGGGGGCACGGGCCGGGATCCGAACGGACTACGGAGATGGCCGTGCCGGGCCATGGACGCTGCCCCCGCCCACGCTTAGCGTGAGCACCGGATGGACACCACAACCGAAGCACTCGCGTGGCTGGTCACGGCGTCGCTCGTCGTGATCGCCGCCATCGCCGTCCGGGACTGGCGACAGGACCGCGAAGAAGGGCGCGCACGGCTCGCCCTCGCGATGTCGATGATCGCCTTCGTCAGCCTCGCCGGCCGCTACAGCGACCTGGCGGGCGACCTACGGTTCGTGCCCGATCTCGCGGTCGTCGCCTTCGGGATCTCGGGCTACGCCCTGCTCACCTTCCGCGGGACGATCGTCCCGCTGGGGAGGTGGTACCGGCGCATGGCCGCCGCGGCGCTCGCCGTCACGACGGGGCTGGTTCTGGTCTTGCGCGCCTCCGGCGACGGCGCCCGTCTGCCGGTGGGGGCCGAGCGGATGGCGGTCCTGGCGCTGGTGGGAGTCTGGAGCCTGTGCGTGCTCACCTCGGCGGGGCAACTGTGGCACGCGGGCGGTGGGCGCAGTCCGATCGCCCGCGCGCGGCTCCGCTCCCTGGCCGCCGGCTACGCGGGGATCGCGGTGCTGCTGACCGCCGGCGCCGCGGCCGGCGCCGCGCTGCATCACCCGCCGGCCCGGCTAATGTTCCAGATCGTGGTCGTCGGCCTGGTCGGACTGCTCTACGTGGCCGTGTCGCCGCCGCTTGGCCTGCGCCGGCGGTGGCTGCGCCGGGCCAGCGAGCGCGCCGCCGTGGCGTCCCATCCGGTGGGGGCCTGGCACTGGGACGTGGCCACAGGCCTGATCGAATGGTCGGAGGCCCACCACCGGATCTTCGGCACCGACCCCGCGAGCCACCGCCCGTCCATCGAGAGCTTCTTCGCGCTCGTGCACCCCGAGGACCTGAGGCAGATGAAGGATGACGTGGAACAGCGGATGCGGGACCGCACGCCCCTGAGCTACGACGTCCGGATCGTCCGTCCGGACCGGGAGATCCGGTGGATCAGCGGCACCGGCGAGGTGGTGGTCGACCCCACGACCGACGAGGTCACGGGGATGTTCGGCTTCTCCCGCGACGTCACCGAGCACAAGGAGGCGGAGGGAGCCGTGGTGGCGGCCCTGGACCGGGAGCGTGAGGCATCCACGCGGCTCCGGCAGCTCGACGAGATGAAGAACGCCTTCCTGGAGGCGGTCTCCCACGAGCTGCGCACACCGCTGACCGCGGTGCTCGGTTTCGCGCAGACCCTCGAGCTCCACGACCTGGCGGTGGACGCCGGCGGGGTCCGCACGATGGCGAGCCGGATCGTGGTGAACGCCCAGCGGCTCGAACGGCTCCTCGGCGACCTGCTCGACCTCGACCGGATGACCCGCGGTGTACTCGAGCCCCGGCGCCGGCTCGTGGACGTGGCCGAGCTCGTGCAGGGTGTCGTGGTGGACGTGGACATGGAGGACCGGCCCCTGGAGGTGGACGTCCGTGTCGGGACCGCGGACGTCTGCCCCGCGCAGACAGAGCGGATCATCGAGAACCTGCTGGTCAACAGCGTCCGGCACACCCCGCCGGGCACGCCCGTCTGGCTGCGCGCGTGCTCCCGGGCGGGTGGCCTCCAGATCGTGGTGTCCGACGGGGGGTTGGGGATCGACGACCACCTCAAGCAGGAGGTGTTCGAGCCTTTCCTGCGCGGCGACACCGCCAGCGCCCGCTCCGGCGGGGCCGGGCTCGGGCTGTCGCTCGTGGCCAAGTTCGCCGAGCTCCACGGGGGCCGGGCCTGGGTCGAGGACCGGCCCGGCGGCGGCAGCTCGTTCCACGTCTGGCTGGCTCCTCCCGGCGGCAGCGCCGCGGACATCGAGATCACCACCGGCATCGAGGTGCGCACACCCCGCCGCAGCGTCGCCTCGTAGCGGCGCCCCCATCGCGCCCGCCGCGCGTGCGACCATAGAGGGGTGCGGACCCGCAGGATGATCCGGGGTGTGCTGGCGGCCGTCGCCGCGGCCGCGCTGGCGGCGTTGCCGCTCGCGCCGGCGCTGGCCCAGGCCCCGACGGTGCTCACCGCCACCGTGGACGGCCCGATCACCCCACCCGTCGCCGACTACCTCGTGGACGGGGTCGAGCGCGCCGCCGGCGACGGCCACGAGGCCTTCGTCGTGATCCTCGACACCCCCGGGGGCCTGGACACCTCGATGCGCAGGATCATCCAGAGCTTCCTCGCCTCCGAGGTGCCGGTGATCGTCTACGTGTCCCCGCCGGGGGCCCGCGCGGCTTCCGCCGGCGCCTTCATCACGATGGCCGGCCACGTCGCGGCGATGGCGCCGGGTACCAACATCGGCGCCGCCACCCCCGTCGACCTTCAGGGCGGTGAGATCGGGGAGAAGGTGCTCCAGGACGCCTCCGCCTACGCCCGGGCCCTGGCCGAGCTGCGCGACCGCGACGAGGAGTTCGCGGTCGACGCCGTGCGTGAGGGCCGATCCGAGCCCGCCAGCGTCGCGCTGGAGATCGGGGTGATCGACCTGGTGGCGGCGAGCCTCCCCGAGCTGCTCGCCGAGGTCGACGGGCGCACGGTCGAGCTGGACGACGAACGCACCGTCACCTTGCAGACCGCCGACGCCTCCCCCGTCGAGCACGACCTCGGGTTCCTGCGGGGCATCCAGATCCGGCTCGCCGATCCGAACCTGGCGTTCCTGTTCATGTCGATCGGGACGCTGGCGATCATCTACGAGCTCGCGAACCCGGGCATGGGCTTCGGCGGCATCATCGGTATGATCCTGCTGGTGCTGGCCTTCTTCGGGCTGGCGGTGCTCCCGGTGAACGTCGTCGGTGTGCTGCTGCTCCTGCTGGCGCTGGCCCTGTTCGTGGCCGAGCTGTTCGTCCCGGGGGTGGGGGTGTTCGCCGCCGGAGGAGCGGTCTCGCTGGTGCTGTCGGGCGTGTTCCTGTTCCGCGGAGGCGGCGACTTCGGCGTGGACCTGATCGTGATCCTGCCCACGGCGGTGGTGGTCGCCGGCGGCACGATCCTCGCCGGACGCCTCGTCTGGCGGGCCCGGGCACGAGCGTCGGCCACCGGTGAGGGCATGGTCGTCGGACGCCAGGCCGAGGTGCGCCACGTGGAGGGCACCCGGGGGCAGATCGCCATCGACGGGACCTGGTGGCGGGTGCGCAGCGACGGCGGTCCGCTCGCCGAGGGCCGGACGGTCAAGGTGGTCGCCATGGAAGGATTGGAGCTGCTCGTCGAGGTACAGGAGGAGGCGCACGGATGAGTCCAGAGGCACAGTGGGGTCTGATCGCGGCCGTGGTGGTGCTCGTGATCCTTGTCGCGTCGGCGGTGAGGATCGTGCAGGAGTACGAGCGGGGCGTGATCTTCCGGCTCGGACGGGTCACGGGGGCCAAGGGCCCGGGGTTCTTCTTCATCATCCCGATCCTGGACCGGATGGTGAAGGTCAACCTGCAGACCGTCACGATGGACATCCCTCCGCAGGAGGTCATCACCAAGGACAACGTGACCCTGCGTGTGAACGCCGTCACCTACTTCAACGTCGTCGACCCGGTGAAGGCCGTCGTCAACATCCAGAACTACATCTTCGGGACGTCGCAGGTCGCCCAGACCACGCTGCGCTCGATCCTCGGTCAGGTCGATCTCGACGAGATCCTCACCAACCGCGACGAGATCAACCAGCAGCTCCAGTCGATCATCGACGACGTCACCAACCCGTGGGGGGTGAAGGTCACGCTCGTGGAGGTGAAGGACGTCGAGCTGCCTGAGATGATGCGTCGGGCGATGGCCCGGCAGGCGGAGGCCGAGCGCGAGCGCCGCGCGAAGGTGATCCACGCGCTCGGAGAGTTCGAGGCCGCCGAGACGCTCGGTCAGGCCGCGGAGATCTTCGAAGCGCATCCGTCGGCGATGCAGCTCCGCGTGCTCTCCACGATGACCGAGGTGGCCGCCGAGAAGAACTCCACGCTGATCTTCCCGCTGCCCATGGAGATCATGCGACTGGCGGAGACGGCGACCCAGGCACTCGAGCGGCACCGGGACAACCGGTAGGTTTCCCACCGGTCGCGGTCCCGCGATTGAACCGGAGCACGTGCGTTCGTGTGGTGCGCGCTCCGCGAGTGCGATGCGCTACATCCCTTGGGGCACAAGGCTTTGCGGCGCACCCCTCAAGTTCACGAAAGCACTTCGCACGTCGGAAGGGGTGGCCTTGACCCCGGGTGCTCCGCTGCCGCAGCATCGGTGAATCGTGGGGGAAATATTCATCGGGACGTCGGGGTTCGCATCACCTTCAGCGCGGTCCGGGACCATCGCCGGAAGCGGTGCGGCTACCGATCTGCTGGCCGGGTACGCGACGAGGTTCGATGCGGTCGAACTCGACTCGGTCTTCTACCGCGCGCCGTCTAAGGGCACCGTCGGCGCGTGGAGCGAGGCCACCGAGGGTCGCTTCCGGTTCTCGGTGCGCGTGCCCCGAGAGCTCACCCACGTCGACCGTCTCGGCATGCCGATGCGCGCCGCGCGCTTCGCCGAACGGCTCGGCCCCCTCGGCCCCCGGCTCGGCTGCCTGCTGTTCACCACACCCCCCACCTTCGAGCGCGACCTCGGCCGGCTGGACGGCGTGCTGGACGCCCTCCCGGGCGTCGGAACCGCCTGGGAATTCCGGCATCCGTCGTGGTTCGAGTCGCCGGAGGCCTTCGACCTGCTCGCGCAGCGGGGTGCCACACCGGTGATCGTGGACAACCACGACGGCACCGGCACCGCGGATCTGCTGCCCGGCGGCGACCGGTGGCACCGCTGGTCGTTCCCGGCGATCTACGTTCGCTTCCGCAAGGACCGGTACCGCCCCGGCGACCTGTTCGCCTGGGGTGAGATGCTCTCCGAGGCCCTGGCCGCCGGCCGCGACGTGTACGCCTTCTTCAAGCAGTCCCCCGAAGCGGCCCTGTACGCCATCGCGCTCGCGGAGTTGCTGGTGGACACCCAAAGCCGTCTGGCGGATGCCCGCAGGCAGCAGGAACGCCTCGACGGCACCCTGGCCGTACGCGAGTCGTTGACCGCGGCGGAGCCGATGGCCAGCACGGGCCCCCGCGGGTTCGTGCCGGTGCACACCGACCTGGCGCCCTAGCTGCTCGGCAGCGGCGACCGTTCGGGCGGACGCCCGGTCCGGTGGGCTTCACGGTCCGCCTCGATGATCTCCAGCGCCAGCGCACGGTCGCGCCAGCCGAAGGTCGCGGTCGGCTTGCCCTCCAGGTGCTTGTAGGTCTGGAAGAAGTGCTCGATCTCCCTGAGCAGATGGGGCGGGACGCCGTCGAGGTCGTTGATCCGGTTCCAGTTCGGATCGGACACCGGCACGCACAGCACCTTCTCGTCCTGGCCCTTCTCGTCGGTCATCAGGAACAGGCCCACCGGACGGCAGTCGATCAGGCATCCCGGGAAGGTGGGCTCGTCGATCAGGACGAGCGCGTCGAGTGCGTCCCCGTCCGCCGACAACGTCTCGTCGATGTACCCGTAGTCGGCCGGGTAGTGGACCGAGGAATACAGGACGCGGTCGAGGCGGATCCGTCCGGAGGCCTTGTCCAACTCGTACTTGTTGCGGCTGCCCTTCGGGATCTCGACGATCACCTGCACCGGCTCGTCCATGCGGCCAAGCCTACTCACACGAGCGCGGGGCTGAGCGCGGCCAGGGTGCCGGTGAACGCCGACGCGAAGACCAGCAGGATCTCCAGGTACAGGATCCCGGTGGCCGACTGGATCGAACGGATCTTCACCAGGTGGGTGACCATCGCGGTCAGCACCATGGAGAACACGCCGAAGGCCGCGGCGGTGGTGGCCCCCATGACGACGGTGCCGGCCTCCGCCCGCATGCCGGCCACCAGCAGCGTCACCGAGGCGACAACGAACACGCCGAGCGAGCCCCATGTCCCCCAGACGAGCGCGCGCAGGGGGCCGGTGCCCAGCCGCGGCTGATTCAGATGCCAGTGCCCGAGCAGCATCGCGCTGGTCACGGAGCCCACCAGCGCCGCGGTGGCGAGCATGAAGCCGGCCAGTGCCACGCGTCCGGTCTCCGCCCCGAGGGAGGCGGTGACGAGCACCGCCACCGACCCCGCCGCCGCCACCAAGCCCACGACCGCGTCGCGGCGCGCGTAGACCGAGCCGAACGCCAGCAGGCACGCCGCCGCTGCGGCCCACGCCGGCGGGTAGGCGAGGGCCCCGAGGCCGAGCATCACCGCCGACACCAGCCAGACGACCTTGAAGTGGCCGGCCTGCACCTGGCCCCCGAGGCGGATCAGGGCGCCGCCGGCCGCGGTCCCCACGCCCCAGGCGAGGATCACGAGGACCAGCACATCGGTAGCCGGAGGGATCTGCGGTGGCATCGCATCGAGATACTAGGCGATGCTGGACGCACGCGAAGGAGGGGTCACATGGAGATCAGGCACTCGAAGGTTGCGGTGGGCAAGGCCGAGGCCGACGTTCTGATCGTGCCGCTCTACGACGGTGAGGAGGCCGGGCGGGGGCCGCTCAAGGAGATCGACCGCGCGATGGACGGCCGTCTCGGCGAGGCGCTCGAGCGCGGTGAGCTGCGCGGGAAGCTCTACGAGATCAACCCGCTGCCCGGAACGGGGACGGGCTGCCGGCTCGTGTATGCGGTGGGGGCCGGCAAGCGCGAGGACGTGGACGCCGACCGGATGCGGCGCGTCTACGGAGCCGCCGCCCGGGCCGTCCGGAGGCGGTTCGCGTCCATCGCCGTGGTGCTGCGCTCCGACACCCACGCCCAAGCCGCCGTCGAGGGCGTCGTCCTCGCCGACTTCGAGCCCGACCTCCACCGCTCCGAGCGCACCCCCGGCCGCCTCGAGCAGGTCACGGTGCTGTCGGGGAAGGACCTGCGCCGGGCGATCGCCGCCGGCCAGGCCGTCGGCGACGGCGTCAACCTGGCTCGGACGCTGGTCACCGAGCCTCCGAACGAACTGACCCCCCGCAGGCTCGCGGAGCGGGCGGTGGAGGCGCTCACCCCGCTCGGCGTCGAGGTCGAGGTGCTCGAGGGCAAGCGCCTCGAGCGCTTCGGCGGCCTGCGCGGTGTCGCCCAGGGCTCGAACGAGCCGCCGGTGCTGATCTCGGCGACCTGGAACCCGGCCCGGGCCCGGAAGGCGCCCGTCCTCGGGCTCGTCGGCAAGGGCGTCACCTTCGACTCCGGCGGGCTGTCGCTCAAGCCGAGCGAGGGCATGACCTGGATGAAGGGCGACATGGCCGGCGCCGCCGCCGTCATCGGGGCGCTCCAGGCGATCGCGACCCTGAAGGTGCCCGTCGCCGTACGGGCAGCGATCCCCGCCACCGAGAACATGCCCTCGGGCACCGCCACCCGCGTCGGCGACGTCCTGAAGCTGTACTCCGGCAAGACCGCCGAGATCCTGAACACCGACGCCGAGGGCCGGCTGATCCTCCACGACGCCCTGGCCTGGCTCGGCGAGCAGGGGGTGACCCATCTCGTGGATGCCGCCACCCTCACCGGCGCCGTCGAGATCGCCCTCGGCAAGGTCACGATCGGCGTCATGGGCCGCCCCGACGCCTGGGTGAACAAGGTCGTGGGCGCCTCCCGGAAGGGCGGCGAGAAGGCGTGGCCGTTGCCCCTGTACCCGGAGTACCGGGAGCAGATCCGCTCGGAGGTCGCGGACATCAAGAACGTCGGGGGCCGCGCCGCCGGGACGATCACCGCCGGCTGGTTCCTCGCCGAATCCGTTCCCGACGACCTGCCGTGGGCGCACCTCGACATCGCCGGCGTCGCCTGGGACGACAAGAAGCCGTTCCGGGCCCCCGGCGCCACGGGGGCCGGGACGGCGGCCTTTATCCGCCTCGCCCAGGACCTGGCCGGCAAGTAGGGCCCCGGACGAGGCCCGGATGGCCTTCGGCCGTCAGGACGTCCGGCGTTCCGGGCGGCCCCCGAGGGTGGTCCAGACCTCCTGGAGGTTCTCGAAGGTCCGCCCCCCGGGCAACTCGGACAATTGCCGCAGGACCGGCTCGGTCGCGTCCATGCTCCGGGCGCTGTCGACCAGCTCCTCGCGGGTGCCGGGGAAGGCCGCGCCCTCGAGGAAGCGGGCGAGATCCTGCCGGGCCTCCACCTCGTCCGGCGTCAGCGAGACGTCCGAGGTCATCCCCCGGTCGCCGCGCAGGCGGTGGTCGGGGGTGTCCTCGGCCCCCGTCGGTCCCTCCGATTCGCGTTTCTCCTCGGCCCGGGAGTCGGTGGGCCCTCCGGAGGTCATCGACTGGGTCTCCTTGTCCATCTCCTCGTCGACGCGTGGGCCGTGCTTGTCGCTCTCGCGGGGCATCTGGCTCCTCCTCTCGATCACGGGTGACCGGTGTTTACAGAAAAGCGGCACGGGGGTAGAAGGTGTGTGGGGCTGGTGGTACCGTGCGTTCCGAAGGAGGTGGGGTGCATGATCAACGGCCAGGACGGTTTCCGGCCGGAGGCCTTCCGGTGGACGGTCGATCGCGACGGCGGGTTCGTCCGCGTCGCGTTGACCGGCGAGTTGGATGTCGACACCGCCGACGACTTCGATGAGGCGCTCCAGTCCGTCGAGCGGGAAGCCTCGGTCCTTCTCCTGGATCTCGGGGACTTGTCGTTCATCGATTCCAGTGGTCTGCGGGTCCTGATCCGCTCCAACCGCCGGCTCGAGTCCGCCGGGGCTCGGTTGGTCGTGGGGGCCGCGAGCGCCGCCGTCGAACGCGCCCTCGACATCAGCGGACTGAACCGCATCATCGAGGGGATCGAGGGCCCGGCCCGCGAAACCCCCCGTCCGCGCAAGCCCTGGGAGTGACCGGCACCTCACCCCGACCGCCGGCTCGGCGCTACTGCCGCTCGGGGGTCGTCGCGTCCTGCTGGATCTCGCCACGCCATGCACCGGTTTCCGATCCCCTGGACTCGATGAACTCCTTGAAGCGGTCGAGGTCTCCCTGGATCCGTCGTTCCACGATCCCGAGAGCGTCGCCGACCTTCTCCGGGAGGTCTTTGGGCTCGAACTCCATCTGGAGCATGACCTTCGTGGTTGTGTCGTCGAGCTTGTGAAAGGTCACGACCCCGGCGGTGTGGGAGCCGCCTTCGCTCGTCCACGCGACCCGCTGATCGGGGGTCTGCTCGGTGATGCGCGCCTCCCATTCCCGTTCGCTGCCACCGATCTCCGCCTTCCAGTGCAGGCGCTCGTCGGTGAGCTGCTCGACGCGCTCGACACCCTCCATGAAGTGCGGGAAGTCCTCGAACTGGGTCCACTGGTTGTAGGCGACCCGGACCGGTACGTTCACCTCTACGGAGCGTTCGATCGTGCTCATGTCCGTCCTCTCGTCTCGGCAGCGTTCTCGGGCCGCGCTTACCCATCGATGCGGGGACCGAACCTCTCTCGAGCGAATGCATACTCCGCTCTGGTCCCGGGTATCGGTGGGCTGTGATGGGCCGAGTCGTTCCCCGCTTCGCCGCCGTCGTGGCGTTCCTTCTGCTGGCCGCCGCGTGCGGCGAGATCGAGACGCTGACCACCGAGCAAGCGCTGGATCGGATATCGATCTCCTCCACCAAGGTGTACGCCGCGGACGGCAGCCTGATCGCCAACCTGCACGGCGAGATCAACCGCGACATCGTGGCGCTCGACGACATCCCCCAGCACGTGCAGGATGCGGCGATCGCGATCGAGGATCAGCGGTTCTGGGCCCACGGGGGCCTCGACCTTCGGGCGATCACGCGCGCGGCGCTGTCCAACGTCGGCGTCGGCGGGGACGGAGACCTCCAGGGTGGATCCACCCTCTCCCAGCAGCTCGTGAAGAACATCTACTTCCCCACGCCGTCGCGCACGATGGAGCGCAAACTCGCGGAGGCGCAGCTCACCGTCCAGTTCGAGCGCACCTACGAGAAGGAAGAGATCCTCGAGATGTACCTGAACACCGTGTACTTCGGACGCGGTGTCTACGGGATCCAGACCGCCGCCCAGTCCTACTTCCGCAAGGATGTCGGCGAGCTCGAGGTGGACGAGGCCGCATACCTGGCCGGACTGATCCATGAGCCCGGACGCTACGAGTGGAGCGACACCGATCCCCCGGAGAACCAGGAGCTCCGCCGGCAGTCGGGCACGTCGCGGCGGAACCTCGTCCTGCAGCGCATGGCCGACATGGGAGCGACCACCCGCGAGGACGCGCAGGCCGCGGGAGAGCGTCCGCTGGAGACCTCGCCGCCGAAGGAGACCCAATGGCAGCACCCCTATTTCGTGGACATGGTCCTGCGCGAGATGGGCGTGCTCCGCAACGGCATCCTCGACGAGCGCTTCGCCTTCCTCGGCGAGACGATCGCGGACCGCGGCCAGCGCGTCTACAGCGGGGGCTTGCGGATCCACACGACGCTCGACCCCCGGGCACAGACCGCCGCCGAGCAGTCGGTGGCCGAGATCCTGCCGGAGGAGCTCGACCGGCTGTCGGTGGCCCTGGCTTCGGTGGAGCCCGGCACCGGCCATGTGCGAGCGGCCATCGGGGGCCGCGCCTACTATCCGCGCGACTGCCCGACCGACGTCCCCGACGAGGAGGTCAGCCACATCTGCCGGCTGGCCAAGGTGAACATGGCTCTCGGGGCCTCAGGCGGCGGGTCGGGCCGACAGCCCGGTTCGTCGTTCAAGACCTTCGTACTCGCCGCGGCCCTCGAGGACGGGATCGGGCTTCGGCGTACCTTCAATTCCTCTCCCTTCGAGCACGAGCACCCCTCCGGGGTCTGGCGGGTGGCCAACTACGAAGGGTCCGGCAGCGGGCACATCGACCTGATCCAGGCCACCGTGCGGTCCGTGAACGCCGCCTATGCCCGGCTCGAGATCGACGGCCTCGGGGAGAGCGACGCGCTCGCGGGGGCGGCCAAGGTCGCCGACATGTCCCGCCGGATGGGGATCGGCTTCCCGACCGAGGAGGAAGTGCGGGAGGCCTGCGGTGAGCGCTACGGACACGACGGCGCCTGCACGCCCGCCGACGCCGTCCCCGCCATCGCGCTGGGAGCCAAGGAGGTCTCGCCGCTGGAGCTCTCCGCCGCCTACGCCACGATCGCCAACAACGGCGTCTACGCCCGTCCGACGACGATCAGCAAGATCACCGACGCCTCCGGCGAGGTGCTCTACGAGGCCGAGCCCGAGACCAGACGCGCCTTCTCCCCAGACATCGCCGCCGGGATCTCCCACGTCCTCCAGCAGGTGATCCGTCGCGGGACGGGGACCCGGGCAGGCATCGACCGGCCCGCGGCCGGCAAGACCGGCACCTCGCAGATGTGGCGGGACGCCTGGTTCGCCGGATACGTCCCGCAGCTCGCCACGGCCGTGTGGATCGGAAACCCGATCCCCGTGCAAGCCGACGACGGCACATGGGCGGTGGAGTCGATGATCCCCCGCAACGGGTATCCCATCCGCGTCGTCGGCGGGAGCTATCCGGCGAGGATCTGGGGTTCGTTCATGCGCCAGGCTCTCGAGGAGGTTCCGGTCGAAGGGTTCCCCGACCCGCCGCGCAGCGTCTTCCAGGACAGCAAACGCCAGAAGGAGCGCGACACCGATCGTGACAACGAGCGCATCCTCGACGAGTCGGAGTTGAGTGAAGACGAGCGGGCGCCGGGGGCCGAGGAGCAGCAGGGATCCAGCGGCAGCGGGCAGCAGGCCACGCAGTCCGGCGGTGTGCCGAACGTGATCGGGATGTCGCAGGCCGCCGCCCGGTCGGCGATCCAGCGTGCCGGTTTCAACTCGGCGGTGGTCCGCGAGTGCTCCCCGAGCGGCGGGGACGAGGGGATGCGCGTCTGGCGCCAGAGCCCGGGTGGTGGGACGCAGGCCAGCCAGGGGTCCACGGTGACGATCTGGGTGAATCCCGCCGTCTGCCGGTGAGGGTTTGACCACACCCCGTCGAAGGGAAAACCTTGTGTTGATGCGGAACGGACGCCTGTACCTCACCTTCGTGGCGATCGTCCTGCTGCCGGCTGTGGCCTGCAGCGGGTTGCAGCCGGCCGACATCGCCGAGGAGACCTTCGAGCTCAACGGGACGGTGTCCTCCGTGCATCCGGGCGCGACGCCGCGTCCGCTGGACACCCCGGACCCCGCCACCCCGGATCCGGACACCACCCCGACCCCGTCGCCGGAGCCCACACCCACGCCGCCGGGGGGCGCATCACCCGACGGGCAGGGCGTCCTGGACATCGTCCTGGACTCCTTCTCGGCTTCGATGAACCCCTGCGATGTCAGGCAGGGATCGATCGAGGACGTCGCCTACACCACCGACACGCTGTTCGACCCGCCCTCCACGGTGGAGGATCCCACCTTCCCGGCGAACCTGGAGGGCCGGTCGGTGCACATGCGCGGCGTGCTCCTGCGACAGCGGGTGCGCAACGAAGCCGACGAGTGCCGTCTGCGCGCCACCTACGTGCGGGTCGAAGAGCCGGAGGCCTCACCCGAGCCCGACGAGACCCCGGAGCCCGATGAGACGCTGACCCCTGAGCCGGAGGTCACCCCGGCCCCCGATCCGACCACACCGGAGCCGCCGGTCCCCACGCCGACGCCGATGCTCCAGCCCTGAGAGGCTAGCCCGCAGCGCCCACGTTGAGGGTGGACACTCCCTCGAGTTCCAACGCAACGAGAGGAGCCACCGCGGCACCGGACCCAGCTGGAGGCTCGGGGTCCGGGCAGACCCCAGACGGACCCCCATCCACCAGTTGGAGCCGGATATGAGCCTTAACTGGAGGATCGCCCTCCGCCGAGGCGCTGGATCGACCCCGAGCCTCCAGTTATCGCCGCCCCGGTAGCGTTGGCGCCGTCGAGACCTGCCGGCGACCGGCTTCGAGTGACCAGGGGGCACGAGTGTGAGGGCCGGGCGACGGGAAGGGTGGACGTCTGGGGGCACGAGCGTGAGGGCCGGGGCCCGGTCCGGCGGTCCCGCCCCGCCCGCGGAACCTGCCCCACCCCCCGGTTCGGCCGGGCCCCGGAACGTCCACCGTTGGCCTCTTCGTGTCTCTTTCGGGCCGACGTTGGACGTTAGGGGGCCTCCCGGGCCCCCAAACGTCCTCGCTTAGCCGGAATCGGGCCGGGCGACGGTAAGGGTGGACGTCTCGGAGGCCTCACTCCGGATCCCTGGCTTGTCGTCGCCGCGGGGTAGGCTCCCGCCCCCCGAGGATCTCTCGTCTAGACTCGCGTTCGTGACCCTCGAACGCTTCGTCAGCGGACGTGCACGCTCCAACGCCTACGTCTACGCCCCGACCGGAGCGTCCTGCGTGGTCGTCGACCCCGGTGCCGGGGCGGGAGCCCCGCTCGCGGGCTTCGTCCGTGAGCGCCGGCTCCACCCCGAGGCGATCCTGCTGACCCACGGCCACCCCGACCACGTCTGGTCGGCACGGTCGCTCGCCTCAGCCTGGGACGTGCCGGTCTTCCTGCATCCTGCGGACAACGGCTGGCTCGACGACCCGGGGTGCGGCGGGCTGCTGCCGGTGATCCGCTTCGGGGGCCGGATGGTCGGACGGCTGTGCCGCCTGCGTCCGCACGGCCTCGAACCCCTCGCCGACGGCGACGAGCTGACCCTGGCCGGTGCCGTCTTCCGGGTGCTGCACACCCCCGGCCACACCCGGGGAAGCGTGTGCCTGCTCACCGGTGCTCTGTGTTTCACCGGCGACACGGTCTTCGCGGGTGGCGTGGGCCACACCGTGTATCCCGGCGGCGACCGCGGGTCGCTGCGCCGCTCGATCCGCGACCGCGTGCTGGGTCTCGACGACGCCGTCGAGCTGCGGCCCGGGCACGGCGGGCCGACGACACTCCGACGGGCCCGCGGGTCGCTGGAAGCGTTCGCCGGATCACGATCCGAGACCCCAGGGAGGTAGGGATGGACATCCTCACGATGCTCGCGCAGGCCCAACCGGACCAGCCCGCGCTGATCGACGCCCCGCCGACCCAACCGGCGCGGACCATCACCTTCGGCGAGCTCGAGGACGAGGCGAACCGGCTGGCGAGCGCGATGGCCGACGCCGGGGTGGCCGCCCTCGACAAGGTCACCACCGTCGGGTACAACGCGCCGGAGCTGATCGTTGCCGGGGCTGCGATCCGCAAGCTGACCGCCGTCGGCGTCCCCATGAACCACCGGCTCAAGCCACCGGAGATCGCCTACCAGATCAACGACTCGGAGTCGGTGGCCGTCTTCTGCGGGCCCGAGCACGTCGACGCCGTGGAGTCGGTGCGCGCCGGGTGCCGGGGGCTGCGGATGTGCGTGGCCTGGGGCCGTGACGACCTCCCGGAGGGCTGGATCCCCTTCGGCGACCTGCTGGCCTCGGGACGTCCGGAGGCGCCGCAGGTCGACGCCGGGATCGCCGGCCCCACCATGACCTACACCGCCGGGACCACCGGCAACCCGAAGGGTGCCTACCGGGCGAAGGGCGTGGACCCGTCGATCCTCGGCTCCTACATCGAGATGTTCGATCTGCGGGCCGGCGACGTCCATCTCGTGGCCGGCCCCCTGTACCATTCGGCCCCCGCCGCCTTCGCGCTCGTGAACACCGTGCTCGGGGGGCCGAACGTGCTGATGCGCCGCTTCGACCCCGAGCAGGCGCTGCGACTGATCGCCGAGCACCAGGTCACGACGACGTTCATGGCGCCCACGCTGCTCCAGCGCATCGTCGACGTCCCCGAGGAGGTCAGGCAGCGCTACGACGTGTCGAGCATGCGGGTGATCATCGTGGCCGCCGCACCCTGCCCGTTCGAGCTGAAGCGGCGCGTGATGGAGCTGTTCGGCGAGACCCTCTACGAGTTCTACGGGTCCTCGGAGGCGGGGGTGAACACCCTCATGCGCCCCGACGAGCAGCTGGCCAAGCCGGGCTCCTGCGGCCGGGTGGCCCCGGGCAACGAGATCCGGATCCTCGACGACGAGGGCAACGCGTGCGCCGTCGGGGAGCCGGGCGAGATCTTCATCCGCTCACCCGCGGTGATCACCGAGTACTACGGCAAGCCTGAGGCCACCAGGGAGTCCTGGCGTGACGACTACTTCACGGTCGGGGATGTCGGCTACTTCGACGCCGACGGCTACCTGTACATCGTGGACCGCAAGCGCGACATGGTCATCTCGGGCGGCGTCAACATCTACTGCGCCGAGGTGGAGCATGCGATCCACGCCCATCCGAAGGTCTGGGACGTGGCCGTGTTCGGCGTCCCCGACGACGAGTGGGGCGAGCGGGTCCACGCCGTCGTGCAGCCGAAGGAGGGCGAGACCCTCACCTCCGAGGAGATCGCCGGGTGGGTGGCCGAGCGCCTCGCCGACTACAAGAAGCCGCGGTCGGTGGAGTTCCGCGACCGGCTCCCGCGCGACGAGGCCGGCAAGATCCGCAAGCGCGAACTGCGCGAGCCCTACTGGAAGGACCGCCAGACCCGCGTCTGAGGCGTCGGGGGTCGGTGTTCGCGTAGCCGGGACGGCACGGCCGGTAGGATGGCCCCCGATGTCGTCGCGTCGGAGGTGCAGATGAGTCATTGGAAGGAGCTGTTCGAGGAGATCATCGCCACGGACGTGTGCTGCGGTTGTGCGGCCTGCGTCCTGGTGTGCCCCCATCACGTCCTCGACTACGACTACGGCATGGAGAAGCCCTTCCAGACCGACGTGCTGCGTCCCGATTCCTGCTCGCACGGCGACAAGGGATGTGACATCTGCGCCCGCGCCTGCCCCCGCCTGGACCACGGCGCCGGGATCTGGCGATGGAACTGGCCGGAGATCGAGGAGCTGCTCCACGGACGCACCCGCCAGCCCCACGAGGCCTTCGGGATCCACCGGCAGGTGGTGCTGGCGCGGGCCGCCGACCCGGACGTCACCGCCGGGGGCCAGGACGGCGGGGTGGGTTCGGCGATCCTGCTCCACGGCTTCGAGACCGGGGCGCTCGAGGGCGGAGTGGTGTCGGGGTTCGACGGCGCCAACCAGATGACCGAACCGCGGCTGGTCACAACGCGCGACGAGGTCCTCGGGACGTCCCGGAGCCGCTACACGTACTGCGCCACGCCGCTGGCTCTGAAGGCGGCGGGGGAGCGGCGGATGCGCAAGATCGCGATGGTGGGGGTCTCCTGCGAGATCTCGGCCGCACCCAAGATGGCGCTCGCCGGGGTACGGAAGTGGTCGAACCGGATCGTGCTCACCGTGGGCCTGTTGTGCTCGGAGACCTTCCTGCCCGAGCCCTTCCTGGAGGCCAAGCTGCAGGGAGAGTACGGGATCGACCTGTCCCGGGTGGCGAAGATCAACATCAAGGGCAAGGTCATCGTGACCCTGGACGACGGCACCGACATCGACATCCCGCTGGCGGATTGCCGTCCGCTCGCGCGGAGCTGGGGCTGTCCGGTCTGTCCGGACTTCGGGGCCGAGCACGCGGACATCTCGCTCGGGGGCCTCGGGATGGAAGGGTGGTCGCTGGTGATCGTGCGCACCGAGCGCGGCGAGCGCTACTGGCAGGAGATGATCGACGCCGGACGCGTGGAGGTGCGGCAGGGCACCGACGAGCCGCAGGTCCTCGACCTGCTGGACCGTCTGGCCAAGCGCCAGCGGCGGCGTCCTCGCAACGTGGAGCGGTATCTCGCCGAGGGACGCACGGGCCCATTCGACGTGATCCGGGCCGAGACGCCGGTGAAGCGCGGCTCGCCCGAGGCCTCCTTCCGCTCCGCCGGATCGGTGTCCGCGGCCCCGATGGCCACCGAGGCCGTGGCCGGTGCGTCGCCGAAGGGCGAGCCTCCCGGCGACGGAGCCGAGCCCGCGTGATGCCGAGGGTGCTGCTGTTCGCGTCCGTGGCGCAGAGCGCGGGCGTGCGGGAGATCGAGCTGGCCGGGGACACCGTGGAGCAGGTCCTCGTATCCGTGGCGGAACGGTTCGGACCCGAGGTCGCCGGGCAGCTCGAGCACTGCACCGTGTGGGTGAACGGCGAGCGCGCCGCTCCGGAGCACGCCGTGGGGGAAGCCGACGAGGTGGCCGTCCTGCCGCCGGTGTCGGGTGGTCAGTGCTGACAGGAGCGGCAGTGGTAGGAGGTGCGGCCGGCGATGCGCATCGCCCCAAGCTCCCCGCCGCAGCGCGGACAGCCCACACCCGCCGTGCCGGTGAGGGCCAGGTTGCGCGCGGCACGCCCGCGCAGACCGGCGAGCGGGAATGCGGCCGTCCGCCCGGCGACGGCGGCCCGGACCGCGCGCCGCAGGATCGCCCGCAGCTCGCGGTGCAACTCGGTAGCCTCCGCGGGCAGCAGCGAGGAGGCCTGCCGGTCCGGACGCACGCCCGCCGCGAACAGCGCCTCGTCGGCGTAGATGTTGCCGACGCCGGCGAGGAACGCCTGGTCGAGGAGCACCGCCTTCACCGTCGCCCGTCTGATCGCGAATCCGTCGCGGAGGTAGTCGGCCGGCGCTTCCAGGGGGTCGGGTCCGAGCCCCCAGAGCAGGTCGGTGAGCTCGCTTCGGGGGAGCACACGGATGAACCCGAGCCGCCGGCTGTTGCGGTAGCGCAGTTCCCCGGCCCCCGCGAGCCGGAGCACCAGCCGGTCCCAGCGGTGGACGGGCTCGCCGGCGGCGGCTTCCACCGGATGGCCGGTCATCCCGAAGTGCAGGGCGAGGGCCGGGGGATCGGCCTCCCGCCGGCGCCGGCGCACGAACAGCAGCACGATCTTGCCTCGCCGCTCCACGGCCCCGATGGTGCGGCCGGACAGGTCCTCGGAGACGGCCTGCGGGGTGGTGTCCTTCACCATCCAATCGTCCAGCGCCCGGGCCCGGACGATGCGGCGGCCCAGCGCGACCCGTTCGATCAGGGCCCGGAATCCATCGACCTCCGGCAGCTCTGGCATAATCCATCTCCGTGCACGACGCCGTAGCGGTACCCAAGGATCTCTTGCCCGGAGCCCACCCGGGGGAGCAGCCGTCGTGAAGATCGGGCTGGCGCTGCCACACTACGACGCGCCGGGGCGTCCGGTGACCCTCGAAGGTGTGGTGGCCGTCGCCGTGGCCGCCGAGCGGCTCGGGTTCGACTCCGTGTGGGTGTCCGACCACCTGGTGTTCGACCTGGCGAAGTACGGGGGTTCGGACGAGCTGATCGGCTGCCTCGAACCGCTCACCACGCTGTCGGTGCTCGCCGCCGAGACCGAGCGCGTGCGCCTCGGGACGATGGTGCTGTGCAACGAGTTCCGTCCGCCCGCGCTCGTGGCGAAGATGGCATCAACCATCCACCTCGCCTCCGGCGGGCGCCTCGAGCTCGGCCTCGGGGCCGGCTGGTACGAGCGGGAGTTCGAGCTGTTCGGGATCCCCTTCCCGCGGGCCGGGGTGCGCCTGGAGCGTCTCGGGGAGTCCGCCGAGGTGATCCGGGCCCTGTTCACCGGCGAGCGGGTGTCCTACGAGGGCCGGCACTACCGCCTGGACGACGCCGTGCTCGCACCCGCCCCCGCGGAGCCCCCGGCGATCTGGATCGGCGGCAAGGGGGACCGGGCCGTGGCCCTGGCGGGCCGCGTCGGCGACGGCTGGAACGCCGCCTGGTTCTCCGACCCGGACGCCTACGCCGAGCGCGCCGCCCACCTCGGCGACGCCCGGATGAAGCGCTCCATCGGCCAGTACGTCTCCGGTTCCGCCGAGGAGATCGTCGACCGGCTCGCCGCCTTCGCCGCCCTGGGGGTCGAGCACGCGGTCATGTGCTTCGGAACCGTGCCCTTCGCCCTGGACGACCCCGACGACGTGGCCCGCTTCGCCTCCGACGTCCTGCCGCATACCCGGTCCCTGTAACCCATCCGGGGGCCGGTCCGTCCCCACTCATCCAAAGGCGGTAGTTCGCCCGTCCTCTGGTGGGGCTGCGCCCGACGGCCGCGGCCGTCGAGTCTCTACATGACCGCAACCAACAGCGCCGGAGAGTCATGGTTTCAAGGGAGGCGGTGTGTCTGCAGCCGGCGCGATGGGATGCGGGCAAGCAAGAACCATCCGAGCACCATCGAACAAGGAGTATGAAATGCGCAAGATCATCTCGGCTCTGGGAGTGCTGGCAGCGCTCTCGCTGGTCGTTCCGCACGCTGCGGCCGACGAGGCCAACGTGACCGTCGACGGCGGCGCGTTGAGCACCACGCGTTCGAACGTGTCGTTCGACCCCGCGACCCTGACCGGGTCCAACCAGACGGTGAACGCCAACGCCGACTCCGCGTGGGAGAGCACCGATCCCCGTGGGACCGGCGCCGCGTGGACGGTCAGTGTTTCCTCGACCGGCCTCGTCAGCGCGGCCGGCACGGTGGAGACCACCGAGCGCACCGTCGACGTCGGCAACCTCGTGGCCACGGTGGGCACCGTCACCGCTGGCACGGACAGCGACCCGGCCACCGGGCTCACCAAAGCCACGGACCTGGCGTTGACCGGTTCCGACCAGACCCTGCTGGGTTCGGCGGGGGACCACAAGGGCACCTACGGCTACACCCCCGCATTCGCGCTGACGATCCCCGCGAACGCGTTCCGCTCGAACTGGAGCGGCGAGGTGGGTACGTCGACGTTGAACCCCTACACGGCCACGCTGACCGTCACCACGGTCTAGCGAGGCGAACGGCGGTGTCCTCGGGGGCCTACAGCCCCCGGGGGACCGGCGTGTCACACGGAAACCTGCGTATGTTCACCCGCGATATGGAGGCCAGGATGCGACGGCACATGCAACGACGTGGATCCCTTCTCGCAGTGCTGTCGTTTGCCGTCCTGGTGGTCGCCGCACCGGGGTTCGCAGCGGAGCGGGACGGGTTCGGGATCCGTCCGCTCTCCGCCCAGGACTGGTTCACCTACTCGGTGCTCCCCGGGGAGACGGTAGAGGGAGTGGCCCTCGCCATCAACAGCCGGTCGGAGCCGTTGGACGTCCTGGTCTACGCTGCGGATGCGTTCACGACCCCGCAGGGTGGATTCGCACTGCAGGAGCGCGCCGAGGACCCGCAGGACCTTGGCGCGTGGGTATCTCTGGAGACGGACCGGATCCGGCTGGAGCCCGGCGAGCGTCTCCGTCTGCCCTTCCGCGTCACGGTCCCCGCGTCCGCCGAGCCGGGTGACTACGCCGCCGGCGTCGTCCTGGAAGCGGCACCGCGTCACGGGGAGTCCGAGGACATGGGCGACGACACGCAGTTGCAGATCGACATCATCGAGCGTGTCGGGGCCCGCATCTACCTGACGGTCGAGGGCAAGGCAGAGCGGCGTCTGGATGCCGGGGCTCTGAGCTGGACACGCTCCGGCGGGGACATCGTCTTCCTGTTGCCCGCGTCCAATCGGGGGAACGTCCGCGTTCCGGTGTCCGGGACGATCGAGCTCTCCGGATGGCTCTCGGAAGACGTCCGTCTGGACTTTGGGACCACGGAGCTGTTGGCCGGCTCGGATACGGTTCTCACGGCGCGCTGGGAGAACCCGCCGACGACGTTCTTCGGCCGGGCGACGGCGACGGTTCACTACGGCGACGACCAGGCGCTCCAGAGCACGACCTCCGTCCGTCTCATCCCGATCGCTTTGCTCCTCGGGGTGCCGGCAGGCCTGCTCGCCATCGGCTTCGTGGGCTGGCGGTTCCTGCGGTTCTGGCGCCGGGCCCGGGAGGCGCTCCAGCTCATCGAGGACACCGGCGACGGCGGTCCACGGACGTCAACACGCCGGCCCTCCCCTTCGCCGGCGCGAACGACTATCGTGGCAGGAGATGGCCGAAGTGAATCAGCCCCACGACTCCGCAACGGACAGCGGGTCCGACCCGATCCGCGTCCTGCTGGTCGACGACCATCCGGTCTTCGTGGAGGCGTTGGCGGCGGCGCTGGCAGATCGGCCCGGGCTCGTCGTCGTGGCGACGGCGACGACTGGTGAGGAAGGCTGCGCCCGCGCGGAGGAGGTCTCGCCGCACGTGGCCGTCGTCGACGTCGGCCTTCCCGACATCGACGGCATCGAGGTCGCGAGGCGGCTGAGGCGACGCATGCCGGAAACGCACGTTCTGATGCTCACCGCCACCATCGACGCCGGTCTGCTTCCACGAGCGATGGAGGCGGGCGCATCCGGCTTCCTGCTGAAGGAGTCGGGTGTCGACGAGCTCGTGGACGCCATCCACAAGGTCCACGGGGGCCAGGTGGTCATCCCGCAGCGGACCATGAGCCGGCTCGTCTCACCCTCCCCGCGTTCCCCGGCGAACCCGCTGACCGCACGCGAGACGCAGGTCCTCGCCTTCCTCACGGAGGGCGGCGATCTCAAGGGGATCGCGAAAACCCTGGGCATCTCGTGGCACACGGTTCGTTCCCACGTGAAAAGCGTGCTGGCGAAGCTGGATGCCCGCAGCCAGCTCGAGGCCGTTTCGAAGGGCATGCGGATGGGGATCCTCTCGGTACCGGAGCGCAGCGCGACCGACCCGGAGTAGACGGGTACGGTTCGGCGTCGATCAGCTCGCCGGGCTCGCTCGGCTGGAGCTACCCGTCCGAGGTGGGGGATCCTCGCGCCGGTATCCAGGCCTCGACGGTGGTGCCGGCGCCTCGTGTGCTGCGTACCCGACACCAGCCGCCCGCGAGGTTGGCTCGCTCTCGCATCGATGTGAGGCCCAGGTGCCCCGCCGGCAGATCTTCCTCAGCGGCATCGAAGCCGCGGCCGTCGTCACGGATATTGATCCGCACGCCCTCGTCGTGATCCCCGACCGTGATCTCGATGTGCGTCGGCTCAGCGTGCTTCCGGGCGTTGATGAGCGCCTCCTTGGCGATGCGGTACATCACCGTCCGCGCCGCCATGGGCGCCTCCTGGGTGAGGCTCGCGCGAAGCTCGATGGAGGTGCCCGGCATCTCGGAGCGGAGCTCCTCGATCTCCTCCTCCAGCGCCTGTGCGAGTCCTTCGCTTTCGAGTGCCGGTGACGCCAGATCGAAGAGGAGACGGCGCAGGCGCCCCACGGCGGCGTGGACCGTCTCCCGGACCTTGGTGACACCGGCTGCCAACACCGGGTCCTCGAGCCGTCGGACCAGCAGGTCGAGCCGGATCATCGCGGCGGTCATGACCTGGATGGAGTC
Organism: uncultured Actinomycetes bacterium; assembly: GCA_964560135.1. GTDB lineage: Bacteria > Actinomycetota > JAICYB01 > JAICYB01 > JAICYB01 > CAZLKN01. The sequence goes on along the minus strand of CAZLKN010000044.1, from coordinate 881 downwards.
GTCGTGGATGTCCCGGGCGACGGTCGCCCGTTCCTCCTCCTGGGCCACGACGAGCCTGGACAACAGCTGCTGTCGCTGGTGATGGGCGTTCCGGAGACGGTCGAGGCTCGCTTCGAGGTCCCGGGTGCGGTCGGCCACCTGTCGCTCCAGCGACCCCGTGAGCTCCCGGAGGCTGTCGTTCGCCTCCCGGAATCCGCGCAGGGTCATCTCGAACGGTGCGAGCGCTTCGGTGAGCAGGTCCGATCCCAATGCGGCCAGGTGCGCGGCCTCCTCGGCGCTCGCCGAGCTCCTGAGGACCCCCGTCAGGGCCTGGGTGTGCGCCGCTGCGACGTCGACGGCGCCGGCCCCCGACGCCAGGGCGTGGCGGCCGAGCTCGTAAGCACGCAGGAGCGCCGCCTCCTCAGATCCTCCGAGCCGCTCCTGGAGGATCTGCGCATACTCCTCGAACAGGCGGTCCAGATCGACGCTCATCGCGTCGCCCCCGTGTGTCTGACCGCGAGGACCAGCGCGTCGTCGTCCTCACGGGCGCAGGTCCGAACGAGGCGAGCGGCGATCTCCTCCGGTTCATGCTGTACCGCGAGGTGATCTGTGAATCCTCGGCGGATCCCGTCGGTGGCGAGCACAAGGACGTCGCCGGGCTCGACCTCGAGGTGAGCCGGCCGCAGGGATGGAAGCTGGTAGCCGACGACGCCGCCCCGGGAGGCCAGCCACTCACGGCGGGAGGCGCGCGCAGGGCCCCCCCGGACGAGCACACCGTCGACGTTGCCCACCCCGAGCCAGGTCAGGCCACCGCCGGCTCCGGCGAAGGAGGCGAGGCTGAGCACGGCGCCGCGTGTCCTGAGCAGCTTCTCATGGCACCGCCGAACGAGGGCTGCGGGGTC
>CAZLKN010000043.1:0-26013 GCA_964560135.1 uncultured Actinomycetes bacterium | reverse complement strand
GTGCCGCTACCCGGCGTCGGGGCGGCAGGAGGGCCAGGGCTCCCAGCCCTGCTTCTCGTACAGGTTCCACGCGATGCGGGTCTGCTCCTCGGGACTGGCGTCGCGTGGGTCCCCCGTGCCCCCGTTGCGCTCCCAGGTCTGCTGGTGGAACTGCCACAGCCCCTTGTACATCCCGTTCGCGGACGTCATCCGCGGATCGAAGCTCCCGCCGGTCTCGCAGTCCACGACCGCGATGGCCTCGTCGCCGTTCCCGGGCCAGGCGGATCGCACCCGCCGTTTGACGTCCTCGCGGTCGTAGGTGTGGGCGGGGGTGGGTGCGGGTGTGGCTGCCGGCGGGGCTGCCGTGGGAGGAGCGGTCGGGCGGGCGGTCGGCGGGGACGTTGGCGCAGCGGTCGGTGCCGCGGTCGGTATGGCGGTCGGTGCGGCGGTGGGAGCCGCGGTGGGCTCCGGGGTCGGCTCGGGTGTGGCCTCGACCTCACCGGGGGCCGGTGTCGGCGGCCAGTAGAGCATAACCGGCTCCGGGTTGGCGTCCGTGTGCTGGACGAGCCCGACGACCTCCGCCGGTTCGGGGGAGGTGAGGCCCGCGGCGAACAGCGGGAAGGCCATTGCCGCCACGATGATGGTCAAGCGCAGGAGATAGCGCACGGACTCCAAGGCTACCGGAGTTCCGGCTCCCGGCGCCGCAACCAGATTCTCAAACGCACAAGCGAGGACGGAGGAGATCCGCGAACCGGCTCCCGCCGGCAGCGGACGCAGCCGAAGCCGGATCAGCCGCCCGGCGTGATCACGCCGTGCTCGTAGGCGTAGACCACCGCCTGCACGCGATCGCGGAGTCCCAGCTTCAGCAGCAGGCTCGACACGTGGGTCTTCACCGTGGTCGGGCTCAGATGGAGCTCGGCGGCGATCTCGGCGTTGGAGCGCCCGCGTGCGACGAGCTGCAGCACCTCGCGTTCGCGCTCGGTCAACCGGTCGAACTCCCCGGGCGGGTCCGCCGCCACGGTGAGCTGCCGCCCGAAGCGCTCGATGAGCCTGCGGGTGACCGACGGTGCGATCAGTGCGTCCCCCCGCGCCACCGTTCGTACGGCGGTGACGAGCTCGGCCGGGGGGATGTCCTTGAGGACGAAACCCGCAGCCCCCGATCGCAACGCCCGGTACACGTAGTCGTCGGGGTCGAAGGTGGTCAGGATCAGGACGCGCGGTGCAGGGTCGAGCGTGCGGAGGATCTCCTCCGTGGCCAGCAGGCCGTCCACCTCGGGCATGCGGATGTCCATCAGCACGACGTCGGGGCGCAGCCGCAACGCGTCCTCGATGGCGGCCCGCCCGTCGCCGGCCTCGCCGACCACCTCGACGTCCGGCTCGGCCTCCAGGATCATCCGGAACCCCGTCCGCACGAGCTCTTGGTCGTCCACCACCAGGACCCGGATCACGCCTGCGCCTCCAGGGGCAACCGGGCGCTCACGGTGTAGCCGCCGCCCGGTCGCGGGCCCGCGTCGAGCGTGCCCCCGAAGGCTGCTGCCCGCTCCCGCATCCCGATCAGCCCGTGACCGCCCGGCAGCGGATCCGAGGGGCGCTCGGCACCGTCGTCGGTCACGTCGATCGTGAGGGTGCCGGCGTCGCGCCTGACGTTCACGTCGGCACGGGTTCCGGGCCCCCCGTGCTTGAGCGCGTTGGTCAGGGCCTCCTGGACGATGCGGTAGGCGGAGACGGCGAGAGCCTCGGGCAGGTCGTCGCATCCCGGCGTCGAGGTCAACCGGACGTCGAGCCCGGCGGCGATCATCTCCTGGGTCAGCCGGGAGAGCCGGTCCAGCCCGGGGGCGGGTCCGACCGGGGAGTCGTCCTCGTCGGCGCGAAGGACGCCCAGGAGGCGGCGGAGCTCGTCCAGGGTGCTGCGTCCCGCGTTCTCGACCGCGGCCATCGCCCGACGGGCGGCGTCCGGGTCACGGTCGACCACCACACCGGCCGCGCCCGCCTGTACGGTCATCATGCTCACCCGGTGGGCCACGATGTCGTGCAGCTCCCGGGCGATCCGGGTGCGCTCGGCGGCGGCCGCACGGCGACGGTCCTGCTCGCGCTCGGCCTCCAGCCCGCGCGCGCGCTCCTCCAGCATTCCGGTGTAGTGGACGCGGATCCGGGCCAGGGATCCGAGGTACCAGGCTCCCCCGAAGATCGCCAGGGGGACCAGGGACTCCACCGGTGACACGCCCCGTTCGGCGACCAGCGCTGCGGTGACCACCAGGGCGCCGGCGACCGCGGTCACCCGGGACGCCAGGGGGCGGTCGCTCCAGGCTCCGATGGAGTAGAAGGCGATCGCGATCGGCGGGCCGATCAGCTCGGACCCGACGAAGGAGGCACTCATCACCGCCAGCACCGCCAGGGGATATCGCCTCCGCAGCAGGAGCGGAAGGGTGAATCCGGCCAGGCGGACGGCGGCCAATGCCCCGAAGCCGGTGCGGCCCCAGGGCGGCGCCCCGGAGATCACCGGACCGAGCTCGAAGCCGAGGGCCGCCCCGGCCACGACGACGTCCACCGCGACGGCGCGCCAGCCGCGGCGGTGCGGAGCCCCACTGGGAGGCTCCGCACCCGAGCGTTTCCGGTCAGATGACATCCCGCCGCCGCATGGTCAGCGCAGCCACGATTCCGCCCGTCGCCGCATAGAGGAACAGTATGAGCCCACCGACGACCATGGACGGTGTGGTGATCGCCTCCGCCAGCGATCCCGCGGCCCCCACCGGGAGCCAGTCGGCCAGGCCGTCGAACCGGGCGAGGAGGAGCTGTTCGAGGATCATCACCCAGGCGATGGCTCCGACGATCGCCGCGACCTGGTGACGTACCACCATGCCGACCGCCGCGCCGAGGGCCGTCCACAGGCCTCCGGCGAGGACGAAGCCGGCCAGGGACCGCAGCGTTGCTCCGTCCAGTCCATCCAGGTGGGAGACGGACAGCGCCGTCATCACCGCCGCCATCCCGGCGGCGACCACCAGACCCACCACCGCGTGCACGGCCACCTTCGCCACCACCACCCGCTCCCGGTGTGGCGCGACCAGGAGGGACGGAACGATCGTGCCGTGCCGGAACTCGTCGGTGGCGCTCTTGATGCCGAGGATGAGCAGGAACAGGGACGAGTTGATCACCGCCAGGAGGTAGAGCTGGCGCTCCCACAACGGGAGCCCGGCCTCACCGGGCGTACTCAGGGTCTGCATGACACCGAGCGCCACCACCAGGACGCCGGCCAGGGCGATGCCGTAGGTGGCTCGTGTGGTGGTGACCTTTCGGATCTCCGCTCGCATCAGGGCTCTCATGACTGCTCCTTTCGTCGGAGCAGGCGCAGGAACGCCCGCTCGAGGTCGTGGTCGGCGCCGACGATCTCGTCCACGCCGCCGGTGGTGACGAGCCGCCCGCGGTCGATGACCACGAGGTCGTCGGCCACCTGGGACACCTCCGAGAGCATGTGGCTCGAGACGAGCACGGCATGCCCCTTGCTCGCGTAGGAACGCAGGGAGCGCCGCAGCCACCGGATCCCGGCGGGATCCAGACCGTTGGCGGGCTCGTCGAGGATCAGCACCTTGGGTGCCCCGAGCAGTGCCGACGCCAGTCCGAGGCGCTGGCGCATCCCGAGTGAGTAGGCGCCGACGCGCCGGTCGGCGTCCTCGATCAGATCGGTCAGCGCCAGGACGCGATCGACCCGGTCCGTCGGCAGATCGGCCGCGGCGGCGAGGATCCCCAGATGCTGGCGGGCCGTGCGCCGCGGATGGAACGTCGCCGCCTCGAGGAGCGCCCCCACCTTTTCGGCGGGACGCTCGAGCTCGGCGTAGGCGTGGCCCAGGATCCGGGCCCGTCCGGCGGTCGGGTGCACGAGCCCGAGGACCATCCGCAGGGTCGTGCTCTTGCCCGCGCCGTTGGGGCCCAGGAATCCGGTGATCCGGCCCCACCCGACGTCGAAGGTGAGCCCATCCACGGCGGTGCGGTCGCCGTAGCGCTTCGTGAGCCCCTCCACCCGGATCGCCGGCACCGCCGGGATCGCGGGTCGCCGCTCCGTCGTATCGGTCTGCGTATCCATCGCGTCCTCCTTGTCGTCCGATGACCGGAGACTAGGCCGGGTCGGGGGTGGTTCCATCGGCCGCGCGGACGGTCCCGCCTCCTCCTGGAGAAGGAGGCGGGGAGAAGGAGGCGGGCAGATGGAGGCGGGCCGCCGCGGTAGGCTGGCGCGGGATGCGCGCTGCGCTCGATGAACCGCCCGGACCACGCGAGCCCGATCGGCGGGCGATGGGGCGGCTGTGGCTCGCGGCCGTCGTGGGCTTGGTGCTGGCGGTGACGGCGGCCGCGCTCGCGATGCTGTGGCCCAACCGCGTGCCGGGGGCCGAGCCGGTCGCCGCCGGGAGGCTGTCCGACATCTACCGCCACATCCAGACCCAGGAACTGCCCCTGTACGTCAAGGAACACCACGTGTTCCTCGTCCCCTACAGTCCAGCCGGGGACCGTGATCCCTACGGCGAGGTCGCGGCGGCCAACCTCATGGCGCTGTCGGCGCGCTCCCCACACCTCGGCCATCCTCTGGTCTTCTGCCAGCCGTCGGGGTTGTTCGAGGATCCGATCCACGGCTCGACGTTCAACCTGTGGGGCGAGGTGCTCCCTAGCTCGCCGTCGCCGTTCGGGATGTGGCGCTACCCGATCGAGGTCACGGACGAGGGCTGGGTGTTCGTGGACATGGCGACGCGGATCGAAGGCCCGCGGTGGGGACCGGTGACGCTCCCGACCGTGCACCCGGCCGAGGAGGAACGGTGCGGCGGCTTCAGTCCGATGGGGGACGGGATCGTCCGGGGTTGACCCGCCGTCCTTGGCCCGGCGTGTTACACGCGCGTAACCTGCAGGTGGGACCCTAGGCGACGAGGTGATAGGCGTGGACGAGAAACAGAAGGCGTATGTGCTGCGGACCGTCGAAGAGCGCGACATCCGGTTCGTCCGGCTGTGGTTCACCGACGTGCTCGGTTTCCTGAAGTCCTTCGCGATCCCCGCCGAGGAGCTGGATACGGCCTTCGAGGAGGGGGTCGGGTTCGACGGATCGGCGATCCAGGGGATGGCACGGGTCCAGGAGGCGGACATGATCGCGCGTCCGGATCCGACGACCTTCCAGATCCTGCCCTGGCGGGCGGGGGAGCAGGCGGTGGCGCGGATGTTCTGCGATATCGCCAACCCCGACGGCACCCCCTTCGAGGGCGACCCCCGCTGGGTGCTGCGCCGCAACTTGGACCGCGCCCAGCAGCTCGGCTTGACGTTCTACTGCGGACCGGAGATCGAGTTCTTCCTGTTCCGCTCGGCCGACGACCCGCAGCCGCTGGACAACGGCACCTACTTCGACCTGACCCCGCAGGACATCGGCTCGGAGTTCCGTCGCCAGACGATCTACTACCTGGAGCACATGGGGATCAGCGTCCACTCCTCCCACCACGAGGTGGCCGCCTCCCAGCACGAGATCGACCTGCGCTTCGCCGACGCCCTCACGATGGCGGACAACATCATGACCTTCCGGATCGTGGTCAAGGAGGTCGCGCAGGAGCACGGGATCTATGCGACCTTCATGCCCAAGCCGATCCAGGGTGCGTGGGGGTCGGGGATGCACACGCATCTGTCGCTGTTCGAAGGCGACCGCAACGCCTTCTTCGACGCCGCCGACGGCTACCACCTGTCGAAGGTCGCACGCAGCTTCATCGCCGGCGTGCTGCGGCACGCCCGCGAGATGACGGCCGTCACCAACCAGTGGGTGAACTCCTACAAGCGGCTGATCCCCGGCTACGAGGCCCCCGTGTTCGTGGTGTGGGGACGCCGCAACCGCTCGGCTCTCATCCGCGTGCCGATGGCCAAGCCCCACAAGGAGGGGTCGACCCGCATCGAGTACCGGGCCCCCGACCCGGCCTGCAACCCGTACCTGTACTTCGCCTGCGTCCTGGCGGCGGGCTTGAAGGGGGTCGAGGAGAACTACGAGCTGCCGGCGGAGTCCGAGGACGACATCTACGCCATGTCCCCGGAGGAGCGCCGCGCGCTCGGGCTCGAGGCGCTGCCCGACACCCTCGAGGACGCCCTCGAGCTGATGGAGTCCTCCGAGGTCGTCGCTGAGGCGCTCGGGGAGCACGTCTTCGAGTGGTTCCTGCGCAACAAGCGCGAGGAGTGGGAGGAGTACAAGGCCTACGTCACCCCCTTCGAGCTGAACCGCTACCTGCCGATGCTATGAAGCTCTGCCACCTGTACGCCGCCGATCCCGACGAGATCAGCGGTGTGGCACGCGACCTCGAGCTGCTCGGGTTGACGGCGGCCTTCCACACCTTCGAGGACGCCCCGAGCGAGGAGAAGGTCGACCTCGTCTGCGTATGGACGGGGGCCGACGCATCCGCGGCGCTCCAGTTCTGCCAGGTGCTCGGCAAGGAGGAGGCGATGAAAGGCGTCCCCCTGCTGGCGCTCGTGCGCCTCGAGCACCTACGCGAGCTGCTGCTGCGCGAGGGGGCCTACGACGACTTCCTCGTCGTCCCCTACCAGCTCGCCGAGCTCGACGCGCGGCTGCGGATCATGCTGTGGCGGGCCAAGCAGGGCGAGCAGACGGAGCTGCTGTCCTACGGGCCGCTGCAGATCAACCTCGCCACCTACCAGGTGCACGTGGACGGAGACCCCGTCGACCTCACGTACATGGAGTACGAACTGCTGAAGTTCCTCTCCACCCACCGCGGACGGGTGTTCACCCGGCAGGCGCTGCTGTCGCGGGTGTGGGGGTACGACTACTTCGGCGGGACGCGGACGGTGGACGTGCACGTGCGGCGGCTGCGGGCCAAGCTCGGCGAGCACGCGAACGTGATCCAGACGGTGCGCAACGTGGGCTACAAGTTCGCGGGCTGACCCGATCCTGCGGGACGGCCTGGCGGAGGGTTCCGGCGCGCCGGCTCCTGTCATCACCGGCGGCTACCGTTCGGGTTCCCTTCCCCACTTGCTCAGCGTTCCCGAGAGGTGGTGCGTATCATGGGGAAGGGAGGCCAGCGATGTCTGTCGAGGCGCGCAAGCGGCTGTTCACGGTGGAGGAGTTCCACCGTATGGGCGAGGCGGGGATACTGGACGACGACGCCCGGCTGGAGCTGTGGGGCGGGGAGATCTACCAGATGCCCCCGGTAGGCCCGGTTCACCAGGGCGACGTGGACGTGCTCACCGTGAGGCTGGTTCGGGCGCTGGGCGATCGGGCGATCGTCCGTGTCCAGGGCCCGGTCGTGCTCGACGACTACTTCGAGCCCTTGCCCGACCTCGCAGTGCTTCGTCCCCGCGAGGACTTCTACCGGGAGGCGCATCCGCGTCCGGAGGATGTCTTCTTCCTGGTAGAGGTGGCGGATACGACGCTACGGCGGGACCGGCGGGAGAAGGTGCCGCGATATGGGGTCATGGGGATCCCGGAGGTGTGGCTGCTCGATATTCCCGGTCGGCGTCTGGAGGTGCATCGCGAGCCGTCCCCGAAGGGCTATCGGGCCACGACGGTCTTGGCCCCCCGGGAGCTCGTGTCTCCGCAGGCGTTTCCGGACGTGTCCTTGTCGGTCGCCGACCTTCTCGGATGATCCCCGGCCTCAACCTGCGGCCCGTTTGAGCAGGTCGTCGTAGACGCTCGGGGCGTCGTGGTCGACGACCGGGAAGCCGGTGCCGTGCTCGCCCTCCCAGTGCATCTCGATGCCCGGGTTGTGGGCGTCGGTGCCGTCGGGGCAGAACAGGTGCGGGCTGCCCTTCACCGGTCCGTTGCGGGCCTCGGCCGTCTGGTCGATCAGGGCCCGCCGGGCCCGGCCCCCGTCCAGGGCGTCGGCGAGCGCGTCGGCGTCCACCGCCTCGCAGCCGCGGGCGACATCCAGGATCACGTGGCGCATCGACACGCAGCGGCTCTCGGCGAACAGCGCCCGGCGCAGGGCCCGTCCGAGCTGCTCGCCGGCGCGCAGGCCCTGCTCCTTGGCCGCCTGCACCGCCTCGAGGGCGGGCAGTGTCGTCACCGGCCACGTCCAAGGGTCGGCCTGCCACATCTGCCAGCCGGCCCCCGGGTCGAGGGCACCGGCCACGGGGATCTCGGCGTCGAGGATCCGCTTGGGGGTCGGCTGCTCGTTGAAGATCTCCAGCGGGAAGGGCCGCATGTCGAAGCGGACGTCGTCGCCGAGCCCGAGGCGCTCACGCGCGTCGAACAGGCGGTGGACGGCGAGGTGCGACCAGGGACAGGCGATGTCCCCCCACACCACGATCGTGCCCGGTGCGACGTCCATCGCGGGCGTCGGTACCCGCTAACCGCCCTTGCGAATCAGGTACTGGAAGACCCCGTCGTCCTCTTTGGACTCCAGGAGTTCGTGGCCCGACATCTTCGTCCAGTTGGTGAAGTCGGACACCGAGCCCGGATCGGTGGCGAGCACCTCGAGCACCTCGCCGGCGGCCAGGGGCTCGATGGCGAGCTTGGCCTTGACCACCGGCAGCGGGCAGGCCAGCCCCTTGGCGTCGAGCTGCGCGTTGGCTGTCTGCGACATATCTGCTCCTCCTTGCGTACCGGTGAAACGCCCATCAGTGGCGTCGTATTCCATTCCCCATCTACAAGAAGGATATCTCACGGTCGCTCACCGGCTGCGCTCGATGCCGCGGCGCAGGGGATGCAGGAGCGTCATCCAGGGCGACCGGCCCGCGTACAGGCGGCTGAGCGGGGTGGCCGTGACGGCGTGGGCGACGACCGAGGCGGTGATGGCGAGGCTGGCGGCGTCGAAGATCCCGCGGCCCGCGGCGGCCTCCAACTCCTCGACCGCGGTGGCGTAGTAGATGGCGGCCACGCCCAGGGGGCCGAACCACGCCAGCCACGCGGTGGAGCGGAGATCGCTGCGGGCGGGCAGCAAGGCCAGGGGCACCACCGGCGGCCGGCGCACGACCAGGACCCAGCCGGCGAAGACGAGGCCGGGCCAGCCGAGCTCGGTCCAGGCCTCCCAGGGGAGCATCGCTCCGAAGAGCAGGAAGGTCGGCACGATCGCGACGAGCACCATGGTCTCCTGCACCTGCTCGAGCTGGTCGCGGACCTTGGAGCCGAGGGTGGCGGAGAAGGCGAGGCCGCAGACGAAGGCCGCGAGGATGCCGCTGCCGCCGAGCAGGTGTACGGCGCCGAGGGTCAGCAGCGCCAGCGCGGCTCCGACCCCGAACAGCGCCGAGCTGCTGGTCTCCTTGTAGCGGACGTCGAGCACCGTGAGCTTTCCGATCCCGAACCCCACGGCCAGTCCGGACACCACCCCGACGCCCACCTCGCGCAGGGACTCGAGCGCCCACGGCCCGATGGCTCCTGCCGTCCCGTGGGCCAGGACCATGGCGGGCAGGAGCACCAGTGGGAGCGCGAGGCCGTCGTTGGCGCCCGACTCGAGTTGGAGCGTGCGCCGCAGGTCCTGCGGCAGATCCTCCTCGGCGATCCGTCCTTCGACCAGGGAGGCCGCCACCACGGGGTCCGTGGGGGTCAGGACGGCACCGAGGAGCAGCGCCGTCCACATCGGGAGCTCCAGAGCGAGTGCCGCTCCGAGCCCGGTCGCCACCCACATCCCGGGCATCCCGATGGCCAGCAGGCCCACCACCGCGCGGAGGCTGCGGCGCACATCCGAGATGGTGACCTGCAGACCGATGCTCATGAGACCGAGGGCCAGCGCGATCCGCGTCAGGTCACCCAGCTCGGAGATCCCGATGCCGGCGGCCTCGGCATCGAGCAGGGAGACGCCCCGGGGGCCGAGGACGATGCCGAGGATCAGGGACACGAGGACCGGTGAAAGCCAGAGCCGCTCGACCACCCGGGAGGCGAGGCCGAAGATCAGGAGCGCCCCACCGACGACCACGAGTACGGTGTCGATCGTCACGGAACCAAGCTACCCGGTGCGGATCGCGGCCACACCGGTGTGGTCTAGAGGAAGTTCACGAGCACATGGGCCCCCACGGCCGGCGGCAGACGTTTCCAGCGGTACACGCCCCATCCCAGGACGGCTCCGACGGCGGCCGCCGACGCCGCCGTCCCCACGTCCGGCGGCGAGAGACTCCGGAGATGGGCGACACCGAAGAGCAGCGCCTGGGCTCCCACGGCCCAGCCGCCGATCCTCGTCCGCAGGCCCGAGAGCAGGACCCCGCGGAAGAACAGCTCCTCGGCGAGCGGACCCACCGCGAACCGGAGCGCTGCCAGCGCTACGGCGGCCCCGGTGGAGTAGCGGATGACGGGGACGCCGGCCCCCGACGGCGTCACGTCGACGGCGGCGGCCAGGCCGAGCACCGCCACCGCACCCGTGAACGCCCCGAGCGTGAGGAGCAGCGTCAGGGCCACGTCGTCCCACCCGAGGCGCAGCCCGGGCAGGTGCGGACGCAGCCGTGGGGCCACCGTCCAGGCGACGAAGACCAGGACGTAGAGCGCGTTCGCCACGGCGGCCCCGGCCAGGAAGGCCGTCAGCGGCTCCCAGGCCTCGCCGACGGTCCCCGACGTCCACGCCGCCAGCGGCGACGCGACCACGGCGACCGCGCAGGCCGTCGCGACCGTCCAGCCCGGCGGAGGCGCGGGGTCGGGCCGGTCCTCCCCGGCGCCCACCGGGGCTAGGCGCCCTCCACCCGGAACTCGCCGACCATGCCGCCGTCGCGGTGGAACCTGCAGAACAGGGTGTAGGTCCCGGGCTCCACGATGCCTCCGATGGCCTCGGTGTCGGTTTCCTCACCCGGGGCCACCTCCAGATCGAGCTCCGTGTCCTCGAGGGTGAAGGTGTGGGCCACCTCGTCCTCGTTGGGCAGGCTCAGGGCCTGGTCGGCGGAGACGATCGCGCAGGACGGTTCGAAGGCGAAGCCCGCCATGGCGATCTCGGCCGTATCCGCCCCCGTGAGCTCGACGCACTCCTCGGGTTCGGGTGTGGCGCCGGGCGTGGGCTCGGCGAGGTCGGTGCCGTTGCCGTCGCCGTTGCAGGCGGCGGTCACGAGCGCGAGGACCATCACGGCGAGGATCGGGCGTCGCATGCATCCCTCCTTTGCTAGACGGCTTCCAGGAACCTGGCGAACGCGTGGGCGTAGACGCGGGCGCCGGCGACGAGCTGGTCGATGTCGACGTACTCGCCCGTGGTGTGGGCGAGCAGGAGATCACCGGGCCCGAAGATCACCGACGGGACGCCCGCCTGGTTGATGATGAAGCGGGCGTCGGTGGCGCCCATGTACCCGAACTCCGACCCTTCGATCCCGAGCGCGTCGCGCCCGGAAACCAGCAGGTCGACCATGCGCGTGTCCTCGGGGGTCTCGCAGGCCTCGGCCCAGGACGCCACCTCGATGTGGGCCTTGAAGTCCTCGATCTCCTCCGACAGGCGCTTGAGAAGGGCCTCGAACTCGCCGACCACCTCGTCGCGCTCCTCACCGGGCAGGGTGCGCCGGTCCACCTCGATCTCGCAGTGGTCGGGCACCATGTTGACCTTCGAGCCGCCGGCGATGGTGCCGACGTTCACGGTCGGGGACCCGAGGGTCTCGTGGAGCTTGCGCCAGCGCATGTTGTGGATCTCGGTGACGACACGCGCCATGTGCTCGATGGCGCTGACGCCGAGGCGTGGGGTGGACCCGTGCGCCGACACCCCCTGGGTGACGATGCGCAGCCACGTGGCGCCACGCTCGGCCCGGACGAGGTGCAGCGCCGTGGGCTCGCCCACCAGGCACTCGTCCACGCCGTCGCAGTAGCCGTTGTCGACGAGGTGCTTGGTCCCCATGGTGCCGAGAGCCTCTTCATCGGCCACGAAATGCATGAGCAGGCGTCCGGCGGGAGAAAGGCCCGCGCGCTGCAGGGCCGAAACGGCGGCCAGACACGCCGCGATCCCGGCCTTCATGTCGGTGGTGCCACGGCCGTAGAGACGGCCGTCTTCGATGACCCCGCCGAAGGGGGGATGGGGCCAGGCGTCGACGTCGTGCGCCGGGACCACGTCGTAGTGGCCGTTGAACAGCAGGGTCTTCCCCGCGTCACCACCCCATGAGGAGACGACGTTGGGCCGTCCGGGGGCCGCGGACACCCGCTCGCTGTCCAGGCCCAGCCGCGAAAGCCAGCCCTCGGCGACGCGGGCGACCTCCTCCTCGTCTCCCGGCGGGTTCTCCGAGGGGGCCCGGACGAGATCCCGGCAGATCTCCACGACCTCCTCGGCGGAGACGTGCTCACGGACCAGCTGGGCCAGGTCGTCGGACATGCGCTCCAGCGTATACGTGTGCCACCATCGCAGGCATGCGGGCGGAGGGGACGTCGTGAGCGGGCTGCCGGCGGCCGTGTCCGACTGGATGGATGCCGGCCGGTTCCTCGACCACGAGGGCAACCGGATCTTCGTGGTGGACACCAACAGCCATCCCGGGAGGTTCGTGTTCATCCTCCACGGATTCCCCTCCTCGTCCTTCGACTGGCACCGGGTGGTGCCGGAGCTCGCCAAACGCACCCGCGTGGTCACCTTCGACTTCCTCGGCTACGGGTTCTCGGACAAGCCCCCCGGGGCCCGCTACTCGCTGTACGAACAGGCCGACCTGGCCGAGGCCGTCGCCGCGGAGGTCGGGATCCAGCGCTGCGTGCTCGTGGCCCACGACATGGGGGACACGGTGGCCGCCGAGCTGCTGAAGCGATCGACGGAGGGCGAGCTCCCGTTCACCATCGAGCGGACGATCCTCACCAACGGCTCGATCTTCATCGACATGGCCCAGCTGTCGGCCGGGCAGCAGCTCCTGCTCCAGATGCCCGACGAGCAACTCCCGGAACCCCTCGAGCTCGAGGGCTTCAAGCCGGGCCTGCGGGAGACGTTCTCCGCGGAGCATCAGCCGTCCGAAGAGGAGCTGGAGGCGATGCTCACCCTGCTCCGCCGCGACGGCGGCGACCGGTTGCTGCCCCGGTTGATCCGCTACGTCGAGGAGCGACGCGCCAACCAGCCCCGGTGGACGAGCGGACTCGTGGACCACGCCGGCCCCGTCACCGCGGTATGGGGCGAGCAGGATCCCATCGCGGTCGTGGGCATGGCGCATCACCTGCGCGAGCTCCGGCCGGACACGGAGGTCGTCACGTGGCCCGACGTCGGCCACTGGCCGTCGATCGAGGTCCCCGAGCGTGTCACCGAGGCGATCCTGACGAGGCTGTAGCGTCCGTGCCGTCCGTCGAGGGGTTCTTCGAGTACGAGATGCGTGTGGGCACCGTGGTACGCGCGGAGGCCTTCCCGGAGGCCCGCGCCCCCGCCTACAAGCTGTGGATCGACCTCGGCCCGGAGGTGGGGGAGAAGCGGTCCAGCGCCCGCATCACCCACCTGTACGCCGTCGACGATCTCGTCGGCCGGCAGGTGGTCTGCGTGACGAACTTCCCGCCGCGACGGGTGGGGCCGTTCGAATCGGAGGTCCTCACGCTCGGATTCGAGACCCCCGAAGGAGTCGTGCTGCTCGCGCCGGAGCGCCCGGTCCCCGACGGGACACGGGTCACTTGAGTCCGGTGACCTGGTCGGCTGGAGTGAGGCGGCGGCGTGCTGCTAGGCTCTGGCGCCATGACGCTGCGAGTGGGGATCCTCGGTTGTGCGCGTATCGCGCCGCTTGCCCTCGTCCGTCCGGCCCGCAGGGTCGACGGGGTCGAGGTCACCGCGGTGGGTTCGCGACGCCTGGAGCGCGCGCGGCGCTTCGCGCGCCGGCACCGGATCCCCCGGGCCTACGGGTCCTACGACGAGGTGCTCGCGGACCCCGATGTCGACGCGGTCTACATCCCGCTGCCCAACGCGCTGCACGCCCCCTGGGCGATCCGGGCCCTGGATGCCGGCAAGCACGTCCTGTGCGAGAAGCCGCTGGCATCCTCGGAGGCGGAGGGCAGGCGGATGGCGGAGGCGGCCAAGGGGTCCGGGCTCGTGGCCATGGAGGCGCTCCACTACCGCTACCATCCGCTGATGGCCAGGGTGCAGAGCATCGTCGGCTCGGGCGAGCTCGGTGAGCTCCGGCACGTGGAGGCGGCGCTCGCCGTCCCCATCGTCATGCCCTGGGACATCCGTTGGAGCGCGTCCCTGGCGGGCGGTGCCGCGATGGACGTCGGCCCCTACGTCGTGAGTGTGGCCCGGGAACTGGTCCCCGGCGACCCCGAGGTGCTCACGGCCGTGGGATCGTTGTCCCGGCAGGGTGTCGACCGCTCCTTCGAGGCGACGCTGGCCTTCCCCCGCGGCATCGAGGCCACGGTGCGGGGCTCGATCCTCGGCCCCCCGTGGGCCCGCCTCGTCGTGCGCGGGACCAAGGGGCACCTGAGCGTCCTCAACCCGTTCGCGCCCCAGCTCTTCTACCGGCTCCGCGTCAAGGTCGGGGAGGCGGAGCGGGCCGAACGGGTGGCGGACGGCTCGACCTACGTTCACCAGCTCACCGCATTCGTGGCCGCCGTCAACGGCGGCGCACCGCCGCTGTCCGGCTTCGCCGACGCGCCCGTGACCCTGCGGGTCCTGGAACGGATCCGGACGATCCTCGGCGTGCGGCCCGCGGTGCAGCACCCGACCCCCCAGAGCCCGCCCCTGGAGCGTCGCGAACCGGCATGACCCGCCGGGAGTACACGGTCGACTCCTCCGGCGTGGCGATCCACGTGGTGGAGGAAGGCCCGGCCGGCGGCCGTCCCGTGGTGTTCCTCCACGGGTTCCCCGAGTTCTGGTGGTCCTGGCGTCACCAGATGGCCGCGCTGGCCGCGGCCGGCTACCGCGCCGTGGCCCCCGACCTGCGGGGGTTCGGCGAATCCGAGGCGCCGCCGGAGGTCGCCGACTACGCCCTGCCGAACTCCTTCGCCGACGTGAGCGCGGTGATCGACGCCGTCGGGGGCCGGGCGGCGGTGGTGGCCCACGACTGGGGCGGCGCGCTCGGGTGGGGGTTCGCGGCGCTGGCCCCCGACAAGGTCGAGCGGCTCGCCGTGCTCAACGCCCCCCACCCCAACGTGTGGCGGGAGGCGCTGCCCGGCCACCTGCCGCAGCTCCGGTCATCCTGGTACATGTTCCTGTTCCAGCTCGAGGGCGTGGCCGAGGAGCTGTTGTCGCGGGACGGCTGCGCGCTGCTGAAGGCCTGGTTCTACGAGACCGCCAGCGTCCCGATCCCGGACGCCGACGTGGCCCGCTACGTCGAGGCGTTCTCCCGGCCGGGGCGGCTGACGGCCGGCCTCAACTGGTACCGCGCCAACGTACATCCGTCCACGATGCTCGCCGCGGAGCGTCCGGAGCTGCCTGCGGTGGGCTGTCCCGTGCTGCTGCTGTGGGGTCTGGACGATCCCTACCTGGCCGCCGACCTGGGCGTGCGGGCCGGTGAGCACGTCACCGGTCCGTTCGCGCTGCAGACCCTCGCGGACACCGGCCACTGGATCCAGCAGGAGCGGCCCGAGGAGGTGAACCGGCACCTCCTCGACTTCCTGGGGGCCGACCCCCGGGGCTGATGGCCTTCTCGGCGGAGGCGCTCGAGGTCCACGCCGCGGCCCCCGTCGTCGACCTGCACTGTGACGCGATCCTGCAGTGGCGCTACCTGCGCCTGGACCTGGCGCGCCGGCACCGTCCGAGTCCCTTCCCGGCGCGGGCGCTCGCATCCCACAGCGACTTCCCCCGCCTGCGCGGCGGCGGAGTCGCCCTCGCGGTGATGGGGATCCCGGCACCGGTCACCAACGCCGTGGACGGGCCCGGGGTCGCCGAGCAGCTCATGCTGGCGGCCCACGCGGCCATGGTGCGCGACGGCGGCACGCGCGTCCTGGCCCCCGGCGAGGACGTCGCCCAGGCCAAGCGCGCCGGCGAGCTTCGCGTGGTGTTCGGCATCGAGGGTGCCCATCTTGTGGGCTTCGACCTCGACGTGCTGGGGGCCTGGAAGGGGCTCGGTTTGCGCATGGTGGGGCCGGCGCACCTCGTACCCAACGTCGCCTGCCAGCCCAACTCCCTGCCGGGCCGCGGCGATGCGCCGCTCACGGCCTACGGCCGCGCCCTCGTGGAGGCCGTCGACCACCATGGGCTGATCCTGGATCTCGCCCACATGAACCGGCGCGGGTTCCAGGAGAGTCTGGCCGTCCACCGCGGCCGCGTCATCGTCTCCCACACGGGGATGGCGGGGGCCAAGCCGCTGTGGCGCAACATCACCGACGAGCAGGCCCGGGCGATCGCGGACCGCGACGGGGTGGTCGGGATCATCCTTTTCCCGGCCTTCCTGTCCGGCGGTCTCGCGGGCTCGGTCGAGGACGTGGCCGACCACGTCGACGCAGCGGTCCGGGCGGTGGGGGCCGACCACGTGGCCCTCGGCACCGACTTCGACGGTGGGATCACGCTGCCCGCCCCGATGCGCGACGCGACCGACCTGCCGCTGGTGACCGAGGCGCTGCTGCGTCGCGGCCACTCGCCGGAGACTTGTCTGGGCATCCTGGGCGGCAATGCGGTGCGCGTCCTCGCCGCCTGAGCGCCCGCTTGACATCCCAGCCACTCTGGATTATTCAAGTGATGACTTGAGGAGGTCGGGTGGCCGGATCACGCAACGCCAAGGATCAGCTCTTCGAGGCCTTCGCCGCCGCGGGCAAGGCGCTCGCCAGCGGGCGGCGGGTGGAGATCGTGGATCTGCTCGCCCAGGGGGAGCGTTCGGTGGAGGACATCGCCGGCGAGCTCTCACAGACCGTCGCGAACACGTCGCATCACCTGCGCGCGCTCGCCGGTGCCGGGCTCGTCCGGACCCGGCGGGACGGTACCCGCATCCACTACCGCCTGGCCTCCGACAGCGTGGCGGAGCTGTGGAGCGCCGTCCAACGTGTGGCCACCGAGCACATCGCCGAGATCGAGCGACTCACCGAGGCCTACCTGGGGCGGCGCGACGAGTTGGAGACGGTCTCCCGGGACGAGCTCCTGCGGCGGATGAAGCGGGGCGAGGTGACGCTCATCGATGTGCGGCCGCGACCCGAGTACGAGTCCGGACACATCCCCGGCGCCCGCTGGGTCTCACCCGCGCAGCTGGCGCGCGCTCTGCGGTCGGTCCCCGGCGACGGGGAGATCGTGGCCTACTGCCGTGGCTCGTACTGCGTCTACGCCGACCAGGCCGTCCGGGCGTTGCGGAGGAAGGGTCGCCCGGCCAAGCGGTTGGAGGACGGCTTCCCGGAGTGGCGCCGGGCCGGGCTCCCCGTGGCCGTGGGGGACGAGACCCGATGAGCGTCCACCCCCTCGCCGACGAGGGCCTCGGGAACACCTCCTACCTCGTGGGCATCGGGAGCGGCCTCGCCGCGGCGGTGGATCCCCCGCGCGACGTCGACGCCCATCTCGAGCTCGCCGAACGCCAGGGCCTGCGGATCGTCGCGGTCCTCGAAACCCACCTGCATGCCGACTTCGTCAGCGGCGGACGCGAGCTCGCCGAGGCCGTGGGGGCCGAGGTGCTGGCCTCCGGCGGCGCCGATCTCGCCTACCCGCACCGCCGGGTGGAGGAGGGGCGCGTCCTCACCCTCGGTGACACGGAGTTCCGGGTGCTGGACACACCCGGCCACACCCCGGAGCACGTGTCGTATCTCGTGCTCGCCGACGGCGATCCGGCGGCCGTGTTCAGCGGCGGATCCCTGATCGCCGGGGGCGCGGCGCGCACCGACCTGATCTCGCCGGACCGCACCGAGGAGCTGGCCCGGGCCCAGTTCGCGAGCCTGCGACGCCTGGCCGGGCTCCCGGACGCCATCGCCCTGCACCCCACGCACGGGGCCGGCTCGTTCTGCTCCACCGGTCCGGCGGAGGCCGGCGTCACGACCATCGGAGCGCAACGCAGGACGAATCCGCTTCTCGCCATCGACGACGAGGACGCCTTCGTGCGCGAGCTGCTCGCCGGTTACGGGACCTACCCCCACTACTTCCTGCGTCTGCGGGACGTGAACCGCCGTCCGCGGTTGCTCCGCGAGCTCGAGCCGCCGCGGCCCCTGGAGCCGCTTGAGGCCGCGGCCGCAGTCGAGGCCGGGGCCCGGCTGGTGGACGCGCGCCCGATCCCCGACTGGGCGCAGGCGCATCCGACGGGGGCGGTCTCGATCCAGTTCCGGCCCGTCTTCGCGTCCTGGCTCGGGTGGGTGGTCCCCTTCGGGACGCCGGTGGTCCTGCTGGTGGACCCGGCTGACCGGCAGCGGGCGATCCGCCAGGCTCGTCGCATCGGCTACGACGCCGTCGTGGGATGGGTCGAGGGCGGGGTGGAGGCCTGGAAGCGCGCCGGACTCCCGGTCGCCTCGGTGGAGGAGGTCACTCCCGAGGAAGCGCGGCGCCGGACGCAGCGGGGTGCGGTGGTCGTCGACGTCCGCCAGGACGGGGAGGTGGCCACGGGCCGCATCCCGGGTGCCGTCCCCATCGAGCTCGGCGGTATCGCCGAGGTCCGGCTCCCCGAGGCCGGCGAGGTGATCGTGCACTGCGGTCACGGCGAGCGATCGGCCACGGCGGCGAGCCTGCTGTCCGCCCGCGGGGTTCGGGTCGCGAACCTCGTCGGAGGCCTGCAGGCGTGGCAGGAGGCCGGGCTCCCGGTGGAGCGGTAGATGACCGACGCTCGTCCCCGGCTCGGCCTTGTCGCCAACGCCCCCCAGTTCGCCTTGCTCGTGGCGATCAACGCCTTCGTGGGGGCGATGATCGGCCTCGAGCGCAGCGTGCTGCCGCTGCTGGCCGACCAGGAGTTCGGCATCGCCGCCACCTCGGTCACGCTGTCGTTCATCGTGGCCTTCGGGATCGTGAAGGCCGGCGCGAACCTGCTCGCGGGCCACCTCGCCGACCGGGGCGCCCGCAAGCGGCTCCTGGTGTGGGGATGGATCGCAGCGCTGCCGGTGCCCGCGATGATCATCTGGGCGCCGAGCTGGGGCTGGGTGGTCGCGGCCAACGTGCTGCTCGGCGTGAACCAGGGGCTGGCCTGGTCGGCCACCGTGATCATGAAGATCGACCTGGCGGGGCCGCGCCGGCGGGGGCTGGCGATGGGTCTCAACGAGGTTGCCGGCTACGGCGCGGTGGCACTGTTCGCCTGGGGGACGGGGCTCCTCGCCGCGGCCTACGGTCCGCGTCCCGCCCCCTACCTGCTCGGGTTCGGGATCTCGATCACCGGGTTGCTGCTGTCGGTGCTCTTCGTCAAGGAAACCGCGGGTCACGCCGCCGAGGAAGCGCGCCAGGGCCGGCCGCTGGAGCGGCGACGGAGCTTCGGCGAGGTCTTCGGCATGGCGACCGTCCGCGACCGGTCGCTGTCGTCGATCTGCCAGGCGGGTCTGGTCACCAACCTCAAGGACGGCATGGCGTGGGGCCTGCTGCCCATCTACCTCGCGGCGCAGGGCCTGGATGTGGCGCGGATCGGCGCCGTCGCGGCCGTGTACCCGGCGGTGTGGGCCTTCGGGCAGATCCCGGCGGGCGTGTGGTCGGACCGGGTCGGGCGCAAGCCGCTGATCGTCGGCGGGCTGTGGTTACAGGCGGCGGGCATCGCGGGGTTCGTCGTGAGCGGCGGGTACGCGCTGTGGATGCTCAGCGCGGTCGTGCTGGGGGCGGGGACGGCGCTCGTGTACCCCACCCTGCTCGCAGGCGTTGGGGACCGCGCTCACCCCTCGTGGCGGGCAACGGCCGTCGGGGTGTACCGGCTCTGGCGCGACCTCGGATACGCCGTCGGGGCCCTGCTCGCCGGGATCGTCGCCGACCTGCTGGGTGCGGGCTCTGCGATCACCGTGGTCGGTGCAGTGGTCGCCGTCACGGGGGTCTTGGTGCTGATCCGGATGGACGAAACCCTGAGCACCGGTCCTGCCGGACATGTGGATGCGCTTGTCGCTCTCCAGGCCCCCACCGGGACCCGCGAGCTGACGCACCCGGAGCTCGTGGCGCTCGCGAACCCCGAGGCCGGGCGCCTGGCCGGAGACCGGAGCCACGGCCACACCGCCGTGACCGTGCGGGCGCTGGCGGGCCTGGTCCCGTCGCTCGAGGGAGTCACGCGAGTCACGTTCCACGCCGTGGACGGCTACGCGGTCACCCTCGATGTGGAGGAGGCCCTGCGGGCCGGGGTGGTTCTCGTCCCGCCGATCACCACCGGCAGGTCTGGTGTCCGTCTCGTCGTCGACGGCGGATCGACCGGCTGCCTGAACGTGAAAGCCGTCCGGCGCATCGAGCTGGGGGCCGGCCCGGGGAAGCACACCGTGGATCCGAACCCCCACGACAACGCCCACGTCCCCGGCTGGGACGACGCGTGAGTGGCCGGTAGCCGGGTTAGGCGTATTCCTTGAGCTTCGCGGGGGCCGAGGGGTGGCGGAGCTTCGCCAGGGCCTTGGCTTCGATCTGGCGGATCCGCTCCCTGGTGAGGTTGAACTCCTTGCCGATCTCCTCGAGGGTCCGCGGACGGCCGTCGGCGAGACCGAAGCGCAGCTCGAGCACGCGGCGCTCGCGGTCCGAGAGCGTGTCCAGCACGGAGCGCAGATCCTCCTGGAGCATCGACTGGAGCGCAGACTCCGACGGCGCCTCCGCCGAGACGTCCTCGATGAAGTGGAGGAGCTCGGTTTCCTCGTCCTCGCCGACGGGCGTCTCCAGAGACACGGGCTCGGGCATGATCCGGAAGATCTCGTGGACCTTCTCTGGCGTGAACCCGGCTTCTTCGGCGATCTCCTCGACGATGGGTTCGCGTCCCAGCTTGTCGAGGAGCTCCTCCTGGATCTTCCGGACCTTCTGCACGGCCTCCACCATGTGGACGGGGATGCGGATCGTCCGGGCGGTATCGGCGATGGCCCTGGTGATGGCCTGACGGATCCACCAGGTGGCGTAGGTGGAGAACTTGAAGCCCTTGCGCCAGTCGAACTTCTCGACGGCGCGCATCAGACCGAGGTTGCCCTCCTGGATGAGATCGAGCAGCGGCAGGCCCATGCCCTGGTAGCGGCGGGCGATCGAGACGACCAGACGGAGATTGGACTGGATGAACCGCCGGCGGGCGGCACGGCCGCGCTCGACGTCGAGCTCGAGGCGTTCGATGGAACGGGCCGACAGGCGCTGGCGTTCCTTGTCGAGGCGGCGGATCGCCTTCTCGCCGGCCTCGATGGCCTGGGCGAGCTCGACCTCCTGGCGATCGGTGAGCAGCGGGTACTGGCCGATCTCCCGCAGGTACATCCGGACGAGGTCGGCCTCGCCCTGCTCGAAGACGGCGTCACGGTCGCGGCCGCGGGAGGGGGTCACCTTGGGGGCCGGTCCCTTGGCGCCCTTCTTGGTCGCGGCGCCGCCGTTGGTCGAGGGATCGGCTTTGGTGGTCCCCTTGACGGCCTTCGGCTCCTCCGCGGCCGGCTTGGCGGCCTTCGTGGCCTTCGTAGCCTTCGCTGGAGCCTTGGCGGGAGCCTTCGCCGGCTTCTTCGCGGCCTTCTTGGAGGCGGTGGACCGCTTCGCGGCTGCCTTCCGCGGCGTCTTGGCCGCCTTCTTCGCGGGCGCTTTCGTGGTCGTCTTCATATCCCTCTTCTTCTTCGGGGTTGCCTTGCGGGAGGTGGCCTTCGCCTTCTTGGCGGAGGCTCCGGCGGCGCTGGCGGTGCGCTTCTTTGCGGTCTTGGCGGTCGATCGGGAGCCGCCCTGGGCCGACCGCGCGGTCTTCGACGACTTCTTCTTCGCGTCGGAGGTGCGCTTGCCGCGGTCGCTCGGGGCCATACGAGGCCGCTCCTTTCGCCGTGTCCGTGTGCCAGGCCGGGGAGTGATGACGAGGCCCGTGGGGCCAGTCTACTCGGTCATCCGATCCCTATTTCGTCACCTGCAGGTCGATCTCCTCCCGGCGCGCGATCATACGGCGAACCGGTACTCGACCTCATCGCCCGCAAGGGTACTCCAGGTCGAGCCGATCCAGGGCGCAGATACGCGGCCAGGGGGACGAAAGCGGCCGCTCACAGGCCTCCAGCCGGATGTCCGGTGTGCGATCCAGCCAGGCCGCCACGGCGGCACGCTCGGTGAGGCGCTCGGGTGGCAGATGCAGCTCACCGGCGGGTGGCGGTGCCTCGGCATCGGCGTCCCGGGGGGTGAGCAGCGTGCCGTCGAGGAGCTCCACGGCTCCTTCGTCGCTCCGGAGGACCACCCGTCCGGCGGCGGCGAGCGCACCGAGGCGGCGGGCCCGGTCGAGCGCTCTGACCAGGTTCTCGAAGGCGTCCCGATGGACGGCGGCCTCCTCGAAGCGCCCCGCCCGCGCCAGCCGGGCCAGCTTGGCCGTCAACCGGTGACGGGTCTCGGCCAGCGAGCCGCGCAGGTCGGCGGTGAGCCGTTCGACGGCGTCGTCGTGGGCGTCCACGTCCTGGCGGCGCCCCGTGCACGCCCCGGCACAGGAGCCGAGCTCGTAGAGCGGGCACGGCTCCAGTGCGGAGCGTTCGGTCATGCGCAGCGTGCATGTCCGGACCCGAAAGAGGCCGGCCAGCGTGTCGGCGACCTGCTTCGCCCGCGGACCCGAGGCGAAGGGACCGATGTACAGCCCTCCGTCGGGCCTCAGCGTCCGGACGACGGAGAATCGCGGATGACGCTCGCGGGTGAGCTTCACCCAGACCGGCGAGCGCCGGCGGACGCCACGGCGGTTGTAGCGGGGAGCGAGACGCTCGATCAGTCGGGCCTCGAGCGCTTCGGCCTCCACGAGGCTATCGCAGGGGATCACGCGAACACCGTCGGCCTCCGCGCGGAGCTGGGCCACCCGCTTGCGTTCGTCCGACACGAAGTACGACCGCACGCGCGCCCGCAGGTTGGTTGCCTTGCCCACATAGATCACCTCGCTGCGGGCATTGGTGAACAGGTAGACCCCCTGCGTCCGGGGCAGGTCGCGGGCCAGGCGAACCTTCTCGAAGTGCGGGTTCGAACGTGGTCGCTGGATCTCGAGCAGGTCCGCCAGCGTCGCCACGCCGTAGGCCGCGGCCCGCTCGAGCAGCCGCCACAGGATCTCCAGGCATGCGGCCGCGTCGGCGAAGGCGCGGTGGCACGGGGTGTGGGTGGTGCGGAAGTAGGCCGCGAGCGTGGCCAGCTTGACGTTGCGGACGTCGCCGCCCATGAGCCGCCGCGCGAGCTTGGCGGTGTCGACCACCGGGGGATCGAAGGGCTCGTGGTCGAGGATCCGGCATGCGGCATCGAGGAAGGAGCGGTCGAACCGGGCGTTGTGGGCGACGAATACGCAGCCGCGCGTGAACTCCAGGAAGGCGGGGAGCACGCCGGGCAGCGGTGGGGCGTCCGAGAGCATCGAGGGACGGATCCCCGTGAGCAGCTGGATCTCGACCGGCAGCTCGCTGCGGGGCCGCACGAAGGTCTGGAGGGTCCCGAGCCGTTCACCCCCGCGCGACTTCACCGCACCGATCTCGACGATCTCGTCGGCCCGGGGAGAGCCGCCGGTGGTCTCGAGGTCGACCGCGCAGAAGGTCACCTCGTGCAGGGGGGTGTCGAGCTCCTCGAAGCTGCGCTGGCGGGGGCCCGCCAGAGGGCCGCGCGGATGACCCGCCCGGAAGCCGTCGGGATGAAGAGGCGAACGCATGGTCCCGCAGACTACCCGAACAGGTGTTCGGAAATCCAGGAACTCTGGTGTGATGCTAGGCTCGGCGCGAGGAGGTGACCCGTGAGCGACACACCGGTTCTGCAGGTCTGGACGGACTATCTGTGACCTTTCGCGCGGATCGCGGCGGTCTGGCTGCGAAACGTCGAAAGCACCGGAGGGCTGGACCATGAGATCGCGTGGCGCACCTTCTCCCTGGAGCAGGTGAACCTCGCTGCAGACGACGACCCCGACGCGCTGTGGGCCGAGCCCGAACAGCGCCGTGGACTGCTTCCCTCGGCGGCCCAGCACTGGGCGGCGGCACAGGGATCCGAGGCGCTGCTCGGTGTGCAGAACGCGTTCTTCGACGCCCGCCATCTCGAGCGCAAGAAGATCGGGAAGCCGGAGGTCGTCGAGGAGGTGCTCACGGGGGCCGGGTTCGACGGGTCGACGGTGACCAAGGAGCTGCTGAGCGACCGTCGGTGGCTCGACGCCGCCCGTGCGGACCATGAGGTGGCGGTCGAACTCGGGATCTTCGGCGTGCCGACCCTGCTGTTCCCGGGTACCGAGCCGGTGTTCGTCCGTCTGCTCGAGATCACCGAGGGCGATCGGGCACTGGAGATCTTCCAGCGGGTGAAGCAGATGGCCAACGACGCGATGATCCACGAGCTGAAGCGCGCCACCGGGGGGTCGTGAGGTGGCAGAGCAGGAAGGCGCCGTCCGTTACCGCTGTACCGGCTGCGGGAACCTGACGCGCTTCGACGTCACCGAGCGCCGGCGGACCCGCAGCTTCTACCACTTCACGATCGGCGGCATGCTCCGGGTCGAGGACGAGGAGGTCCTCGAGCGAGAGGTCGAACAGGTCACCTGCCGGTGGTGCGGCACCTCCACCAACGTCGAGGAGATCCCGGCCCTCGAAGCCGAGGACGCCTGAGCGGCCTACCGGCCCAGCACCTGGCAGACGACGGTGCGCTCCCGCGGGCGGTCGTCGAAGTCCACGAGGATGATCTGCTGCCAGGTACCGAGCGTGAGCGAGCCCTCCACGAACGGGACGGCGAGATCCGGCTTCAGCACCGACGCCCGCATGTGGGAGTGGCCGTTGTGGTCTCCCCAGCGCTCGTGGTGCGCGTAGTCGGCTCCACGCGGGGCGATGCGCTCGAAGAGCTCCTGGAGGTCCTGCACGCAGCCCGGTTCGAACTCGATGGTGGTCAGCGCGGCGGTGGATCCGATCACGAAGAGCTGCGCGACACCGTCGCGCAGCCCGCTGCCGGCCACGGCGCGTGCCACCTGGTCGGTGATGTCGATGCAGTGGGCGTCGCCGTGCGTGCGTAGCTCGATGGTTCCCGGGACGACCTCCATGCCCGGATGCTACCGCGTGTCACCCCCGGCCCCTACCATGCGAACAGACGTTCCGATGGGCGAGGAGGCCGCGATGCTGATCGATTGCGAGACCTGCGAGATGCAGAACACCCGGCACTGCCGTGACTGTGTCGTCTCGGCGCTGCTCGAGCCGGTGCCGGCCGAGGGGGCGGTGGTCATCGACTGCGACGAGGAGCGGGCGATCCGGGAGCTCGCTCGGGCCGGGCTGATCCCCGAGATCCGCATGCGTCCGCGGTCCCGCGGAGCCTGATCCCCGCAGGTCGGGAGCGGTGCACGAGGGCGCGTGTTCTTTGTGCTCGTTCGTGGCCCGGGCTATGCTGCCGCGGGGGCCTGTCCCCACAGTGACGTTCAATGCGCGCACGGACGGGAAACGATGATCCGCTTGCATCTACTCGGCTTCACGCCCGACCTCAAAGGGCTCGTGTTCAGCGGACGGCGAGGGGGCCGGACCGGTACGTACTGGCTCCCCGTCGACGGCACCCTCGAGCGTGCGCTCTCCCAGCTGGAGAAGGCGCGCGAGGATCAAGCCCGCGAGAAGGCGGGCAGCGGAAAGGGCAAGGGAAAGGCGAAGGCGAAGGGCCGCAAGGAGACCTCCGACGAGCCCGACCTGGATCTCGAGGGCATCCTCGCGGGGGCGGAGGAGCCGCCTTCCGTCACCGACACCCAGGACCTCCCGTTGCCGTCCGTGGTTGCGCGGAGCGAGAGCCGGCTGCCGCCGCGTGAGATCCAGCAACTCCTGCGCCAGGGACGGTCCGTGAGGGACGTGGCTGCGGAGGCGGGGGTCGACGAGCGTTGGGTCGAGCGGTTCACGGGCCCGGTCCTGGAGGAGATGATCGGGGTCATCCGCATGACCCGCGAAGCCTTCCAGACCCGTCCCCGCCTCGGGGTCTCGGGTCTGCCGATCGGCACGGCCGTCCTCCGGAACCTGACCGACCGCAAGGCCACCGCCGACACGCTGGCCGAGGCCGAGGACGGCTGGGAGGCCCGTCACGTCGCACCGCGCACCTGGCGCGTGCGCCTGCGGTTCCGGCACCGGGGCAAGCGCCGCACCGCCGAGTGGGAGTTCAACAAGGACGGCGGTGAGGTCCGGCCGCGAAACAAGCTCGCGACGGAGCTCGGGTGGTGGCCGCCGCCGGGGACGACCGACGGGTCCGCCACCACGGCTCAGGAGTCCGAGGAGCCGGGCGAGGAAGCCCCCCC
>CAZLKN010000042.1:0-26365 GCA_964560135.1 uncultured Actinomycetes bacterium | reverse complement strand
CCCCCGCCAAGCGCAAGCCTGCGGCCAAGAAGAAGACCGCCAAGAAGGCGGTGAAGAAGAAGACGGCGAAGAAGCCGGCCCCCAAGCGTGGGGGCCGAAGCCGCCGCTGAGCCGGAACGTATTTTCCGGCCTCTTGCTACCCTGGGGGGGAAGCTATCCGTCCCCGACCGTGTTCTCTCCTCCCCCGAGCCGATGACACCGACGCGAGGTGACGCATGACGGACAGACAGCAGTTGGAGCCCCTGGTTGATCGGCGGGAGGACCTCGACCTCGACGAGGTGCGACGGTACTCCAGGCACCTGATCATGCCCGAGGTGGCCATGGAGGGGCAGTCCCGCCTCAAGGCCGCCAAGGTCCTGTGCATCGGCGCAGGAGGTCTCGGCTCCCCGGTGGCGATGTACCTCGCCGCGGCCGGCGTGGGCACCCTGGGCATCGTGGATTTCGACGTCGTGGACGAAACCAACCTCCAGCGCCAGATCATCCACGGGCAGTCGGACGTGGGGCGCAAGAAGGCCGAATCCGCCCGGGACAGCATCGCCGAGATCAACCCGTACGTGAACGTCGTGATCCACGACGTGCGGCTCGACTCGTCCAACGCCTTCGAGATCTTCGAGCCCTACGACGTGATCGTCGACGGCACCGACAACTTCCCGACCCGCTACCTCGTCAACGACGCCTGCGTGCTGCTCGGCAAACCCTACGTGTGGGGTTCGATCTTCCGTTTCGAGGGGCAGGCGTCGGTGTTCTGGGCCGAGCACGGGCCCTGCTACCGCTGCCTGTATCCGGAGCCGCCGCCGCCGGGGATGGTGCCGTCCTGCGCCGAAGGCGGGGTGTTGGGCGTGCTGTGCGCCACGATCGGGTCGATCCAGGCCACCGAGGCCGTGAAGCTGATCATCGGACGCGGGGACCCGTTGCTCGGCAGGCTGAAGATCTACGACGCGCTCGACATGGAGCTCAAGTCGATCCGCGTCCAGAAGGACCCCGAATGCCCGATCTGCGGGAAGAACAAGACGATCACCGAGCTGATCGACTACGAGGAGTTCTGCGGGATCCGGGGCGAGGAGCCCGAGGACGTCCTGCAGGGACAGGTGCCGTCACTCACCCCGCAGGAGCTCAAGGAGAGGCTCGACGCCGGCGAGCCTCTGGTGCTCGTGGACGTCCGGGAACCTTTCGAGGTGGAGATCTCCGACCTGCCTGTGGACACGAAGCTGATCCCGGTCGCGGAGGTCGCCCAGCGGGTGCACGAGCTCTCCAGCGCCGACGACATCGTGATGTTCTGCCGTTCGGGCGCCCGCAGCGCGCAGGCCACGCAGTTCCTGCAGTCGATCGGGTTCACGCGGGTGAAGAACCTGACCGGCGGGATCAACGGCTACGCCCAGGAGGTCGCGCCGGAGATCCCCGTCTACTGACCGGCCGCGCCGTCGGCCTTCAGGCGCGGGTCGGCTCCCGCGGGGATCTTGGCGAAGTCCCAGGACACGATCTCGTCCGGGCGTAGCACGAGCCAGACGTGACTCTTCATCTCCGGGACCTCGATACCGCCCCAGTACTTGGAGCCGAAGATCCGGCGCACCTCGTCCAGGACGGCCTCGTCCTCGACCGGCTCGAACCGTCCGTACAGAACCGCTCCGTGCAGTTCGTGGTAGTCCTCGCCCGCATCCACGCAGGCGGCCACCCTGGAGCCCCTCTCGAGGTCGTGCATCCGCCGCGAGCGGCGCAGGGAGTTGATGTACATCGCTCCGTCCCGCCAAACGAACCACAGGGGGACGACGTGGGGTTCTCCGTGGGGGGAGACGGTGCCCAGTCGCACCGTCCGCTGACGGGTGAGGAAGGCATCCAACTCCTCCGGTGTGAGCCGGAGCCTCGACCTTGGGATGGGCATGCTCGCTCCCGCTCGTCGTCGCACCGTGCCGGACCATCCTACGGAACCCCCGGGTGTCTCAGTAGGCTGGTGCCTCCGACGGCAGGTGAGGAGGACGCATGGCGCATCAGCGGAAGTTCCGGTTCGGGGTCCAGCTCTCCCGAGCCACCTCGCGCGAGGACTGGATCACCAAGTGTCGCAAGGCCGAGAGCCTCGGATACTCGACGGTCTTCATGCCCGACCACTTCGGGGATCAGCTGGCGCCGATCCCCGCGCTGATGGCGGCCGCCGACGCCACGGCGTTGCGCGTGGGACCGCTGGTGCTCGGCAACGACTACCGGCACCCGGTGGTGCTGGCCAAGGAGGCCGCCACGATCGACCTGCTCACCGAGGGGCGCCTCGAACTCGGTCTGGGTGCGGGGTGGATGCGCTCGGACTACGACGAGGCCGGCATGACCTACGACGCTCCCGGGGTCCGCATCGAGCGCATGGTCGAGGCCGTCGCCGTTCTCAAGGGCTTGTTCGCGGAGGGCGCGTTCTCCTTCGACGGTACGCATTACACGGTCCGCGACCTCGACGGACGTCCCAAGCCCGTCCAGAAGCCCCACCCGCCCATCCTCATCGGGGGCGGCGGACCGCGGGTGCTGAAGATCGCCGGCCGGGAGGCCGACATCGTCGGGGTCAACTTCAACCTCAAGGCCGGTGAGATCACGCCCGACCTGGGACCCGACGGCACCGCGGACGCCACGGCCCGGAAGATCGAGTGGATCCGGGAGGGGGCCGGTGAGCGCTTCGAGGACCTCGAGCTCAACGTGCTGGTGTTCATGGCTGCGGTCACCGATGATCGCAAGGGCCAGGCCGAGGCGATCGCGCCCATGTTCGGGCTGACTCCGGAGCAGGCGCTGACCGTCCCGCACGCGCTCCTCGGCACCGTGGACGAGATCTGCGAGGACCTTCGGGATCGCCGCGAGCGGTTCGGGATCTCCTACATCGTGATCGGCGACGCGGAGTTCGAGGAGATGGGCCCGGTCGTCGAGCGGCTGGCCGGCACCTGAGATCGGGATACGCCGGCAAGTCCCTGGCCGCCGCCCGTTAGACGAGCTTCGCGTCGAGGGTGATATCGATGCCTGCCAGGGAGCGGGACACGGGACAGCCGGCCTTGGCCCCCTCGGCGGTCTCGCGGAAGGTCGCTTCGTCGATCCCGGGCACCTGCGCCTCGCAGGTGAGTTCGCTGCGGGTCACGGAGAAGCCCGAGTCGCTCTTCTCGAGATGCACCCGGGCCGTGGTCCGGACGCTCGTGGGTGGGTGCCCCGCACGCCCGAGGGCGCCGGAGAGCGCCATCGAGAAGCATCCGGCGTGCGCGGCGGCGATCAGCTCCTCGGGGTTCGTGCCCGTGCCCTCCTCGAACCGGGAGGAGAACGAGTACTGCCCTTCGAAGGCACCGCCGCCGAACCGCATGGTGCCCCGGCCGCCCTGTAGCTCGCCTTCCCACACCGCTTCCGCTTCACGCACCGGCATGCAGGATCACTCCCTTCGATCGAAACCGACGTAGACGACGGCGACAGTGTACGCGGTGCGGGCTTCCGCCTCAGAGGTCGCGCCGAACCTCATCGCGCACGCGTTCGACCCAGGGATCGGATGCCGGCGGTTCGGAGCCGTCGGGGGGTGCCGGCGTCCTGCGGCTCCAGCGACCCACCAGGGTCGCGACCAGGGCCGCCCCGGCGAGCAGGAGCATCCCGGGGATGAGCCAGATCGTGATGCCCCGGCGGTCGGTGGCGGGACGCGCGAGCACCTCGTCGCCGTAGTTGGTCCGGAGCCACGCCAGCACCTGATCCGGGCTCTGGCCGTCCTCGAGCCGGCCTTCGATGCGTTCACGGAGCTCGAATGCCTGTCCGGTCGTGCAGTCGGCGAGCAGCCGTCCCGGACAGTACGGGGACCACACCTGGCCTTCGATCCGGCGGGCCTGAAGGTGGACCGACGCGGGCTCGGACGTGCCGCATCCCGCCAACAGCGCCATGCCTGCGACCACGGCAGCAGCCGCGCGGAGACAGCGGATCATCCTCACATCGCCAATCATCCCACGTGATCCGCGGGGATGAGGATCAGGCTGCCTGCCTCTGTCCGGCCCGCCGGACGTCGAGTAGCACGGCCAGCACGAGCGCCTCGTCGGAGCGGAGGCCCGCAGCGCGCTTCCGCCGGCCGTCGGCCTGGCGCTCGGCGACCTCCAGGAGGTGGCCGCTCCGGTAGGCCTCGAGCACCTCCGGATGGACGTAGGATCCGCGGGTCACCGCCCGGGTGTCACCGAGCCGGGCGGCCGCGACGTCGATGGCGGCCAGCACGTTCCGTTCGGCGCGGCGCTCGGAGGGGGCCGGTCCGATCTCCACGAGGGCGCCCGCGGTCAGCACGGTCCCCGCCCACGTGCGGAAGTCCTTGGCCGTGAAGCCTCCCCCGGCGACCTCGGCGAGGTAGTCGTTCACGTCGCCCGACCCGATGGCCCGGATCACCCCGCCGGGGGCCGGGTAGCAGAACAGTTCCTGTCCCGGTATCGCGGCGCAGCGCCGCACGACACGGGCGACCCGGGGATGATCGATCCGTACCTGAACGACCTTCCCGCCCTTGGAGCGGAAGCGGAAGCAGACCTCGTCGCCCTCCACGCGGGCGTGACGGCGTTGCAGCGTCGTCAGCCCGAAGGACCCGTTGTCCTCGGCATAGGCTGCGTTGCCGATCCGCAGGAATGTCTCGTCCAGGATGCGGACGATCGAGGCGAGCACCTTCCGCCGGTCCAGATGCTCTCGCCGGAGATCGCGGCGGACGCGGCGGCGAAGCCGCGGCAGTGTCCGGGCGAAGTCGATCGTCCGCTCGTACTTGATGCCGTCGCGGATCTCCCGCCACCGCGGGTGGTAGCGGTACTGCTTCCGCCCCCGCGCATCGCGACCGGTGGCCTGGATGTGGCCGTCGGGCTTCGGGCAGATCCACACCTCCGTCCATGCCGGCGGGATAGCCAGGGCCCGGAGCCACTCGATCACCGCGGGGTCGTCGATGCGGCCGCCGTCGTGATCGAGGTAGACGAATCCGCGGCCGGCGCGCCTCCGCGAATACCCTGGAGCGTCACAGCGCACGTACCGGAGACCGGCCTCCTCCGCACACGACCTCGGATCTTCCATCCCGCCATCCCTTCTTCAGAGCGCGTGCTTACCCGGCTATGGGCGGCCGGAACGCCCGGATGTCGGGTTTCACTCCTTGAGCGACGGGCAATGGCAGGAACGGAGGTGATCGACATGGCCAAGAACCACGGATCGAGCGTCAAGGACGACGAGCAGTACGAGAGTCTTCGCGAGGAGGGCATGTCCAAGGAAAAGGCCGCCCGCATAGCCAATACGCCGCGCAAGCAGGCGGGCAAGCGGGGCGGATCCTCGGAGAAGTACGAGGAATGGACCAGGGACGACCTCTACGACAAGGCGAAGCAGGTCGGGATCGAGGGCCGGTCCAACATGTCGAAGAAGGAACTCATCAGCGCCCTCCGGAACCACTGACACCGTAGCGTGCCGGTTCGGCTGTGGCCCGCCTTGGTAGCATCCCGACGTGCGGATCAGGGCCATGGCCGACGTCCACGGGGATCTCGGCTCCGTCGTCCGGGAGGCGGCGGAGTGCGACGTCCTGCTGGTCCTCGGCGACCTGATCAACATCATCGACTACGAAGATGGCTCGGGTGTGCTGTCGGAGGTGTACGGCGCCGATGCCGTCCAGCGGTGGATCGGGCTGCGGGCCGGAGGAGACGCCGCCGGGTCCCGACGTGTCCTGCAGGAAGCCGCGGCCGGTCGGGAGGAGGAGATGCATGCGTTGCTCCTCCAGCGGATCGACGCCGCCCACCGCGCCTTCTGCGCGGAGGTGCCGTCCAACGTGCTGCTCACCTACGGCAACGTCGACGTCCCCGACCTGATCCGGCGCTACCTGCCCGACGGCCCCAGGTTCTGTGACGCGGAGGTCGTCGATCTGGACGGAATCCGGTTCGGGTTCGTGGGGGGTGGGTTGCCGAAGGTCGGGATCCCCGGCGAGGTCGCGCCCGAGGACTACGAGCGCAAGGTCCGGTCGCTCGGTGACGTGGACGTCCTCTGCTCGCACATCCCACCGGCGGTCGAGGATCTGACCTATGACGTGGTTGCCCGGTTGAACGAGCCCGGCAGCACGGCCCTCCTCGAGTACATCGAGGAGCATGAGCCGGGCCACGTGTACTTCGGTCATGTGCACCAGCCGAAGGTGGCGAGCATCCGGCTCGGTTCGTCCGTACTGGTCAATGTGGGGCATCATTACCGTTCGACGGGAACCTCGGTCGAGCACCCGGTGAGGGAGACATGACGGAGACGGTCGCATCGGACACCACGATCTCGGCGGAGCCGGAGCGCATCCTCGAGGTGCTGCTCGACTTCGAGTCCTATCCGGAGTGGGCGCGGGCGGTGAAGCAGGCTCAGGTGCGCGAACGCGATGAGGAGGGGCGTCCCCTCACCGTCGAGTTCGAGGTCACGCCCGGCCCCCTGCCCAAGATGCGCTACGTGCTGCGCTACCACTACCCGTCCGACGGCATCGCCTGGGAGTACGTGGAGGGCGACATGCGCGACGTCCACGGGTCCTACCGGTTCCAGCCCGCGGGTGACCGGGGGACGAAGGTCACCTACGACCTGGCGATCGACCCGGGCAAGATCCCGTTGCCGGGTTTCGTCAAGGCCAGGGCCGCACGGGAGATCACACGGGTGGCGCTCCAGGAGCTCAAGCGACGCGTCGAAGGCTAAGGCCCGGGTGGCTCCTCGGTGGCCGCGTAGGATTCCACCGCCTGCTGGAGGAGCTTGCGGTGGAGCAGGCCCACGAGCCGGTTGAAGGTGCGCGACATGGCCTTGTAGCCGTCCACGAGCTGCTCGCGGAGCTCGTCGGGGGCCAGGTCGCGGCTCGCCAGTGGGGCCACGACACACGCGTTGAAGGCCTCCACCTGACGGCGGGAGATCTGCTCCAGGCTGTCGCGGTACAGCCGCCCGAGGTCGCGGGGGAGTCCGAGGGCGAGCCACTCGTCGGCGACCTCGAGCATGTGGACGTCGTCCACGGTATACCGGCGTTCGCGTCCGCGGCGGACCGGGAACAGGAAGCCCATCGCCTCGGCCTCCTCGACCACATCCTGAGATACTCCGGCCTGGTCGGCGAGCTGTTCGCGCGTGAGCTCCGGGCTGTGCTCAGAGCTCCAACGGGGCGCGAAGACCATGTCCAGGGGGGCGAGCATCGCGTCGAGGTCGGCCCCCGCCTCGAACTTGCGGATCACGTTCCTGATCACGTTCAGCGGAAGGAAGCGCTTCTCCTGGAGCTCCTTGATCAGGCGCAGGCGCTCGAGGTGGGTGTCGCTGTAGTATCCGACGCGGCCGCGAAGCTCTGGGGGCGGCAGGAGCCCCTGCTGCGTGTAGTACCGGATGGTCCGGCTCGGTACGCCGGCGCGCTGGGCCAGGTCGTCGATGCGCATGCTCATGGAGGCTTCCCCAGGGTCCGTCCCCGCCGGTGAGCTGGGACACCGGAAGTGTAGCATCGACTCCGTCGGACCCTTCCCCCTGCGCCCCTATACTTGGACACCACGTTCCGCTGATCGAAAGGCCCTCCGTCGATGCGCATCATCGTCTTCACCGGGAAGGGCGGGGTCGGGAAGACGTCGGTCGCCGCCGCCACCGCCCTCGGGATCGCCGACCAGGGTGCGCGCACGCTCGTGATGTCCACGGATCCCGCGCACAGCCTCGCGGACGCCTTCGAGGCGGAGGTCGGCCGGGAGCCGACCGAGATCGCACCGAATCTCCACTGTCTCCAGATCGACGCGCAGGAGCGGCTCGAGCACCACTGGCACGACATCCAGGAGTTCGTCACGAAGTTCCTCGCCTGGGCGGGTGCCGACCCCGTCGCGGCGGAGGAGGTCATGGTGCTGCCGGGGATCGAGGAGGTCTTCAGCCTCACCGACCTGCGGCAGATCGCCGCGGGCGACGAGTACGACTGCGTCGTGGTCGACTGCGCCCCGACGGCGGAGACGCTCCGGCTGCTGTCGCTGCCCGAGATCAGTCGCTGGTACATGCAGCGTGTCTTCCCGATGGAACGTCGGATGGTCAAAGCGGTGCGCCCGGTGCTGGAGCGTGTCAGCTCCATGCCCGTGGCCCAGGACCGCTTCTTCCAGGCGATCGAGCGTCTGCACATGAGCCTCGGTGAGGTGGGAGAGATCCTCACCGATCCCGACCGGTCATCGATCCGGCTGGTGGTCAACCCCGAGAAGATGGTGATCGCCGAGGCCCGCCGGATGTTCACCTACCTCGCGCTGTTCGGGTACCGGGTGGACGCCGTGGTGGCCAACCGTCTCATCCCCGACTCGGTCGAGGATCCCTACTTCACGAAGTGGAAGAAGATCCAGTCCGAGCATCTGGACACCATCCGGGAGTCCTTCTCCCCCGTGCCGGTCCTGACGGCCCGTCTGTACGACGAGGAGATGGTCGGCCCGGCGCTGCTCCGGGAGCTGGGGGCCGAGGTGTACGGCGACCTCGGCCCGGCGGACGTGCTGCACGCCGACGAGCCGATGCGGGTGCGACGGTCCGGTGACAAGTATGTGTTGTCGCTCAGGCTGCCATTCGCCGAGGGCCGCCTCGACCTCGCCAGGCGCGACGAGGAGTTGATCGTGACCGTCGGGTCCTACCGGCGGTCGATCCTGCTTCCGCAGTCGCTGCAACGACGGCAGGTACTCGATGCGAGCTTCGACGGTCCGGTGCTGAAGGTCAGATTCGGGAGGAATCGTGGTGACGCAGCGTCCTAGCGGGAAGAATGACGGCGAGTCCGAGCGCACCTACGCGCCCGAGTGCTACGCGTGCCCGATCGGCACGATCTCGATGGCCCTGCAGAAGTCGGCGCCGGAGACCACCGAGCACCTGACGCGCGCCGGCCGTGAGCTGCTCCTCGCCATGCGGGGCGTCATCGACGGGCTGGCGGAGTTCTTGACGGTGATCGAGGAGCGCAAGGGCGCTGCGGAGCGGCAGGCGCCGATCGAGAGCATCCCCATCCGCCGCCGGTCGTGATGTCGAGCGCGATCGGCATCGATCTGGGCGGGACGAAGGTCGCCGCCGGCCTCGTGGACGGCGACGGTACGCTCCGGGAGCGGGCGGAGGCGCCGTTCGCCGCAGGCCCGGTCGACGGTCTCATTTCGGAGATCGCGCGCCTCGTCGACGGATACGAGGGCACCCTGCCCGTGGGCATCGGGGTGGCGGGGATCATCGACTACGAGGCCGGCCGCTACCTGTACGGGCCGAACACCGGATTCCAGGACCTCGATCTCGTCGAGATGCTGGGCAAGGCCCTCGGGCGCCCGGTGTTCATGGACAACGACGCCAACTGCGCGGCCTGGGCGGAACACCGCTTCGGCGCCGGACGCGGAACACGGCACTTCCTGTGCGTCACCCTCGGCACGGGCGTCGGCGGGGGCATCGTCGTGGACGGCAGGCCCTACCGGGGGGCCCGGGGAGGAGCGGCGGAGATCGGCCACGTGCTGGTGGATCCCGACGGGCCGGTGTGCGGGTGCGGCCGGCGCGGGTGCTGGGAGCAGTACGCCTCGGGTCAGGCGCTCATGCGCGCGGCCCGCGAGGGTCTCCCGGGTGTGTCGGGCGGGTTGCTGCGGGAATGGACCGGCGGGGACCCGGATCGTTTGACCGGGCCGCTGATCACCGATGCCGCTCGGGAGGGGGATCCTTTCGCGCAGGGCATCGTGGACGACCTCGGCCGGTGGATCGGCTGGGGGCTGGCGTCGCTGGTGAACATCCTCGAGCCGGAGCGGATCGCGATCGGCGGAGGCCTGGTGCGGGAGTGGGATCTGCTGGAGCCGCTGAGCCGTGAGGCGATGCTCGAGCGGGTGGAGGCCCCCGGGCACCGTCAGGTGCCGGAGGTCGTGGCGGCCCAGCTCGGGCCGGAGGCGGGCATCGTGGGGGCCGCCCTTCTGGCCCTCGAGGCCTGAGCGGCCGGGTTCCACCTGACCCGAGGTGGGTAAGGATTCGGGTTGAGACCACCAAGGGGGTTGACGATGAGCCAGGAACACAACGAATTGGACGGATTCGCACCCTACAACGTACTCGCCGCCTACCCGGATCTCGATCGCGTCCGGGGCGCGATCGGGGACATCGAGAAGGCGGGGATCGACGGCTCGATGATCTCCCTGCTCGGCCCGGGCGTGGAGGAGTCCGCCGAGGAAGCCGACACCTCCGAGCGGGACTCGGCCACGGTGGAGCACGTCGGCAAGCGGGTCGGCGTGGGAGCTGCGGCGGGAACGGCCGCGGGCGGCGGTGTGGGGCTTCTGGCCGGTTTGGCGTCCTTCGCGATCCCCGGCATCGGGCCCGTCGTGGGTGCCGGGCTTCTGGCCAGCGCGCTGGGTGGGGCGATCGCGGGCGGCGCCGTCGGGGGGTTCGTCGGCGGGATCGGGTCGCTACGCGGCACGGAGGCCTGGGAGCTGACCCTGTCTTCGGTGCGCGAGGGTCACACGGTGGTCGTCATCCATGCCGAGGAGGCCGACGACGGCCGGAAGGCGCTGGAAGCGGTACGGAAGACCGACCCGCTGACGATCGAGGTCTTCAACGAGGAAGGCACGCGCCTGCAGTTGGGCGAGGCCGACTCCTAGCGTTCCTCGACCTCGCAGTCGGCCGGGTCCTTGTCGGTGCGGAGCCCTTCGAACACCGGCGCCCGGAGCTTGCCTGCTTCTGTGCGTTCCAGGTAGGAGACCTCGACGACGATCTCCGGACGGACCCATCGAGCCCCCTTCAGCGCAGCCAGGGCCGGGTCGGATACCGGTGGCTCGTCCACCTCCAACGCCTCGAGGCGCGGCAGGACCTCGTCGAGCCGCCGCCCGGAGAAGCCGGAGCCGACGCTGCCGAGCCAGGTCAGCTCCCCGCCCTCGTGTGCGGCGACCAGCAGTGCCCCGAAGGTCGCCGCCCGAGATCCGGTCCCCCGGGTCCAGCCGATGACCACGCAGTCGAGGGTCCGCCGGGCCTTCACCTTCCGCCAGTCGCGGGTCCTGCGGGCCGGTTGGTAGACGCTCCCGAGCCGTTTGGCGACCATCCCCTCGAGCCCGAGGGCGCGACAGGCCTCGAAGAAGTCGCGCCCTTGGCCGTCCACATGCCTGATGAGCACGAGCGGTCCGGCCTGGGTCACGATGCCGTCGAGCAGGCGGCGGCGTTCCTCGAGTGGTTCGGCCGTCAGGTCGCGGCCGTCCAGCCACAGCAGGTCGAACAGGAACAGGTGCACCGGGAGCCGTTTGCGGATGCGCTCGATCTGCTCCGCCCCGGCGAGGTTCACCCGCTGCTGGAGACGCTCGAAGGACGGTCTGCCGGCGTCGTCGAGCGCGACGATCTCACCGTCCACCACGGCCTGGAGGGCGTTTATCCACTCGGCGAGATTCCCGAGTTCCGGGTAGGTGCCCGTCTGGTCGCGGCCGGAGCGTGACACGAGGCGAGTGGCCTGCGGTGTGACGTAGGCCAGGGTGCGGACGCCGTCCATCTTGGGCTCGAACCTGAAGGCGGGATCATCGAAGGGCTCGTGGCCGCCCTCTGCGAGCATGGGACGCCAATCAGGGGGTTCGGGCAACTGTTCGCGGGCCGAGTTCTTCGACAGGAAGATCAGCCAGTCGCGGTTCGTGCGCACCAGATGGTACTCGCCGCGGACCCGCTCACCGTGAAGGCGGACGGTGAGTTTCCCATCCTCCCACTCGGGAGCCTCGTAGGTGCCGTGGTCGAAGATCCGTACCTCGCCCCCACCGTACTCGCCCTTGGGGATCCAGCCTTCGAAGGTGGCGTAATCGAGCGGATGGTCCTCGGTCCGCACGGCCAAGCGGCGGTCGCCGGGGGTCGCGGGCAGGCCCCTGGGAACGGCCCACGACCACAGGACGCCGTCGCGCTCGAGCCGCAGGTCGTAGTGCAGCCGGGTCGCGGCGTGCTTCTGGATCACGAAGCGCGCGCCCGTCTGGCCCGCGGCTCCCGCGTGCCCGACCGCCGGGGGCTCCGGCGTGGCGCTGAAGTCGCGCTTCGCTTCATAGGCACTCAGGCGGCGGCGGGCCTCCTCCGGCGGAGGCTGGATGTCGGTGGGCATGCCGAGCGCCTCCAGCGCCGGACGCAGGTCGACGGGTTCTGCGACCAGCGGCCGGAAGAGGTCGCCGACCTCGGCCAGC
Organism: uncultured Actinomycetes bacterium; assembly: GCA_964560135.1. Taxonomy (GTDB): domain Bacteria; phylum Actinomycetota; class JAICYB01; order JAICYB01; family JAICYB01; genus CAZLKN01. The sequence goes on along the minus strand of CAZLKN010000042.1, from coordinate 14,300 downwards.
CGCTCGTGGATGGTGACGATCGTGAAGTCCTCCGGACGGACCCGCGCCTCCTCCACCTCGCCCCAGGTCAACGGCGTGGAGACGGGAGCTCCGGGTTCGGGCCGCACCGAGTACACGGCGGCGATGTTTGCCCCGCGGCGGTTCATGTTGTGGTCGACGAACACCTTGCCCGCCCGCTTGGCGATCTCCCACTCCATCGTCACGCGGGACGGGTCGGCATCGCGGATGGCGCGTCCAACGGTTCCCACGAATTCCCGGACCTGCTCATAGCGGGGACCGGCGAGGATCGGGACGTAGATCTGCATCCCGGTGGCGCCCGAGGTCTTCGGGAGCGACGGCAGCCCGAGAGCGTCCAACGCCGCGTGTACGTGATGGGCCACCGCGAGGACGTCGTCGAAGGTCGCGGGCGGGAAAGGGTCGAGATCGAAGAACAGATAGTCCGGCCAGTCCACGGTGGGACACCGGGAGTGCAGGGGGTGGAACTCGATGCAGCCCAGATTGGCCACGAACAGGAGCGACGCCGCATCCCCGGCCATCAGGAAGTCGATCTGCCCGCCGTCCGCGTCGTCGCTCAGGACACGGCAGCGGGGGACCCAGTCCGGTGTGTGGGTCGGCGCGTTCTTCTCGTAGAAGTAGGGTCCGTCGATGCCCTCCGGCATGCGTTTCATCGTGAGGGGGCGACCGGCGAGGTGCGGAAGCATGCGGTCGGCGACCGTGTGGTAGTAGGCGAGCAGGTCACCCTTCGTGTACCCCTCGGCCGGCCAGTAGACCTTCTCGAGGTTCGACAGCCGCACGCGGTGGCCGTCCCGCTCCACCCAGTGGTGCTGGCCTTCCCGGGTCACGGCGAGCTCGGTGGGCATCGACACGGTGAACGGCTCCCGGGAGCTTCGTGCGGCGGTCACGGATCGATAGTAGAGCTCATCAGGCAGACGTTTGTCGTCCCTCCCCTCGGGGAAACATGTCCTCTACCCGTGGGAGGAGGCCGATTCATGGCTCGTAAGGCATACTTCGCCATCGACCAGACGGCGGATGGGGGATCCGCGAAGTACCGGGTATGGCGCCGCTGTGGCGACGAGGGTCTCGCCGAGATGGTCGGCGAGTTCGCTACGTTGGACGAAGCCAAGGCCGCGTTCCCGGTCCGGTGGCGTGACGGGCTGCACCTCATCCGCGCGTGGGGCTGGGGCCCGGTTCCCCGACCGGCCGGTATCCGCCAGGTCGGACGACGAGTCGGACGTTCGCGAACGCGGGACCCCTTGCCCGGCCCCCAGACCGACGGTCGCGACGAGACTCCAGTGGCCAACCTCTGAAGGTCATGGCCGACCTCCGGTGGCAGATCCAGCGGCAGGGTTCACTCGTGCGTGTGCGGTTCGCCGGAGAGATCGATCTGGCATGCGTCGCCCGGTTCGAGTCCGCCGTCGAGGATGCTTTCAAGGGCAGTGAGATCATCGTCCTGGATCTCTCGGGGGTCCCGTTCCTCGACTCGTCCGGCCTGCGGTCGCTCCTGCGCGTGCGGGACCTGGCCGAGGGCGCCGGGAAGCGCCTGTTCGTCGGGGACATGAGCCGTCAGGTCGAGCGGGTCTTTCGCCAGTCGGGCGTCGACCGCTACATCGAGGGCGGGCAGTCACGTTCCTCCGCCCCTCGCCGCAGCACGACCCGGCGGCCCTGGGTCTGACGCCCGGCCGCTACGGTGGGGGTCGGATGGCTTCGCGAACCACGAGACGGCGTCGGATCATCCTGGTCGCCGGGCTGGCTGCCGCGGCGCTGGCGCTCGCCTCGCCGGTTCATACGCTGGCCGAGGAGCGTTTCTCGGTCCACATGGTCCAGCACCTCCTGCTCATCGTGGTCGCTGCGCCGCTGATCATCGCCGGGCGTCCCGGACCGCAGCTGCTGGCGGCCATACCCCTGTCGCGGCGGCGGACGCTGCTCCGGAGGACGGCTGCTGCGAGTCCGCTCCTGCGCAGCTTCACGCTGCCCGTGGTGGGATGGCCCCTGCACGTGGGCGTCGTGTGGTTCTGGCACCTGCCCGGACCCTACGAAGCGGCGGTGGGCAACCCCGTGATCCACGCGAGCGAGCACGCGCTGTTCCTCCTGACGGCGCTCGTGTTCTGGGCCCCCGTCCTGGGGGCCCGGCGGATGAACGGGGGGGCGGCACTCCTCTACCTGTTCGCGGCCACGGTGCAGGGAACGGCGCTCGGCGCACTGATCGCGTTCGCTCCGGGCAGCTGGTACACGGTGCATCTCGAGGGTCGGTCTGCGGGGGTGCTCGCCGACCAGCAGCTGGCCGGGCTGTTGATGTGGATGCCGGGCGGCATGGTGTATGCGGGGGTTGCGCTGACGCTCTTCGCCGTCTGGCTCGGAGGCGGACACCGCAGAGCGTCCGCAGCAGCCGGCCGGTTGGACCCCCTGTCCGGCGGGTAGAGAGCCCACCGACAGGTGGACACCGAGTCGTCATCAAGGAGGTGTGCTGTGGCCGAGATCGGATACGCGCTGTCGAGTGAGGAGCACGCGCCCGGAGCGCTCGTCGGGTACGCGCGCCGCGCCGAGGAGATCGGGTTCGACTTCGCGGTCATCTCGGACCACTTCCACCCCTGGACCGATCGGCAGGGCTCCAGCCCTTTCGTCTGGAGCGTGCTCGGGGGCATCGCGCAGGTGACGGAGCGTCTGCGGCTGGGTACCGGGGTCACCTGTCCGATCATCCGTATCCACCCGGCGATCACCGCGCAGGCCGCGGCCACCGTGGCGGCGATGATGCCCGGAAGGTTCTTCCTCGGCGTGGGGACGGGAGAGAACCTGAACGAGCACATCCTGGGCGACCGTTGGCCGTCGGCCACCATCCGCAGGCAGATGCTCGAAGAGGCCATCGAGGTGATGCGGAAGCTGTGGCAGGGGGGCTTCACGAACCATGAGGGAGACTTCTACTCCGTCGAGAACGCACGGCTGTACACGCTGCCGGAGCAGCCGGTGCCGATCTACGTCGCGGCATCGGGGCGCCGATCCTCGGAGTTGGCCGGACGGTTCGGAGACGGGCTCATCGCCGTCGGGCCCTCCGAGAAGGCGGTCGAACACTTCGAAGCAGCCGGCGGACAGGGTAAGCCCAAGTACGCCCAGCTCCACGTCTGCTGGGCTCCGGACCTGAAGGAGGCCCGCCGCAGGGCCCATGAATGGTGGCCGAACGCGGCGCTCACCGGCGAACTCGGCCAGGAGCTCCCGTTGCCGCGCCACTTCGAACAGGCCGCCCAGATGGTGGGCCCCGACGACGTGGCGGAGGCGGTGACGTGCGGTCCGGACCCCGACCAGTACGTCGAGGTGATCCAGCGATGCACGGCAGCCGGATTCGACCACGTGTACATCCACCAGATCGGTCCCGACCAGGAGGGGTTCATGCGGTTCTTCGCCGACCAGGTCATGCCGAAGGTGCGATGAGGCTCGGAACGGGGGGTTGTGCCGCATGACGACTGCGCCGTGGGAAGCGACCGCCGACGGCGATCCGGGTATCCCCGGCCTCGAGGACCCCACCGCGTTCTCTCTGGCGGTCGAATCGTCTGAGAGGGGGTCCGCGCGGATCGTGCTGGGGGGCGAGCTGGATCTGCTGCACACCGACTGGCTCGAATGCGAGCTGGAGCGTCTCCAGTCGAGGTACCCCGAGGTGCTGCTTGACCTGGCATCCGCGTCGTTCGTGGACTCGACGGGTCTGTTCGCGATGGTCCGCGCGCACAAGCGGGCGCAGCGCAACGGCGGGGTGTTCGTGATCGCGGCGTGCCCGCACAGCGTCGCGAGGCTCTTTCACATGACCGGCCTCGACCGGTACCTTCGTCTTATCGATGAGGGAGGTACAGGCGATGGCCACGGATCCTGATCTCGGCATCCGCGGGTACTACACCGCCACGGTCGAACGGGATGCTGCGACCGGGGACATGGTGTTGAACATCGGCCCCCAGCATCCGTCCACCCATGGGGTACTGCGGGTGGTCGTCAGACTCGACGGCGAGCGCGTGATCGACGCCGACCCGGTCCTCGGGTACATGCACCGCGGCTACGAGAAGTTGGTCGAGGTGCGGAACCCGATGCAGATCAACACCCTGCTGAACCGGATCGACTGGATCTCGAGCTTCACGTATGAGGTGCCGTTCTGCATCGCCTGCGAGACCCTCGCCGAGATGGAGGTCCCGGAGCGAGCGAGATGGATCCGGGTCCTCATCACCGAGCTGTACCGCATCGCGTCGCATTCGCTGTTCTGCGGGGTGTACGGGCTGGAGCTCGGAGCGCTCACCGCGCCGATGTACGGCTACCGCGACCGCGAGTACGCCCTGGACATGTTCGAAACGGTCTCGGGTGCGCGGATGCACACCAACTACTCCAGGGTGGGAGGCGTCTACCAGGATCTCCCCAAGGGGTTCTACGAGCGCATCCCGCAGCTGATCGCCTACTACCGGGAACGCGTGGAACAGTGGCTCGATTTCCTGATCGGCAACGACGTGTTCATCACGCGGACCCGTGGGGTCGGGGTCCTCCCGAAGGAGGTCGCCCTCGACTACGGCGTCTCGGGACCGAACCTGCGCGCCTCAGGGGTCGCCACCGACGTGCGCAAGGAGGACGAGATCCTGGGCTACGCGCCCTTCGACTTCGACGTCCCGGTAGGAGAGCAGGGTGACTGCTTCGACCGCTACGTACAGCGGGTGAGGGAGATGTGGGAGTCCTGCAACATCGTCGAGCAGGTTCTGGACGGCATGCCCTCGGGCACGATCACCTCCAACACCGCCCGCACATGGAAGGTGCCGCCCGGCGAGGCCTACGTCCGGGCCGAGGGGCCGCGCGGCGAGATCGGGTTCTACCTCGTCTCCACCGGGGCGCGGGAGCCCTACAGGATGAAGATCCGGACGCCGTCCTTCTCGAACATCTCCGTGCTGCCCTACCTGCTCCACGGTGTCTACGTGCCCGACATCGTCGCCATCCTGGGAAGTTTCGACTTCGTCGTCGGGGACGTCGACAAGTAGCTCAGAGCCGCAAGGGGACATCGGGAGCGTCCTTGGCCAGCAGGAGCACCCCGTAGTCGCCCATCCCACCCCGGGCGGCGAGGAGGGCCGCGTCGCTCCGGGCGGCGAGCAGCTGCAGCGCCTCGGCCCCCGAGGCGGCCTCCGATGCCCTGCGGAGCGCCTCGAGTTCTTCACGCAGCCCCCAGCCGAGAAGGAGCTCGCGCTGGGTGGTGGTGGCCACCGGACGGAGGCCGATCTCCCGGGCGCATCGGGCAAGGAGGCTCAGCTCGAGGTGGGCCGTGAGGTCGCGCTCGCCGGGCCGGGCGAGCAGGTCGGTGGACGGGACCCCGTCTTCGTAGGCGAGCAGCGTGCCGTCCGGCTGGCGGGCGCGGAGAACCGCTTCCGGGGCACCGTAGTCCACGATCAGGACGTACCCCCGCGTGAGGGCGGCCGCCGCGTCGGCGAGCCACTGGATGGCATCGAGGCTCACCTCTATCACCGTCCCATCCGGGGCGTGGAGCCGCTCTGCGAGGTGGCCGACCTCGGGGGCCGGGTCGCCGTCGAAGCGCAGATCGAGTCCGGCGGAGGTCACATGGACGCGTGCCTCGCGAAGGCGATGCCCTTCGGCGCGCAGCAGATGGACCGGCGCGTTGTCCAGCACCTCGTTCGCAAAGGCACAGCCCACCACGGGGGCAAAGCCACCTCCCGCCACCGGATCCTGGTCGCCGTCCGCCCACGTGACGGGGAACCCGTCCAGCCGCTCGCGTTGGTCGCGAGCGATCCGCGGCATCGGCTCGACGATCCTCCAGCGCAGCCGGTCGCGCAAGCCGGGGGGCGCGCTGCGCAGCGCCACGTGCGCGAGATCGCCGCCGCCCGCCCCCCACTCGACGACCGTGAAGCCTTCGGGGGTGCCGAGGGAGGCGTCCATCGCGGCGATGCCGCGCACGAGGATCCGGGCGAAGGCGGGCGAGAGCGTGGGGGCCGTGCGATAGCCGGCGCCGCGACCGGGGACCCGCGAAGCGTAGAAGCCGTGCTCGGGATCGTACAGCGCCAGGCGCATGAACGCGGCGAAGGTCATCGGTCCCTCTTGGTCGATCCTGGCGCGGATGAGGTGCTCCAGCGGATTCAGCTTCGTGATCCTCCCGTTCGGCGGCGACGCAGGTGAGGGTATATCGCCGGAGGCCCGAGCGGTCGTAGGAGGATGCGTGAGCCGATCCGCGCCCGTAGAGGTCAGGGCCGGGCGCTCGACGTCGACCTCGGGGGCCGGGAGGCTTCGAGGGTGTACACGGTGTAGGCGCGGCGCAACACCGGCTGGGCGACGTTGCGAACGTGTATCCCTTCCGGGGTGGTCCCCTTCTCCACGCCGATGTGTGCGTGGCCGTGGAGCACCAGGTCCGCGCCGGCGCGGTCGATGGCCTCGCCGAGCAGGTAGCTCCCGAGGAACGGATAGATCTCCAACCGCTCACCCTGCAGCGTTTCGCTGATGGGGGAGTAATGCACGGCTGCGACCCGCGCATCCGCGTCCTCGACCGACCGCAGAGCCGTCTCCAGGCGCTCCGCGACTTCGCGCGTGTGGCGGATGAAGGCCTTCATCTCCGGCTCGCCGAACTCGTGCCCGCAGGCCCCCGGGAAGCCGCCTCCGAACCCTTTGGAGCCGGCAACACCCAGGGTCCGGCCGTCCGCGGTCTCCACCACCGCGGCCTCCCCTTCGAGCACGCGCACTCCGGCGGCCTCCATGAGAGCGCGGACCTCGTCACCGCGGTCCAGATGTAGATCGTGGTTGCCGAGCACCGCGAAGGTGGGGACCCCGATGCCCCGCAGCTCGGCCGCCAGGATGGCGGCCTCGGTCGGGTCGCCGTGCCGCGTGAGGTCCCCCGCGATCACCAGCACGTCGGCCCGGTCACCGATGCCTGTCAGGTGCGGCCTCAGCGTCCCGGCGGCATCCGGGCCCATGTGGACGTCCGCCACGGCCGCGACCCGGATCACGACAGTCGCTCCTCTCCGGCGTCGCCGGTTTCGACGACCGTCGTCTCGTTGCAGATCTCGCGACCCGGCGCCTGGTCGCGCGCGATCTCGGAGACGAGCTGACGGCGCTCCTCGGTGGTGACGGTTCCGGTGAGATAGATCCGCCCCCGCCGGAGTCCGGCACGGACGTGCAGTTCGCTCACCCGAGGATCGGCGGCGATCGCCTCCTCGACCCGCGCGGCCAGGTAATCGTCCGGAGACTCAGGCGTCATGGGGAGCCTCGTCGTAGATCGTGTGGAAGAGCTGCCTGAGCGCGGAGGTCGGCACGACCAGATCGGCGGCCTGGGCGAAGATCAGGAGGCTGAGAGTGCGCCGCGCGGAGCGACGGGCGCGACGTAACAGGTACTCCCAGTCGAGCTCGTTTTCCGCGATGATGCCGAGCGCATCGTTCCAATGGTGCGGACATTCCTCACTCGAGACGGCGGCCTTGATCACCACGAGATCCTCGGGCGAGGCGATCGGGAAACGGCATCCGTCGACGGACACCTCGATGGCTCGTTCCCGTATCTCCTGGTCGAGGTAGATGTCACCCATGGTGCGGAAGATCACGTCGATCAGGATGTCGTCGCGGACGGCTTTGTAGATCCAGTGGGGGTTCGTCCGCTGGGTATCGAAGCCCGCCGCCGCGAGAGCGCGCAGCACCTCGTCGGCGTCCTGTGGACGCACCAGCAGGTCCACATCCTGTGTCCAGCGTGGACGGCCCACCTGAGCGGCTGCCAGGCCTCCGATGGTCACGAAGGGGACGCCGGTGGACCCGACGGCGTCGATCGCCTCCGCGAGCACGCGTGCGAAGGTCTCTCGGTCGGCCGGTTGCTTCTCCCAGCGGTCCCGCATGTCGCGGCCGCCGGTCGTCCGGGCCACGGCGGGTTCGCCCATGCCACCTCCGGAGTGTGGTCGTCGGTTGATGGCTACCCTCGCCCCGGCGGAGCGAAACGGCTCGTCAGCGGCCGCGAAACTCGGGGGGACGCCGCTCGCGCACGGCCTTGAGGCCCTCGCGGACGTCTTCGGTGGCCATGGTCACCGGCTGTGCGAAGCCTTCCCACGCCGAGGCCTGCTCGGCCGCCTGACGGAAAGCGAGGCGGAGGCCCTCCTTCACGTAGCGCAGCGCCAGGGGCGCGTTCTGCGCGACCTGCGCCGCCAGGGCACGTGCCTCCGGCACGACCTGCTCGGCCGGGACGGCCCGGTTGACCAGGCCGATCTCGCGCGCCTCGATGCCGTTCACGATCCGCCCGGTGTACAGGAGCTCGGCCGTCCAGGTGTGGGACACGGCACGGGACAGCAGCGCCGTGGCCAGCATCCCCGGGTGCAGGCCGATGCGGACGAAGGTCATGCCCATCGCGGTGTCCTCGGCCGCAACCCGCATGTCGCACATCAGGGCCAGGCACATCCCAGCACCGATCGCGGGGCCGTTGATCGCGGCGATCGTGGGAACCTCGAGGTCGAGCAGCGTGAGGAAGCGTGGGTAGAACGACGTCATCTTCTCGCGGAGGACGTGCACCTCGGGCTCCCCGGTGTGCAGGAAGTCGAGATCGCCGCCGGCGCAGAAGGCCTTGCCGGCCCCCGTGACCACCACGGCCCGGACGTCGTCCATCTCGCGTGCCTGGGCCACCGCAGCCGGGAAGGCGTCGGTCATCTCCGCGGACATGGCATTGCGCTTGTCGGGCACGTTGAGCGTGATCGTCGCCACGTGCCCGTCGCGTTCGAGGAGTACCGGTTCAGCCATCGCGCGCCAACCTAGCAGAGGGTGGCCCCGGGCCGCCCGATAGGATGTGCTCCAGGATGCGCGTGGTGGTCGGTCTCCCGCAGATCTCCCGGGACCCGCAGGGGGTGCTCGACGCGGCTTGCGCCGCCGAGGAAGCCGGCGCCTGGGGGGTCTGGACCTTCGACAACCTCACCACGCTGCGGGGGCCGGACCGTCCCGTGCTGGACGGTTGGGCGCTGCTGCCGCTCCTGGCGCGGACCACCCGTCGCCTGCGGCTCGTCTCGCTCGTGACCCGGGCGAGGCTGCGCCCGCCGGCGTTGGTGGCGCGGATGGCCGCCGTCACGCAGGCCGCATGCGACGGTCGCCTGATCGTCGGGGTGGGCGCGGGTGACCGCGGGAGCCTGGCCGAGGAGCGCCGCTTCGGCATCGACGCCCCCGCGGACCGTGCCACCCGGCTGGCAGCCGTGGCGGCGACCGTGCAGGCGCTCCGGGGCCGGGGGCCGGGGCCGGTGCGGCCGCGTCACCATCCGGTGCCGGTGTGGATCGGCGGCACAGGGCCGGACATCGTCGACCTCGCAGCGCGGACGGCGAATGCCTGGCACGGCTGGGGGCTCACGCCGGAGGAGTTCGCACAGCGGGCGGCGTCGGTACGTGCCCACCACCCGGATCTCGAATGCTGGTGGGGTGGGATGTACGATCCGGCCACCGCGTCTCATACCGTGCGGGCGCTCGCGGAGGGCGGAGCCGACGGCATCACCTGGATGGTTGCCTCCCGCCACGACGCCGAGCGGCGGCCGGCGCTGCTGGAGCTCGTCCGCGGCCTGTGATCGGCGGGGGTTTGTCCGATCAGGCAGGAACCGCGGTTCGGCACGGCGAAGTGAGCATCGAAACAGCACGGACCCGTTCCGACGTGCCCCGGGCGGACACTACCTCGGGGAGCAGGCTCAGAAGCGGACATCGTAGGTCCACGTGGCCCCGGTGTCCTCGCGTTCCACCTCCACCGTGAGCGCCTGCGGGCGTTCCGGCGCGTACGCGAAGCCGATGAATACCGTGGGCGTGTCGCGCGAGTCGACCCCCACCTGTCGCGGCTCGTGCTCCTGGCCGTCGGCCGCGGTGAGCACGGCATGACGGATGGTCAGCGGGACCCCGCCGCCGGCCTCGTTGACGAAGCGGATCAGCGCCGAGGTGATCCGCTTGTAGCTGAGGACGGACTGGATCTCGAGCCGGATGCCCTCCCGGACCTGGTTCGCGTCGAGGGGGAAATGCTCGGGCCCGAGGGGCCGTCCGGAGTACACGAGATCGGCGAGCCGCCAGGTACCGTCGATGCGCCGCAGGGCCACGGGCCCTTCGACCGCGGCGTCGGACGGGAGCGTTCCGCGTTCGCCGGTCACCGTGGAGCGGATGTTGGCCTTCACGGCCAAGCGTGCCCCTTCCTCGTCGCGTTCCTCCACGCTGGGTGGCTCCTCGACGGTGACCTCGTTGGTCGTGGTGGCGCCACGCCGCGCGTTCTCCTGCTGGATGATGTCGCGCACGCGGGTGAGGTCGTGGACGGGACCGATGCTCATGGCGAGCTGCGCATCGTAGTCCTCGGCCTCGACGGCGTCGAAGAAGGCTCGCAGCGTGTCGGCGGGGTCGTCGGCCACGGGTGTGGACACCGGCCGGAGTCCGGGCCGTGCGGTGGGCGTCGGCGTGGCCCCCTCGCCCTCGTCGCCCGGCTCCCCGCCCGTAGCGACGCGCAACGGCGTCGGCGTGGGTGCCGGCGTGGGGGAACCGTCGGACGCCCGGTCGGAACGGTCGCCGCGTCCGCACGCCGCGACGAACGTGAGGAGGATAAGGAGGACGGCTGCGAGCCGTCCGCTGGTAGCGTGGCGAACGCGGCTGGGGGGCACGGTCCAGCAAGGGTACCGGAGGTGCGGCGTGGACGTAGCGCTCGCTGGCGAGGGAGGGGCCGTGTTGGTCGCGGCCTCCCGCGAGGCGCGCCCGGCGTCGATGTTGCTGTTGGAGGGCCTGGCTGGGCCGGTATCCACACCCGGAGGCGTGATGGCGCACCCGGTGGACGCGTTGGATCGCGTGGTCCCTACGGGAGTCGCCCGGGTGGAGCTCGTGGGGGGCGAGGTGGCTACGAGGCGGGCGGTGTCGGCCTGGGCCGGGGCCCACGGGTTGCCCGTGGGGGAGCGGGCCGTCGAGCCGGTGGCGGCGCCGCCGGGGGTGCGCGTCATCGCCGTGTCTTCGCCGAGTACCGGCTCGGGGAAGACCGCACTCGTGCGACGGGTGGCCCGGGCGTTGCGCCGGTCCGGGATCGCCGTGGCGGTGGCGCGGCATCCGCTGCCGAACCTGCTCCTGTGGGAGGGCCGGGGCGACGCCGCGGTCCTCCGTTCCCCGACGGAGCTGCGGCAGCCCCGTCCGATCGAGGAGTGGGAGGAGCTCGCTCCGGTGATCGGAACCGGGGCCGTCGTGGCCACGGGCCTTGATCCGGACGGGATCCTGAGGGCTGCGGCTCGGGCCGTCGGGCCCGGTGGGGTCGTGGTCTGGGACGGGGGCGGCTCGGCGATGCCGTGGGTGCGTCCCCACCTGCACCTGGTCGTGGTGGACCTGCTGCGGGAGCCGGCGGAGGGGGCCGAGGCGCACGTTCGGGCGGCCGATGCGATCGTGCTCACCAAGGCCGACAGCGCTCCGAAGGACCGGGCGGTGCGGCACGAGGCCCTCGTGCGCTCCTGGAACCCCGGCGCGCCGGTGGTCCTGACGGACATGCCCCCGGCGGTGCCGGAGGGCGCCGGGCTGATCCGGAAGCGGGTCGTGGTGGTGGAGGACCAACCGAGCCTGCTGCTCGGCGGGCTGAAGGCGGGGGCGGGCGCGATCGCGGCGCGGCGGTTCCACTGCGGGGTGGTGGACCCTCGTCCCTTCGCGCGCGGAGCGGTGGCCCGAGCCCTTGCCGAGCACCCGCACGTCGGGGCCGTGATCCCATCGATCGGCCGGACGCCGACGGAGATCGAGGACCTCACCGCGAGCGTCCGGGCCACGCCGGGCGACGCCGTGCTGTGGGCGTCGCCCGCCGACCCCGAGGTCCTGCTCGCCGGCGAGGAGCGTCCCGTCGTCCGCTGCTACAGCGACCTGATCGAGGTCGCCGGAGGATCGATCCCCGACCTGGTCACGCGTCCGCCGGCGGACTGGCCGCCGTCGCCGCCTGGCCGGACGGACACCACCTGAGCAGCGGGCACTCGGTGTGCCTGGGCGACCTCGCGTTGCACGGACCCCGGCCCAGCAGGATCATCCGGTGGGGGATGTCGAACCAGCGCTTCCGCGGCAGGATCTCCATCAGGTCGCGCTCGACCCTGACCGGGTCCTCCTGGTCGGTCAGCGCCAGGCGCTGGCTGATCCGTCGCACATGGGTGTCCACGAAGATGCCGTGGTCGGAGGCCGGCCAGGGCCACGTGTTGGCGAGCACCACGTTGGCGGTCTTCCGGGCGACCCCCGGCAGGGTCGTGAGCTCGTCCACGGTCCTGGGGATCTGGCCGTGGAACTTCTCGCAGATCATGCGGGAGGAGCCGATGATCGCCTTCGTCTTCTGGCGGAAGAATCCGGTGGGCCGGATCAGGCGTTCCACCTCGCCCGGATCGGCCGCCGCCAGATCCTCGGGGGCCGGGTAACGCTCGAAGAGTTTCGGCGTCACCTTATTCACCATCTCGTCGGTGCACTGGGCCGACAGGATGGTGGCGATCAGCAGCTCGAAGGTGCTGCGGTGGGTCAGCGCGGTCCGTGGTTCCTCCGGGTAGGCTCGGACCAGAGCCCGGATGATGGGCCGGATCCGCTCTCGTGCGTCCTGCGGGTCGTAGCCGGATGCAGGCAGATATCTTGGAGGAGTCGGCATACTATGGGGACGGGTCATCGACGGGCACGACACGGAGTATGGCAGGCGACGGGCGGATCGTGATCCGTTCTCAGGGGTGAATGAGGTGCGAGAACCGGTCGAATCGCTCTTCCCGCGGTACAGCCGCGTGGCCTATCGCGTGCTGAAAGTGGTCCTCGGCGGCCTGATGCGGCGCCTGTACCGGATCCGGATCGAGGGACTCGAGAACATTCCACCCGACGGCCCCGCGATCGTGGCCGCCAACCATATCTCCTTCCTCGATTCCCTGTTCATCCCTGTGGCGGTTCCCCGCCGGGTCACCTACCTGGCCAAGGCGGAGTACTGGGATTCGTGGAAGACGCGGTGGTTCTTCCAGATGGTGGGACAGATCCCCGTCCGCAGGCACGACGCCGAGAAGGCCCAGGCCGCCCTCGAGGCCGGCTGCCAGGTGCTCGGGGTTGGCGGGATGCTCGGGATCTACCCGGAGGGGACGCGATCCCCCGACGGCCGTCTGCACCGCGGGAAGACGGGCGTGGCGCGGATGGCGGTCCGGGCCGGATGCCCGGTGATCCCGGTGGGCCTGGCCGGCACGCGGGAGGTCATGCCCAAGGAGGCGAAGTTCCCGCGCCTGCGGGGCGAGGTCGTGATTCGGTTCGGCGTTCCGATGGCGATCAGCGCGGAGGAGGTCGAGGCCGATCCGATGGCTCCGCGGCGGTTCGTGGACGCGCTCATGTTCGAGATCATGAACCTCAGCGGCCAGGAGTACGTGGGCCGGTACGCTGACCGCAAGCCGAAGCCGGACGCGGAGATCGAACAGACCCCCGAGCCCACGGCGGCCGTTCCCGCCTGATCGGACTTATCCCGGTGGTTCCGGAGTCGGATCCGGTGTCGGCGCGGGCGTGGGATCCGGTGAGGGCGAGGGCGACGCGGTGGGGATCGGCTCGGGGGTCCGCGGCGGCCGCGGGGTCATCCTCGGTTCGGGTGTCGGCTCCGGCGTGGGCTCCGCGGTGGGCTCCGGTTCCTCGGGGGTGGTGGGCTGGGAGGCGTCCGGGGTGTCCAGGCCCGGAGGCGAGGCGGTGTCGCGCTCCTGGACGAGCGGGCCCCCATCGTGGACGATCACCTTCGTCCCCACCGGCATCATGTCCGAGACGGCCTTGGCGGCGAACATCGGCACCCGGATGCAGCCCGAGCTGGCCGGGTGCGCAGGGACCGACGGAGCCCCGTGCACGGCGATCCCCCCGATGAGATAGCTGGGGTAGTAGAGCTTGCCGAGTGGGCTGATCCGCCATCCGGAGATCTTGCGCTGGACGCGGAAGATCCCCCGAGGGGTGATCGCCCGCCTCGTCCAACCCTGTGAGGTGAAGGCCCGGCCGTGCCCGGACGAGGTGGGCAGGATCCGTGAGACCGTGCCGGCGGCATCCACGTGCCAGAGCACCTGCCGGTTGAGGTCGACCTCCCAATGGGCGTACCCGGTCACGCGGGCCGCCGGCGGGGTCGCGGACCTGATGCGAACGAGCAGCTCCGGGGTGAGCTCACCGTCTCTGCCGAGGCCCTCCACCTTCTGGAATGCCATGACGGCGTGGCTGGTGCCGCCGCCGAGTTCACCGTCCACGCCGCCTCCCACCCAGTAGCCGAGGTCCGTGAGCCGCTGCTGGGCCTCCCGCACGTGTTCTCCGGCGATCTGGTCGGGGACCTCCGGTGTGGGTTCCGGGGTGGGGTCGGGGCCGCTGAGCGGCGCACGTCCTCGCCGCTT
>CAZLKN010000041.1:0-26454 GCA_964560135.1 uncultured Actinomycetes bacterium | reverse complement strand
CCCAACGTCGTCCCCTGGTGGGGGCCGCGTGAAAACCACACGTCGCGGCCCCCGGGTTGAACCCGGGGGCCGCTACACGTTCGGCGTCTAGCCGATGAAGGCCGGGCCGAAGACCAGTGACACGATCGTCATCACCTTGATGAGGATGTTCATCGCGGGCCCGGAGGTGTCCTTGAACGGGTCGCCGACGGTGTCGCCGACGACCGCGGCCTTGTGGGCCTCGGACCCCTTGCCACCGTGGTGGCCCACCTCGATGTACTTCTTGGCGTTGTCCCAGGCACCGCCGGCGTTGGCCATGAAGATCGCGATCAGGAACCCCGTGACGACCGCGCCGGCCAGGAACCCCCCGAGCGCCTCCACCGACACGTAGCCCACCACCAGCGGCAACGCAACGGCCAGCGCACCGGGGAGCACCATCTCCCGCAGCGCGGCCGCGGTCGAGATGTCCACGCACTTGGCGTACTCGGGCTTGACGCCTTCCTTGCCCTCCCGCAGGCCGGGGATGTCCCGGAACTGGCGACGGACCTCCTCGATCATCTTGTGGGCAGCGCGCCCGACGGACTTCATCGTCAGCGCGGCGAACACGAAGGGCGTGAGCGCGCCCAGGAAGAGCCCGATGGTCACGCCCACGTCGCCGATGTCGATGGTCTCGAGCCCCACCGCCACCTCGAAAGCCTTGAACAGGGCCAGCGCCGTGACGGCGGCGGAACCGATCGCGAAGCCCTTGGCGATCGCGGCCGTGGTGTTGCCGAGGGAGTCCAGCGAATCGGTGACCTGCCGTACCTCCGGATCGAGGTGCGCCATCTCGGCGATCCCGCCCGCGTTGTCGGCGATGGGCCCGTAGGCGTCCACCGACACGACCACGCCGATGGTGGCGAGCATGCCGATTGCCGCCAGAGCCACACCGTACAGACCGCTGTCGGCGACGCCGGGCATCGCCGCGCCGGCCAGCCAGTAGGATCCGCCGATGGCGGCGACGACGAGACCGACCGCGGGGGCGCAGGACAGCATCCCGTCGGCGACGCCCCCGATGATCACGGTCGCCGGGCCGGTCTCCGACTGGGCGGCCAGACGCTTCACCGGGTTGTAGTGGTCGGAGGTGAAGTACTCGGAGGTGAAGCCGATGGCCCAGCCGGCCACAAGTCCGAGGATGGCCGCCAGGGCCATGTACAGCGGGTTGGCCACCTCCGGCGTGTCACCGAACAGCCAGTACGCCGCCCAGATGGTGGCGGCCGCCACCAGGATCATGGCGACGTTCGTGCCGCGGTGGAGCTGCTTGGACAGGTTGGACCCGGCCCGGCCGCGCACAGCCAGAGCACCGATGATCGCCGAGATCATCCCGAGGCCCCCGATCAGCAGCGGGAACAGGAACGTCCGCTCCTGGAGGTCGGCACCGAAGCCCGCGAAGATCAGCGAGGCGAGGACGATCGGCGCCACCAGCGATCCGGAGTAGGACTCGAACAGGTCGGCCCCCATGCCGGCCACGTCGCCGACGTTGTCGCCGACGTTGTCGGCGATGGTCGCGGGGTTGCGGGGGTCGTCCTCGGGGATGCCGGCCTCCACCTTCCCGACGAGGTCGGCGCCGACGTCGGCGGCCTTCGTGTAGATGCCGCCGCCGATACGCGCGAACAGCGCGATCGACGACGCTCCGAGACCGAAGGCCGCGACCACCTGGAAGGGGTCGTCCACGGCCAGCCAGCGCACGAACACGAGGTACGAGAGCGAGATCCCGAGGAGGCCGAGGCCCGCCACGCTGAACCCCATGACCGCCCCGCCGCGGAAGGCCAGCGGCAACGCCGCCGCGGCCCCCTGCCGGGCGGCGTTCGCGGTCCGGGAGTTGGCCGCCGTCGCGATGCGCATGCCGATGAAGCCGGCGAGCGCGGACGCCAGAGCACCGGACACGTAGGCGATCGCGCCCCACGGCCGGCCGTAGTCGAGCACCACGAAGATCAGCACGGCCATCGCGACCACGAACACCGCCACCCACTGGTACTCACGTCGCAGGAAGGCCATCGCCCCCGTGCGGATCGCCTCGGAGATCTCCTTCATGAGCTCCGTTCCGACCTCGGCCCGCAACACGACGCTCCTGAAGAACGCCGCGAGGACGAGGGCGGCCACCGCCGAACCGGCGGCGAGATACGGGATGCCGTCCACTATCGGTCCCCTTTCCTTTTGCTCGTCTGTCGTCTCTTGGATCCCGGGTCGCGGGACCCGGAACGCACGTCCCGCACGTACACGAGGCGGGCAACCTTGCTGCCGAGCGTGCGCTCGCTGCCCTCCACGTCGAGCACCAGCGGACCCTCGAAGGGGTGCTTTTCGCGCACCTCGACCCGCACCCCCGGGCGCAGGCCGAGCGCTTCGAGGAACTCCACCACCTCCGGGTCCGTCGACCCCGGCACGGCCACGTGGGCCGCATCGCCGGGCTCGAGGTCGTACAGAGGCGGCAGATCCTGGAACTCGGATGTCTCGGCCCCCGGGATCGGGAAGCCGTGGGGGCAGGTCGCCGGTCGATCCAGGGCGACGAACAAGCGGTCCTCGACCTCCTGGGGGAGGTCGTGCTCGAAGCTCGTCGCCAGCCGGTCGGCCTCGTTCCACGCGTAGCCGAGCATGTCGGCCAGGAAGCGCTCGACGATCCGGTGCCTGCGGATCGCGGCCACCGCCATGTGACGGCCGCCGTCGGTGAGCCCCACGCCGTGGTACGGGCGGTAGTCGACCAGATCCCTGGCCGCCAGGCGCTTGAGGGTGGACGTCACCGTGCCGGGGGATACCCCCAGCGCCTCGGCGAGCGCGCCCGTCTGCGCATCTCGACCCTCGCGGGTGAGACGGTAGATGGCTTTCAGCGTCTCGCGCTCGGAACGACCGATCCCTGCATCCATGGTTTCTCGGCTCAGAAATCTAAGTTTCGATGATGCGAAAAGCAAATCGCCGGGGTTGGCCCCGGCCGACGGCCGTCGTCTACGGTCGGAGTGCGCGGACGCGGGAGGGAGACGACATGGGCCGGACCGGTACGTTCCTCGGAGTCGGAACCTCACTGCACCAGGCTGTCGAACGCGCCCGGCTGGCGGAGTCCCTGGGTTACCACAGCGTGTGGATCACGCAGATCGCAGGTCGGGACGCGTTCGGGGTCTTGAGCGAATACGCCCGCGGCACCGACCACATCCGGCTGGGCACCGGCGTGGTCCCGATCTACGCCCGCACCCCCGCGGCCATGGCCCAGGCCGCCGCCACACTGGGGGAGATCTCCGGCGGACGGTTCATCCTCGGCATGGGCGTGTCCCACAAGCCATCGGTGGAGAACTTCTACGGCCAGCGCTACGAGCGTCCGCTGGCCACCATGCGGGAGTACCTCACGATCGTCCGCGGCATCCTGGACGACGGTGGCATCGGCTTCGAGGGTGAACGGCTCCGGACGAACTTCGCCTGGATGGGGTACACGCCGCCGCACCGCGTCCCCGTGTACATCTCGGCCCTGTCCCCCAAGATGCTCCGGCTCGCAGGTGCGCTCGCCGACGGCGTGGTGCTGTGGTGCTGCACCCCCGACTACGTCAGCGACCACATCATCCCGAACGTGCGGGAGGGCGCCCAGGCGGCGGGCCGCGACCCGGGGAAGGTGGACGTCGTGGCGGCCGTCCCCGCGTCGCTGACCGACGACCCCGAGGGGGCCCGGATGGCCCTGCGTCGCGACCTGTACATCTACTGGACCCTGCCCAACTACCGGGCGGCCATCGAACGCGCCGGGTACGGCGACGGCATCCGGGCCTTCGACGAGGCCCTGGCCTCCGGGGGGCCGGAGGCCGCACAGGCCGCGATCCCGGAGGCGTTCCTGGACGCGATCGCCGCCTTCGGGGAGGCGGGCGCGGTCAGAGCGAAAGTCGCCGAATACCGCGAGAAGGGCTGCACGCTGCCCTGCATCGGCCCGTTCTCCGGCCACGACGGCGCCCACGGCGCCGAGGCGACCCTCCAAGCCGCAGCGCCGGCCTGAGACCGCCTCTACCCTGGTGGGGTGGACCCCGGGTTCTTCCTCGCCGACCTCCAGCGCCGCGACGGCTACGAGGGACAGATCGCCGTCACCCGGCGCGTCCCGGCCCGCGACCCGGGGTTCGCCGAGCTCGCCCGGCCGCTGCCCGCCGGACTCGAGCGCGCCGTGCGGGCTGTGGGCATCGAGCGGCTCTACGCGCACCAGGCACTCGCGATCGATCTTCTGCGGGAGGGCCGCCACACCGTCGTGGCCACCGGCACCGCCTCGGGGAAGACCCTCGTCTACCACCTGCCGATCGCCGAGGCGGCCCTCGACGGGGGCACGGGCCTGTACCTGGCCCCCACCAAGGCGCTGGCCCACGACCAGCTCCGCCAGCTCCACCGGCTCGACCTGCCGTCGGTGCGGGCCGACACCTACGACGGCGACACGCCTTCAGCGCACCGCGCCGCGATCCGCCGCAACGCCAACCTGATCCTGACGAACCCCGACATGCTCCACCTCGGCATCCTCCCCCATCACGAGCTGTGGTCCGGATTCCTGCGGCGTCTGTCCTACGTCGTCGTGGACGAGGCCCACGTACTCCGCGGCATCTTCGGCTCCCACGTGGCCCTGGTGCTGCGCCGCCTTCGCCGGGTGGCCCGGCGCTACGGGGCCGAACCCACCTTCGCGCTGGCCACGGCCACGATCGGCAACCCGGCCGAGCATGCCTCCGCGCTCGTCGGCGCACCGGTGGAGCAGGTCACGCGCGACGGAGCCCCCGCGGGCGAGCGGCAGGTCGTCTTCTGGAACCCGCCCTTCTTGGCCGACGAGACCATCGGCAAGCGCCGCTCCTCGAACGGCGAGGCGGCGTGGCTGCTGGCGGAGCTGGTGCGCACCGACGCCAAGACCATCGCCTTCTCCCGGTCGCGGGTCGCCGCCGAGCTCGTGGCCCGGTACGCCAGAGACCGCCTCGACCCCGGCGACGCCGCACGGGTGGTGGCCTACCGGGCCGGCTACCTCGCCGAGGAGCGGCGGGACGTCGAGGGCGGCCTGCAGGAGGGCCGCTACACGGCCGTCTCGGCCACCAACGCCCTCGAGCTCGGCGTGGACGTGGGCGACCTCGACGCCGTGGTGTTGAACGGGTTCCCCGGAACCGTGGCCTCGGCCCGACAACAGGCGGGCCGGGCCGGACGCTCGGGCCGCCCGTCGCTGGCGATCGTGGTCCCGCAGGACGAACCCCTCGACCAGTTCTACGTGGCCCATCCGGAGGACTTCTTCACCAAGCCGCACGAGGCGGCGCTCCTGAACCCCGGCAACCCGCACGTCCTCCGTCCACATCTGGGCTGCGCCGCCTACGAGGTGCCCCTCACCCCGGAGGACACCGCAGGCGTCTTCGGGTCGGCGGCAACCGGGCTCGCGAGGGAGATGGAGGCCGACGGAGAGTTACGCGAGCGCCGCGGGCGATTGTACTGGGCACGTCGGCGGCCGCCGGCCGCCGACGTGGACATCCGCTCGGCGGGCGGCGCGCCCTTCCGGATCGTGGAGACCTCCACCGGACGCCTCATCGGCACCGTGGACGGCTCCCGAGCCTACGCCTCGGTGCATCCCGGAGCCGTGTACCTGCACCAGGGCGACACCTACCGTGTCGAGGACCTCGTGATCGCCGACCGGGTGGCGCTGGTCGTCGAGGAACGCGCGCAGGAGTACACCCAGGCTCGAACCGACCAGGACCTCATCGTGCTCAAGGAGGAACGGTCCGGCCGCATCGGACCCTGCGAGCTGTCCCGCGGGCTCGTCGAAGTCACCGAGCGCGTCACCGGCTACCAGCGGCGCAAGCTGCCGGGTGGTGAGGTGATCGAGACCTGCGAGCTGGATCTGCCGCCCCAGACCCTGGTCACCCGGGCGGTCTGGTACACGATCCCGGAACCCAAGCTGCTCCGCGCCCTGTCCGACGTGGACGGGCCCGGAGATCTCCTCCTCGGCGCGCTGCACGCCGCCGAGCATGCCGCGATCGGGATCCTGCCCGTGTTCGCGATGTGCGACCGCTGGGACCTCGGCGGGCTGTCGACGAACCTGCATCCCGACACCGGCGAGCCGACGATCTTCATCTACGACGCCTATCCGATGGGGGCCGGGATCGCGGAGCACGCCTTCAGCGTGGCCGACGACCACATCCTGGCAACCATGGAGCACGTGGCGGCCTGCCCGTGCCGTGACGGGTGCCCCTCATGCATCCAGTCGCCGAAGTGCGGCAACTGGAACGAACCCCTCCACAAGGTGGGGGCCGTCACGGTCCTGCGGCTGATCCACGGATCACCCCGGTAGGGAGCTAGACGGCGGCCGGACGCAGGGAGCCCGCCACCTCCTGGAGCCCGGCCATCGACTGGAACCCCTTGAGCTCGTAGGCCAGGCCGTCCTCCCACCAGAGCAGCTCGCCCGGCCAGGGCCACGTCTGGGGGCCGAGCGACCTCCCAGGCTCCCTGCCGGCCGCCGGTACTCGTCCGGCCCGCGCACGCCGGAAGGGCGGCTGGTGACGCGCCAGGACACCGGCCACGTCACCTGCGGTGTCCGTGGGCCGGATGCGCAAGGACAGGCCCCCCGCATCGAACAGGAGCATCTCGTTCAGCGGGTCCGGGACGGTGCCACGGCACACGAACAGGACGACGCCGGACGCCGAGGCCTCCACGGCGAGCGTCGGCGCCCAGTCGCGCCCCGCGGGGACCCGGACCGCGAACCCGAGGTCCGGCACCTCGGAGACGGGAAGCACGGCTTCGGGATCGAAGTCGGCCCGGGGCATCGAGGCGATCGGCCGCCGGAGGGCCTCGGGCCAGGAATGGATCCCCAGGATGCGGCCCGTTGCCTCCTCCACGTACAGCCAGACCTCGCTGGACACCACGGCCGTGTGCCGCTGCAGCTCGTCGGGGTACGGCACGCCGCCCGGATACACCAGACCCCCCGAGCGCAGGAACCGCCCCCCGACCTGCAGACGCCACACGGTGCGGCCGCGGACACCGATGCCGGTATGGAGCTCCACCTCCTCGGGGCTCGCCGGCCCCGATCCCAGCAACCACCGGGGGCCTCGTGGGACCAGCCCCCTCGAGCCCGACCAACTCTCGGCGACGAGGGTCGCCTCACGCTCGTCCATGGTCGGCGTCAGCCTACGACGGCAGGCGCCCGATGGCGAGAGCGGAAGAGACGAGGAACGCACCGATCGCTGCGGCGAACAGTCCCTGACGCGAGCCGTCGTCGCGGTCGCGGGCCTCCTCGGGGGGCCCGAAGGAGGCGGCCCGGTCATCGTCGTCGTCTTCGGGGACGTCGAAGGGCAGCACGGCCGAGAACGGCGCCTCCTCTACGGGGGCCGGGCGCGGCACGGGGCGGGGAACGGGGCGGGGCGTGAGGCGCGGCCGCGGCCTCGACTCGGTCGACCCACCATCCCCGTTGGTCTGCGGGGGTTGGGTAGGTGCCGGCGTGGGTTTGATCACGACCCCACCCTCGGCGGACCGGTCCGACAGCGGCGAGCGCGCCCCCCGGTCGGGGTCGACGACGCTGCGGCGCACGACCTGCACCTTGTACCAGTAGACCCCCGAGACGTCGACCTCGTCGAAGTAGTCGGTCTTCGTCACCCGCCGGATCCCCGCGAAATCGGCGTTGGCCGGGATCTTGTTCGGCTCGGCCGTGCGGGCCCGGTACAGGTTGTACCCCTCCACGTCCACGTCGGGGGCCTCCGACCACTCCAGCGAGACACCGTGCTCGTTGGCGAGGATCATCCTCGGCGCCTCCGGCTCGTCGGGGAGGTTGTCTACCCGCAGATTGCGCCGCTCCCTGCGGTAGGTGTGCGCACCCGGGCTGTAGGTCGACGCCCGTACCTCGATGGAGTACACGGAGTTGTACTCGGTGAGATCCGCGGTGTCCCAGTCGAAGGACAGCCTGGCGCTGTCCACCTCGAACTGGTCGTAGGACCACTCCTCGACCTGGCCGGGACTCGGGATCCCCAGGACCTCCTCCTGGGTCCGGATGAACAGCTGCACCCGCTCGATGCTGCCGCCGGTCGGCGCGCGGACCTCGAAGGTCAGCCGGTGGGTCTCACGCAGGATCTGCTGCTCGAGAGGGATACAACCCCCGTGGGACTCCTCGGGGTCGTGCGACGGCGGGGTGTCACCCTCCGGGCAGTCGAAGAAGACGATCGCGTCACCGTGGTCGGCCACAGCGGCCGGGACCCACAGCAGGCTCCCGACGAACACCGCGAGCGCCATCAGCACGCGCAGCAGGACGGACGGAGCCGGGCCTCGATTCCTCATACCTGCATCCAGTGTGTCATCGGATCCTCTTCGTCGTGGCCACAGCCACCCTGCACCTGTTCAACGCCGCCGGGACCACATCGGTGACGGTCGCGGCGACCCGGCGGCTTCCGCCCCTCCTATGATGTCGGTCCGATGGACCTCGACTTCACCCTGGAGCAACAAGCGTTCCGGGAAAGCGTGCGTGCGTTCGTGGCCGATGAGCTGCGCCCACGGTCGGCCTCCTGGGACCGCGACGGCGTCTTCCCCCGGGAGATGGTCTCCCGGATGGCAGCCATGGGGCTCGTCGGGATCAGGCTGGACCCGTCCCACGGGGGCCAGGGCGCGGACTGCGTGACCACCGGCATCGCTCACGAGGAGGTGGCCGCGGGAGACTTCTCCGCCGGCTACTTCGTGCTGATGCCGACCCTCGTCGGTGAGGTGATCAGCCAGGCGGCCACGCCGGCCCAGCTCGAGCGGTGGCTCGGGCCCATCGCCCGTGGCGAGGCGATCCCGGCACTCGCGCTCACCGAACCCGAGGCCGGATCGGACGCGCGCAACCTCACATGCCGTGCCGAACGCCACGGCGACGCGTACGTCCTCACGGGCGAGAAGACGTCGGTGTCGCTGGGCGGCTTCGCCGACACCTGTGTGGTGTTCGCCCGCGCCCGGGCCGGCATCACGGCCTTCCTGGTCGACCTCGGGTCCGCGGGTGTGCACCGGCAGCGGTTCACCGACCTCGGGACGCGGGCCGTGGGGCGGGCGGCGCTGTCCTTCGACGGCGTCGAGGTGCCCGACACCGATCGGCTCGGGGAGGAGGGCGACGGTTTCCGGATCGTGATGCAGGGATTCGACTACTCTCGCGCGCTGATCGCGCTCATGTGCCTGGGTGCGGCCCGAGCGGCACTGGACGACGCCGTCGCCTACGCCAAGGAGCGGATCGCCTTCGGCCGTCCGATCCTCATGAACCAGGGGGTGTCGTTCCCGCTCGTCGAGCACGCCACCTATCTCGAAGCGGCCCGGCTGCTGTCCTACAAGGCGCTCTGGCTCAAGGACGAGGGACGCCCCCATACCGTCGAGGCGAACATGGCGAAGTGGTGGGCGCCCAGGGCGTCGGTGGAGGCCATCCACCAGGCGCTGCTGTTCCACGGCCACATGGGCTACTCGGAGGAGGTCCCGCAGGCCCAGCGGCTCCGCGACGTGATCGGCCTCGAGATCGGGGACGGGACGGCGGAGATCGCGAAGGCCGTCGTCGCCCGCGAGTTGTTCGGCCGGGATTTCCGTCCCTACTGACCTCAGCAGGCGACGAACAGGTCCCGCAGCCAGGAACATCCGCTGCTGGACTGCTGCGTGCCCGTCGACGCCGGCGTGGGAGTCGGCTCGGGCGACGGCGACGCTTCCGGGGGCTCGCGCCGGCGGCCGGTGTCCTCGGGCTCCGGTGTCGGCGACGGCGTCGGCGAGGCCTCCTCGTCGGGCGTGGGCGTCGGGGACGACGTCGGGCGCGGTGTCGGGCTCGGCGCCGGGCTCGGCGACGGGGTGACGCACGGGGTCGGCTCCGGCGACGGCGTCGGGGACGGTGTGGGGGTGGGGGTCGGCGTCGGGGTCGGAGTCGGCCTCGGCGATCGCGTTGTTGAGCCCTCCGGCGTCGGCTCGGGCGTCGGCGTCGGTTCGGGCGTCGGCGTGGGCGAGCTTTCGGGCGTCGGGCTGGGCGTCGCGGTCGGTGTGGGCTGGGGTGTGGGCGTGGTGCACGGTCCGGGGGTGGGTGGCGTGGATCCGGCCCCCGCTCGGGCGGCCCTCGCCTGGACCTCGATACGCTCCATCGCCTCGCCGGTCTCCCGGACGGGCTCCCGGTCGACCTCCGGCAGCTCGCCCGCGATGCGGTCGACGACCGACCTGCCCTTCTCGGCCACAGCGGCGAGCCGGTCCAGCCCCTCCGGGTCCCCGGCGGGGATCAGGATCCTCGCCGCCGCGTCCATCCGGCGCTCCGCTTCCCGCAGCGTATCCTCGACGAGGTCGCCGATCCTCGGATCTTCGATCCCGGCGACGGCGGCCAGCGGCCGGCCCGGGACGCCGACGAACGCCTGGACCCGTCCACGTTCCATGAGCCGCTCGACCTCCTCGAGGCGCCGGTCGCTGAGCTCCACGAGCAGACGTCCCTCGGCGGGCCCGGAGGTCAGGCCCAGACGGGCACCCTCCGCGGCCTGCTTGACCGGGTAGAGGGGATCTCCGGGAAGGCTGCGTGACCCGCCGTAGAGCACACCGACGACGAGAAGCAGGCAGGCGGCAAGCGCGGTGATGGTGGTCGTCCGGCCGCCCCAGGCCCCGGAGAGCCGTTGCCGCAGGTGGGCGGAGGGCACCTGATCGTCGCGCAAGCGGGCTTCGAGCGCCTCGGCAAAGCCGGGAGCCGGGACGGGATCGGAGGCGGTGTCCATGAGTCCGGCGGCGAGCGAGAACATGCGCCGGCCCTCGGCGTCGAGGTAGCCGGCGGCCTCCCGACGGGCCTCGTCGGGGTCGATGCCCCGTGCACGCAGGCGCTCGAGGCGCTCCAGCGCGTGCTGGAGCGCTTCCGCGCGCTCACGGTCGGAGCGCCCCCCGGGGGTCAGACCTCTGATCATCTGCAACACGCTCGCTGGTCGGTCACGTCACGCTCCTGTCGAGGAAAGGAACGACCTGCAGCCTTCCCGGGTAACTGGTCCGATCGGACCGGTTCGCAACTTCGGTCCATGTTTTTCACGGGATGGGTACCAGCCCCGGAGGCGCCGGGGTCGGGGCCGGGGCCGGGGTCGGGGTCGGTGCCGGGGGCGGCTCCGGCGTGGCCACGGGAGTGGGGGTGGGGGTGGCGGCGGGTGGCGGATCGGTCCGGCCGTCGGCGACGGCGTCCGCGCCCACGTCGCGGAAGATCCGGTAGGCCTCCTCGCTCAGGACGACCACGCTCTGGCCCCCCCTCCGCTGCGACCGTCCGGGGGCCACGACGTTGCCGAGGTCGGCGGGGGCCAGGTGACGGGCGAGCGAGCCGAGGCGCGCCGCCTCACCGGCGCTCATGTCGAGGAAGGCGTGGCGGAAGAGGACGTCGACCCACTGCCGGATGCCGTCCTGATCGGCGACCTCGGCCCGCATCTTCTCCAGGGCGTGCAGGATCACGCGTCCGATGTTCTCCTGCCGCCCGAAGTCTCCTCCCGGCACACCCCGGTTCCGGGAGAAGGCGAGCACCTCCCGGCCGTCCATCCGGTGCCATCCCTTCTCGAAGTAGGCGCCCGAGTTGCGGTCCGACATGCGGTAGGGCACGTACACGTCCACGCCGCCGAGCTCGTCCACGATCGAGACGATCCCGGCGAACGCGGTGACGGCGTAGTGGCTGATCGGCAACCCGGTGAGATCCCTGACCGTCCGGACGGCCAGCTGCGGCCCGCCGAGGGCGAGAGCCGAGTTGATCTTGCGCTTGCCGTGGCCGGGGACGTCCACGTAGGAGTCCCGCGGGATCCCGAGGACGGTCCCCCGGCGTGTGCGGGGATCCACCGCGACGACGTGGATCGAATCGGAGCGCGACCGGCGGACATCCTGCCCCGGACGCGCGTCGCTGCCCATCACCAGGAAGAAGTGCAGGTGCTCGGGGACGTCCACAGCGCCGCGGAAGGCGATCGCATCGCGGGGCCCGCCGGAGGGCTGCTTCACGCCCGGACCGGTATCGGGTGCGAGCTCGGGGGCGTCGATCTCCGGCGGTCCCGGCTCGCCGGTCGGATCGGGCTCGGGGTCGGGCTCGGCGGTCCCGATGACGATGTCGGGCGCAGCAGCCGTGCCGCCGCACGAGGCCATCAGGCCCGCGAACCCCAGAACCAGCAACGCGGCCATCGGGCGCACCACGCCTCCCATGATGCGGTGGACGGCGTCGTTCAGGTGGATGCTTGCGCCTGGACGGGCTCGGTCTTCACGAGCTGGGCCCGCACGATCAGCCGCTTGCGATCGCTGCCCTTCGGATGGCAGGTGGTGAGGGTGAGCAGGGGTTCGTCCGAAGGCTCGATCACCGACCAGTCGAAGGGATCGGTGATCCAGGGGGCCTGGGCGACCTCGTAGATGAAGCGGCCGACGGGCGTGGTGAGCACGATCTTGTCCCCGGGGGCCAGGGCGTCGACCTGGTTGAAGGGACGGCCGTGGGTCGTCCGGTGTCCGGCGATCGCCACGTTGCCCTTCTCGCCCGGCAGTGGCGTCTGCGGATAGTGGCCCGCGCCGGCCTTCAATGCCTCCTGGGAGGTGCCGGCCACCACGATGGTGTCCAGCCCGATCTTGGGGATCTCGATGCGGGTGAGCGGATCGCCGTCCCTGGCCAGCCGCGGATCCCCCATCGCCAGGAACCGGTCCTCGAGGTCTTCCTGCAGACGGTTGGTCTGCCAGTCGCTGAGGAAGTTCGACCACTCGATCAGCTTCTCGACGGGGGCCTTGTAGAAGAACGGGTAGCTTTCGCCGCCGACGGGGTAGGCGACCATCCCGATGCCGAGCACCGCGACGACGGCCGAGGTCCAGGAGGCCGCCCGCCGCAGCACCGTGGGGTCCTTGGTGCGGACCGGCCAGATCAGGTAGACGATCGCGCCGAGGACGGGGATCCGGTACAGCCGGCGCCGCCACTCGGGCACCGGCCGGCGACCGGAGCCACCGGTGGCCGAACCCTCCGGCCCTTCGCCGGGCTGATCGAGCTGCTGCTGGTCGTCTGGGCGTTCGGTCATGGTCTTCCTCGAGGTTCTCCGGCCGGGGGCGAGCGCGCCCACGATCCACTGTAGCGAGAACGAGCCACCACCCTCTGAGGTTCCGGGTCATCCGTCCTGCTCCGGGAGATCGACCGTGCCGAGCTCCTGCAGCACCCGCCCGAGCGATCTGATGGCCCGGAACTGCAGCGCCTTCACGGCTCCTTCGTTGCGGCCGACGATCTCGGCCACGTCGGCGATCGGGAGCCCCTCGAGGAAGCGCAGATACACCACCTCCTGCTGGTCGGGGGTCAGCCGCCCCAACGCCTCCCGCAGCGCCTCGCCCTCGACGTGCGCCACGGCGTCGGCCTCCGGATCGAGATCGGAGATCGTGATCGGGGTCTCGTCCATCACCCGCTCCCAGCGGACACGCCCCGACTTCACGTGATCGAAGAACCGGTTCCGCGCGATCCTGAGCACCCACGCGATGAAGTCCCGCGAGCCTCCCTCGAAGCCGCCGATGGCCCGCATCGCCCGCAGGAAGGTATCGGAGGACAGGTCCTCGGCGAGGGCCGGGTCCCCGCAGCGCCCGCAGAGGTTGCGGTACACGATCGGCAGGGTGATCCGGAACAGCTCGGCGAACGCGTCAGAATCACCCCCTACGGCCAGGCGGACGAGTTCATCCGCCTCCGGGGAGGGGATCGCAGCCCGTTCACTTCCTGCCTGCTCGTCGCGTCCAGCCATGGGATCCCGCTCGGTGGTCCTGCGTAGCCTACCCGCGCCCCGGAGGCTCGACGGAACCCCCGCGCACGCCTTCGACGTTTCCCGTGTCGACAGGGTGACCGTCCCCGGGGGACCCTGGACACAGCCCCCGGCCGCCAGCACATCGGAGAAACCGTGGATCACGATCGGACCGACGACATCATCGAACCACTTCCCGAGCCCACCGGGACGACATCCGAGCACGAGGGACCGTTGCTGATGGCCTCCGCGGTCCAGACCCAAGCTCCCCCCGCCCCCGAGTGGGACCCGCGTACGGGACGCTGGGTCGACCCCGGTGAACCGGCCCCCGTGTTCCGGGCACCGCCCGCCCGCCCCCGGCGGGCACGCTCTCCGGTGCTGCTGGCCGGCGTCGCCGGCGGTCTCGTGGGCGCGCTCGTCGCCACGGCGGTGCTCTTCGGCGCCGGGCTCGTGAACGGAGGTGCCGCACCAATCGTGGAGCGCCGGCTCACGCCCGGCCTGGCAGGGAGTGGCCAGGGAGCGTCGATCGTCGGGATCGCCGAACGGGCTCGCCCCTGGGTGGTGAACATCAACGTCCAGGGGCGCCAAGCGGGGGTCTTCGGCAGCCAGCTCGTCCAGGGGACGGGGTCGGGCCTGGTCCTGCGATCCGACGGCCACGTCCTGACCAACGCCCACGTCATCGACGGTGCCGACGAGATCGAGGTCACCCTGGCGTCCGGTGAGAGGCTCTCGGCCACCCTGGTGGGCATCGACCGCGACACCGACATCGCCGTGGTGAAGACGGACCGCGACGACCTGCCGCCCGCGGTGATCGGGAGTGCCAAGGATCTGCGCGTGGGCGAGCTCGCGGTGGCCATCGGCTCGCCGTTGGGACTCGAGCAGACCGTCACCTCCGGGATCATCTCGGCCCTCGGCCGGCGGGTGAGCCGGGAAGACGCCCCGCCGCTCGTGGACATGATCCAGACGGACGCCCCGATCACCCAGGGCAACTCGGGCGGAGCTCTCATCAACGGGGAGGGCGCCGTGATCGGCATCAATACCGCCATCGCGGCCAGCCCGCAGGTGGGGGCCGAGGGCATCGCCTTCGCCATCCCGATCGACATCGCCCTGAGCGTCGCCGAGGAGCTGATCGAAACCGGGCGTGCAACCCACCCGTGGATCGGGATCTCGGGAGGCAACATCACGGCCGAGACCGCCCGCCGGTTCGGGATCACCGCCGGAGCCCTGGTGATCGATGTCGTTCCGGGTGGCCCCGCGGAGGCCGCGGGCATCCGTCCGCAGGACATCATCGTGAACTTCGACGGGGAACCGATCGAGTCGATGGACGAACTGATCGTGGTCATCCGGGAACGGAAGGTGGGCCAGGAGGTGGACGTCGAGGTGGTCCGGGACGGACAGCAAACGACCCTCGAGGTCACCCTCGGGAACAAGCCCGGGAACATCTGAGGCGTGGCCGCGGTGCTGTCGGTCGAACGCCATCCCGTCCATCCCGCCTCGGTGGACGCCTTCGAGGCTCTGGTCGCCGAACTGCTCGGCGAGATGCGGGGACGTCCCGGCTGCCTCTGGGCCGACGCCGCGAAAGCCCTGGACGACGACCCGAGCTACCTCGTCGTGAGCGAGTGGAGGGCAGAGGCCGACCTGGACGCCTGGGAGACTTCGAAGGAAGCCTCCGCCTACCGTGACCGGGGTGAGGAACTCGTCCGTGAGGCGCCTACGCGGAGACGCTTCGCCGGCCCGGCTCGGTAGGCGTCCAAGCCCAACAGGACCGGCGCCGGCGCCCCAGACCGAAGACCGAGAACGCAGCCAGGACCATGACAGCGAGCGCCACCGCGGGCAGCGGCTCCGATCGGGACGCGGGCTGCATCGCCTGAGCCACGGCCTGGTCGGAGGCCGGAGCGGTGGCCGCCAGCAGCTCACGGTCGCGCATCGACAGCTGCCGCAGTCCGGCGACCTCGGGGGCCGGTGGGGGCTCGGCGGCCGGCGCCGGCTGAGCCGTCGGTTCGGGGACGGAGGCCATCTGCACAGGCTCCGGCTCCGCGGCGGGGACGGTCGGTGCCGGCTCCGCGGGGGCCGGGCTCGGCTCCGCGGGGGCGACCGGCGGGTAGGCCGCGAAGGCCTGCACCACGTAGAGCACTCCTCCGGCGTCCGCCGCCACCGCGAAGCCCGCATGGCTCAGGTCGCCGTTGAGGATGTTGGCGCGATGACCGGGCGACGCCATGAGGGCCGCGTGGAGGTCGGAGGCCGAACAGCCCATCCCGACGTTCTCCGCCAGCAGGGTCGCCCCCAGAGACCCGATGCTCGCGAGGTACGCGTCGTTGTGGAAGATCGTGCCCGCCGATGCCATCCGGCCCGCGTGCTCGCGCGCGACGGCGAGCAGGTCGTCGTGGGACGAGAGCATCCCGAGCCCACGACTCGACCGTTCACCGTTGGCCGAGGACGTGAGGGACTGCTCGGCCTCCCGCAGGTCGGCCTCGGTCTGAGCGGCGCCGCATCCTGCGGCTCGGGCCGCGCCCTGGGAGCCGGCCAGGACGACCAGGACAACCGCTGCGATCCAGGCCTTCCGTCGTGCGATCACCCGATCCCCTTCCGTTCGCTCACCCCGCGGCATCGACGGACAGAAGGGGTCGCTGTATGGCTCATCGGAACCATAGCCGGCAGCCAGAGTCGGGCATCCGTCACGTTCCGGGCGTACCGTACGGAAAGGATGTCGAGCACCCCAGGCGGCAGGAGCGGGAGCCCACGACGGCGAACTCCACAGTGGAGTCACCAGCCAACAGCCGGGACCGGCCTACGAGGTGGGGGATCACCACGATGGAAGACAGGGACCGCATCACCCGACGCCGCCTCGTAGCGGGGGCTGCCCTGGCCCTCGCGCTGGCAGGCGCAGGTCTTCTCGGAACCTCCGCGGCAGCCGAGGACTGTGCCCGCGTTCCCGTCGCCACCACCGGCTTCGACGACGTCGTTGCCTGCTGGGGCGAGGGCGACAGCGCGGACGGGACCGTCGCCGTCAGCCTTCGGGGACCCGCGCGGGCCTCGGGCGAGCTCCCCGCGGCTGCCGTCAGCGGCACCGGCAGAGCCGACCGCTCCATCGTGTGCGCGAGCGGCACGGGGCGTGCGGGTGGCCCCCACGACCCGGACCTCGGCCAGGAATGCACGGCATCGGCCGGCGGCACCGGCGACGCCTCGGGCTGGGCGCTGGCCGCTTCAGGTGGAGGGACGGCCCAGGCTCCTGTGGCCGTTTCACTGTTCGGAGACTCCCACGCGCAACTGGTCTCGGTCTCCGGGACGGGACGAGCCGGCGGCGACACGTACACGGGACGCCACGAAGCGCCGTTCATCGCGATCAGCGGATGCGAGGCGGAACATGCGACACACGACGACGACGACAACCTCCAGGTCCTCACCGCCGACCCCGGCCGTATCCACGTCCTCGTCGACGTGGACGCCGCCCTCCAGGAGAAAGATCCCGAGCAGTGGGAAGCCACCGACGTCCAGATCCCGGTCGGTGGAACCGTCCAGGACGTCACCTGTGGGACCAGCCCATGAGAGGGATTACCCGTAACTCGGTTGGGGGAGACGTCGTTGGTCCCAAAATACTAGGATGTGCAGGCCGTGTTCGCCGGGTACCGGCGCGAACGGTAATCCGGAGAACCAGGAACGAAGCGGGGGTAACACGATGAAAAGTTATCGATCGGGAGCTGGGGTGCTGGCGGCCGTCCTCGGCCTCAGTCTTTTCGCCGGCGTAGCCGGCGCGGCAACGGAGAACGTGGTCCTGAAGGACCGGTCGGTCCTCTCCACCGAGGAGAGCACGGCCTCGTACGCGGCGAACACCGAAACAGTGGCTCTGCACCTGCGCCTGCTCGATCAGGAGCTGACCATCGCCGACGGTGCGGGATCGAACGCCTTCGCGATCGAGAACGCCAAGGAGCTCGCCCCTTCGATCTCCGGCGACCTGCTCATGGACTGCGAGTCGGCTACCGCGATCCAGGTGGACGGGGCACCCCGCTGCCTCGACGCCGTGAAGCTCCGCTCCGCCGGGATCGACGTCGGATCGGCCTTGGACCAGACGGTATCGGTCGGGATCGAGAGCCTCACGGCGGCCGGTCTGGCCACCATGGTCCCGATGGCCGAATCCTCGAACGTCAACGGCCAGGCCGCGCAGGCCGATCTCACCGGGCTCCTGGTCCCCAACATCTCCGAAGCCACGGCCCGCTGCGACGCGGCGACCCCCACGGCCTCGGAGGTCACCGTCCCCGTGCCCGACCCCCTCAAGCCCGTCATCGACGGCCACCTCGCGTTCGCGCGCTGCAGCGCCTCCGACGAGGGTTTCACCTCGGTGCTCCACGAAACAGGTGAGGCCGTCCTCGATGTGACCCTGAACGAGACCCTCGTCGACAACGTGCCCCTCCTCAACGACACCGTCGACAGCCTCCAGGAGACGATCACGCCTCTGCCGGAGGCGGTCCGCAACCCGGTGGACAACGCCCTCGAGAACGTTCAGACGCGCCTGAACGCGCAGCCGGTCGTGAAGGTCCGCGTGGCGCCCACGAGCGGTGAGCTCACCGGCCAGGTCGCGGGCGTGGCCTCCACCGCGGTTTCCCGCGGGGTGACGATCGACGTCCTCCCGCTCCAGGACCTGCCGATCGGCCAGATGGACGGGATCGCCCAGATCACGGTTGGCGAAGCGAAGGCCTCGGCTGCCGTGGTCGACGGCAAGCCGGTGGCGGCCAACGACGTGGCGGTGGTCCGGGTCAAGGTGCTGAACCTCACCGTGCCGGACGCCGACGACGTGCTGCTCGACTTCACCCTGCCCCTGGTCGCCACCGACACCACGATCCTGGAGGACACCCCGCTGCAGAGCACGATCAAGGTGGCGAACGCGCCCACACCGGTCGAGGAGTGCAAGTCGGCCGCGGGTGGTGCACGCGACTGCGTTGCCAATGCGCAGGCCCAGTCGCTCACGATCAGCATCTTCGATCCGGTGCTCGCGAACGGGACGGCCAACCCGCTGCCCAACGTGACGCTCCAGCTCGCCAGCGCGGGCGCCAACGCCCAGGAGCAGTTCCGCCCGATCCCGGTCAGCAACCCGCTGCCGGCGACCGAACTGCCCCGCACGGGTCCGCTGCCGCTGGCCACCATGCTCGGTGGGGCGATCATGGCTCTCGGGGCCCTGGCCGCGCGCCGGCGCTTCTGGATGTAGCGTCGCAGCCGAGCCTGAAGATCAAGATCCCCCGCCCGGACCGGGCGGGGGATCTTCTCATCACGGCGCCGGAGGGGTCTACCGGACGCCGCGTCCGTTGATGGTGAGGCCGGCGGGGAGGCTCCGGCTCAGCAGCCGTCTGCGGATCCGTCCGGCGACTACGGCCAGGAGGGCCACCGCGGCCGCGGCCGACGCCGCCGCCTCGACGAACAGGGCGTCGCGCTCGACACCCGCACCCGAGGGCTGCATCCCGTCGGGGTTGGAGAGCATCCCGAATTCAGCGGGGGCGGCGCTCACGACGAGGTCCTCGGGTTCGGGCTCCGGTTCGGCCTGCCCTGCCGCCGCGGCGGCAGGCTCGGCGGTTCCGCGAGCGGGTTTCGTCGAGCCTTTCTGGGAGGCCGTGCCCTGGGCCGGTGCGGGGGCCGGAGCCGCCGCCGCGGCGACACCGGGATCGGGATCGGGAGCGGGTGCGGCGGCCGGAGCCGGCGCAGGAGCCTGCTGCGGCTGGGTCTCGGGTTCGGCGAACGCCTCCACGAAGTACAGGAAGCCGGATTCGTCCGACGCGATCCCGATGCCGCCCACGGTGTAGATCCCACGCATCATCGTGGTCCGGTGTCCGGAGGAGCCCATCAGGGCGTCGTGCGCCTGCCGCGGGCTGCAGGCTCCCCGTCCGACGACCTCACCCACGCTGCGTGCGCCCACTCTCGAGGGATGCCCGAGGTAGGACTGGTTGTGGTAGTGAGCGTGGTCTGCGGCCATGCGGCGGGCGTGATCGCGGGCGATCTGCGCGATCCGGCCGTCGACCTTGATCGGGGCAACGCCGTTGGCCGATCGGGCACCGTTCAGGAGCTGGAGCAGCTCACCTTCGTAGCGCCGCAGGGTGTCCTCGGGAACCGGCTCCCACGTGCATTCGTCGGCTTGGACCGGTCCCCCGAACATCAGGGCACCGGCGACCATCACGGCCACGAGGCCCGGACGCACCGCCGAACGGAACTTGGTGATCCACATGCGCTTCCTCCTCCGGAGGCCGGGATCGGAAAGGGGCTCCGCAGGAGCGTTTCCGGCCTCGCTTCTTGCCTCGGAGGCGTGGAGAGCTCAGCGCAGAGGTCGTTCGTGGTAGTCCGTCCGACCCATACAGGTGGCCCGAGGTGGAGCGCGGATGGTGAGAGGGGTCCCCCGACCGGGAGGCCCCCGGAGGAGGCTCATCGGGGTCGAATGGTCGCGTTTCGCGGCGCGGGTTCCCCCCAGCGGGCGACGGCGGTCTGGTCCCTAGGAACTACCGGATCGGCCGCGCATCATCTCAAGGGATGGCCCCCCGACGCCGATAGCTCTACCAGGAAGGTCAAGGAACAGTGGATCCGAGGACCGGATCCGGGAACCCCCAGGGAGGCGGTGTCGCGATGATCGGTACGAGTGCGCCCACGCAGACGGTTGAGGTGCTAGTGATCCAGCCCCACACGCTCATGCGGCAAGGGATGGTCGGGATGCTCCAGAGCTCCGACAACCTCGACGTCGTGGCCAACACCGGGTCGCTCGACGAAGGCGTCCGGTTGGCGCAGAACCTTCAGCCCGATGTGGTCGTCGTCGACATCGACGTGCCAGAGCCCGACGGAGCTCGCACGGTGAGCACCCTCAAGCAGCAGCTGCAGGGTGGACGCGTTCTCGTCATCGCCGAGCGGGCCGGTCAGGCTCAGGTCGAGCGGGCCCTCGCGGCCGGTGCCGACGGCTACACCCTGAAGGCCACCTCGCTCACGGAGTTCGTGGATGCCGTGCGCACCATTTCGGAAGGCGAGCTCGTCCTGCACCCCGCGGTCGCCGCGACCCTCGCGAGGAACTTCTCCTCCCTGGCCAACGGCAATCGCGCCGGCGCCACCCTCACCCCCCGGCAACGCGAGATCGTCGAGCTGATGGTGCAGGGCCTCCAGAACAAGCAGATCGCCCGGCGTCTGGACATCGGCGTCGAGACGGTGAAGACCCACATCTCCCGCATCCTCGACCGGCTGGGGGTCTCCAGCCGCACCGAGGCGGTCGTGATCGCCCTGCGGGACGGACTCGTGGCCTAGATCCGATTCGGGGAGTCGCTCACGAGGCGCCGCGCATCGCGCGGCGCCTCACCCATGTCTCCCCGCGTCCGGTGGGAGGCGACCACCGGGGGCCCGGAAACCCGACACCGGCGCCGGCCGGCCCGGTACCATCCGGTGCGGGACCCGGCGTGGAGGAGGTTGACCGTGCGCAGGATCGTGGCGCTCGTGCTGCTCGGGCTGCTGTCGTCCTGCACCGCGGGGGGCGGCAACGAGGTCCCGGCCCCCGAGAGACCCGACCGGTTGGTGGTGGGGACGACCGACGCGCTGCGCGACCTCGACCCGGCGGCCTGCTACGAGGTGTTCTGTGCCTACGTCCTGATGCCCAACATCCATGAGGGGCTCGTCCGCCTCGAGCCCGGGTCGGCGGAGCCGGTGCCGGCGCTCGCCCGGGACTGGGAGGTGTCCGAGGACGCCACCGTCTACACCTTCCGGCTGCGTGAGGGTGTCCGCCTGCACGACGACACCGCGGTGACCGCCGAGGTCGTCCAGGCGTCGCTGGAGCGGGTGCGGCGCCTCGACGGCGATGCCGCCTTCCTGCTCTTCGACGCCGACACGGACCCACCGCTGCACGGGATCACGGAGATCGCGGCACCGGATGCGGCAACGGTCCAGATCACGCTGGCGGCCCCCGACGCCGCCTTCCTGTCGAAGCTCGCCTTCCCTGTGGCCTCGGTGGTGGCCGAGCCGGGGGACGACGGACCGCCCCCGGGGGCCGGGCCCTTCCGTATGGCCGGCGCCGACGACGAGACCATCGAGCTCGAGCGCTTCGAAGGGCGGCAGGGCCAGGCGGCGCGTGAGGAGCGGGTGGTGATCCGCCGCTACCCCAGCGGGGTCGAGCTGCGGTCGGCGCTGTCCCGCGGCGACGTGCACGTCGCGGTGCGCAACTGGACCCTCGAGGACATGGCCGCCCTGCGGCGCCTGGACGGCGTTCAGCTCGAGGAGGCGCCGAGTGCGTCGGTGCGGTTCGTCGCCTTCAACGTCGAGCGGCCGCCGTTCGACCGGCCGGAGGTGCGGCGGGCGATCGGGGCGGCGGTCGACCGCGAGGCGCTCGTGGACGGGCCACTCGAGGGCACGGCGCGACCGCTGTACAGCCTCGTCCCCGAGGGCATGGGCGCCTCCGAACAGGTCTTCTTCAACACCGAGGACCCGGACGCCGTCGGCCGTCACCTGGACGAGGCGGAGATCGCGGATCCCGTGGAGGTGGCGCTGTGGTACACGCCGTCGCACTACGGGGAGGCCGAGGAGCAGGTCGCCACCGCGATCGCCGAAAGCCTTCGGAGCACGGGTCGCTTCGAGGTGTCCCTGCACGCCGCCGACTGGGCCGACTACCGGTCGTCATTCTCCCGTGGACAGTTCGGCATGTACCTGCTCGGCTGGTTCCCGGACCACCTCGACCCGCAGGACTACCTCCGGCCGTTCCTGGGCAGCGGTGGCGCGCGGGCGGTCGGCTCGAACTACGCCGAGCCCGAGGTGGACGAGCTCCTGGCGGCCGAGGCCGGTGCGGTGGGGGCCGAGGAGCGGCGGGAGATCCTGGCCCAGCTCCAAGAGCGCCTGGCCGCCGACGTCCCCTACCTCCCGTTGTGGCAGCCGTCCCGGTATGTGGCGGTGCGGGGGGCCACGGGCGTGGACCTCGATCTGAGCCAGGCGCTGCATCTGGCCCCCGTCCGCCGGGGGCCGTAACAGGATCTGATCTTCACGGATGACGTCGGGCCGCTGGACGCCCGGCTCGCTCGCCACCTCGGCTGAGGACCAGAGGTTCGGACCGAGCAGGAGCCCGGCCGAGACCGTCGAAGTCTTTCGTGAGGCTCGACGAGGGAGGGATCGATGTTTCGCAGAGGTGTGGGCCTGTTCGCCGTGCTGTCCATGCTCGCCGCCGTGCCCGCCGCGGCCCAGGTCGTCCCGGACGCAGTGGGCCACACCCCCGTGCTGGGGGCGGAGACGGCGGTCGGGTCGATCGTCACCTCTGCGATCGCGGCCGTTCCCCCCACCCCGAAGGTCGTGGACGGCGATCCCTCCGACTGGACGGGGCAGCCCACCCGGCTGGGCGGCACCGCCCTCTACTCCCACGGCGAGCTCGTCTACCAGGACTTCGTCAACGACGCCTGGGGCGCGGACGACGGCTACGACGCCGGACGGATGGAGGTCCTCGGTCCGGCGAAGGAGACCGAGCCACGCACCTACCGGCTGGACGCCCTGCAGCAGGCGGCCGGAGCCCAGTTCGGCGCGGACCGTCCCGTGGGATCCTCGCTGAACTACGGCGACGCCGACGCCCCCGACGCACTGCGCACGCAGGCGGACATCCACGAGATGCGGCTGGCGGCCGACGCGGACAAGCTCTACCTGCTCGTCCGGACGCTCCGAATGGACGACCCGCCGGCCACCGCGGTCCTGCTGCTGGTGGACACCGAGCCCGGCGGCTCCTACGAGCTGCCACGGTCCGCGGGCGGGCTCACCACGGGGGCCGAGTGGGCCTTCCTCACCTCCGGCGAGCGGATGCTCGCCGTCCACCACCGGGGGGTGCCCGTGGTGGGCGTCTGCGAGCCCTGCCCGGAATCGCCCTACGAGGTGGCGTCGGACCCCTCCGGCTACGTGAACACCCTCGAGCTGTCCGTCGACCGCGACCTGTTCGCCTCGCTGGGGCCGTCCCTGCGGGTGGGCGTGGCCACCGGGGTCGTGGACGACCCGTCCTCCCCCACCGGCCTGGCCGAGGTGGCGCGCGGGGACGCCGCCTCCGACCTCGTCAACGTCGCCTTCCGCCGCGAACCGGCACGGATCTGGATGGACCAAGCCCAGGCTTTCGCCCTGCGCGACGCCGACATCGACGACTTCCTGCACTCGCTCGACGTGGGCGCGCTGGAGGGCGGGCGCACCGAGAGCTTCGTCCAGCGACCGGGCTACTACGAGCGCATCTACGTGGACGACGAAACCCCCGTGAACCGCGAGGAGGTCCAGAACAGCTACTTCCAGGGCCCAGTGCAGCACTACGGGCTCTACCTCCCGGAGGTCTACCGACCGGAGGCCACGCTCCCGGCGAGCTTCTGGATGCACTACCGGGGCGGGCACGCCCACGACGCCGCCGCTTGGGTGCCGGGGGTCCTGCGCAACTTCGGCGACGACATCGGCGCGATCGTCGTCACGCCGAGCGCGCGCGGGACGTCCTCCTGGTACACCGGCCGCGGGATGGTCGACTTCCTCGACGTGTGGGACGACGTGATGGCCCACTACGCGATCGACCGCGACCGCGTCTACCTCGGCGGGCACTCGATGGGCGGATGGGCGTCCTGGCTGCTCGGCCTGTTGATGCCGGACCGCTGGGCCGCGTCCAACCCGCAGGACGGTCTGCTCGCTCCCGGACTGTGGCTCGGCATGGGAGAACCGACCAGCCCCCAGCAGGACGCGGACCTCGAGGCCGAGTTCCTCTACCACATCCTGGAGAACGCCCGGAACCTGCCCTACGCGATCCTGCACGGCACGGCCGACGAGCTCGTCCCGGTGACGGGGGCGATCGCCGCGGGCGCGCGGCTGCACGAGCTCGGCTACCGCTACCGGCTGTACCTCTACCACGCCTACGAGCACTTCTCGGCCCCCATCTGGGACGACTGGCGGGAGGTCGTCTCGTACATGACGACCTTCACCCGCGACCGCGATCCCGCCCGGGTCACCTACAAGGTGTGGCCGGCCCTCGATCACGCCGTGTCCACGATCAGCGTCCCCACCGGCGTCGACCTCGGGCTGCGCTTCGACTCGGCCTACTGGGTGAGCGGGCTGCGCACGCGCACCCCCGGCATCGACCCCGGGAATCTCGGGAAGATCGACGCCGTGACCCACGGCCGGGGGGTCCCGGAGGTCATCAGGCTCCCCGAAGCCGGAGCGGGCGGCATCACTCCCTACACGATGACCGGGCAGCGCTGGCTGCCGAACGGCCGGAGCGAGGCCTTCAACGGCTTCACCGCCGACCTGGAGAACCTGTCCACGGCCACCCTCGACGTGGCGCGCATGGGTCTGGGGACGTCCTCACCCATGACCGTCGAGGTATCCACCGACGGGCCGGCCGAGCTCCGGCTGCGCGGGACGTGGGCGGCCCGCCCTCCGTGGAGGGCGGGCCGGCCTCGTCCTACGACGGCGAGGTGCTCACCCTCGTCCTCGAGGGCGCGGGGGACTATTCGGTGACGAT
Source organism: uncultured Actinomycetes bacterium (assembly GCA_964560135.1). Taxonomy (GTDB): domain Bacteria; phylum Actinomycetota; class JAICYB01; order JAICYB01; family JAICYB01; genus CAZLKN01. The sequence goes on along the minus strand of CAZLKN010000041.1, from coordinate 1,344 downwards.
CCAGCCCTGATGGGAGGACGTCGCCGGCGACCCAGCGTCAGGCGGCCCACGGTCGCGGCCAGCAGCACCGTCGGGACGATCGGGAGCACCAGCCACAGGGGACGCCAGGCCCACCAGGATGCGTCCACCGTCGGGTCCTGCCCCGGCAGCCCGGCCAGTCGCCACAGCCCGTAGGCGACCGCGAAGCCGGGCGCGTGCCAGAGGAACACGGCCATGGCGTTGCGTGAGGCGAAGGCGACCACCCGCGCTCCGCTCCCCGTGGCCCAGGCCAGGATCCGCTCCCGGTTGAGAATCAGCACGCCCACCTGGAGGACGGCGAGGGCCACGATCGGCAGCGTCGGCGGGGACATGTTCGAGATGTGCTCGCCCGGCACCCCCACCATCGAGCGCGGGTACAGGTTCATGTTCGTGAGGCCGAACAGCCCGAACGCTCCCCCGAGCACGAGGCTCCACGCGAAGCGCCTCGGCGCCGCCGCCAGACGCGTGTAGAAGAAGCCGAGTTGGTGCGCGACGGCCCAGACGACGACCAGGTTCACCCACTCGACGCCCGGCCAGCCGTAGCTGAAGCGCATGACGTCCACGACGACCGCGAGCCCGATCATGAGCACCACACCCACCTCGAGCAGCCGCGCGTGAAGCCGCCACCACAGCGGCATGCCGGCCACGAGCAGGGCGTAGACGATCAGGAACCACAGCGGCGAGAGCATGAGGACGATGCCGCGCCCGACCCAGCGCGCCTCCGGCGCCCATACCGAGGCGCCCCACCAGGCGAGCAGGCCAGCACCGACGAGCGACAGGGCCGGGAAGAACAGACCGCGCAGGCGCCGTCCCACCCAGCCCCACCCGCCGCCGGTGCGTTCCCAACTCTGCGAGTGGGCGTAGCCGCCGGCGAAGAAGAACAGCGGGAGCACCTGGAGCAGCCAGGTCGCCAGCCAGAGTCCCTGGGTGACCCCGATGGGGTTGGAGGCCCGAGGGCCGTCGGGGGCCCATTCGATCGTCGTGAACACCCAGTGCCACATGACGACGACGAACAGGCTGAGGGCCCGGACGGCGTCGATGACGGGATCGCGCTCCCCCGTCCCGCGTTGCGCCGCGATCTGCATGGGGTCACGGTCCCATATCCGGGCGGCGCGGTGGAAGCACCGGGTGCGTTCGCGCATCCGCTAACATGATCCCATGGCAAACGGAGCGGCGGACGATGCGGCGAAGCTGATCCGTCTCGCCCGGCGACGGGCTGGGCTCAGTCAGGCCGAGCTCGCGAGGCGCGCGGGCCTCCCGCGCTCTGTCCTCAACGCCTACGAGCGCGGACACCGCCAGCCCGGGGTCGATTCCCTGTGCCGGATC
>CAZLKN010000040.1:0-27001 GCA_964560135.1 uncultured Actinomycetes bacterium | reverse complement strand
ACTCCATCAACCGTCAAGATCCGAGGTCGCCGTCCCAGGTTGGTGGCGTAGAGCCACCAAACTAGTGCCGTGTCCCGCTACGCGACCCCTGAGACCGAGGCCGAGATCGTGGGCGAGGCGCAAGGCACCCCGGTGGCGGTCCTGGACCGTCGAGCGCGACGCGCGACCGAGGTCAGCTCGGCTGATGCGGATGCGTCCCATCGGGCTCGGAGGGTCCGGATGCGGTGGAACCATGACCGCTCGGAGCTCTCCGGCTGGTTCCAGCTCCCAGGCGCCGAAGGAGCCACCGTCCAAAGGGCATTGGAACGCACCGCCGACGCCATTCCCACCGATCCGGTCACCGGAGTGTTCGCGCCCTACGAGGTACGGCTCGCCGACGCGCTGGTGGGCATGGCCCACACCAGCCTCGCCGCCGATCCCCATCACAGCTCGGAGCGGGCGTCGGTGGTCGTCCACGTCGACGCTGACGCGCTGACCAGCGGCCAGGGCCACGCGGAGATCCAGGCCGGGCCCCCGATCGCGATCCAGACCGCCGAACGGATGCTCTGCGACGCCGACGTCCGCACGGTCCTGAGCACCGACGGGCGGGCGGTGGGGGTCGGACGCCGCAGCCGCACCATCCCATCCGCCCTCGAACAGGTGCTGTGGGACCGCGACGGCGGATGCATCCTCTGCGGCGCCACCCGCTGGCTCCAAGGCCACCACATCATCCCCTGGAGCCAAGGGGGCCGCACCGACGCCCACAACGTCGTCTTCCTCTGCCTGCCCGAGCATCAGCTCCTGCACGAGGGCGGCTGGACGCTCGAAGGCAATCCTATACCGGGCTCACCCTCCGCGCCCCCGACGGACGCATCTGGAAGACCGGACCGAAGGGCCTGCGGGAGGAGATCAAGAACCGGTTCTTCGGCAAGGATCCACCCGGCCGGCTGCCACCCGGCCCCCCCGACACGTCCTGACCCGAGGGGCTGCCTCACGGACTCGGTAAGGTGTCCTCGTGATGGAGGCGCCCCCGGTTCGCTACGCGCAGAGCGGCGATTGCAACATCGCGTATTCCGTGGCTGGGGACGGCCCCGTCGATCTCGTCGTGGTTCCGGGGTTCGTCTCCAACGTCGACCTTCTTTGGCAGAATCCGGCGGCCGCCAGGTTCTTCGGGAGGCTGGCGTCCTTCACGCGTCTGATCGTCTTCGACAAGCGCGGCACCGGCGCTTCGGACCGCGTGGCCGACGACCGCCTGCCCACGCTGGAGGAGCGGATGGACGACGTCCGCGCCGTCATGGACGCCGCCGGTTCCGAGCGGGCGGTGCTGATGGGGGTCTCCGAGGGCGGACAGATGACCGCCCTCTTCGCCTCCACGTATCCAGAGCGGACCGAGGGACTGATCTTCCTCGCGTCGTTCGCCCACATGCTGCGCAGCGGTGCCGAGCCTGAGGCCGGTGCCTACTGCGCGCCGTTCACGCTGGACGAGATGGTCGGGATCTGGGGGACCGGGGAGATGCTCCGTCACTGGGCCCCGAGCGTCGGCGACGACGACCGTGCCCGGGAGCTGTTCGGGCAGTTCGAGCGGGTGACGGCGACCCGCGGAGCCATCCGGGCTCTCGGTGAGATGATCTTCCGCTCGGACGTGCGCCATGTCCTGCCCACGATCCGCACCCCCACGCTCGTGGTGCACCGGTCCGGCGACCCCTGGGTCCCCGTCGAGGCTGCGCGCTATCTCGCCGACGCGATCGGTGACGCGCGGTTCGTGGAGTGCCCGGGCATCGACCACGTCCCGTGGGTCGGGGACACCGGCTGCATCCTGGACGCCATCGAGGAGTTCGTCACCGGAGAGCGGCCCACCGTGGAGCTGGACAGAGTCCTGGCCACGGTGATGTTCACCGATATCGTCTCCTCCACCGAACGGGCCGTGGAGCGCGGCGACCGCCGCTGGCGGGAGATCCTCGACGAGCACGACAGGATCGTGGCGGACCGCGTCCAGGGGTACCGGGGACGGCTCGTGAAATCCACGGGCGACGGTGTGCTCGCGACCTTCGACGGACCCGCCCGTGCGGTCCGGGCCGCATGCGGTGTGCGGGATGCCCTGAGGGGTGCGGGGCTGGAAGTGCGCGCCGGACTCCACACCGGGGAGATCGAATTGCGTGGGCAGGACGTGGGCGGTGTGGGCGTCCACATCAGCCAGCGTGTCTCCGCGCTCGCCGGTCCTCGCGAGGTCCTCGTGTCCCGGACCGTGAAGGATCTCGTCTTCGGTTCGGGACTGGAGTTCGCCGAGCGGGGCAGCCACGAGCTCAAGGGCATCCCGGGGGCCTGGGAGCTCTTCGTCGTGACGGGTTGATGGCGCGGAGCAACGAGGAGGTCGCGCGGGCCCTCGGGGAGCTCGCCGACCTGCTCGAGCTGCGCGGCGAAGACCGGTTCCGGATCCTGTCCTACCGGCGGGCCGCCGAGGTCGTCGAGGGTCTCGGCGCCGACGTCGGGTCCCTGAGCGAAGCCGAGCTCCGCGGCCTGCGCGGCATCGGACGCGGCGTCGCGGCCAAGATCCGCGAGTACCTCGACCAGGGCCGCATCGAGACCCTGGAGAAGCTGCGGGCCGAGGTCCCCCCGAGCGTCACCGAGCTCACCGGCCTGCCCGGGCTCGGCCCGAAACGCGCGATGCTGCTGTACCGCGAGTTCGGGATCGCGTCCCTCGACGACCTGCGTGCAGCGCTCGAAGGCGACACCCTGTCCACGCTCCGGGGTTTCGGGGAGCGCTCGGTTGAGGCGCTGCGTCGCGCCCTCGCCGACCACCGGCCCATGGAAGCCGGCGGCGAGCGCCGCGTGCTCATCTGGCGGGCCCTGCACCTCGCCGACGCCCTCCTCGACGAGCTCCGCGGGAACCCGGCCGTCGTCCGCTGCGCCTACGCCGGGTCGCTGCGGCGCATGCGCGAGACCATCGGCGACCTCGACCTGCTGGCCTCCAGCGACCGTCCGGACGAGGTGATGGAGGCCTTCCGCGCCTCCAGCCAGGTCGTGCGGGTCCTCGGCTCGGGCGGCACGAAGACCAGCGCCGTCACCTCCGAGGGGATCCAGGTCGACCTGCGCGTCGTCCCCGACGATTCCTTCGGTGCCGCCATGCAGTACTTCACCGGTTCCAAGGCCCACAACGTGAAGGTGCGCGAGCACGCCGTCCGCCGGGGGCTCAAGCTCTCCGAGTACGGCCTGTTCCGCGTCGAGGACGACGCGAGGATCGCCGGCGCCACCGAGGAGGACGTCTACGCGGCCCTCGGTATGCCGTGGATCCCGCCGACGATGCGAGAGGACCGCGGCGAGGTGGAGGCCGCGCTCGCCGGAGAGCTGCCGGCCGTCGTCACGCGCGAGGATCTCCGCGGCGATCTCCAGAGCCACTCCACCTACTCCGACGGGAAGACGAGCATCCGCGAGATGGCCCTGGCCGCCGCCGCGCTCGGCTACGAGTACTACGCCATCACCGACCACGGACGGAAGCTCGGGATGCGCGGCCTGTCGCTGGAGGACATCGAGCGGCAGCGGGCCGAGGTGGCCGAGCTGAACCGGGAGCTCGCCGGACGCATCACCGTCCTGCACGGCGTGGAGCTCAACGTGGGCCTGGAGGGCGACCTCGACTACCCGGACGAGGTGCTGGCGACCTTCGACATGTGCGTGGCCTCCGTCCATTCGCATCTCGACCGCGGCGGCGAGACCATGACCCGGCGGCTGCTGCGGGCCATCGACAACCCCCACGTCCACGTCATCGGACACCCGACGGGACGGCGGATCGGCAAGCGTCCGGGGGCCGACTTCGACGTGGCCGCGGTGGCGAAGGCCGCCGCAGCCCACGGGGTGGCCTTGGAGATCAACGCCTCACCCGAGCGCCTGGACCTGCGCGACGAGCACGTCCGGTGGGCCCGGGAGCAGGGGGTGCGTTTCGCGATCTCCACGGACGCCCACAACCCGCGCGAGCTGGACAACATCGGCTTCGCCGTGGGTACCGCGCAGCGGGGCTGGGCCACCGCCGAGGAGACCATCACGACATGGCCGCTTCCACGCCTGCGACGGTTCCTGGCCAAGCAGGAGCTCTGAGGAGCTACCCGCCGTCCAGCACCCGGGCGATCCAGGTGTCCGGGTCGGTGATCTCGTCGGTGCTCGGCAGGCAGTCGGGGTTCTCCCACACCCGGTTCAGCGCCGCTACGTCGCGCATGCCCGCCACGTAGCGGCAGAACCGCACCCCCTCCTCGTACTGCTTGCGCTTCATCTCGATGCCCAGCAGCCGCTCCAGCAGCACCTCGCCGGGGGACTGCTGGTGCTTGCGGCGGTCCATGACCTCACGCAGGCGCGGGTGTTCGCTCAGGACCCGCGCGCCGACGGCGTCCATCACGAAGGTCGAGTAGCCCTCGATCAGCGTCATGAACGCCTGGAGGCGCGCCATCGCGTCGCGGCCCAGCGGCGTCCACGCCGCCTGGATCAGCTTCTCGGGATCCTCCAGCATTCCCATCAGCCGCTCGGGGTCGAACATGTCCATGCCTTCGAGCGAGTTCTGGAGGCGTCCGGGGTCGAAGTCCAGCGCGTCGATCAGCGTCTTGATCTGCGACTCGAAGTAGCGCCGCACCCAGGGACGCGAGAACTGGAGATGGTGGGTGACCTCGTGCAGCGCGATCCAGTACCGGAACTGCTTCGGGTCGAGCTCCCAGTCCGACTCGATGCCGTGCAGGTTCGATACCACGTACAGCAGCCGGCCCCCCTGGGGCTCGGGCAGGCTCAGCTCGTACTGGCCGACGACATGGCGGCCGAGGTAGCCGAGCACGAACCCGGTCTGCAGGCCCATCAGCACCCCCGTGACCTGCTGGAGGACCGCTGCGGCCTGCTCGGGCAGCGGCACCCCGAGTCCGGCCCCCCCGAGCTTGCGGGCCAGGGGCTCCATCAGCACCTTGAAAGAGGAGATGTTCGCCTCCACCCACTCGGCCCGGGTCACCGCGAGCACGGGGGCGACCTCGGAGGTCACCAGGCCCGTGAACTCCTCGACCTCGACCTCGGCCCCCCGGGACATCGCCTCCAGCTCCCGGCGGGCCTCCTCGGCCTGGGGCACGGGAGGCTCGTCGTAGGAGGACAGGGACACCGCGACCTGCCGCGCGAGCTCCCAGTTCACGGGGTCGGTGGAACTCAGGAGCTTGTACAGCTCCCGCAGGACGGGGACCTGCTCCCACCAGCCTTCCGGTGGACGGGGGATGCCCTGGGGTTCGATGTGTTCGCTCACCGGTCCTAGTGTAGAGTCGTCCGGCCCACGCGAGAGGAGGCAGCCCCATGACCGTCGTCGCCGTCACCGGATCCTCCGGGTACCTGGGGCGCCGGCTGCTCGAGACCCTGGAGGAGCATCCCGGCGTCAAGCGCGTGATCGGCCTCGACGTCACCGATCCGCCGGTCTCCACCCGCAACCTCGAGTTCTACCGCCTCGATATGCGCTCACCGGCCGTCGCGGACGTGATCGCCGGCGCCGACGTGCTCGTCCACCTCGGGTTCGTGCTGGCGACGATGCGTGATCGCGAGGAGATGCACGACATCAACGTCGGCGGTACCCGCAACGTGCTCGCATCGGCGGCCGCCGCCGGGGTCGGCAAGGTCGTGCACCTGTCGAGCGTGATGGCCTACGGGGCCCACCCCGACAACGATTTCCCGCTCACCGAGGCCTCCTCGATCCGTCCGGTGCGGGGGTTCCCGTACTCCGAGCACAAGGCCGAATGCGAGGAGCTCATCGCGGGATTCCGCGAGGCCCATCCCGACCGCACGGTCACCGTGCTGCGCCCGGCCCTGGTGTTCGGGCCCACCGTCAGCGGCCTGCTGGCCCGCCTGATCGAGTCCCCGTTCAGCCTCGGCGTGGAGGGCTACGACCCGCCCCTGCAGTGCGTCCACGAGACCGACGTGGCCCGCGCGATCGTCCACGTCGTCGACAACGACCTGCCCGGCGCCTTCAACCTGTGCGCCGACGGCTGGGTGGAGCGGTCCGAGGCGGCGAGTCTCCTCGGGCACCGGAGGGTCACCCTCGGCCACGACGAGGCGTACCGACGCGCAGACCGGATGTGGCGGGTGGGGGCCTCCGACCTGCCCCCGAGCTACATGCCGTTCGTGATGTATCCGTGGGTGATGTCCAACGAGGCGCTGACATCCACCGGGTTCACCTTCCTGCACGGCAACGAGGAGACGCTGATCGCCGCCGCCGAGGCCCGCCGCGGGTGGGTGTCGATGGGGAAGATGCATTTCCGTCCGCGGTCGGTCGCCCTCGGGCTCGCGGGGGCCGCTGCGCTTGCGGGGACGGTGCTGCGCCGGCGAGCCGGACGCCGCGGCGACGGGGCCTAGACCTCAGACCCTGGAACGCAGGTAGCGGTCCTCCCACTGCTCGTACTCCGGGGTGAAGTACGGGACGCGGGTCTTCTTGAACTCCTTCGTGGAGAACAGGACGTCGTATTCGTCGAGGCCCGTCTGGTTGGAGATGTCCTCGATCACTTCGCGCACCTGCTCCTCGGTGCGGGCATGCACCATCGAGAAGACGCGGTAGGGCCAGTCGGGGTAGGTCGGGCGCTCGTAGCAGTGGGTGACCTGCGGGAAGGAAGCGATCTGGTAGCCGAGCTCCTTGGCCCGCTCCTCGGGCATCTTCCACACGCCCATCCCGTTGGCCAGGAACCCGGCCTCCCGATGCCGGAGGATCGCCGCGCAGCGGCGCATCCGGCCCTGCTCCAGGAGCCGGTGGCCCGCGGCCAGCAGCTCGTCCTCGGTCATCCCCACGGTCTCGGCTTCCACGGCGAAGGGCCGCGGAACCAGCGGCATGTCCACCTGGAGGGCCTGGATCGCCCGGACGTCGGTGTCAGTGAGCGGCGGCAGGTCGGCCTTCGGGGGCGGCGGCCCGTCGGAGTTGGACACGCCCTTCTCCATGTCGAGGCGGACCTCGATCTTGAACATCTTCTTCGTGGGCAGCATCCTGGTGGACACGGCCCCCGTGAGCTCGTGGAGCGCGTCGACGTGGGCCTCGAGGTCCATCCCCGGGGGCACGGCCACCGTGAACCACAGGTTGAAGTCGTGGGCCCGCTCGTAGTTGTGGGACACCCCGGGATGCGCATTGACGAGCGACGCGGCGTCGTCCATGCGCCCTTCCGGGATCTTCATCGCCACCAGCATCGAGCGGTAGCCGAGCTTGCGGGTGTCGAAGATCGCGGAGATCTGCCGGATGACACGCTCCTCGTCCCGCCAGAAGGCGAGGCGCTCGAGGACCTCCTCCACGGTCAATCCGAGCTCGTCGGCGACGGGGGCGAAGGGCTCGGGGATGAGCGCGATCTCACGCTGGACGCGGTTGAGCAGGGCCCGGTCGGCATCGTTCGGTGGGGTCTTCACGCCCCGATGCTACCAGCGGGGGATGCGTACCGATGTTCGTGAACCCCTTCACGCCGGGTCGTTCGTGTGGGACCATGCAAGGGCAGGTGTGCTGTTCAGCCTGGGGGTTTCGGTCCTTCGTGAAGGAGCAGGCTATCGAAGCACGCGTCAGGATCCATATCGGTCCAGACCCGCTCGACGTGGCGGAGGCGACGCGGTTCGTCTCCAGCCCGGAGGCGGGCGGCAACGCCCTGTTCACCGGAACCGTCAGGTCGCCCGACGGCGACCGTGAGGTCGCCTACCTCACCTACGAGGCGTGGGAGGGGCGTGCCGAGCAGGTCCTCGCCGACCTCGCCGACGAGATCCTCGAGCGTCATCGTGCGCGGCGTGCGTACGTGGCCCATCGCACCGGACGGGTCGAGGTCGGGGACGCCAGCGTCGTCGTGGCCGTCTCGGCCCCCCACCGGGCCGAGGCCTTCGATGCCTGCCGGGCGCTCATCGACGCCGTGAAGGCGTCGGCGCCCATCTGGAAGAAGGAGGTCGGTATGGAGGGGGAACGCTGGGTGGGGATGCCGCGATGAGCACGCTCGCCGGACTCCTGTTCCTCTTTGGCGGGGTGGCCGTTTTCGTCCTCTGCGTCGCGCTGCTCGCCCTCGCCGAGAAGCGGGGGCGGAAGCCGCGCAACACCGTCGAGGGCTTCCGGCGCTCCCGGCATGCGCTGCACAAGATCCACCGCACACAGACGACGTTGAAAGAGTCTTCGCGGGCACGGGCCCGCGCGATGCATCCGGCGGGGAGGCGACCCCGCAACCGGAGGAGCGCTTGAGAGGGATCGGGATCGATCTCGGCACGGCGAACACGCTGGTCTGGCACGAGGGCAGGGGCATCGTCTACTCCGAGCCCACCGTGATCGCCCTCAACGCCAAGACCAACGAGGTACTCGCTGTGGGCGACGAGGCGTGGCGGATGATCGGGCGCACGCCCGGCTACATCGTGGCCACGCGCCCGCTGCGCCGCGGCGCGATCGACGACTTCGAGGTCACGCACCGGATGCTCCGTCTGCTGTTCTCGCGGGTGGGTTTCGGACGGTTCCCCAAGCCCACGGTGACCATCTCGGTGCCCACGGGCATCACCGAGGTCGAGCGGCGGGCCGTGGAGGAGGCCGCCGAACGTTGCGGCGCCAAGGCCGCGCACCTCGTCGAGGGGCCGGTGGCGGCGGCGATCGGTGCCGACCTGCCCATCCACGAGCCGGCCGGCAACTTCGTCTGCGACATCGGAGGCGGCGTCACCGAGATCGCGGTGATCTCCCTCGGAGGGATCGTGGTCAGCAAGGCGATCCGGATCGGCGGCTTCGACGTGGACGCCGCGATCGTGAACCACGTGCGCAAGGAGTACACGATGGCGATCGGTGAGCGGACGTCGGAGGCGGTGAAGATCGCGATCGGCTCCGCCTACCCCCTGCCTCAGGAGATCCAAGCGGAGATCCGCGGGCGGGATCTGGCCACCGGGCTCCCGCGCACGATCTCGATCAGCTCCGAGGAGATCCGGGTCGCCATCGAAGAGCCCGTCTCGGCCATCGTCGACGCCGTGAAGGACACCCTGTCCGACACGCCGCCCGAGCTGTCACAGGACGTCCTGACCCGGGGCATCTTCCTCACCGGCGGCGGCGGGCTGCTCCACGGGCTGGACCGCAGGATCTCCCAGGAGACCGACATCCCCGTCCACTGTCCCGAGAACGCGCTCGAGACGGTGGCGCTCGGGACCGGCCGTTGCCTGCACTCCCTCGAGGAGATGCGGGAGCTGTTCCTGCCCCGGATGAAACGTCGCCGGATCTGGACGGCCTGAGGGCCGGCTACCGGTCCAGCGTCTGGTCCTGCGGCCCGATGTACTCGGCGGTCGGACGGATCAAACGGTTGTCCCTGACCTGCTCGATGATGTGGGCCGTCCAGCCGATGGTGCGGGCCACGGCGAAGGTGGGGGTGAAGAGCCGTCGCGGGATGCCCGCGCGCTCGAGCACCACCGCCGACCAGAACTCCACGTTGGTGTAGAGCGCCCGGCCCGGCTTGGCGGCGCGGAGCTGCTCGAGGGTGACCGTCTCCACGGCTCTGGCGAGATCGACCCGCTCGCTGGCCAGCTCGGTGGCGGTCTCCCGGAAGCAGGCCGCCCGAGGATCCTCGGCCTTGTACACGCGGTGACCGAAGCCCATGATCCGTTTGCCCTGCGCGACCGCGTCGGAGATCCACTGCTCAGCCTTGTCGGGGGATCCGATCTCGTCGAGCATGTCGAGCACGAGCGACGGGGCACCACCGTGCAGGGGGCCGGACAGCGCCCCGCAGGCGCCTGCCACCGCTGAGCCGATGTCGGCCCCGGTGGAGGCGATCACCCGGCCGGTGAAGGTGGACGCGTTCATGCCGTGCTCGGCGAGCAGGATCAGGTAGCGGCGCACCGCCACGACCTGCTCTTCGGTGGGCTGCTCACCGAACATCATCCACAGGTAGTTCTCGGCGGGTCCGAGGGCCGGGTCGGGGTCGATCGGATCCTTGCCCTCCTGCAGCCGCCACAAGCCACAGACGAGTGAGGGAACGACCGCCCCCAGCCGCAACGCGTCCTGCTCGACGACCTCGACATCCTCATCGAGCCAGGATCCGAGTCCCCAGGCCGCCGCGCAGGCTGAGATCGCCGCTTCCAGGGACGCCATGAACGTCCCGCTGGAGGCCGCGAGGTCACGCAGGAGCTGCACGTCCAGTGGCGACGTCCGCAGTTCGGCCGTACGGCGCTCGAAGGAATCGTCGGTGGGGATCGTGCCGTGGTAGAGCAGATGCCACACCTCGGGGAAGGTGCACTTCTTCGCCAGTTCGACGGCGTCGTAGCCACGGTAGATGAGGCGTCCGGCCTGCCCGTCGATGAAGGAGAGCTCCGTCTCCGCCACCGTGATGTTCTCGAGGCCCTTCGCCGTGCCCGGCGACCAGGGGTCGACTTTGCGCAGGCGTGCCGACCCGATCACCTGGCGGAGGGAGACGATCCCGACGAGCTTCTCGCTGTCCACGATCGGGATGTGGCGGAACCCTCGTTCGAACATCGTCTCCAGCGCGTGGGTGGCGTCGTCGTCGGGGGTCATGGTGACCGGGGACGACGTCATCCACGTGTCGATGGCCACTTCGCTGGGGTGCGCGCCTTCGGCTGTGGCACGGACCAGGTCACGTTCGGTGAGGATGCCGACGACCTTGCCGTCTTCAACCACGATGACCGATCCCACACCCCGCTCCTGCATCGCACCCGCAGCCTCCGCCAGGGGAGTGCGCGGGGCCGTCGTCAGAGGATCGGGCGTCATGATGTTGCCGAGGCGAAGCTCTCCCACGGTGGTCCCTCCTTCCGCGTGTGATTCGGTCAGCCGCCGGCCGATGACCGGAGCTCGATCGTCTCCTCCGGCTCCGCCGGAGGCAGATCGAAGTCCCGTTCGTACAGGTCCCGCACCTGTGCGACCTCGTCGGCCGTCAGTGGTGAAGCGGCGGCCGCCGCGTACTCTTCGAGCTCGGTGACCGTCGTGACCGTCGGCAGCACCGTCGTGATCGCCGGGTCGGACAGGATCCAGGCGATCGCCGCCTGTCCGATCGTCCGTCCCTCGAGCAGGAATCCGAGCCGGTCCACCTTCCGCAGCGCCCGGAGCATCCATTCCCGCTTCCTGAAGGAGCGGTGGTCGGTGGCCGGGAACACCGTGTCCGGGGTGTACCTGCCGGTCAGCGCGTCCGAGGCGTGCGGTACCCGCGCCATGATCCCCGCCGTGGCCGCGTCGTTGCTCCGGACCTCTTCGAGGAAGGTCCGTCCGGGTTCGGGTTCCAGCACGTTGTACACGGTCTGGAGCGCGTCGATCCGCCGGTTGCGGAGAGCCTGGACGCCCTCCTGCTCCCAGCCGATGGCCGGTCCGAGCGCCACGCCGTAGGCCCTGATCTTGCCTTCGGCTTTCAGGTCCTCGAGGGTGGCGAAGATGTCGTCGTCGGCGATCTGCGGCATCCGCGGGTTGTGCAGCTCGTAGAGGTCGATGACGTCGGTGCGCAGGCGCTCGAGCGAGCCCTCACAGGCCGTCCGGATCCACGCCGGATCCCAGCGCTGCGGCCGCTCGGCGTGTCCTTTCTGGGGCGCGGTGATGTCGTAGCCGAACTTCGTGCCGATCGTGACCCGGTCCCGGTGGTCTTGGAGTGCTTCGCCGAGGCGCTTCTCGCCGAGGCCGGCCCCGTAGGTGTCGGCGGTGTCGAAGAACGTGATCCCCAGGTCGATCGCGCTCGCGACGAGCCGGGCGGCCTCCACGTCGTCGATCTCTCCCCACCAGGGCAGGCCGAGCGTCCACGCCCCGAACCCGACCTCGGAGGCGTCGACGCCTGAGGTGCCGAAGCTGCGTTTGGCGATCACGACCGGATTGTATCGGGTCGGGCCTGCCCGGGGCCGGGCCCCCTCGGACGGGAGCGCGCCGTCCGGATCCGCAGGTCAGGACCGCCGGACGAACCCTGCACCCGCTCAGGGGCGTTTAGACTCAGGAGACGGGGATACGAAGGGATGGATATGAGAAGGTCCGCGGTGGCTGCCCTGGTGCTGTTGTTCGTGGTGGCCGCGGCGCCACCCAGCGCCGCCGTCAACGATCCGGGGTTCGCGAACCAGTGGGCGCTTCAGAACGTGCGGGCCCCCGAGGCCTGGGGCAGCGCCTCCGGTGCGGGGATCGTCGTGGCGGTGGTCGACACCGGCGTCGACCTCCAGCACGAGGACCTGCAGGCGAAGATCGTTCCCGGCTACGACTTCGTGGACGATGACGATGCCCCCCAGGACGAAGAGGGCCATGGGACCCATGTGGCCGGGATCGCAGCTGCGGCGACGAACAACGGCAGAGGTGTTGCCGCGACCGCCCCGGAGACCCGCATCATGCCCATCCGGGTCCTCGACCACAACGGGGAGGGGACCGGGTCTGATGTGGCTGCCGGCATCCGGTGGGCCGCGGACAACGGTGCCCACGTGATCAATCTCTCGCTGGCCCGCGTCGGCAAGCAGGTGTTCGGCCCTGGGTTCGGCGAGGCGATCGAGTACGCCTGGTCCAAGGGCGCGATCCCCGTGGTGGCAGCCGGCAACGAGTTCCTGCTGTGGTCCGGCTACACGAACGTGAACGCCATCGTCGTATCCGCGACCACCCGCAACGACCGCAAACCCGCGTACTCCAGCGGTGTCGGGGACGCGAAGTGGGGGATGGCCGCGCCCGGGGGCGCGGATCCCCTGACGTCCGCCGCCGCCGACCGGATCCTGTCCACCTACTGGGCCGCCGGCCAGCGCAACCAGTACGCGTACCAGTCGGGGACGTCGATGGCTGCTCCGCACGTGGCCGGAGCCGCCACCGTGCTGCGGTCCATGGGCGTCGGGCGCGACCGCGCGGTGCAGATCCTGCTCTCCACCGCCGAGGACATCGGCTCGTCGGGGGACTTCGGGCACGGACGCCTCGATCTGGCCGCAGCTGTGGAAGCCGGACGCGTCGAAACGGGTCGTACCCCCGCCGCCACCCAGGCTCCGCAGACGCAGCCGCCTCCGCCCGCCGGGGGGAGCAACGAGGGCACGGCGCCCCCTCCCCGTCGCCGGGTGTCTCCGCGGTCGTCGACGCCCGCGCCCGACATGGAGGCGACCGAGGCCCCGGCCCCCGAACCCGCGGCCGGTGGTGCGTCCGTGGCCGGGACCATCGAGGACGGGGACGCCTCGACGCCGTCACCCCTTGCCCTGGACGACGGTGAGGAACAGGGCGCCGTCCTGCCGACGGTGGTCGGAGGGGTGGCGCTGCTGATGTTCGCGGGCGCCGCGTGGGCCATCTATCTGGTCAGGCGACGACCCTCGTGAGACTGCTGCGCTGGGGGCTGGCCGCGACCGCGTGTCTGATGCTGTTGGTTCCGGTAGCGATCGCCGCCAACGATCCGCTGCGGTCTCATCAGTACGGCATCGACCGGATCCAGGCCGACGCCGCGTGGACCCGGGCTCTCGGTTCCGGCGTCGTGATCGCCGTGATCGACACGGGCGTGCACCTTCGCCATGAGGACCTCCGAGACAAGCTCATCCAGGGCAAGGACTTCGTCGACGGCGACGACGTCCCGCAGGACATGAACGGCCACGGGACCCACGTCGCCGGTATCGCGGCCGCCGCTACCGACAACGGGCTCGGGATCGCCGGGGTGGCCCCCGCGGCGTCGATCATGCCCCTGCGGGTCCTCGACGCCGACGGGACCGGGGTCGAGTCCCACGTGGCGGAGGCCATCCGGTACGCCGTCCTCCAGACCCGGCAGCTCGGCCGGAAGCTCGTGATCAACATGAGCCTGACCGACCTGAAGATGGAGCGCACCGGCACCTCCCGGCAGATCCAGGACGCCATCCGTGAAGCCTGGTACGCGGGTGCGCTGGTCGTGGCGGCGGCCGGGAACGACGACCTTCCCTACAGCGACTTCCCGGCGGCCGGGCCGAACGTGATCTCCGTCGGGGCGACGGCCGCGGGCGACGGCCGTGCGGCGTTCTCCAACCGCGACCCGCTCGTGGTCGCACCGGGGGACAAGATCGTGAGCACGTTCTGGGACCCCGCCACGCCCGACGATGACGCCGTGTACGCCACGGGGTCGGGCACGTCCATGGCCGCTCCGCACGTGTCCGGGCTCGCGGCACTGCTCATGAGCGACGGGCTCAACAACGAGCAAGCCGTCGAGCGGATCATGGGCACCGTCGACGATCTCGGGGTGTCGGGGCCCGATCCCGACTACGGCTTCGGACGCGTGAACGCGGCCCGGGCCCTCGGTTTCGCCGGTACGGGAAGCCAGATCGCCGTGCCCCCGGAGACGGGTCCGACGGCTGCCGAGAACCGGTTCGAGGCGATCCGCCGCGACGAGACGGGCGCGTTGGTCCCGGGCTTTTCCGGCCAGGGGTCCCCCGCGCGGAGTGGAACGATGGCCGCAGCCGTCGTGGCGCTTCTCGCCGCGTACCTCGCCATCCGGTGGCAGGCGGTCGCGGATGCCGAGCGGGATCCCGAACCGACGTCCGTGTGGGAGTTGTAGCGCGTGCGGGTCAGCCCGCCGCCCGGGACACGAGGTACACCAGCAGCCAGACGCCCACCGCCACGGCGAGAGCCCAACCGAGACCCAGCGTCACGATGAGTGCGACCAGGCGCCCGACGGCGCTCGGAATGTCCGTCGCGTCGTCGATCGCCGCCGCCGGTACCGAGGGCCTGGCTGCATGGGGTTCGGGGGCCGGTCGCGCCGGAGGCTCGGCCGGACGGGTGGAGGTCTGCGGCGTCGGAGCGGGGGGTGGGCTGTGCGTGCGCAGGGGGACCGTCGACGGCTCCGGGTCCGCGGGGGCCGATGGGAGCAGGAGGCGTGCCCATGCCACGTGACGGCCACGGAGCTGCCCGGCGGCGGGTTCGTCCGCGGGCTGGGAGACCGGGAACCTGGAGGCGGATTCGGCCGATGTGGGTGGCGCGTCAACAGGAGGCGGACCAGCCGGGGGCCGGTTCGCGGTGGGCTGGCTCTCGGAAGGCTGTCCTGCGGGGGGCGGTGCGTCCGGACGATGCTCCACCGGCGGGGGCGCATGGGAGGCCGGGCCCGGGGAGGCCGCCTCGGGCTGTTTATTGGGAGGATCCGGGCGAGGATCCGGCTCGGAGCCGACCAACGGCTCGGAGGTCGGTTCGTCGTCGTCTCGCTGCGCCGGAAACGGGTGCTCGGTGGGCACGATCCTCCTCGCCTGCATGAAATACCGTTGAACTTGGTCCATTCTAGGCAGCGAGAGCGATGTGAGCGTCGAGTTCATGACCCCCGAGCGTCCCGTGCCGCGTGTGTTCGCGTTCATCCCCGCGGCCGTCCTCGTCGTGGCGACGCTCAGTCTGCAGGTTCCCTACTTCCTCGTATCACCCGGTCCGGCGGAGAATGTTCCCCCTCTCGTGCGCGTCGAGGGGGCCGAGATGTACCCCGTGAACGGGCGTCTGCTGCTGACCACGGTTTCGCTGCGGGAGGTCCGCAACCTCGCGGAAACCATCCGCGCGCTGGTCGCGGACAGCGTGGAGCTGATCCACCGCGACCGGATCATCCCGCCGGGCCGCACGGACGACGAGGTCGACCGGGTCAACGAGGAGATGATGGAACGGTCGCAGATCTTCGCGGCCGCGGCGGCCCTGATACACCTCGGCTACGACGTGGACATCAGCGGGGCGGGGGCCCGGGTGGTGCAGGTGCAGGAGGACACTCCGGCGGCCGCGGTCCTGGAACCCGGTGACGTGATCGTGGCCGCCGACGCCGAGCCGGTGGCCGACACCCTGGACCTGGTGGGGCGTGTCGACGCCCGGGGGGTGGGCGAGGAGATCGCGCTGCGGTTGATCCGCGACGACGAGGAGATCGAGGTGGCCGTACGCACGATCCCGAGACCCGACGAGCCCGGACGTCCCATGATCGGCGTCATGATCGAGACCCTCCCTGGTGACGTGGAGCTGCCGTTCTCCATCGGGATCGATGCCGGACGCATCGGTGGGCCCTCAGCGGGACTGATGTTCGCGCTGACCCTCGTCGACCTGCTCGAGGAGGAGGATCTCCTGGGCGGTCGCACCGTGGCGGGCACCGGGGTCATCGGGCTCCGGGGCGAGGTCACGCCCGTGGGTGGGATCGTCCAGAAGGTGGCCGCGGCCCGGCGCGAGGAGGCGGATCTCTTCCTCGTGCCCGCGGAGCTGCTGTCGATGGCGTGCTCGGTGGCCGGCGATATGGCCGTGGTGTCCATCGAGGAGTTGGCTGATGCGGTCGAGGCCCTCCGGGAGCCCGCCGCCTCCGGGGGGTCCTGTCCTTGACGGATCCGGCCGTCGCGATCCCGCTCCACTTCACCCTCGAGTCGATGGTCATCGCCGCCCTTGCGCTGCTGGTCGCCTGGGCCGTCCACCGGCGCCTGTGGGTGATCACCGCCGGTCTGCTCGCCGTGTTCGTGGGCCAGATCCTGCACGCCGGGTGGTTCCTGTCCGGGGAGGCGCACGCCGGGGTCCTCGGGCTCCGCTTCGTGGGGCTCATCTGCGTGGCCGGCGGGCTCCGGTGGGATCTGCGGGGGACCGATCCGGACGGAGCGCGCGCGGTCCCGGCAGCCGCGGCGGCCGGGGTTCCGGGGCTGGGCTGGGGGACGAGCTTGGCGGCGGCTCTGGTCGCCGTCGGTCACGCCCGGCTCCCGGACCGTCGTCTGTGGGCAGCCGGATGGGGCGTGGTCGCGGCGGGCGACCTGTGGCTGGCGGCCGCCGGCCCCGTGCCCCGGATGCTCGACGGAGACCTGGGGGTCCATCTGCTCCGCACCATGGGCGCGCTGCTGCTCGCCGGATGGGCGTGGCGGCGGATGAGGTCTTCGCTGCGGTTGCGGGTGATCGGCGCGTTCACGCTCGTGCTGTTCGTGGTGGTGGCCGTCGCCGGTGGGGCGATCGCCCGGGTGGGGGCCACCGACCGCGAACTCGACGAGCTCGGCCGCCTCGAGCTGGAAGCTTTGGCCCAGCAGGGCACGATCCAGCGCGCCTCGGAGGACGTGGCTCGTCGCGCGGGGGTCGTCTCTCCGACGTTCAGCGACGCGCTGGACGACCCTGAGCGCGCCGACTCCATCGCCCAGGAGCTCCTCGAGCAGGTGTTCCCGGACCTGTCGGTGATCGCGCTCGTCATGTCGGATCGCAGCATCCATGGGTCGGCGGGCGATCCCGCGCTCGCCGGGGAGGTGGCCGGATCCACCGCCGCGGGCGAAGCGCTCGCCGGCCGGACGACCTCCTCGATCGAGCTGGCCGACGACGCGCTGCTGGCGGTCGGGGCGGCGCCCGTATGGCGGCAGGGCCGTGATCGAACCGCCGACGAGCCCGACGCGGTGGTGATCCTCGTTCAACGTTTCGGGGATGCCGCGCTGGAGCGACTGGCCGACCGGCTGGCTGTGCATGCCGCCATCCTCGCCGCGGACGGCACCACTCTGGCCGCCAGCGGGCCCCGCGCAGCGGCGATCGAGCTTCCCACGGAGGCGCGCCGTGCGATCGCCGCCGGTGGCGACTGGCGTGGCAGTATCCCGGCCCCCACGGGGCGCTACATGGTGGCGGCCACCGGTGTGGGGCAGGCGGGGTCCGACGGCGGCACGATCCTCGTTGCGCGCTCCGACGAGGTGATCGTCGGGACGGCCCTGGACGTGTCCCGGGCCCTGCTCGGTGCGATCCTGGCCGCCGCTCTGGTCGCCGTGATGATCGCGCTGTGGATGTCCTCGCGGATTGTCCGACCCGTGTTCGACCTGACCGAGACGGCGCGGCATGTGACCGAGGGCGACCTCGAGCGCACGACGGGCGTCGACCGCACCGACGAGCTCGGGGTACTCGCGCGTGCCTTCGACACCATGACGGTCTCGCTGCGCTCCACCCTGGCCGCCGAACAGGAGACGCGACGGGAGCTCGAGACGATCGTCGCCGGGATGGGCGAGGGCCTGGTGGCGATGGACGCGGACTTCAACATCGTCTCCTTCAACCCCGCGGCGGAGGAGATCTGCGGGGTGAGCGCCGACGAGGCCATCGGGCGGAAGTGCCACGACGTCTACGGGCAGCTCACGCGGGGGCGCGACGGCAAGCCGATCTGCGACTACATGTGTCCGCTGCGCCACGACGGCGGTTCGGACGCCGGGGTCGCCATCGAAACACCCGACGGCGTCGTGCGATCGTTGGCTGTGACCTGCAGCACACTCCGCGACGAGGAGGGCAAGGTGATCGGGGGAGTCGACCTCCTTCGTGACGTGACCAGCGAGATGCAGGCGGAGCGGATGAAGTCGAGCTTCCTGGCCAACATCTCCCACGAGCTGCGTACCCCCTTGTCCCCCATCCTCGGCTATGCCCAGATGATGCGGCGCAAGAAGGTGTCCGCCAAACAGCGGGACCAGTTCCTCGACGAGATCGTGTCCTCGAGCAAACGGCTCGAGCGGATCGTGTCCATCCTCGTGGACGTCGCCGCCATGGAGGCCGGCCACCTCGAGGTGTCGCCACAGCCCGCGGACGCCGCTGCGCTCGTCCGAGGTGCGGAGGACAGATGGACGGAACGGCTCGGGGACCGGACGATCCGCTCGACGGTGAGCCGGGGCCTGCCGGAGGTGCATGTCGATCCGACGCTGGTGGGACGTGCGCTCGACGAGCTGATCGACAACGCCGTCAAGTTCTCGCCCGACGGGGGCCCGGTCGCCGTTCGGGCGCGGAAGGTCGCCGGGGGCGTGGAAGTATCCGTGACCGACAAGGGGATCGGGATCTCCGCCGACGACCTCGAACGTCTCCAGGGCGAGTTCGTGCAGGCCGACCCGTCTGAGACCCGGCGGTTCGGGGGATTGGGTGTCGGTCTGGCGTTCGTGCGCCGGATCGTCGCGGCCCACGGGACCACGTTGGAGGTCAGCAGCCGCCCGGGCCGGGGGACGACGTTCTCCTTCGTCCTGCCTGCACCCACGAGCGGGCCGGCTCCGGCGGCGAAGCGATCCGCCCCCAAGCCCCGCCGGCGTCGCCCGTGATCCCACGTTCTGGGCGAAGTAGTTCCGGACCCGGTATGGTTACCTGGATCCCGTCCCCCGAACCTGGAACGAGGTCGTGACCGGACAGCCAGGAAGAACGCCTGCACCGAGGGCCCAACGACGGGTTCCGCGCCGCTGGATCATCGTCGGCGGCGTCGTGTTCCTGGTGCTGATCTCCTTCGGAAGCCTCGTCCAGTTCTATACGGAGCTGCTGTGGTTCGGTGAGGTCGAGCTCACGGGCGTGTTCTGGACGATCTTCTACACGCAGGTCGGCGTGGGTGTGGTCGCCGGGCTCGGCGCCGCATTGATCATCCTGGCGAACCTCGAGGTGGCCCGGCGCTCCGCTCCGCGCTATCGGCTCGCCGCCGCTCCGACGACCGACATCGCCGAGCAGTACCGGTCGATGTTCCGTCCCCATGCCACGTGGTTGAACATCGCAGCCGCGGCCGTGGTCGGACTGCTCACCGGGCTGTCCACGTCGACCGCCTGGGACCGGGTGCTGCTGTGGCGCAATGCACGTCCCTTCGGCGTCCAGGACCCGGAGTTCGGGCGCGACGTCGCCTTCTTCACCTTCGAGATCCCCTTCCAGCGGACCATCCTGTCGTGGGCGTTCGGGGTCCTGGTCGTCTCGATCTTCCTCGCCGCAGCTGCGCATCTGCTCAGCGGATCGATCGAGCCCGAGCCCAACCGCGTCCGCGTCGCGAACGTCGTGAAGGTGCACCTGTCGGTGCTCCTCGGTGTCTTCGCGCTCCTGAAGGCCTGGTCCTACCGCCTCGACCAGTTCGAGCTCGTGTACTCCACCCGGGGACCGGTCGAGGGCGCGACCTACACGGACGTGAACGCCCAGCTGCCGGCCCTGCGGCTGCTCGTGATCATCGCCGTCGTGGCGGCGGTGATCCTGTTCGTCAATCTCCGGTTCCGCGGTTGGCTGCTGCCCGGTGCCGCAGTGGCCATCTGGGCTTTCGCCTCCCTGGTGCTCGGAGCGCTGGTACCGGCGGCCGTCCAGCGGTTCTCGGTGCTCCCCGCCGAGTCGGAGCGGGAGGCGCCGTTCATCGAACGCAACATCGAGATGACGCGAAGCGCGTTCGGGCTCGACCGGTTCCAGGTGCGAAGTTTCCCGGCCGAAGAGGACCCGAGTCCGGAGGTCATCGAGGAGAACCGGGGGACGATCGACAACTTGCGCATCTGGGACCCCCGGGTGCTGGAGCCCACCTACCAGCGCCTGCAGGCCATCCGTCCCTACTACGCCTTCCAGGACGTGGACGTGACCCGCTACGAGATCGACGGCCGGCTGACCCAGGTGATGGCTTCCGCACGTGAGGTCGACCCGTCCGGTCTGAGTCCCGACGCCCAGAACTGGGTGAACCTGCGGCTCACCTACACGCACGGCTACGGCGTCGTGGCGAACCCCGCGAACTCGCTGACCCCCGAAGGGCAGCCCGAGTTCGTGGTCCGCGATCTACCCCCTCGGGGGGTCGACGAGGTGCTCCCTGAGGAGGGGCGCGGCGGGATCTACTACGGGGAGAACGTCAGCGAGTACGTGGTGGCGAACACCGACCAGCCGGAGATCGAGTACCCGATCGCCGACGACGAACTCCAGACCACGCACTACGACGGTGAAGGCGGGATCGAGGTCGCGAACATCCTGCGTCGCGCGGCGTTCGCATGGCGGTTCCGCGACACGAACATGCTCATCTCCGGCTTCATCACGCCGGAGTCCCGGATCCTGATGCGTCGCAACATCGTGGAGCGGGCCGAGGCCGTCGCGCCGTTCCTGACCTACGACCGGGATCCCTACATCGTGGTGGCCGACGACCGCCTGTACTGGATCCTGGACGCCTACACGACCAGCGACCGCTACCCCTACGCGGAGAGCCTGCGTCTCGAGCAGATCTTCGGCCCGGAGCAGGCGGGCAACATCAACTACATGCGCAACTCGGTGAAGGTCATCGTGAATGCCTACGACGGCACGATGGACTTCTACCTGATGGAGCCGGACGACGCGATCGCCGCGACCTACCAGGCGGCGTTCCCCGACCTGTTCACGGCCGAAGAGGAGATGCCGGACGGTCTCCGCGCGCACATCCGTTATCCCGAGGACCTGTTCATGGTGCAGGCGTGGCAGTACCGCGTCTACCACATGTTGGAGCCGCAGCGCGTGTACCAGCAGGACGACGTGTGGGACATCCCCCGCGATCCCGTGCACTCGACCGAAGCCGCGCGCGTCATGCTCGAGCCCTACTACGTCGTGATGAAGGTGCCGGGGGAGGAGCGCGAGGAGTTCGTCCTCATGCTGCCCTTCACGCCGAAGGACCGTCCGATCCTCAACGGTTGGATGGCGGCCCGCATGGACGGTGAGGCCTACGGCGAGGTGGTGGCGTTCTCGTTCCCACGCGGGACGTCGATCGACGGGCCGGAGACGATCGCCGCACGGATCGACCAGAACGATGCGATCTCCCAGCAGTTCACGCTGTGGTCCAGGGCCGGATCGAGTGTGGTCCAGGGAGGCCTGTTCGTGATCCCGATCGGCAATTCGCTGATCTATGTGCAGCCCGTCTACCTTCAGGCCGAGCGGGCTGCCCTCGCGATTCCGGAGCTGCGGCGCGTGATCGTGGTGATCGATGACCGGATCGGCTTCGAGTCGACGGTGGAGGCGTCGCTCGAGGCCGCCATGGCCGGGCGGGAGATCGCCGTCGACCCGACCGACCCGGAGGATCTGCCACCGGTCACCGAGGAACCCGATGCCACACCAGGGCCCGGCGACGAGGACGTCGCCCAGATGCTCGAACGCGCCTCGGACCATTTCCGCCGTGCCGACGAGGCACTGCGGCGCGGCGATCTCGCCGAGTACCAGCGTCAGAACGAGGAGGGTCGCTCCGCGGTGGAGGAAGCCAGGCAGCGGACCTCTGGAGCCTGAGGATGGACGCGCTCGAGGCGATCCGTACCCGGCGCATGATCCCCCGCGTGAAGGCGGATCGGCCGAGCCGCGAGGCGATCACCGAGCTGCTGGAGTGTGCCGTCCGAGCTCCCACCCACCACCTGACCGAGCCGTGGCGCTTCCACGTGCTCACCGGCGAGGGGCTGGAGCGCCTCGCTGCGGCCATGGCCCAGGAGTCGACGGAGCAGGGGACATCCGCGGATGAGGCGATGCAGACCGCCCGGACGAAGGTCGGCCGGGCCCCGGTCGTCATCGCCGTCACCTGTATCCCGTCCGACAAGGAGGGCGTGATCGAGCAGGAGGAGATCGTGTCCACGGGGATGGCGCTGCAGAACCTGCTCCTCGCCGCTCATGCGAAGGGCCTCGGCGCGATGCTGCGGACGGGCACCGTCGCCTACCATCCTGCGGTCGGTGGGCACCTCGGACTCGAGGACGGCGAGAAGGTCGTGGGCCTCGTATACCTCGGCCATCCGGAGGCCGACCGTTCGCTGACGCCCCGCGCCCCGGCGTCGGAGAAGACCCGCTGGGTCGGCTGGGACTGAGCGCTTACACGAGGTCGGCGATCGCCTCGGTGAGCTCCTTGCGGATTCCCACCACGAAGGGGACGTCGAGTTTCGTATAGCGGCGGGCCTCGGCCTCGCGCAGCCGCCGGATGCAGTCGGTGATCCGCTCCAGCGCATCGGCCTCGAAGGCCAGGATCCATTCCCAGTCGCCGATCCCGAAGTTCGAGGTGGTGTTGGGAGCCACGTCGGGGAACTCGCGGCCCATCCGTCCGTGGTCCGCCAGCAGCTTCGCGCGCTCCTCACGCGGGAGCAGGTACCAGTCGACGCTGCGCACGAAAGGGTAGACCGACAGGTAGTGCTTCGGTTCCTCGCCCCGCAGGAACGCCGGGAGGTGGTCGGGGTTGAACTCCGCGGGGCGCACGACGCCTAGGAAGGTGTGGGTGAGCTCGAGTCCGCGTCCCAGCCGGGTCCGCCGGAAAGCCACCAGCAGGTCCTGGAGGTCGTCCGGATGGTCGGCGAGCCACCAACACAACAGGTCCGCGTCCGGACGGAATCCCACCCCGGAGTAGGTGCCGCGGACCCGGACGCGCTCGGCGTGCTTGGCGAACAACTCCTCGACCTCGCCGGCGAGTTGCCGGGCGCCGACGTCGTCGATGCCGTCGAGGGCAGCCGTGCGGCGGAAGGCGGGATAGTAGGCGTAGGTCACGTTGCTCATGCCGTCATGTTCCCACGACCGCGGGTCGGGCTGCGTGGCGCTGTCGTGTCCCGGGCATCCGAGATGGGTAGGAGGGAACGGGGATGCAGGATGATGGGAAGCGCGTTCTCGACCCGCGGCGTCTCGACGCGGTGATCTTCGACATGGACGGCGTGGTCACCGACACCGCATCCGTGCACGCCGCCGCCTGGAAGGACCTGTTCGACGGGTTCCTCCGCTCCCGTGGCGACACGGCAGAGTTCGGCGAGGCCGACTACCGCCGATACGTCGACGGCAAGCCGCGCTACGACGGCGTCCGTGGCTTCCTTGCGTCGCGCGGGATCACGCTGCCCGAAGGCGATCCGTCCGATCCGCCCAACCGGGAGACGGTCTGCGGTCTCGGGAACCGCAAGAACGCCCGCTTCCTCGACGTGCTGCGTGAGCAGGGGGCCGAGTCGTACCCCTCCACGGTGCGCCTGGTCCGGCGGCTGGGTCGGATGGGTGTGGCCACAGCGCTGATCTCCGCGAGCCGGAACGTGCGGGAGGTCCTCGTGAGCGCGGGACTCGCCGATCTCTTCGCCGCCAAGGTCGACGGTGTCGACGCCGAACGGCTCGGACTGCCGGGCAAGCCGGATCCGGCGGTCTTCCTCGAGGCCGCCCGCAAGCTCGGAGTGGCGCCCGCCAGGTCCGCGATCGTCGAGGACGCTATCGCGGGGGTGGAGGCCGGGCGCCGCGGGGCGTTCGGACTCGTGATCGGTGTCGACCGGACCGGCCACCCCGGCGACCTGTGGCAGGCTGGAGCCGACGTGGTCGTGAGCGATCTGTCGGAGGTCCGTGTGGCGGAGAGTCTGACCGGGCTCCCGTCCGCTCTCGAGAAGGTCACAGACATCGTCGGTGCATCCGCGGGCCGCAGACCCGTGGTGTTCCTGGACTACGACGGCACACTCACCCCCATCGTCGACGACCCCGCGAAGGCCCTGCTCCCAGCGCAGACGCGCGAGGCCGTACGTCTCCTGGCCCGGCGCTGTACGGTCGCTGTGGTCAGCGGACGCGACCTCGACGACGTCCAAGCGATGGTGGGCGTGGACGGGATCGCGTATGCCGGCAGCCACGGTTTCGACATCCTCCGCCCCGACGGGATGCGCGAGCAACACGGCCAGGATTACCTGCCGGCGCTCGACCGGGCGGAGATCGCGCTGGAGGCTCCGCTCGCCCGGATCGACGGGGCGCGGTTGGAGCGGAAGGGATTCGCGATCGCCGTCCACTTCCGGCAGGTGGCCGAAGGCGACGTCGAGGCGGTGGAGCGCGCTGTGGACACCGTGGCGGCGGGGATTGCCGAGTTGCGGAAGACCGGCGGCAAGAAGATCTTCGAGCTGCGTCCGGACATCGACTGGGACAAGGGCCGGGCGCTGCTCCGGCTGCTGGAGGTGCTCGACGCCGACCGGGAGGACGTCGTCCCGATCTACATCGGCGACGACGAGACCGACGAAGACGCGTTCCGGGAGGTCCACGACCTCGGTGTGGGCATCGTGGTGGGGGCCGAGGACCGTCCGACGCTGGCCCACTACACACTCCGGGACCCCGACGAGGCCCGAGCGTTCCTGGAGACCTTCGCCGGGCGACTGGGGGAGGTGCGGGCGTGAACACGTGGACGCTCCTGTATGAGTCGTTCGATCCCGACCGCGAGGGGGTCCGTGAGGCGCTGTGCACCCTGGGCAACGGGTACTTCGCGACCCGGGGCGCAGCTCCCGAGGTGGAGGCCGACGGCATCCACTATCCCGGGACCTACGCAGCCGGGGGCTACAACCGGATGCGCACGGAGATCGCCGGCCACACAGTGGAGAACGAGGACCTGGTGAACATGCCCAACTGGCTCTCGTTGACCTTCCGTGTCGAGGAGGGCTCGTGGTTCCGGCTCGGTGACGTCGACGTGCTCTCCTTCCGGCAGGAACTCGACCTGCGCCGCGGGGTTCTGACGCGCCTCGTCCGGTTCCGGGATGCAGGTGAACGCGTCACGACCCTGACGCAGCGGCGGTTCGTCCACATGCGCGAGCCGCACCTCGCGGGCCTGGAGTCGACGGTGCTCGCGGAGAACTGGAGCGGTCGCCTCGACGTACGGTCGGCCCTCGACGCCCGGGTGCGCAACACCGGCGTGGCGCGCTACCGGGACCTGCGCAGCGACCATCTGGTGACGTGCGAACAGGGAGCCGTCGACGAAGAAGCGGTCTTCGTCGTGGTGGAGACCCGTGACTCCCACCTCCGGGTCGCGCAGGCGGCACGGACCCGCGTGCTGCACGACGACCAGGTGGTGGACGTGCGGCGCAGGCTCGTGGAGGAGCCGGGCTACGTCGCCCACGAGCTCTCCCTCGATCTCGAGGAGGGCGGTCAGGCGACCATCGAGAAGATCGTCACGTTCTTCACCTCCCGGGACCGAGCCATCTACGAGCCGGGGGCCGACGCCCGCGAGAATGTGGGCCGCGCCGGGTCGTTCGACGCACTGCTCGAACGCCACGTGGTGGCCTGGGATCATCTGTGGCGCCGCTTCGACATCGTGCTCGACGGCGACGCGTGGTCGCAGGTGATCCTCCGGCTGCACGTCTTCCATCTGCTGCAGACGGTCTCCGAGAACTCGATCGGCCTCGATGTCGGGGTTCCGGCCCGCGGTCTGCACGGCGAGGCCTACCGTGGCCACATCTTCTGGGACGAGCTGTTCATCTTCCCGTTCCTGAACTACCGGCTCCCCGTCCTCACGCGGACATTGCTCGAGTACCGGGCCCGGCGCCTCGGCGAGGCCCGCTGGGCGGCGAAGAAGGCCGGTTACGCGGGAGCGATGTACCCATGGCAGAGCGGAACCACCGGCCGCGAGGAGAGCCAGGAACTGCACCTGAACCCGCGGTCGGGGCGTTGGATCCCGGACAACTCACACCGGCAGCGGCACATCAACATCGCGATCGTCTGGAACATCTGGCAGTACTACCAGGCGACACGGGACCTGCCGTTCCTGCGCCACCGAGGGGCGCCGATGATCATCGAGATCGCACGATTCTGGTCGAGCCTCGCCACCTACAACCGGTCACGGGACCGGTACGAGATCAACGGGGTGATGGGTCCGGACGAGTACCACGACGCCTACCCGGACCGGACCGAGCCGGGGCTCGACAACAACGCCTACACCAATGTGATGGTGGTGTGGATCCTCACCCGGACCCTGGAGCTGCTGGAGGAGGTGCTCGCCGAGCACCAGCTCGAGGAGATCCGGACGCAACTGGATCTGTCCCAGGAGGAATGCGACCGGTGGGAGGAGATCACGAGGAAGATGTTCGTGCCCTTCCACGATGGCGTGATCAGCCAGTTCGAGGGCTACGAGAACCTGGAGGAGTTCGACTGGGAGGGCTACCGGCAGCGGTACGGGGACATCCAGCGCCTCGACCGCATCCTGGAGGCCGAGGGCGAGAGCACCAACCGGTACAAGGCTTCGAAGCAGGCCGACGTCCTGATGCTCTTCTACCTGCTGTCCACCGGGGAGCTCACCGAGTTGTTCGACCGGCTGGGCTACGATTTCGCCCCCGACACCGACATCCGCCGGAACACCGACTACTATCTCGAGCGAACCTCGCACGGTTCGACCTTGTCGCGCATCGTCCACTCCTGGGTGCTGGCCCGGTCCGATCCCCCCCGCTCCTGGGAGTTGTTCGTAGACGCGCTGCGAAGTGACGTCGAGGACATCCAGGGTGGCACGACGGCCGAGGGCATCCATCTGGGGGCCATGGCCGGCACCGTCGATCTCGTCCAGCGCGGACTGACGGGGCTGGAGGTCCGGGAGGACGTGCTGTGGTTCGATCCGGCTCTGCCCGAGGAGGTGCCGGCTCTGTGCTTCCAGATGCACTACCGGGGGCACCGTCTCGTGGTCGAGTTGGAGACCGACCGGATCTGCATCCACAGCCGCCCCTCGCCGGCGGACCCCATCAGCATCGGGATCGCCGGGGACGTCATGGA
>CAZLKN010000039.1:0-27269 GCA_964560135.1 uncultured Actinomycetes bacterium | reverse complement strand
TACCCGAACACCAGCTCCTGCACGAAGGCGGCTGGAAACTCGAAGGCAACCCCTACACCGGACTCACCCTCCGGGCCCCCGACGGACGGATCTGGAAGACCGGACCCAAGGGACTACGCGAAGAGATCAAGAACCGCTTCTTCGGCAAGGACCCACCCGACAGGCTGCCACCCGGCCCCCCCGACACGTCCTGACCGAGAGAGCGGCTCGGCCGTGGGCACCGTGCGTGACCTAGAGTGTCGCGGTGACGGAGATCAACCACCGGACGGTGCGCACGAACGGCATCGACATCTACGTCGCCGAGGCCGGCGACGGGCCGGTGGTCGTGCTGTGCCACGGCTTCCCGGAGCTGTGGTTCTCGTGGCGTCACCAGATCCCCGTCCTCGTCGAGGCGGGCTACCGCGTCGTCGTCCCCGATCAGCGGGGGTACGGCGACACGACCAAGCCCGACCGGGTCGAGGACTACGACATCCTCCGGCTCACCGGCGATCTCACCGGGCTGCTGGACGCCCTGGGGGCCGACGACGCGGTGTTCGCCGGCCACGACTGGGGCGCCGCCGTCGTCTGGAACATGGCGCTGCTGCACCCCGACCGGGTGCGGGCGGTGGTGGCGCTGTCGGTGCCTTTCCAGGCCCGCTCGAAGGTTCCGCCGACGCAGCGTATGCGCGAGATCTTCGGCGACCGGTTCTTCTACCAGCTCTACTTCCAGGAGGTGGGCCCGGCCGATCGCGAGTTCGAGGCGGACGTCCGCCGCTCGCTGCGGATGTTCTACGGCCCCACGAACCCCGGCGCGTTCGCCGGTGGTCTGCCACCGGCCGAGGGCACCGGCGTGCTGGACCTGTTCCGCGACACCGGCCGTCCGCCGCGGTGGCTCACCGACGACGACTTCGAGGTGTACGTGCGCACCTTCGAGCGGTCCGGGTTCTTCGGTCCGCTGAGCTGGTACCGCAACCACGACCGCAACTGGGAGCTGACGCCCCAGCTCGCGGGGGCCGAGGTGGCGCAGCCGGCGCTGTTCATGGCCGGTGCGGCCGACGCCGTGAACCTGTTCATGTCCCGCGACGCGATGCGGGCCCGGGTGCGCGACCTGCGCGAGCTACCCGACGTGCCTGGGGCCGGCCACTGGCTCCAGCAGGAGCGTCCACAGGAGGTCAACGAGGCGCTGCTGCGGTTCCTCGGCGATCTTTCATGAAGCCGGCTGGGTCGCGGCTGGTACACATGGATCGGTGTTACACTTATTTACGTGAAATCGCAGATACGGAACATCACGCTGGCCCTGCCCAGGGACCTGGTCCGTCGTCTCAAGGTGGTGGCCGCAGAGCGGGACACGTCGATCTCGGCCCTTCTGCGTGATCTCCTCGAGGAGCTCGTGGCCCGCGACGACGACTACGACCGGGTCTGGGGGCGCGAGATCGAGGTCATGGAGCGCGGCCTGAACCTGGGCACGGGCGGCAGGATCACCTGGACCCGCGACGAGGTACATGAGCGCTGAGCGCGCGCTGACCTTCGTCGACACCAACGTCTTCGTCTACGCCTACGACCAGACGGCCGGGGACAAGCACGATGCGGCGGCGGCACTCGTGGCCGAGCTCGGCCGTGATCGCCGGGGAGCGCTCAGCATCCAGGTGCTCCAGGAACTCTTCGTGAACGTGACCCGGAAGGTGCCGAGGCCGATGCGCGTGGAGGATGCGCGGGAGCGTGTCGAGACGCTGGCCCGGTGGCGCCTGCACGCGCCGGCGGCGCGCGACGTCCTCGCGGCGATCGACGTGCAGCGCACGTACGCGATCTCGTTCTGGGACGCGATGATCGTCCGCAGTGCCTCCTGGCTCGGCTGCGCCGTCCTGTGGACGGAGGACCTGAACCCGGACCAGGTCTACGAAGGCGTGCGGGTCGAGAATCCGTTCCGCTGAGGCGTATCGATCACAGCACCGGCGGGACGATGGATCCAGCGGACGACGACCCTGACGCATCAGTCGTAGGTGGCCTCCAGCCACCAGCGGCCCCCGTCCAGGGCGAGCAGGTGTGCGCTCCCGTCGTCCAGCAGCACCTGGAACCGGGCCCGCCGGCGGTGGGCGTCGGTGTCCCACCAGCACTCGTCCAACAGCCACGGTCCCGCCCAGGCCTGCACGGTGCGTCCGTCCACGCGGGCCGGTGGGGCGGCGAGCAGGCCGCGTCCCTCCACGCCCACCGGCGCGTCTTCGGCGTCCACCACCTCGACCCGTACGGGACGGGCCCGGACGGTGGCGGGAGCCGGGCCCCCGAGGCGTCCGGGCCAGGGTGGCAGCTCGGGCTGGTGCCAGCCGGAGATCCGCACGGACGCCTCGCCGGGGGACCCCGGCCGTGCGGGCTCGCGCGACTCGCCCCACGCCACGAGCGTGACCTGGTCGGCGGGTTCCCGGCCCCCGGACAGCACCGGCGTGCACACCGCCTCCGGGCCGAGCATGCCCTGGACGCGCGCCAGCGCCCGCGCCGCCCGCAGGTCGCCCTGCGTCTCCGATCCCCAGAACCCGCGCTGGCGTCCGGTGGCGGGCTTCACCTCGTCGGGGACCAGGCGCAGCACCGCGATGCCGCCGCTCGGGGGTCCGGGGGTGTCCCCCGGTTTCCTCGGGGGTCCGGGGGTGCCCCCCGGACTCGAGGCGGTGAGCCAGCCGTCGAGCTGCCAGCGGACCCGATCGGCCAGCGCGTGCGCGGTGAGGCCGCCGTCGTGGCGCCACAGACGCACGAGCTCCTCGCCGTGCTCGGTTTCTACCTCGATGCGGATGCGCGTGCACACGACCCCCTCGGCGTCCATCCGCTCGTGGAGCTCGTCGGCCAGCGCCTTGGCGGCGAAGGCCGCCTGGTCCACCCGGACCGCCGGCGGGTCGAGCTCGCGGTGGACGGCGAGCTCGGGCGCCGGCTCCCGCGTGGCCAGCGGGTGGTCGTCGTCGCCGGCGGCGAGGCGGTGGGCGAGCGCGGCGTCGTCGCCGAACCGCTCGACGACCCGGGAGCGCGGCAGGGCGGCGAACGCGCCGAGGGTGCGGATCCCGAGGCGCACGAGCAGGTCGGCGAGCTCCGGACGATCCAGCGCGGTCACCGGGACGGGGGCCAGGAAGGCGGGGGTGCCCCCTCGCTCCACGATCACGCCGTCCCGCGCGGCGAGGACGGCCGCGAACACCCCCCGGGCGATCCCCACGCGGGAGCCGTGGCCGACGGCGGCGGTCATCTGCTCCGCCAGCGCCGCCTCGCCCCCGAAGTAGCGGGCCGGCCCCCGAGCCTCCAGCGCGCACACCCCGGGCCGGACGATCTCCACCCGCGGACAGAACCCCTCCACCGTCTGCACCACCGGCTCGAAGGCGCGGGCATCGCGGGCCGGGTCGTGGGGGAGCACCGCGAGGTCGGGGCAGCGTGACTGGGCCTCCCGGCGTCGCATCCCGCGCCGCACCCCCTGGGCGCGGGCGGGGGCCGAGCAGGCCACCACCCGGTTGGCGCGGACGACCGCCCCCGGAACCTGGGCGGACCCCGCCGCCCGCACCGGCCAGTCGGGGCACCAGACCACGAGCGTGCGGGTCATGCGATGCGGACGGTCGTCCGCCGCGGACGGGCGTAGGCGCCGCGCCCGCCGGCCGCCAGCTCCAGCTCCCGGGTGTGCAGGTGCCCCCACCCTTCTCCGAGCCCCGTCCAGCGGTCGGTGGTCGCGGTCAGCCGCAGGTCGGCTCCCTCCCATCCGCCGATCGAGACGAGGACGGCCCCGCGGTCGCGCGTCCGGGCCCGGAGGGCCTGCAGCTCCCGGGGGCGCGTCCGGGCCGGGGGCCGGGTCACGACCACGTCGAGGGCGTCGAGCAGGGCGGCGGTCACCTGGGCCCACGCCCCGCCGGGATCGGGGACCACCGCGAGGCGTTCGAGGACGATCCCGGCCTCGGCGGCGCCCACGTACCCGAGGTCGGGCAGCCCCACGGCCGCGCACCACGAGCCGGCCTGCGAGGGTCCGGCGCACAGCAGCAGCGCCGGCGTCGGACGGTCCACGCTCACCACCACCCCGCGGCGCAGCCCGTCGGGGAGCAGCGCCTCGAGCGCCGGGGCTACCGGGAGGGTCTGCTCCCGGGCCAGCGTGAGGGGGGCCGCGATCCGGGCGAGGTCGGCGGTGCTCATCGGACGGACAGTATCGAACGTGTGTTCGTCAACGTCAAGAGCAGGAACCCGGCGGGGCCGGGGCGAACCCTTGCGTCATGAAGATCGGGGGGGTCGTCAGGGCGATCGGGGCCGCGCTCGCGGCCTTGCTGCTGTGGTCCGCCGCCCCGGTCGTCCTCGGCGACGAGGCCGCGGCCGTCCACGAGATCGACGTCGGCGACTTCTTCTTCGATCCCGACGACCTGGAGGCCGAGCCCGGCGACACCATCCGCTGGAGCTGGGAGGCGGGCACGCACACCGTCACCGCCTACGAGGGGGCCACGTTCGACTCCGACCCCCGGTCCGCGCCCGACACCTTCGAATGGACCTACGAGGGCGGCACCGTCCGCTACTACTGCCAGATCCATTCCTCGGTCTCGGACGGCGAATGCAGCGGCCCCCAGTGCGGGGTGATCAGGGAGCCGCCGCCGCCCCCGCCCACACCGGATCCCGACGCGCCGGTGATCATCGATCCCCCGGAGGGGGCCGCGCTGGCCACGTCGACGGTCACGGTCGGCGGCGCCTCCACGGACCCGGGGGCCACGGTGGAGGTGCGCTCGGAGGGAACCGCGATCGGGACGGCCGTGGCGGACGGCTCCGGGTCGTGGACGGTCCAGATCGCCTTCGCCGACGGCGAGCACGTCATCACCGCCGTCGTCCTCGACGGCGACGGGAACCCCGGCCCCGAAAGCCCGCCGCGGACCTTCGTGGTGGACACCGTCCCGCCCGACGTGACGATCACGCGGCCCGGCCCGACGCTGCATGTCCTCGACGTGAACACCGGCGTCCCCACCGAGGGCCCGGTGGCCGCCGGACCCGTGACGGTGCGGGCCCACACGGGAGCCCCGATCTCCGGCGTGAGCGAGGTGTCCTTCGCCGTGGACGGCGCACCGGTGGATCCGGGGCAGGTCACCCACGACGCGGACGCCGACGAGTTCCGGTTCGTGCTGCGTTCCGGCCGACTCGGCCCCCACACGGTGACCGCGGGGGTCGTGGGCGGATCAGGCCTCACGGGCACGGACACCATCGAGGTGTTCGTCGTGCCCGCAGGTCCGTAGCTCACACGTGCCGGGAGACCGTCTTCGCCTTCTCCTCCGGCGCGGCCCCCGGGTTGACGGTGGTGACCGCGAGCTCGGTGAGCAGCTTGTCGGTCTTGCCCTCCTCGTCCAGGGTCTGCTGGAGGAGCTCCGCGACGTCCTCGTGCTCCAGGGTCATCGCGTGGGTGCGCACCGTCCCGTAGGAGGCGATCTCGTAGTGCTCGACCTTCTGGGCGGCGGCGATGAGCCCCGCGTCGCGGGTGGCCTCGTCGACGGCCTCCTCGATGATCTCTTCACCCTCGGCGAGCAAGCCCTGCATCCCGCGGCAGGTGACGTTCTCGGGTTGTCCGTCGAGCTGCTCGAAGACGCGCTCGAGGCGCTCCACGTGTCCCTTGGTCTCCTCCAGGTGTGTGCCGAAGGCCTGCTCCAGCTCCGGGAAGGTCGCGGCCTCGATCATCCTGGGCAGGGCGTGGACGATCTGCTTCTCGGCGTCGTACAGGTCGCTCAGTTCCTTGATCAGCAGGTCCTGCAGCCGTTCGGCCTCCATGGGGTACCTCCTCGTGATGGCTGTGGTGCCCTGCGCCGCAGGTACCCGCCACGACCGGAGCGGAAACGACCCGCTCAGGTCCCCAGGGAGGCCTCGACGCGGTCCCGGAGCTCGGACAGGATCGGGCCGGACTCCCCGTGCAGGACGGCGTCCGCGAGGTGGTCCTGGTCGGTGGGTTCGCGGTTCACGATCACCAGGCGCGCCCCGGCGTGCTTGGCCGTCCCCGGCAGGGCCGCCGCCGGGTAGACGACCAGCGACGAGCCCACCACGAGGAACAGGTCGGAGGTCACCGCCCAGCGGTGCGCCTCCTCCACGACGTCGGCGGGGAGCTGCTGCCCGAAGGAGATCGTGGCCGTCTTGAGGATCCCGCCGCAGTCGGTGCAGGACGGATCCTCCTCTCCGGCCTCCAGGCGCTCGAAGACCTCGGAGGTGGCCCAGGAGCCTTGGCAGGACAGGCATAGGATGCGGTGCGTGGTCCCGTGGATCTCCAGCACGTGGCGGGAGCCCGCCCGTTGGTGGAGGCCGTCGATGTTCTGGGTGACCACTCCCCGTAGCAGATCGAGCTCCTCGAACCGGGCCAGCGCCCGGTGGCCGGCGTTGGGCTCCAGCGGTTTCGACCACAGCTCGCGCCGCATCCGCCAGCTCTTCTTGCGGACCTCGGGCTCGGCGACGTAGCGCTGGAAGGTGAACTCCCGGGGATCGTAGCGGGACCACACCCCGCCGGGGGAGCGGAAGTCGGGGATCCCGGACTCCGTGGAGATGCCGGCCCCCGTGAAGGCGACCGCGTGCCGTGCCTCCCCGATCCAGGCCACCACCCGGTCGATCCCCTGGTGCACCCCTTCCTCCCTGCGCGTTCGCGGTGTAGGCTGCCGGCAAGGATAGCGCGCCGGCTCCGGGGGCCGGGTTGGAGGTGGACCATGCGCGTACTCGATCTCGCGAAAGGGCCCTACGCGACACTCGATGCGGCCGACACGCTGGCCGACGCCGCCCGGGAGATGGAGGACAACATGGTCTCCGCCGTCCTCGTCTACTCCGATGACGTGCTGATGGGGATCCTCACGGAGCGTGACCTCGTCCGGGCCGCTGCCGACGGCGCACGTCTGGACGAGACCCCCATCGAGGACTACATGACGGTCTCGCCGGTGACCGTCCGGGCCTCGGCGGGTCCACCCGAGGCGCTGGCCCTGATGATGGAGTCCGGGTTCCGCCATCTGCCCGTCCTGGGTGAGGACGGGGAGATCGTGGGTATCCTGAAGCTGCGGGAGTTGGTGGCGGCGCTGGTCCCCGCCGGTTCCGACGGCGGATGAGCGTCCGTTCGTGAACAGATTCTCGAACCTGGACGCACTTTAGACAACGGCGATAGTATTTAGTCGTACCGACCGGCAGTCATCGTCGATCGACGAAGAGGTTCACATGGCTCAGCGACTGGACATCGACCCACAGCAGACCTACGAGCAGCGCTGGGGCTGGCGCGATCCCGAGTCCTACGTGTTCAAGCCCAAGAAGGGCTTGAGCCGCGAGGTCGTGGAGGAGATCTCCTTCATGAAGGACGAGCCCAAGTGGATGCGCGATTTCCGGCTCAAGGCCTACGACCGCTTCGAGCGTCGGCCGATGCCGAAGTGGGGTGCCGACCTGTCGGGGATGGACTTCGACGACATCTTCTACTTCCTGCGTGCCTCCGAGAAGGAGGAGCGCTCCTGGGACGAGGTCCCGGAGGCGATCAAGAAGACCTTCGACCGGCTCGGGATCCCCGACGCCGAGCGCAAGTACCTCGCCGGCGTCAGCGCGCAGTACGAATCTGAGGTCGTGTACCACTCCGTCCAGGAGAGCCTCGAGAAGCAGGGGGTCCTGTTCGCGAGCATGGACGACGCCGTCAAGCGCTACCCGGACATCGTCCAGAAGTACTTCGCGACGGTGATCCCCGCCAACGACAACAAGCTGGCGGCCCTGAACTCGGCGGTGTGGTCGGGCGGTTCGTTCATCTACGTGCCGCCGGGCGTGCGGGTGGACATCCCGCTGCAGACCTACTTCCGGATCAACGCCGAGAACATGGGCCAGTTCGAGCGGACGCTGATCATCGCCGACGAGGGCTCCTACGTGCACTACGTCGAGGGCTGCACGGCCCCCACGTACTCGAGCGCGTCGCTGCACTCGGCGGTGGTGGAGCTCATCGCGCTGGACAACGCCCGCATCCGGTACACGACGATCCAGAACTGGTCGTCCAACGTCTACAACCTGGTGACCAAGCGCGCTGTGGCGCACGAGAACTCGGTCGTGGAGTGGGTGGACGGGAACATCGGCTCGAAGGTGACGATGAAGTACCCGGCGGTCGTCCTCAAGGGCCGCAAGGCCCACGGTGAGGTGCTGTCGCTGGCTTTCGCCGGCGCCGACCAGCACCAGGACACGGGCGCGAAGATGACGCACGCCGCTCCCGAGACGACCTCGACGATCATCTCGAAGTCGATCTCCAAGGACGGGGGCCGGACCTCCTACCGGGGTCTGGTGAAGGTCGAGCCGGGGGCCACGCACTCGAAGTCGAACGTGGTGTGCGACGCGCTGCTGATCGACGAGGCGTCGCGGTCCGACACCTACCCCTACATGGACATCGGCGAGGAGGACGTGTCGATCGGGCACGAGGCCTCGGTCGCCCGCATCGGCGACGAGCAGATGTTCTACCTCCAGAGCCGGGGGATCCCCGAGGAGGAGGCGGCGGCGATGATCGTCCGCGGCTTCATCGAGCCGATCACCAAGCAGCTCCCGATGGAGTACGCGGTCGAGCTGAACCGCCTGATCGAGCTCGAGATGGAAGGCTCGGTCGGGTAGCTCCGCTCGGGTAGCGTTGGCCGCCCGATGGTTCGAGGCGGTCATACGTGGCTGCTCACCGGACCGTCTCTGATCCCCTTCTCGCGATCGCTATTTCGGAAAGAAGGGTTCCGCCCCGGGACGCCGAAGGTTGCCGGCAGACGTGTATGGCTTGCGGTACCGACTGGCCGAAGGGGTGGTTCGGGGTGAGGGAGGATGTCGGCTCAGTACTCGGAAGCAACGCTTGAGTGTTGTGCATGTGCTCAAACGCTTAACATTCCCCAGCGGGAAGCCTACGACGCTGGGTGCCGTGTCATGGGGGTGAGTAGCGACGAGGTGGCTCTGCTTCCCTCCTTTGAGGAAATGATCGGGTCGATCCTCGCGAGCCACCTCGGAGCCTGCTCCGGCCATAGGTCGTTCCCGCACACACAGTCCAAGTCAGTCCAGGACGGTGATGACAAGCTGACAGAGAGGGGAGTGATCCGAACCTTACTGACAGTACGCGAGCGCCAGGTCCTTGACTACCTGCTCACGGGCATGACCGATCGGCAGATCGCTCGCCGCCTCGACATCAGGCCTGCCACTGTTGACAGCCACGTCCGCAAGATCAGGGCGAAGTACCGTGCTCCAAACCGGTGCGCGCTTGCAGCTTCGGCCTCGCGTGACGCCCAGGTTACTCCGCTCCTCGAATGGGTGCCAGACGAGCCCGATGGACGTGGTACGAAGATCCGGTAGGGAGGATACGAATATTCGGGATGGATTCGTGCGGAAGGGAGTGTCTAGGGTCTTCTCCTGTACATGGTCAGCTTCGTTCACGGGCTCAAGGAGGGAGAAGGTCCGATGAGAATGCGTCTGCTTGCGCTGTCGTCACTCATGGCCCTATCGATTCTGCTGGTACCTACGCCGTCGCCGGACGCCTCTGCCGCGGGGGAGATGGAGGCACCGGAGGGGTCAATCTTTGGCTCCTATACGGTGGCTACATTCTCGATGGACGCTGATCCAGATGGTCCAGGGAGCGGCTCCGTGGAACTCGTCGACTCCTCAGGTTGGTATGTCGTCGAAGATCCGAACGGGGAGATAGTCGATGAGGGGCCGGTCGCTCCATCTGCATTGTTCTCCCCCAGTGGCGGCGGCGGCGAGTCGGGCGACTGCAACGAGGACGGTTCCACCGATGGATTCAAGTACCATGGTTTCTCGGATGTCACGTCACCTCCGAATGGCGGTGTATGGTTCCAGCAGTATCTCTTCTTTGTGTACAGCCAGACGCCGGCCCAGGACGAGGTCGATAGTCCGTACAATGACGATACGTTTCAGATTCTTATCTGCTCGGCTGGAGGGCAGGACTTTGGAGGCGGCTGGCGTCAGATTCTTACAGGCTCAGGTATGACGTATCTCCATTCGAATCCGCACAGAATCGACTGGAGCTGGGAACGCGGTACAGGGAGTGATACTTCGGATCTTGCGCTGAGTCTGTCCTTCAAGGTGAGCCACCCCCGTGTTCCAGTCGAAGTAGAAGGGACTATTGAGTTTCATCCTACGAGTGAATACTTCGACGGGTCCTTCCTGCCGCCCCAGCAAGACCCACTCTTTGCGCCGATGGAGGATCATGCTCACAACGCTGTCAACGGCTGGTGGGAACACGGGTGTAGGCGGGGTGCGGTGCCGTGCCTGCCGTGGCAGGGAAGTTCCCACTTCCAGGGATCGACGGTTCTTGGCCTCTGGGAATGGCCTATGAGCGTCCTCTACGACCCGGAGGTCGAGGAACTAAAGTTCATGGTGGCCGCGTATTCGGAGTCTAGCTGCGCAAACCCGTTAGGCTGCGAGGTTCCCGACGATGAATGGCAGCCTGATGGTGACTAGATCAATTGCGGGTTGTGGTTCAGCGTTGCTGATTGCGGCGTTGCTGCTCACGACAGTGCTCGGGGATGCTCAGGCTATGCGAGGGAGCGCGGACGCCACGCCTGCGCGCCTTGAGCTGAGCGGATTGGATGGAACTGTGCATGTGGTGTGCGGTCTGGGAAGGGCCATCGATTCTTTCTGTGGGATGGACGTTGCGGTTCAGCCGTTGCTTGAGACGACGGTGCTGGCGGAGCGGGCGCTCGTCCGCGCGATGAGCGGCTGGGGCGACTGGATCGTCGTGAGCCACCTCCGCAATCCCGACGACGAGGGCGGTGGCTTCGGCGTGGGCCGGCTTTCCGAGTGGCGGGAAGGGCGTCTTCAGGAGATCGAGGGCCTGGATGACGCTTTCGACGCCTACCGACCTGCTGTGTCGCGGGATGGCCGGCTCGCCTTCCTCCGGGTCGAGAGTCGCGTACCCTATCGAACGACGCTTCGTGTTTGGGATCGGGAGACACATGAGTCGGTGGTTCTCGCTGAGTTCGAGTCACCCGATCGGCTCCGCGGGATCGCATGGAGTCCCGGAGGGAAGCTTGCGTACGTCCATGCCTACAGGCCCGATGATTCGGTCGAGGCCGTCCTCTATCGAGGAGAACGGGACCGCATCGTGATCCTGGACGAGGAGCTTCGGTACGAGCGGGAGCTTTCGGTGCCCCTGGCCGGCACGATCAGGTGGGGGCGCCATCTGGCGGTCCATACCCAATCGGTGTTGAGGACCCCTGTTCCCGGCAACTTGAGGCTCCTCGATCCAGATACGGGTGAATCTTGGAGCCTTCCTGGATGGGAGCTCGTCAGCTGGTCACCCGACGACTCAAAGCTGCTCCTGCGCTCCACCTCGCCGTCAGGGGAGAGATCTCGGCGCCTCTTCGGGGTCGCGCACGGTCCTGGCTTCCGCACCGTGGTCCCGTACGGTCTGTCTACAGAGGTAATGCGTTCCATCACCGGGGTCTGGGTGAGCCAGGAAGCCAGCTAGGGCTAGGTGAGTAGGAGCCCGGGTTGCCGCTGATCCGCCCCCACGTGCCGTAACGCGATTCCCGCCGAGTCCCCGCCTCACCGCGACTCCAGCGGCCCCCGAGCAGCTTCGACACGGTTTAGACAATCCCGATAGGATTTAGTAACGGGGATCGCAGCCGTGCGTCCCCGACCCATCTCCGACGCCGAAGGGAACGATGAGCACGACAGCGACCGACCAACTGATCGGGGCGCTCTGCGAGCGCTCACCGGGGTGGCTCGCCGATCTGCGCCGCGAGGCGTGGGCCCGGTACGGTGACCTGCCGCTGCCCACCGGGCGCGAGGAGATCTGGCGCTACACCGACGTGGGTCTCCTGCGTCCGGAGCAGTACGCCCCCCTGCCGCCGGAGGCCGACAGCCCGGTGGCCGCGACCCCCAAGCGCGCCGCGGCGTCCCTGGAGCTGACCGAGGTCGCCTCCGGGGGTCGTGCTGTCCACGCCGACGCACAGGTCGTGTCGGTGGAGTTGTCCGACGAGGCCCGCGCCGCGGGCGTCGTCTACATGCCGCTGGAGCAGGCGGTGAACGAGCACGCCGACGTGTTGCGTCCCCGTCTCGGCTCCCTGATCGGGGCCGACGACCCCTTCCGCGCCTGGTCGCTGGCCATGCACCACGGTGGGATGTTCCTGTACGTCCCCCGCGGGGTCGAGATCGCCTCCCCGATCCAGGCGATGCACTGGCTGACCGCCGAAGGTGTGGCCGTGCTCCCGCGGACGGTGGTCGTCGTGGAGGACGGCGCGAAGGTCGTCTTCAACGACCTGTACGCCTCCGACGCCATCACCCAGCCTACGCTCGCCGCTCCGGTGGTCGAGGTCTTCATCGGCAAGGGCGCCAACGTCGGCTGGGTCACCTGGCAGGACTGGGGGCCGGGGGTGCGGCATCTGGCGCATGTGCGCGCCCACCTCGACCGCGATGCCCGGCTCAACACGCTGCTGGTGACCCTCGGCGGCGAGTACTCCCGTGCGTGGAAGGAGTGCACGCTGGCCGGCGAGGGAGCGGAGAGTATGATGCTCGGCCTGTACTTCCCCCACGGCGACCAGCGTTTCGAGCACTGGACGGTGCAGGACCACGTCGCACCGCACACGCGCTCCGACCTCCTCTACAAGGGTTCGATGGCCGACACGGCGCGGTCGGTGTACTACGGCACGATCCGCGTCCGCCCCGGGGCGATCAGCACCGACGCCTACCAGGCGAACCGCAACCTGACCCTGTCGTCGAAGGCGAAGGCCGACACCATGCCGCAGCTCGAGATCGAGAACAACGACGTCCGCTGTACCCACGGGGCGACGGTGGGGCAGATCGACGAGAACCATCTCTTCTACCTCCAGTCCCGGGGGATCGGCCGGGAGGAGGCCAAGCGCCTGATCGTCTTCGGATTCTTCAACGAGGTACTGAACCGGGTCAGGTGGTCGGGTATGCACGAACGTCTGGCCGACGCGATCCAGGGCAAGATGAAGATGGCGGAGGAAGACGCATGAACTATGTGAAGGTCGCAAGCACCGGTGACGTCGGTTCCGACCAGGCCCTCCAGGTGGAGGTGGGCGGCGAGAAGCTCGCGCTGCTGCGCTGCGACGGCGAGATCCACGCCGTCTCGGACATCTGCACCCACGAGCTCGCCTACCTGTCGGAGGGGTTCGTCGAGGGCTGCACGCTCGAATGCCCCCTCCACGGCTCCCAGTTCGATGTGCGCACCGGCGAGGTGAAGTCGCTTCCGGCGACCGCCGACGTGAAGAAGTACGACGTGAAGATCGAGGGCGACGACGTCCTCGTTGGCATCGACGACGATACGTAAGAGGAGTTGACACCCACCATGTCCGATCCGATCCTCCGCATCGAAGGACTCCACGCAACCGTCGAGGACCTCCAGATCCTGCGCGGCATCGATCTCGAGGTGCCCCAGGGCGAGATCCACGCCCTCATGGGACCGAACGGCTCCGGAAAGTCGACGCTCGCCCAGGTGCTGCTCGGCCATCCGGCCTTCGAGGTCACCCAGGGCAGGATCCTGTTCAAGGGCGAGGACGTCACCGAGCTCGGCCCCGACGAGCGGGCCAAGCGCGGGATGTTCCTGGCCTTCCAGTACCCCGTCGAGGTCCCCGGGGTGTCGGTGTCCAACTTCCTGCGCACCGCAGCCAACGCGGTTCGGGATGAGGACATCCCCGTCCGCGAGTTCATGCAGAGCCTCCGCGAGAACATGGAGGCCCTCGGGATGGACCCGGCCTTCGCCGGGCGCAGCATCAACGAGGGGTTCTCAGGCGGCGAGAAGAAGCGCAATGAGATCCTCCAGCTCGCCATGCTGAAGCCGGAGCTCGCGATCCTCGACGAGACCGACTCGGGGCTCGACATCGACGCGCTGCGCATCGTGGCCGATTCGGTCAACCGGCTCAAGGGCCCGGAGATCGGGTTCCTGGTGATCACCCACTACATGCGCATCCTCGAGTACCTGAAACCCGACCGCGTCCACATCCTGATGGCCGGACGCGTCGTGCGTTCGGGGGGCGAGGAGCTCGCCCGGGAGCTCGAGGACAAGGGCTACGAGGAGCTGCGTGCGGAGTTCGGTGTCACGGAGGAGCCCGCGTCCGCATGAGCCTCGACGTGCGCACCGTTCGCAGTGACTTCCCGCTCCTGGAGCGTGAGATCAACGGACGGCCGCTCGTCTATCTCGACTCGGCGGCCACCTCGCAGAAGCCGCGCCGCGTCCTCGACGCGATGGCCGGCTTCTACGAGCGCCACAACTCCAATGTCCACCGCGGGATCCACACGCTCGCCGAGGAGGCCACCGCCGCCTACGAGGGCGCGCGGACCACGGTCGCGCGGTTCGTGAACGCCCCCGACCCCCGGGGGGTCGTGTTCTGCCGGGGCACCACGGAGGCCATCAACCTCGTCGCCTACGCCTGGGCCCGCCGGCGGTTCGGTCCCGGCGACGAGATCCTGGCCACGGTGATGGAGCACCACTCCAATCTCGTTTCGTGGCAGCTCGCCGCGCAGGACAGCGGGGCTACGCTGCGCTACATCCCCGTCACCGACGCCGGGGAACTCGACCTGTCCGATCTCGACGGGCTCGTCAACGAGCGCACCCGGCTGGTGGCCGTCACCGGGATGTCCAATGTGCTCGGCACCATCCCCGACCTCACTGCGGTCGTGGACGCCGCCCACGCCGTGGGCGCGCTGGTCATGGTGGACGGTGCTCAACTCGTCCCTCATGTGCCCACCGACATGCAGTCGCTCGGCGCAGACTTCCTGGCGTTCTCCGCCCACAAGATGTGCGGCCCGACCGGCATCGGGTGCCTCGTGGCCCGCCCGGAGCTGCTCGAGGAGATGGACCCATTCCTCGGGGGCGGCGAGATGATCCGCGACGTCGCCCTCGAAGGGTCCGAGTGGAACGACATCCCGTACAAGTTCGAGGCGGGCACGATGCCGATCGCGGAAGCGGTCGGGCTCGGAGCCGCCTGCGATTACCTCACCGAGGTCGGGCTGGGGACGGTCCGGGAGCACGAGATCGAGCTCACGCGCTACGCGCTGAAGGCGCTGGAGGCCGTGGACGGTCTCCTCGTGTACGGGCCGACCGACCCCGAGCGCCGGGGTGCCACCTTCTCCTTCAACGTGTACGACCCCCGCGGTGAGCTCCTCCACCCCCACGACATGGGGACGATGCTCGACCAGGAAGGCGTGGCGATCAGGGCCGGTCACCACTGCGCGAAGCCGCTGATGCGCCGCTACGATGTTCCGGCGATGTGTCGCGCCTCCTGCTACGTGTACAACACCCAGGCGGACATCGACGCGCTGATCGAAGCCGTGGACAAGACCAAGTCCTTTTTCATCGGAGGGTAACCGTGTCGCTCGAGGACCTGTACCGCGAGATCATCCTGGACCACTACCGGAGCCCCCGGAACAAGCGGCGCGGTGTGGAGGGCGCGATCGCCGTCAAGCACGACAATCCGCTCTGCGGCGACGAGCTCCACCTCGCGGTGGACATCCAGGGCGGCGAGGTCGCCGACGTCGCGTTCGACGGCCGGGGATGCTCGATCTCCCAGGCGTCGGCGTCGATGATGACCGAAGCCGTCCAGGGCAAGAACGTGAAGGACGCGCTCGGCCTGGCGGAGATCGTCCGGCAGATGATGCACGGCGAGCAGCCCGGGGAGGACCTCGGCGATCTGATG
Organism: uncultured Actinomycetes bacterium; assembly: GCA_964560135.1. GTDB lineage: Bacteria > Actinomycetota > JAICYB01 > JAICYB01 > JAICYB01 > CAZLKN01. The sequence continues at coordinate 11,676 of CAZLKN010000039.1, read as the reverse complement.
GCGCTGGAGGGCGTCTCGAAGTTCCCCGTGCGGGTGAAGTGTGCGCTGCTCGCATGGATGGCGCTGCGGGACGCACTCGGGCAGTCCGACGGACAGGGAGGTGACCGGTGAGCGAGATCAACGAGCCACAGGTGTTGGAGGCGCTCAAGGCCGTCACCGATCCGGAGATCGGCATCGATGTGGTCAACCTCGGCCTCGTCTACGGTGTGGAGATCGATGACGGCACGGTGAACGTGACGATGACCCTCACGAGCATGGGCTGCCCGGCCACGGGACTGATCGAGTTCATGGCCAAGGAGGCGGTCGGGACGGTGGACGGCGTGAAGGACGTGAACGTGCACTTCACCTTCGACCCGCCGTGGGCCCCCGACAAGATGACCGAGGAGGGCCGGGACATGCTCCAGGCCCTCGGCTACTAGCACGGCCCCCGCGAACGCGATGAGGCCCGCCCAAAGAGGGCGGACCTCATGCTCGATCCGGCTGGCGGTATCAGCGCCCGGGAGACCACCACCCGATGTGCAGCGTTACGGCAGTTCCGGATCCTCGGGCAGTTCCGGATCCTCGGGCAGTTCCGGAAGCTCGGGGTCCTCACCCTCCTCCGGCATGCAGTTCGACGGCTCGGCCGGCCCCGGCCACGGCTGCGGGTAGGTGTAGTTGCCATCGCCGCTTGCACGGAGCGCGATCACGCCGTCGTGCACCTGCACGCCGATGTATCCGTCGAGGCACGGGCTCACCTCGGTGAGCGGGTTCCCGCTGTCTCCGTCGGCGATCACGTAGCCGCCGTCCTCCTTCTCCGCCGCCGTCAGGGCGCCGAGCCCGTCGACGCACACCGAGATCGAGGCGTCGCCGTCGGTGCCCGTGGCCACCAGCTCCTCACCACACACCGAGGACGGCTCCGGACCCGGATCCTCCTCAGCGAGCGCCATTCCCGATCCGCCCAAGGCGAGCAGCCCGGCCATGCTCGAGGCAACGAGCCACGATGTGGTTCTGCGCATGTTCCCTCCCTTTCGAACGTGGTCCCAACGAAGGGACGACCGAGGGGCCCGGTCGGACGGATACTCCCCCCAGGGGATTCGTCATCCCAGCCAGAACCTACGGCCCCCCGACCGGCTGGGGAACGGCCATCCTGTCGCCGTTCTCCGGGAAGGGGACCGACACGTTGTCCATGGTCCGGGGAGCGGGCTTCCGGGGGCCGGGCTGCGAGCGCCCCCGAAGGGCCTAGGCGGGGACCCTGGTCCGGAGGAGGCGCGCTGCGGTCCGGTGGGCGCTCAACCCCACCATCCCCTCCGTGATGGCCGCGAGGACGACCGCATTGATCGCGAAGTGCAGCCAGATGAGCTCGAGGAACTGGCCCAGGAACCCGGGGGCGGGCGTGATGCCCACGGTGTGCTGGCCGATCTTCGCGATGTGCTCGATCACGTGGTAGCTCTGCAGCGCGACACCCGCAGCGAGGATGGTCCAGGACCGCCGGCGGCTGGTCCCGGGTGCGCCGCGGACGTTCGCGTAACCCCAGAGAGCCAGCGCGGCCAGCGCCAGGAGGCTGGTGTTGAAGGTCATGTGCACCCACTCGACGTCGAGCGCACCGATGATGCCGTGGGCGGGTCCTGTGCCCACCACCTTGGCCTGGACCACCTGGGCGACGTGCTCCATCTGGTGCAGGACTTGCATGGCGACCGCGCCGACCAGGACGAAGGGAGCCCATCCGGCGATGTGCTGGGGGCGCGCCGAGCTCTGGACGTGTTCTACGAGTTGGACCATCCCCGGTTCCCTCACGGATCCCCCCACCTCCTCCGTTGAGGTACTTCTGTGCCCGAAGGCTTGTTCCTGCTCTACGCGTCGGGCTCGGGAGCAGTGGTGGCTTCGCGGTAGATCTCGATGAAGGAGCGGACCACGTCGGCGTCGGCGTCCTCGCAGAGCTGGGATCGGCCCCACGCGGTGAGCGCAACCCGCTTGCCCTCGTGCTCCGCGAGCTCCGGGTAGGGGACGACGCTCACCTTGTGTTCACCCGCGAAGTCGCGGGCGAGCTCCGTCTGCTCGGCCTCCGTGAGCTCGTTGTGCCACACGATCACGAACCCGTGCTCCAGGGAGTGGACGGCGTCGTAGATCGACGTACTTTGGGGCGCATTGGGATCCGTGGGCAGCGGTTCGTCCTGGATCCCCGCGGGGAGCACCCCGCTTCCCCGGTGGGGCCCGCCGACGGGGGGCACGGTGTCGTACTCCACAGCACGACCCACCTCGATGTGTTCCCGGGTCATGCCGGAATGCACCTGCACCGGGTCGCATCCCGCTCCTGCCGCTAGCTCGTTGTGGGCTGCGATCGTGCGCCGGTGCATCAGCTGCCTGCCGAACACCACCCCGACGATGGCGAGGATCACCACGACGGCGATGGCGATGTTGCGGATCCGGCGCTTGCGCCGTGCCACCGCCTTGCGCTGATCCAGGATCGCGCGGCGCTGCTTCTCCTTGCTGAGGGGCTTCTCGCGGGTTGGGCTCGTCGACGGGTCGGGCGAGGGGTCCGCGGGATCAGTCACCTCCACGGGCTTCGGCTTCCCGGACGCGACGGGCTTCGACGGCGCCGGACGCTTGCCGCGTCCCTTCTTTTTCTTCTTCCCTTTGGCCATGGCCATCCAGGATACAGGTCGGCCCCCCGATAGACTGAATCCTGGTGCATACGCGCAGACGCCTGCTGGCGTTCGGACTGTCTGCGCTCTCCGGACTGCTGTTGTTCGCTGCCGGGGAGCCGCTCGCACTGGGCCCCCTGGGTTGGGTGGCTCTGGTCCCTCTGTTCCTGGCCGTCCTGCGGGAACGCGCGTGGCGGTGGTCGTTCGGCTACGGGCTCGCCGCGGGTGTCGTCTACAACGGCCTCGCGGTGGCCTGGATCTTCCTGTTCGGGTGGATGGCGTGGACGGCCCTGACCATCGTCCTCGGGCTGTACGTCGCCGTCGCGGCACTCGTGGCGGGGGTCGTCCGCCGCTGGCCGTTGGCTCCGGTCCTCGTGGCGGGGGCCTGGGTGGGGGCCGAGATGCTCCTCGACCGGTGGCCCTTCGGGGGCTTCTCGTGGAGCGCGCTCGGAACCTCGCAGGGCACCGTCCCGGGGGTGCGCTGGCTGGCCGGTGTCGTCGGTGCTTTCGGCATCTCCTTCCTGTGCGCATTCGTCGCCGCGACCATCGCCGACCGGATGACGACGGGGCACTGGGCCTGGGGAAGTGTCGCGCTTGTCTGCGTGGCGGTGGCGTCGTTCGTCGCGGCGGACCTGGTCCTGCACGCGCGGCCCCCTGCGGGAGATCCGGTACGCGTCGGCGTGGTCCAGGGCAACGTCCCGCGGCCGCCCTCCTTCGACCAGCGCGACCGGATCCTGGCCAGCCACCTGGAGTTGACCCGGCGGCTCGAGGGCAGCCCGGATGTGATCGTTTGGCCCGAGGATGCCATCGGGATCGGCGTGTCCGACGGCGCGCTGGAGGCGGCGGGGGCCGCGGCACGCGAGCGCGGCGCGCCGATGCTGGTGGGCCGTTCGAGCGCGGACCCGCAGCGGGGTGTCTTCGTGAACGACGTGGACCTGATCGATGCGGACGGCGTCCCGGTCGACACCTACCGCAAGCGGCATCCGGTGCCGTTCGGCGAGTACGTGCCCGTCGGATTCCTCCGGCGGTTCGTGACCACCCTCGACCAGGTGCCCTTCGACCTCGAACGCGGGACGGACGCCGAGGTCTTCGAGGTTGCGGGGGTGCGGATCGGGACCCCGATCTGTTTCGAGTCGGTGTTCTCGCGCGACGTGCGGGCCTTCGCCCGGGCGGGGGCCGAGCTGATCGTCGTCTCGACGAACAACGCGTCCTTCGAGCGCTCGTGGGCCTCAGAGCAGCACCTCGGCCACGCCCGCATGCGGGCCCTCGAGCTACGTCAGTGGGTGGTGCAGGCGGCGCTGTCCGGCATCAGCGGTGTGGCGGCGCCCGACGGCACCGTCACGCACCGCACGGGGCTCTTCGAGGCGACGGCCTTCACCGCCGAGGTGCGGGCCCGGCCGGCCCTGTCGCTGTACGCGCGGACCGGCGACCTGTTCGCTTCGGCCTGGGCCGCGGGGACCCTCCTCGCGCTGCTCGTCTACGGCGGGATCGTGCTCACCGGACGGAGGCGGAACGCCGCCGGAGAGGGCCGCGACGAGGTCGAAGCGGCCGTGGGGTAGCCTGAGGCAATGCGGATCTCGATCGGCTCGGACGAGCGGACGCCGACGACTGACTCGGTGGTGGAGGCGCTCCGCGAACGCGGGATCGACGTGCGGCTCCACGGCCCCCTCGACGGTGGCGACCAGCAATGGGCCGAGGTCTCGGAGGTGGTGGCCCGCGACGTCGCAGAGGGCCGCGCCGACCGCGGGATCCTGTTCTGCTGGACCGGCACCGGCTGCTCCATCGCCGCCAACAAGGTGCCCGGGATCCGTGCGGCGCTCTGCGCCGACGCCGAGACCGCCCGCGGGGCGCGCCGGTGGAACGACGCCAACATCCTGGCCATGAGCCTTCGCCTGGCCACACCGATCCTCGCCCGCGAGATCCTGGATGCGTTCCTGGCCACCGACGACGTGGACCCCGACGAGGTTCCCAATATCGATCGGGTCCGTTCGCTGGAGCGACCATGACCGACGCGTCGCTCGCCGACCTCGGATTCGTCCTCGTCCAGGAACGGCGTGACGGCGTGAAGCAGTACTCCAAGCGTGCCCACCCGTTCCTGGCCTACTGGCTTCTGATCCAGCCCGGCGGGTCCGCCGAGCTGTCCTGGGAGTTCGAACTCGGTGCCTACCTGGCCGCCAAGGGGTTCTCGGTCTCGGCGCAGGACGAACTCTCCCTGTTGATGTTCCCGGCCGACGAGGCCCGTGGTTCGTTGGACGAGTCCTGGGTGCAGGAGCAGCTCCGCCTGGTGGAGATCCGGCTGGAGTCGCTGGATCTCGTGGGTGGCACGTAGGCGCCGTGCGCCGAGTTCTGCTACCTATGGGTTGAAGGAGGTGAACGGCTGTGGATGTGAAGATCGGCGACCGTGTATCGATCGATTCGCTCAAGGTCGGACAGCCGCGCCGCGCGGGCACCGTTCAGCGCGTGGAGCAGGGCCTGTCGGGCGTCCGCTACCTCGTGCGGTGGGAGGACGGCCATGAAACGTTCTTCTCGCCCAGCGGCGGCAACCTGATCGTGGAACGGCGGGCCCGCCCGGCCGCCGGGAAGGGCAAGGCCGCGGCGAAGGCGCAGAAGAAGCCTGCGGCGAAGGCGAAGAAGAAGCCTGCGGCGAAGGCGAAGAAGAAGCCCACGCGGAAGCGGTAAACGCATGACGGTGGAAGCCACACTCAGTGCGGCGACCCAGCTCCGCCTCGCGGTGCGGCAGGCCGGCGTGGTCGGGATGCCCGGCATCCGGATGCGGCATGTCCCCGAGAAGGGGCCGGAGGCGATCGAGTTGACCGTCGAGGACCGGCGGGAGCCGGGTGACGAGGTTTTCGAGTCCCGTGGGATCCGCTTCTACGTGGACGATCGGACCGCGAGCCGCTTCCAGCGGGCCACCCTCGACCTCGACGGCACGGACTACGTGCTCCGGGCCGAGCGCCCCACCGGAGGCAGCTAGCCGCTGCGTCCCGGACGGCCATGTCCACATCGTAGGGCTACCCTGGTCTCGTGATCGGCCCGGTGGACTACCTGCGCATCACCCTCGACCCGCTCCGGCTGGCGATCCTCGGTCACGCCGCCGCGGGTCCCGTGGACGTCGCCGCGGTGGCCCGGGCAATGCGGGTGTCCGAGCGCAAGGTGCTGGCGGCGGCGGGCAGGTTGCGGGAGGCGGGGATCCTCGATCCGGAGCTCCGCCTCGACCGGGACGTGCTGCGCGAACTGGCGACGGCGATCGCCCAGGTCGAGGAGGCCGCCCCCGAGCTGATCGGGGGTGAGTGGACGCCGGAGGAGCGGCGGGTGCTGTCGAGCTTCTTCCGCGGGCGGACGCTGACGCAGATCCCAACCCAGCACAGCAAGCGGCTCGTGATCCTGGAGCGTGTGGCCCAGGAGTTCGAGCCGGGCATCCGGTACGAGGAGTGGCAGGTGGACCTCGTCCTCAAGGCGTTCCACGCCGACCACGCGTCCCTGCGCCGATACCTGGTGGACGAGGGTTTGCTGGCCCGCGATGCCGGTGTGTACTGGCGCATCGGCGGACGCAGCGGTGAGGTGCTGTAGACGGGACGCCGGAGCCATGTGCCATCCTTGGACGTCACGGTGGACGACGGGGGAGTGGGTGAGCGGCGGATGACCAAGGTGGCCTGCATCGGCGCCGGATCCTGGGGGACGACGGTGGCGGGGCTCGCGGCCCAGAACGGCCACGATGTCGTGCTCTGGTGCCGGCGGAGCGAGCTGGCTGAGCAGATCAACGAGCTTCACGTCAACGAGGACTACCTCCCCGCGATCCGGCTGCCCGAGGAGCTCCGGGCCACGGCGTCGATCCAACAGGCCGTGGAGGGGGCCGAGGTGATGGTGATGGGTGTGCCGTCCCACGGCTGGCGGGAGATCCTGCGCACGCTGAAGGACGATCTGAGTGACGTCGACGCGGTGGTGAGCCTCACCAAGGGCCTGGAGGTGGACACCAACGTCCGCATGAGCGAGGTGCTCTCCGAGGAGTGTCCCGATTTCCCGGGGGAGCGGTACTCGATGCTGGCGGGCCCGAACATCGCCAAGGAGATCGCCCGCAGGATGCCGGCGGCCACGGCGATCGCCTGCACGGACGCCCAGCGGGCCGAACGGCTCCAGGAGATCTTCCACCAGCCCTACTTCCGGGTCTACACGAACACCGACGTGGTCGGCTGCGAGCTCGGCGGAGCCATGAAGAACATCGTCGCGATCGCCGCGGGCATCGCCGACGCCTTCGGTTTCGGCGACAACGCCCGTGCGGCGCTGATGACGCGCGGTCTGGCGGAGCTCACCCGGCTCGGCGTCCACCTCGGCGGGCAGCCGCTCACCTTCTCGGGGCTGGCCGGGATGGGAGACCTGATCGTCACCTGCATCTCGAAGTACTCGCGGAACCGACGCGTCGGCAAGGAGCTCGGCAAGGGACGCCGCATCTCCGACATCACCTCGGAGATGAACATGGTCGCCGAGGGTGTGAAGACCTGCCGTCCGATCCTGGAGCTCGCCGGGAAGGTCGACTGTCCGATGCCGATCACCGAAGGGGTGGTCGGAGTCATCTACGAAGGCAAGACGCCCGACCAGATGATCGCCGATATCCTCTCGCGGCCTGCGGTGACCGAGACCCACGGGATCGGGTGATGCTCCCGGACCCCCCGCGGCGGCCGCCGTTCCTGGAGGCCGTGGGGATCGTGCTCCGTGCCTGCCTGCGCAGCCCCTGGGCATGCGTCGCCGCCGCGCTGCCTGCCGCGGCGCTGTCGTCGACATCCGGCATGATCCTCGACCGCGTGCTGACGGCCTCCGGGGGCGGTCTCGACCCGTTGGACATCGGGACGTGGGTGGTCGTAGGCGTCGCCGTCCTGGCCGCCGGCGGGAGCGCCGCGCTCGCTTTCCTCGTCGTCTACCCGGCCGGGCTCGTCGGGCTGGCGTGGGTCGGCGTCCGGGCGGTCTTCGATGAGCCCACGCCGCCGCGCGAGGCCATCCGCCGGATCGGCGACCGGGGGCCGGTCGCCGTCGGCGCCTTCGGGCTGACCGTGGTATTGGTGCTCGCGGCCCCCGTCACGCTGGCGATGCTCATGCTGGTGGCGTCACTCGCGGCGGGCGTGGTCGGCGCCGTCCTTGTCGGAGTGCTCCTGGTGCTGTCGCTCGTGTGGCCGGCGGGGTTCGTCCTCGTGCGTCTGGCCCTGGCGGTCCCGGTGGTGGCAGCGGAGGCCGGAACGGTGTCCGGGGCGCTGGCGCGCTCGAACGAGCTCGTCCGCGGTGCGTTCTGGTGGGTCCTGGGCCTGCTGCTCGTGGCTGCGATCGTCGGTTCGGTACTCGGATCGCTGTTGGCGGCTCCTTTCACCGCGGCGGGAGGCGGATGGCCGGTGACCCTCGTGGGCCGGGTGCTCGCGGGCGTGGTCTCGATCTCTTTCGGAGGGGTAGCCGTCGGGGTGGCCTACGCGTCCCGGATCCTCCCGGCGACCGAGCCCGCCCGGCCTGCCTCCGAGCCCGCGCCCGCAGCGCCGTAGCCGGCGTCCGAGGGGCTATGGTGCGAAGCATGAACCGGATCGGTGACTACGCTCTGCTCGGCGACTGCCATTCGACCGCCCTGGTCGGACGCGACGGTTCCGTCGACTGGGCGTGCTTCCCGCGGCACGACGCTCCGGCGGTGTTCTCCCGCATCCTCGATGCCGACCGGGGCGGGTTCTTCTCGGTCGCCCCCGACGACGACTCGCAGACCAGGCGCGCGTACCTCCCCGGGACCAACGTCCTCGTGACGACCCTGCGTACGCCCACCGGCGTGCTGGAGGTCGCCGACTGCATGCCGGTGGAGGCCGATGTGAGCGATCCCCGGCGCCTGCACCCGCGGCACGCGATCCTGCGCCGGATCCGATGTACGGAGGGCAGCGTGACCGCGACGCTGGCGGTGGAGCCGCGCTTCGATTACGGGTCGTTCGTCCCCCGGTTCGGCCTGACCTCCGAGGAGACCGCGGAGATCGTCGGTGGCGCCGACGCGCTGTGGGTCACCGCCACGAGGCTGCTGGAGGAGGAGCGGGAGCGGATCCGGGCCCGATGGTACCTGCGCGCCGGCGACGAGGAGTGGGTGGAGGCTGCCTGGACGCCGTCCCACGTGCTCCGTCGTGTTTCGGGGGCGCCGGACCGCACGGAATTCAAGCGCAGGTTCGAGGCCACCGTCGCCTTCTGGCGCGGCTGGAGCTCGTCGGGGTCCTACGAAGGCGCGCATGCCGAGGCCGTGCAACGGTCGGCCCTCGTCCTCAAGGCGCTGACCTACGCCCCCACGGGGGCCCTGGTGGCCGCCCCGACCACGTCGCTTCCGGAGTCGGTCGGCGGAGGGCGCAACTGGGACTACCGCTATACCTGGATCCGGGACGCCACCCTCACCCTGATCTCCCTGCTGTCGCTCGGGTACCGCGCCGAGGCCGACGCCTTCAAGTTCTGGCTCGAGCGCACGAGTGCCGGACGCCCCGAGGACCTGCAGATCATGTACGGGATCGGCGGGGAGCGGCTCCTTCCGGAGATCGAACTCGCTCATCTCGCCGGCCACCGGGGATCGGCACCCGTGCGCATCGGCAACGGTGCCGCCAAGCAGCGGCAGCTCGACGCCTACGGCCAGCTGCTCCAGGCTGCCTTCCTGTACGGCAAGGCCGGAGGAGCGATCAGCCCGGAGAACTGGAACTTCCTCGCGGGCCTCGCAGACATCGTCTGCGACGACTGGCGTCAGCCCGACCAGGGCATCTGGGAGATCCGCGACGAGCCGCGGCATTTCGTCCACTCCAAGCTCAACTGCTGGGCGGCCCTCGACCGCGCGGTACGCCTGGCCACGATCCGGCGGCTCCCCGCGCCCGTGTCGCGGTGGAAGCGCGCACGCGACGAGATCCGCTCCTACCTGCTGGCCGACGCGGTCCGTCGCGGCTGGTTCCCCCAGGCCGTGGGCGCCGACGCCCCGGACGCCTCCGCGCTGCTCGTGCCGGCGATGGGGTTCCTGCCCGCCTCCCATCCGTTGTGCGTCGAGACCGTCGAGATGGTCCGCTCCGTCCTCGCCGACGGGGCGCTCGTCCGCCGGTACCTGGCCCCCGACGGGCTGGGCGGTGAGGAGGGTGCGTTCCTGCTGTGCTCGTTCTGGCTGATCGATGACCTGATCTACTCCGGCGGCGTGAGCGAGGCCGAGTCGCTGCTGGAGGAGGTGCTGGGTCTGGCCAACGACGTGGGTCTATTCTCCGAGGAGGTGGACACCGCGACCGGTGAGGCGCTGGGCAACTTCCCGCAGGCCTTCACCCACATGGCGCTGGTGACCTCCTGCGTGCACTTGGAGGCGGCGAAAGCGGGCGCGCTGCCCATCGACGAGGCGTGCGACTACGCCGAGATCGCCGTGGACCGTCTGCTCCCTTCGGGCCGCTCGCTCGCCTGACCGCCCTCCCGGCGGCTACCGTGTGGCCATGGGTGTGCTCGACGTGGAGGCGTACCGGCGGGCGCTGGCCGGCCTGGCCGGACGCCACCGCGAGGAGCTGGCGCGGCTGGTGCGGATCCCCAGCATCTCCGCGCAGGACACCGGCATCCCGGAGGCCGCCGATGCGGTGGTCGAGCTCCTGGAGGCGCGGGGGATGCGCGCGACGATCCATGCGACCCCGGGCCACCCCGTGGTCACCGCGTCCGGGGGTGCCACCGACGCCCCCCGTCTGCTGTTCTACGAGCACTACGACGTGCAGCCGCCGGAGCCGCTGGAGGCGTGGTCGGTGCCGCCGTTCGAGGTGACCGAGCGCGACGGCTGCCTGTACGGACGCGGGGTGGCCGACACCAAGGCGCACCTGATCTGCCGCCTGGCGGCCATCGATGCCGCCCGGGAGGTGCTCGGAGGGGACCCGGTGGGCTACGTCTTCCTGGTCGAGGGGGAGGAGGAGATCGGAAGCCCCAACCTCGAGGCCTTCATGCGGGACCACGCCGACGAGCTCCGCGCCGATGGCTGCGTGTGGGAGTTCGGTGGCGTGGACGGGGAGGGCCGCCCGGTCGTGTCGCTGGGGCTGAAAGGCATCGTCACCGTGGAACTGCACGCCCGCGGCCCCGCCTACGACCTGCACTCCTCCCTCGGTGCCGTCGTCGACAACCCCCTGTACCGGATCGCCGCGGCGGTGGCGTCCCTGCGGGACGCCGACGGACGGATCCTGGTGGACGGCTTCTACGACGACGTGGAGCCCCTCGCCGCCGCCGAGCTCGCGGCGCTCGACGCGCAACCCGACCCGGCCCCCGAGCTGCGTCGGGCGTACGGCGTCGAGGCCTTCCTTGGCGGAGCGAGCGGCGTGGAGCTCGTGAGGCGGCTGCAGTGCGAGCCGGTCGTGAACGTCAACGGCATCCACGGCGGCTACGGGGGGCCGGGCTCGAAGACCGTCCTGCCCGCCGAGGCTACCGCCAAGCTCGACGTGCGTCTCGTCCCGCATCAGCATCCCGAACGCGTGGTCGAGCTGATGCGGGCGCACCTGGACCGCCACGGCTTCACCGATGTGGAGCTGGTCACGCTCGCCGGTGAGCCGCCGGGCCGCACCCCGCTCGACGACCCCTTCGCCCGGCTCGTGGTCCGCGCCGCGGAGCTCGCCTACGAGCTCCCCCCCGTGATCCAGGTATCGAATCCGGGGACGGGGCCGGCCCACCCCTTCCGGGAGCTGCTGGGCGTCCCCTTCGCATCCTCGGGCTGCGCGTACCCCGGCAGCCGTGTCCACGCCCCCGACGAGCACATCCGCCTCGAGGACCTCGAGACGGGCAAGTTGCATTCGGCGCTCATCGTGGCAGCGCTGGGGGCCGACTGGCCGTAAACTGAGGGGCCCGGACCGCTTCGAGGAGGACCCAGGACATGCGTCGGATGATACTGCTGCTCGCCGTGATCGGACTCGTGGCCGCAGGATGCGGCGGAAACGGCGAGGACGCCGGACAACCGCAGGGCGACGGGGACAACGCGTCGCAGGTGGCCGAGTCCACCGAGGACGAGCTTCCCGAGAACTTCCCATCCGACTTCCCGCTGCCCGAGGACAACCGCGTCGTGTACAGCGTG
>CAZLKN010000038.1:0-29406 GCA_964560135.1 uncultured Actinomycetes bacterium | reverse complement strand
TCGGGTTCCCCGGGGAGTATCCCTACACCCGCGGCATCTACACCTCCGGCCATCGCGGCCGGCTGTGGACGATGCGCCAGTTCGCCGGGTTCGGCTCGGCCGAGGACACCAACAAGCGGTACAAGTTCCTGCTCGAGCAGGGCCAGACGGGCCTGTCGGTGGCCTACGACATGCCGACCCTGATGGGCCGCGACGCCGACGATCCGCTGGCCGTCGGGGAGGTGGGACGCTGCGGTGCCGCCGTGTCGTCCCTGGCGGACATGGAGGCCTTGTTCGACGGGATACCGCTGGACGAGGTCAGCGTCTCGATGACGATCTCCGGTCCGGCGGCGACGCTGTTCTGCATGTACCTGGCTGTGGCCGAGAAGCAGGGGGTGCCCTTCGCGGAGCTGGACGGCACCTGCCAGACCGACATCCTCAAGGAGTACATCGCGCAGAAGGAGTGGGTGTACCCGCCGCAGCCGCACCTCAAGCTCATCGGCGACATGATGGAGTACTGCGTCGCCGACCTGCCCAGGTACCATCCGATCTCGGTGTCCGGGTACCACATCCGGGAGGCCGGCTCCACGGCCGCGCAGGAGCTCGCGTTCACGCTCGCCGACGGTTTCTCCTACGTTGAGCTCGGGCTCGACCGCGGTCTCGACATCGACGTCTTCGGCCCCCAGCTCTCGTTCTTCTTCAACTCGCACTTGGACTTCTTCGAGGAGATCGCCAAGTTCCGCGCCGCCCGGCGGATCTGGGCCCGGTGGATGCGGGAGCGGTACGGGGCCACCGACCCGAAGGCGTGGATGTGCCGGTTCCACGTGCAGACCGCCGGATGCTCTCTCACCCTCCAGCAGCCCTACAACAACGTGGTCCGTACGGCGCTGGAGGCGCTCGCCGGGGTGATCGGCGGCTGCCAGTCGTTGCACACCAACTCGCTGGACGAGGTGTTCGCGCTGCCGAGCGAGGAGTCGGTCGAGATCGCGCTGCGCACCCAGCAGATCATCGCCCACGAGAGCGGCGTCGCGAACGTGGTCGATCCGCTCGGCGGGTCCTGGTTCCTCGAGTCGCTCACCGACCGCATCGAAGAGGAGGCGGAGGAGTACTTCCGCCGGATCGAGAAGATGGGGGACGGCTCGATCCTCGAAGGCACCCTCAAGGGGATCGAGGATGGCTTCTTCCAGATGGAGATCGCCGAGGCCGCCTACCGTCAGCAGCAGCGCTTCGACGCCGGACGGCAGATCCAGGTCGGCGTCAACGCCTTCACCGACACGGTGCAGGGTGAGCCGGAGTTCCTGCGGATACCGCAGGAGGTGGAGGACCGGCAGATCGAGGCCGTGAAGCGACTGCGGGCCGAACGCGACGACGCTGCGGCACAGCGGACCCTCGGGGCGCTCACGGAGGCCTGCCGCGGCGAGGACAACCTGATCCCCTACATCCTGGACGCCTGCCGCGCCTACGCCACCGTCGGCGAGATCGCGGAGGCGATGGCGGAGATCTACGGCCGCTACCGGGAGCACCCCAGGTTCTGAGGTGAGCCGCAGCGCCTCAGAGCGCCGGGTCTGGACGCGCCTGCTCGTCCAACTCGCGGTCACGGCCGGCGCCACCGGCCTCGCCTACGGGATCCTCCTCGGCTACCGCGGGGACTACCTGGGCCACTACCTGGCCGGCTTTGGCGGGACGCTGCTGCTCGTGTCCTTCCCGCTGGCCGTCAGCGTCGTCCCCCGATGGTCGGTCGTGGCCCTAGTCGGCGTGGCCGTCGCGATCGGCGGGGTGATGGAGGCGACGATCTACCGGCTGGCGATCTTCGATCCGGTGGACTTCCTCAACCAGAGTCTGGGGGCCGTGATGGCCGGTTGCCTCGTGATCGGACGGCGCCGGTCGTTCCCCGCTGCGGTGGTCGCGGTGGTCGGCGGGCTGGTCCTGCTGTGGCTGGGGTTCAGGTATGCGTTTGCCTAAGGCCGTGCTGGCGACGCTGCTCGTCGTCTTTGCAGCCGGCAACGTGTGGGCGACGTTGCAGCGCTCTACCATCCCACTGGCTCTCGACGGGACGGTCACCGCCATCGACCTGCGCTTCGAGAAGGAGCGCGGGGTGGACGACGTCTACCTCGTCACCCTGGACGGTGAGCGCACGATCCACGTGGACACCGCGATCGGCCGTCAGCTGGCCTGGGGGGACCGAGTGAGCAAGCAGCGCTGGGACCGCACACTGTCCACGCCACGGGGGCCGGTTCCACTGACCCCGTCCCGCGACACCCGCCGGATGCTCGTGGTGATGGCTCTGGTGGTCCTGGCCGGCTGGCTGCTGCTCCTGCGTCCCTCCGGCAACCCGTAGATGGGCCCCCGACGCCGACCCGACTCATCCAGACAGTGCTTGCTCCAGATCCGATTCGAGGTTCACCGGCGTGCGTGTTCGCAATCCGCTCGTCTGAAGCGTGGACTCTGCTTCCCCCGAGCCCGTTTTGCCACGCCGCGCCTTGACACACCCAGGGTGTTGAGCATACGCTCAAAGCAGTTGCTCAAAGAGCGTCGTGGAGGATCTCCATGGATCGGGGTGGATCGGTATGACGGCGTCTCCGCGGCAACACGCTCTGGGGCGGGTGCTCGTGCATCTCGGACGGGGCGTCGTGGTCTCCGCCGCCATCCTCGGTGGGTTCGGGGTCGGGGTGGTCCTGACCGCTCCCTACTACGGTGTCGGCGGACTCCCGCTCGCGTTCCTCGCGGGCCGGAGTGCCGTCCGCCGGCTGAACGAGCTCCAGGGGCGTAACGGCTCACGATCCCTGCATCCGGCGAGCCACGCCCTGGTGTGGGCGGCCGCTGCCGCTGCGTTGGTCGTCGTCATCACGGTGCTGCTGCATCGCAGCGACCGGATCGCCGGCTGGCAGAGCGTCCTCACGATCGCTGCTGCGGCATCCCTGCTCCCCGCAGCCTTCGCCGTGCGTCGTCGCCGACGGCGATGGCCCGTGTACGGGGCCGCGGCTGGCCTCATGGGTCTGGTCGCCCTCGCCACCTATCCGATCGGCGGCCTCGGGTACCTCGTGCCCGCTTTCCTCCTTGCCGTGGCCACGGGCATCGAGGCATCCGCTCTCCGCCTGGGGACGGGGGGTCGCTCAGCCAAGGGTCTCATCTCGGTGGCGGTCGCGCTCAACCTCGTGATCGCGGTGGCCGTCGTGCTCGGTCGCACGTTCTTCGCTCCGCCCGGGCCCACGGAGCTCGTCGGCAACATAGCGCGGGCTGCCGTCCTCGCGGTTCCTGCGGTCCTGGCCCTGTGGTCCCGGCGTGGTGATCCGCGACTCCTCCACGCGGCGGGCCTGACCGCCTTCGCCCCAGCCGTCTCATGGGTGGTCGTCGTGGCGGGGATCGCAGGGGGCACGGAACCGGCCCCCGGGCTGAGCGAGGGCGTCTTCCTGCTCCTGTGCGCGCCGCTCTACCTGCTCGCGTGGGAGCGGATCCGGAGTGACGCCGGAGCCCCCGCCTATGCGTCCTGGGGGATCGCCGTTCTCGCCCTGTTCGCGGGCGCTGCGCTCCAGGCCACCCGCGAGATGGGTTGCCACGGGACGCAGTGCACCGACGACTTCGTGTCGACCCCCGAAGGGCTCGTCGGGCTGATGTTCGTGGTCTGCGCATTGGCGGTCGGTCGCCTCGTGGACAGGTGGCGGATGGTGCCCGCATGAGCCTGCGAGCCGCCGAGGAGACCATGGTGGACGGGGGTCTGTACGCGGGGGCGCTCGGGGCGGCGGCCGCTTGTGTGGATCCGTGGGTGCGTGCTCTGCACCTCGGGACCGGTGACGTCGTGGCCACCGGTCTCCTCCGGCGGCGCCGGTGGCGCACCCGGGACGAGGTTCCGGTCCTTCTGTGGATCAGCCGCGACGGGTGCAGGGAGACGTGGCGGCGCTACCTGGGCGACACGGCACTGGTCACCCATCACGAACCCGGCCCGGACGGCACGGTGCGCGAACGCGTCGGTGTCCTCGAGTTGACGTTCCGTCCTGAGGTGATCGACGGAGGGATCCGATTCGACCACGTGGCCACGGCGCTGCTGTTCGGCGGCCGGCGGCTGCGTTTGCCGCCGGCGATCGGCCCCCGGGTACGCGCACGGGTGAGGCCGGGCGAGCTGGGGGCGCGCGTGGCGGTGGCGGTATCGGTCCCGCTGATCGGTCCGGTGCTCACCTATCACGGAGAACTGGAGGTGGTGTGCGGTGCCTGAGGCGCTGTGGTTGCTGGCGGTGCTCGGGCTTCTGGGAGCCTTCGACACCCTGTACTTCCACGAGTACAAAGGGATGCTGCCGGCGCGCATGCCGGCGATGCGCCCGGAGCTGAAGCTGCACGCGATCCGGGACGGCGTCTACGTGGTGATCTTCGGCACGCTGCCGTGGGTGGCGTGGCGCGGCTGGTGGACGGCCGTCCTCGCGGCGCTGCTGGTGGCCGAGGTCGTCGTCACCCTCACCGACTTCGTCACCGAGGACCGGGTCCGCAAGCCGCTCGGGGGCCTGTACGCGGGCGAGCGGATCACCCACGCGCTGATGGGGATCGTCTACGGCGGGATGCTCGCCTTCCTCGTCCCCGTGCTGCTGCGGTGGTGGGCCGGGCCCACCGGGCTCGCGCTCTCGCCGGCCCCGGTCCCCGCTGCGCTGCGGTGGGGGCTGACGGCGGCAGCTGTGGGGATCCTCGTATCCGGCGTCCGCGATGCGTGCGCGGTGTTGGACCTCCCGCCCGGGGGATGGCCGTGGCAGCGGCGGACGGCACGGGGGCCGGCATGACGTTCCCGCGGAAACGCCTTCACCGCCGGATCTTCGTCGCCGCGGGGCTCTACAACCTGGGGTGGGGAGCGGTCACGGTCCTGGCCCCCGGGTGGTTCTTCGCGCTGTCCGGGATGCCGGCGCCACGCTACCCGGAGATCGTCGCCTGCCTCGGGATGGTGATCGGACTCTACGGGATCGTCTACCTCGAGGTGGCCCGCCGTCCGGAGGACGGCTTCGTGCTCGCCGCCGTCGGCCTGGCCGGCAAGGTGCTCGGCCCCCTGGGGGCCGGAGTGCTCGTGGCGCAGGGGGCCTGGCCGCTGCGAGCCGCCCTGATCGTCTGCGTGACCAACGATGCGATCTGGTGGGGGCCGTTCGCCCTCTACCTCCGCGACGCCTGGCCGCAGAGCCGGCTCCCACGACCGGCGGTCGCAGCAGGGAGCCGGGTGCGATGAGCCCCGCCTACGAGCAGGGCGACCTGTGGCTCCCGCGGCGTCCTGTGCCGGCGTCGAGGCTGGCGGCCGTGGCGGCGATCATCGGCGGAGCCTACGCCGTGGTCCTGACGGTGCTGTCCACCCAGTCCGCCGGTGTCGGCGGGATCGGATTGGGGGCGCTGTACGTCCTGCCGGCCCTCCTGGCCTGGACGGGGCGGACGAGCAGACCAGGTCAGGTGCTGCTGGCAGCCGTCGCCTGGACACTCCTGGCCTTCAGCTCGATGGCCGGCGCGGCGCTGCCGCTCCTCCTCCCGGCGATGATCGCATTCCTCGCATACGGTCGCATGACGCCGTCCGGGGGCCCCCGATGAGCGTGGATGTGGCCCGGGCGAGACGGCGGTCGGCACTGACCTGGGTCGGTCTGGGGGTGCTTCCTTATGCGATCGCGACAGTCGGGTTCGGCATCGTAGCGGTTGGTGCGGCGCTCAAGGGGGAAGGGGCGGCGACCCTCGTGTCGACGGCCATGCTCATGCTCGTCGCCTTGCCGGCTGCCCTCGCTCTCCTCGGGCTGCTTGCCTCGCGTGTGTTCCTGATCGCTGCGGCGTTCCTGGCGTTGCAGACGATGGTGCTGGCTTCTGTTCTCTTCCCGTTCGTCCTGGCGGCTGCCGCCTGCTTCCTGGTGGCCTTCGTCCGGGTGGACTCCGAGCTCCCCCAGCGTGGGTTGCTGGTCGCGCTGTCGGTGCTGGGCCCGGTCCTGCTCGGCGGCCTGGCGATGACGACCCTTTTCCGACGCGGGGCCGAGAACATGGAGCAGATGGCCGTCCCGAGCCTGCTGCTCGGCCTCGCCGCCGCTGGCTCGGCCCTCCTACTCGCGTGGCTGGCCGAACGGCTACCGGCGCCGGTTCCGCGACCGATCGTCTCACCGCGCGCCGCGTCCCGCCTGGCCGTGGGGGCCGCGATCGTCGGCGGCGTGTACGGCGTGGTGATCACGGCGATCCTCTTCGCCCCCGGAGCCCACCTGATCGTCATCGTTCCCGTCGGTCTCTATCTCGCTCCGGTCGTCCTGGCGCTGCTCGGTGTCCGACGAGATCCCGGCTCGTTGCTCGCCGCGGCCGTCATCTGGTTGGCGCTGGGCCTGCGAGCGGGTCCCGTGGCCGGGCCCCCGCTGGCGGTGGCTGCCATCATGGGGTTCGTGGCGTGGCGAGGGCTGTCCGTCCGGCCGAGCGAGGAGCCATGACCGAGCCGACCACCAAGGACCGGATCATCGCGGCGGCCCTCGAGACGCTCATCCAGGAGGGGTTCGCCGGCACCAGCGCCCGCGCCATCGCCCGGCGTGGCGGGTTCAACCAGGCGCTGATCTTCTACCACTTCGGCACCCTCAACGACCTGCTGCTGGCCGCGCTGGACCGCACCAGCGCCGATCGGATGGCCCGCTACCGTGAGGCGGTGGCGGAGGCGGACACGATCGGCGACAAGGTCCGCGTGGCCACGGAGTTGTACCGCGAGGATCTCGCTTCGGGTCACATCACGGTGCTCTCGGAGATGATCGCCGGGAGCCTCGGCCGTCCCGACCTCGGCCCCGAGATCGTGGCCCGCATGGAGCCCTGGATCGACTTCGCCGAGGACGCCCTGGGCGACGTGCTGCGCGGCTACGGCCTCGACGCCCTGGTGCCCCCGCGCACCGCGGCCTTCGGCGTGGTCGCGCTGTACCTCGGCATCGACCTGCTCTCGCACCTCGAGGAGGACGACGCCCGTGCCGAGGCGCTCTTCGCCACCGCCGGGCAGCTCGCCGCCCTCGCCTCACAGATGCTCGGATCACAGGAGGGATCGACATGACACAACGACCGGACGTGGACGAAGCCCTGCAACGGGCCCGCGAAGCCCTGGACGCCGGACACGGCCTCGAGGGCACGGGGTTCTGGCGGGCCGTCGGCATCGTGCGCAAGGACCCGGAGCTCGCCGGACGCTACGGTCCCCCGATCGCCGACCTCGACCGGCGAGCCTTCGAGGCGGGGGTGCGACTGCGGGTGCCGGCATGGATCGGGCTCGCGGTGCTCGCCGGGGGCACGGTCGCCGGCGTGGTCCTGCTCGCCGTGGCCGGCCGCTTCGACGGCTGGCTCGGGATCGCGGTCTTCCTCGCCGGTTTCGGCGCGCTGATCGTGAGCACCCACAGCCTCGGGCACTGGGTCGTGGGCCGC
The DNA here is from genome assembly GCA_964560135.1 of uncultured Actinomycetes bacterium. Taxonomy (GTDB): domain Bacteria; phylum Actinomycetota; class JAICYB01; order JAICYB01; family JAICYB01; genus CAZLKN01. The sequence continues at coordinate 22,053 of CAZLKN010000038.1, read as the reverse complement.
GCGCTCGGGATGCGGTTCACCCACGTGTTCGTCGGCGGACCGCCACCGCCACGGCCCGGCGTGAAAACCGACTACGACTCCTACCTGCGGACACCACCGCGCGGCCGCGCGGTCATGCACGCCTCAGGGGCGGTGGTCACGAAGGTCGTCCCCTTCGCGTTGATCCCGTTCGCGCCCGAAGGCTGGGTGGTCTGGTTTCTGGTGGCCGTCGGCGCCGGGTCGATCGTCACCGACGTGCTGTTCTCGACGAAGACCTCCGATTGGAAGAAGGTCAGCCGCGAGTGGCGCGCCGCGTCCGCCCGCGGCTGACCTTCGTCCGGACCGCTACCGGATCAGCCCGCGGATCTCTCCACCCGGGAACGCGTTGGAATGCACGTTGGCGTACGTGACGCCGGCCCGCATCGCCCGCAGCGCCTGCTCGAGGTCACCGGCCGGCATGCCCTGCCCCGCAGGTCCCACGACGTGTTCGGCGAAGATGTCTCCGCTGACCGTTCCTCCGGTCTCTGGGCACGGCGGACGCCCACCGCCACCGCACAGCCAGATCATCACGCCACCGTTCACGCCGGCCTGTCCGAAGTGGATGTGCGCGGCCGTGGCCGGGGCGCTCAGCGCCGAGTAGGACAGCGAGTAGCGGAGGCCGTCGGTGATTGGGGTGGCACGGAAGGTCCCCGTCGCCTCCGTCGAGATCGAAGGCACTTCCTGGTAGCCGTCCAGTTGGGCGGCGAATCTCCCGCCCCGGGATTGGTGACGAGCCTCGCCGGGCACGGCCATCACGAGCAGCATGGCGGTGGCGGCGACGAACGGCAGAACGAACGCTCGACGCATCAGATCCCCTCCCTTCGGATCGCGACTCCAGCCTCAACGTTCTACCCGTACCACCCTCCGTGAGAAACGTGCAGGCCGCAAGAGCAAAAGACTGAAGAGCCGCCCCGGTGGGCTCCCGGGCGGCTCTTCAGGTTGTGCGCGGAAGGAAGGATCTACGAGATCCGGATCACCTGCATGTGCATGGTCACGTTCATCCCGAAAGAGTCCGGCATCGCGCCGCCGATGTCCGGGAAGTTCACGAGCTCGAAGCGCATCTGCATGTCCATGTCGCCTTCGAGCTGCACGAGGTCACCGGTTTCGGGCAGGACCAGGCTCACGGCGTCCATCGCCATGTGCCCCTCCATCACCATCCGGGCGTCCGAGAAGTTCGGCGCCGCGGGGGCCGGGCCCCCGAAGCCGCCCATGCCCTCGCCGAACCCCTGCACCATCGCGTCCATGAGCTCGCCGAGCGGCAGGTCGATGTCGAAGGGGACCTCCACCTCCTGGCGGATCCGTGCCGCCTGCCCGTAGGAGGTCTCCTGGAATCCCTCGTGCTCGCCCTTCACTGTGATGGCGACCGTCTCCTCGCCGGTCGGCAGCGGACTCTCGTGGGTCAGGCTCCACGTGTCCCCGGGAGCGATCGCCTCCGACGGGTAGCTCGGGAAGAAGAACTGTCCGCCGGCCGCGTCCGCGGGAGTGGCGCCGCCCATGGGCCCGGGCGCGGTCCCCATCGAGAAGAACCCGCCCTCGCCGTCTACGGAGGTCACCCTGCCGTCCGGAGCGACGGTGATGCGGATCGGCTCGTCGCCCGGCGGTGACGTCCCCGGAGGCAGCCCGTCGGTTCGGACGTTGGAGATCGCGACCTCCACGACGGCCGTGCCGTCGTCGAGGACCTCGACGGTCGTCACGGTCATGGTCGCGGCCATCGTCCCCGAAACGGCTTCTTCGGCCGGGAGTCCCTCGGGGGTCCCCTCGAACGTGAGTTGCATGTCGTAGACCTGCGTGTCGCCTGCCGTGAAGGCGTAGCGGAAGACCGTCGCCTCGGCGGAGGTGGGGGAGCGCAGCGTGATCACCGAGACCGCCGCGGCCACGAGCACCACCGACAGTCCGATCACGAACCACCGGCGTCGAGGGGGGATCTCGCCGGCGAAGAACTCCACGCCCCTCGGTGGAGGCACCGCGTCGGGTTCGGCGTCCATGTCGATCTCCCGGCGGACGGCTTCGGTCGTGTCGGTGCTCATGGAACCTCCTTGCATCGTAGCGTCACCCCGCTGGGGTGGTATCGGCAGGATCTGCGGACACATTAAGTCCCTTGTGTCCGGTTCACCGCAGGCTGGAGCCGTACCATGTGGACCATGTTCCGCCGGACGATGGCCCAGCTCCGCAGCCTGACGACCCACGAGAACAACGTCCTGATCACGACGGCGGTCTTCGTGGGCGTCCTGGCCGGTGTGGGCGCGGTCGTGTTCGATGAGGCGATCCGGTTCTTCTCCCACCTGTTCCTCGGCGCCGATGAGCCCACGACCACGAACCTGTGGCGCGTGCTGCTGGCCCCGGCGCTCGGCGGACTGCTCGTCGGGCCGGTGGTCGTCCGGTTCGCCAGGGAGGCCAAGGGGCACGGCGTGCCGGAGGTGATCGAGGCGGTGGCCCTGCGCGGGGGCCGGATCCGGGTGCGGGTGGCGGCGGCGAAGACCGTGGCCTCGGCGCTCACGATCGGCTCCGGGGGCTCGGCCGGACGAGAGGGTCCGATCGTGCAGATCGGCGCCGCCCTCGGTTCGTGGGTGGGGCAGACGTTCCGCATGTCCGAGCCGCGGGTTCGGCTGCTGTGCGCGTGCGGCGCCGCCGGCGGGATCGCGGCGTCCTTCAACGCGCCCCTGGCGGGCGTGTTCTTCGCGCTCGAGGTGGTGCTCCAGCGCTTCACCACCCGCGGATTCGCCACCGTGGTCATCTCCGCGGTGACCTCTGCGGTGATCTGGCGGACGGCCTTCGGCAACGCGCCCGTGTTCGACGTTCCGTTGTTCGGGCTGCGCAACCCCGTTGAACTGCTCTTCTATGTCGTGCTCGGGATCCTGGCCGCCTTCGCCGCATCGGCGTTCGTCCGCGTGCTGACGTGGACCGAAGACCGCTCCGACGCGCTCCCGATCCCGGAGGAGCTGCGGCCGGCGATCGGCGGCCTGCTCCTCGGAGCCGTCGGCGTGGCCACCGCGATCTGGGTGGGCCTGCCGCTGGTCTTCGGCAACGGGCTCCTCGGCATCAACATGGCACTGGGTGGCGAGATCGTGTGGTGGGGCCTGCTCGTGCTCCTCGCCGGCAAGCTCGTCGGGACCTCCCTCACGCTTGGCTCGGGCGGCTCGGGTGGCGTGTTCGCGCCGTCGTTGTTCATGGGTGCCATGCTCGGCGGCGTGCTCGGACAGGGCGCCAACGCGCTGCTTCCGACGGCCACCGCCGAGCCCGTCGCCTACACGATGGTGGGAATGGCGGCGGTGTTCGCCGCCGCGGGCCAGGCCCCCATCTCCGCGATCCTGATCCTGTTCGAGATGACCAACGACTACCTGATCATCCTGCCGCTGATGCTGGCGTGCATCGTCTCCACATCGACCTACGCGGCGATTCAGCGCGACTCGATCTACCTCACCAAGATCCGCCGTAGGGGCGTCGACCTCTCCGAGGGCCGTGAGCGGCACCTGCTGGAGCGCACGCCGATCGCGCGGGCGATCATCGAGGACTTCACGGCCCTGCAGCTCCCCGCCGAGGCGGACACCGTGCACGCACGCATGCGCGAGGAGGGATCCGACGAACTGATCTGCGTGGACGGCGACGGCCGCTTCGTCGGCCTGCTCACCTTCGAGCGGCTGGCTGAGGCTCTCGAGCAGGACGGAACCACGCAGCTCGAGGACCTCGTGGACGACAGCGTCCTGCCCGTGATCCCGACGGAGTCGCTGGACGAGGCCCTGCGGAAGATCGCGCCCCGGGGCCTGCGGACACTGCCCGTGATCGAGGACCTGGCCTCCCGGACGGTGATCGGTGCCGTGACCCGCGATAGCCTGACCGCCGCCTATTGGGCTGCGCTGGCGACCGAGGGCCGCCGGAGCGAAGAATCGCCTCCCTAGGCGATCGCGACCATGCGGTCGATGGCGCCGCGGGCCAGCGCCGCGGTCTCCGGGTCCACCGTGATCCGGTGCTCGAGGTGCTCCAGCGACCACAGCACCTTCGGCAGCGTGATCTTCTTCATGTATTCGCAGACGGCTCTCGGGTTCACGGGGAGGAAGCGCTTGCCCGGTGCCTCTTTGCGCATCCGGTGCAGGATCCCGACTTCGGTGGCCACGAGGAACTCGTCCTTGGGCGAAGCGACGGCGTGGCGCACCATGCCCTCGGTGGACATGATGTGTGTGGTCTCCTCCGGCAGGTCGCCGGTCGACAGCTGCCACATGCACTGCGTGACGCACCCGCACTCGGGGTGGATCAGGAAGTCGGCGTCGGGGTGCTGGGCCCGCATCTCTCCGACCCCCACGGGATCGATCGCCGCGTGGACGTGGCACTCGCCCATCCAGATGCGCATCTTGCGTCCGGTCACCTTCTCCAGGTACGCGCCGAGGAACATGTCGGGCAGGAACAGGATCTCCCGGTCCTCGGGGATGGAGCGGATGATCGCCTCGGCGTTGCCGGAGGTGCAGCAGTAGTCGGACAGCGCCTTCACCTCGGCCGTGGTGTTGACGTAGGACACGACCACGGCGCCGGGGTGCTCCTCCTTCCAGCGCCGGAGATCGTCGGCGGTGATGGTGGAGGCGAGCGAGCAGCCGGCCTCGAGATCGGGGAGGAGCACGGTCTTGTCCGGCGACAGGATCGCCGCCGTTTCGGCCATGAAGTGTACGCCGCAGAACACGATCACCTCGGCGTCGGTGGCGGCGGCCTGACGCGAGAGTCCGAGCGAATCGCCGACGAAGTCGGCGGCGTCCTGCACGTCGGGGAGCTGGTAGTTGTGGGCGAGGATCACCGCACCTCGCTCGGTTGCGAGCTGCCGCACCCGGCGAGTGAGCTCGTCCGGGCCGAGGTCTGCGTACCTCGCCGCGTCACCGTTGTTGCAGGCCATCCGTCTCTCACCCCGTTCCGCTCCTCCGCGGAGCGCTTGTGAAAGAAATCACGATTCGTCCACGATTCCGGCATCACGCGATTCCGTTTGTTGCCACGAGTCTACCGTCTCGCGGGCTCGCCGACGGCGGCGTCCTCGGACAGGGTGATCCTGGCACGGTCGAGCACGCGGCCGTCGGCGTGGACGAAGGCCAGCTCGAGGGTGCTGCCGGTCACGTCGCCGATCACCACCCCGGGCTCGCTCGCCGCGAAGGCGGTGAAGTCGGACCGGCCGACGGGCCGCAGGCAGCATCCGGTCCCGGCGACGACGTGCACCGTCTCCCCGATGGGGTGGGTGCGCTCGTAGTCGTGGTCGTGGCTGGCCAGTACCAGCGGGATCCGGTACTCGCGGGCGATCGGGTCCAGGCCCCGCTGCACGTAGGTGGTGGAGCCGTGATGGCCCGAGGAGTAGGCGGGGGCGTGGAGGAAGGGTATCCGCCAGGGCTGCGTGGTGTCGTTCAGCGACGCCCGCAGCCAGTCGAGCTGCGGGCGGTCGAAGCGGTTCGAGTCGAGCGCGAAGAAGGCCACGGGGCCGACGGCGAAGGCGTGGTAGCGGTGGGGCATCTCGAACAGTTCCATGATGTCGGCGCCGCTGCGGGTCTGGACGTCGTGGTTGCCGAGCGCGGCCTCCATCCGGATCCCGGCGTCGAGCACGGCCCGCCAGGGCCGGGCGAAGTTGGTCTCGTAGCGGGCACCGTCGCCGTCGGGGTAGATGATGTCGCCGAGGAGCAGCAGCACGTCGATCCGGCGCTCGGCATGCAGGGCGGCGATCCGCTCGCCCACCCGGCGCTGCACCTCGTTGCCGTCCCCGATGTCGCCGACGGCGGCGAACCGCACGCTGTTCAGCGGGGGCGCCGGGGGTGGGGTGGGCTCGCTGGTGGGGGTGACCGCGGGCGTCGCCGCCGGGTCCGCGGCGGGCGTCGGCGCGGGAGCCGGCGTGGGCGTGAGCGGTGCGGTCGGTGTGGGGGTGGCCAGATCCGTGCGGCCGCCACAGGCGGCCAGGCCGAACAGGAGTACCGCAGCTACGATCCGGGGGTTCATTCTCCCCGCAGCATATCCGCGGTCACCGCGGGGTCGGCGGCGACGATCGGCAGCTCGGCCCCCAGCTCGAGGGCTCCCCATACGGCCAGCCGCGGCATCACGTGTGCGTGCCAGTGGAAGCGCGGCAGGCTTCCGGGCGCGGTGTGGAAGACGACGTTCATCGGCAGGTTGGCGCCGAAGGCGGCGCGAAGGCGGCGCAGCGCCCCGGCCAGCGCCTCGGCAGCGTCGGCGAGGCTGTCGTCGCCCTCCGCGTCGAAGCGCGGACGGCACTGCGGCACCACCAGGAGCTCGTGGGCCACCAGGGGGACGGGGTGGGCCACGACGCGCACGGCCCCGTGGTCGAGCACCGGTGGGGCGTCGCCGGCCAGCCGGCACAGTTCGCAGTTCGGGGAGGTGAAGGCCACCGTCTCGCGCTGGACGGTGGGGGGGATGACCTTCAGCCCGAAGATCTGACCGTGGGCGTGGGTCCGTGACGCACCGGCGCCGCGTCCGCGGTTGAAGCTGAACAGCGCGCACGGGAGCCCGACGGCCGCGAGGCGGTCACGGTAGGTGCCGAGCACCTCCAGCCGGTGCGCGGCGGTGAGGTCCTCGAAGCGCGTGAGGTGGTCGGGTGTGTGCACGACGACCTCGTGGACGGTGGTGGCCGGGTAGAGGTTGGCGAAGGCGCGCACCCGCCAGCCGGGGGAATCGGGTTCGGTTCCCGGCTCCCGCGCCGCCGCCGTCTCCGGCGGGGTGCGGTCCTCCCGGCCGGGACAGAAGTCGCAGGGGGCCGGATCTGGCTCGTCGGGAGGCAGGTCGGGGACGCCGCGCTGCGCCCGTTCGGGGGCCAACAGCACCGAACGGCGTCCCAACGGATCGAAGCGCAGCGCGGGCACGGCTAAGCCCGGGCCACGGCGACCAGATCCAGTGCGGTACGGGTGGAGCCGGGTCGGATCTCGAACGCTCTGTGGGACAGGTTGTGCAGGGCCACGCGGAGCCAGCCGGCTCGGTCGGCCGGTGGGGTCCGGTGCATGGTGCGCGCCAGCGAGGTCCCGAGCACGCGTTCCAGACGGTGCAGGCGCCTGCCGTGGAAGACGCCGGACGGACGGACGTCCGGGAACCCGTGGGCCATCAGATGCTGGAACTCGTCCGGGGTGTACTCCCACGCGTGCTCCCCGCGCAGGGGGCGGGTGCGCCCGGGGGAGGCCGTGAGCCGGTTGGGGGTGGCCACCACCACGACCCCGCCGGGCCGCAGGAGGCGCTGCATCTCGGCGAGCAGGGGACGGGGGTCGTCCAGCCGTTCCAGGAGGCCGGCGCAGACCACCGCGTCGGCGGTGTGCTGGGGCTCGGTGGTGGCCGGGAGGTCGTCGGCGCGGAATTCGATGTGTCCGAACCGGTAGGCGCGGGCCGCACGCCGCGCCGTGGCGTCGTCGGGGGCGAGGCCGACGACGTCGAGGCCCGAGGCCGCGAGGATCGCCGTGCCGTAGCCGTCGCCGCACCACAGATCGACCACACGACCACGCCCCTCGCGCACGAACGCATCGGCGGCCCAGCGGTAGACGGCTTCACGGCGCCGGAGCGCGTACACGTCCACGGGGGTGGGGTCGAGCGCGGGGACGATCCGTCCACCGTAACGTTCAGGGGTTGCGTCCATCGCGCGCACGTCGGGGGCGAGTCTACCGGCCGCGGGCGGCGAAGCGAAGGAAGCTGCGGGGTAGGATGGAAGGCGTGCACTACCTCGATCACGCCGCCACGTCCCCCGTCCTTCCCGAAGCCCGGGAAGCGATGCTGCCGTACCTGGAGGACCGGTGGGGGAACCCGTCGAGCATCTACGCCGCCGGACGGGAGGCCCGGAAGGGCATCGACGAGGCACGGGAGACGCTCGCTCGGGCGCTCGGCTGCGCCCCCGAGGAGGTCGTCTTCACCGGTGGGGGCACGGAGGCGGACAACCTCGCCGTGAAGGGCGCAGCCTGGGCTCACGAGGCACGCGGACGCCACATCCTGCTGCCGCGTATCGAGCACCACGCCGTCCTCGACACCGCCGAGTGGCTGGGCAAGCGCGGCTGGGACGTGGAGCACCTGCCCGTGGACGAGCACGGGACCGTGTCGCCCGACGACGTCGCCGCGCGGCTGCGTGACGACACCGTCCTGGTGTGTCTGATGTTGGCGAACAACGAGATCGGCACCGTCGAGCCGGTGGCCGAGGTGGCCGCGATCTGCCGCGAGCGAGGGGTCCTGTCCTTCACCGATGCCGTGCAGGCGCTGGGAAAGATCCCTGTGGACGTGCGCGCGCTCGGTGTCGACCTGGCCGCCTTCTCCGCCCACAAGATCGGGGGCCCGAAGGGCACCGGGGCGCTGTACGTGCGCCGCGGCGTGAAGCTCGAGGCGGTGCTGCACGGCGGGGGCCAGGAGCGCGGACGCCGCTCGGGCACCGAGAACCCCGCCGGGATCGTCGGGTTCGCCACCGCCGCGGAGATCGTCACCGCGGACCTCGACACGGCGGCAGCGCGGTGGCGGGAGCTCCGGGACCGGCTATGGGACGGGATCCGCGAACGGATCGACGACGTCCGCCTCAACGGCCATCCGACCGAGCGCGTGCCGCACAACTTGAACGTCTCGCTGCGCGGGGTGGTGGGGGAGGACCTGCTGCTGATCCTGGACGCCGAGGGCATCTGCGCGTCCACGGGGTCGGCATGCCAGTCGGGATCCGTGGAGCCCTCCTACGTGTTGAGTGCCTGCGGGACCTCCCGCGAGTGGGCGCAGGGGGCGCTGCGCTTCACCGTCGGCCGCGGCACCACCGACGCGGACGTAGATGCCGTGCTCGAGGTGCTTCCCAAGGCCGTCGCGCGGCTCCGGTCCTTCTCCCGGCGATGACGCGTCTGGCGGCCGCCATGTCCGGGGGGGTCGACTCCTCGGTGGCCGCGGCCCTGGCCGTCCGTGAGGGCCACGAGGTCGTCGGGATCACACTCAAGCAATGGGAGTTCGACGACGAGGCCACGCGCCTGTCGAAGGGCTGCTGCACGCTCGACGCCGTTGCCGACGCGCGCCGCGCCGCCGACGTCCTCGGCATCCCGCACTACACCCTCGACATGCGCGAGACCTTCACCCGTGAGGTGGTGGAGCCCTTCGTGGACTCCTACGCCACCGGGCGCACCCCCAACCCCTGCATCCGCTGCAACGAGCGCGTCCGGTTCGGCGCCTTCCTCGAGCGCGCGCTGCGGCTCGGCTTCGACGCCGTGATCACCGGACACTACGCTCGCCTCGCCCGCGCCGGCGACCGCGTCCGGCTCCGCCGGGCCCGAGCAAGCGAGAAGGACCAGAGCTACGTGCTGCACGCCCTCGGCCAGGATGCGCTGCGCCGCATCCGGTTCCCGTTGGGCGACATGCCCTCGAAGCACGACGTCCGCGTGCTGGCCCACGAACTCGGCCTCCCCAACGCCGACCGCGAGGACTCGGTGGAGGTCTGCTTCGTCGGTGAGGACCGCCGTCCCGGGGACGTGGTGGCCGAGCGGCGTCCGGACTCCGTGCGTCCCGGAGCGATCCTCGACACCGACGGCCGTGAGGTCGGTCGTCACGAAGGACTCGCCTACTACACCGTCGGGCAGCGCCGCGGGCTCGGGAACCTGGCCGTAGCGCCCGCCCGGCCCCGGTATGTGACGCGCATCGATCCCGACCGCAACACGCTCGTGGTGGGCGGATCCGACGACCTCGGCGCGTCGGGGCTGGAGGCCCGGGACGCCCGCTGGGTGGCCGGGGAGCCGCCCGCTCACGGCGCGCGACTCGCCGCCGTCCTCCGGTACCAGGGCGAGGAGGTTCCCGCACGGATCCTCCTCGACGACGGCGGCGGCTTCCGGCTGGACTTCGAGCGACCCGCTCGCGCCGTGGCGCCGGGGCAGTCGGTGGTGCTCTACGACTCCGACGAGGTCATCGGTGGCGGAACGATCACCCGGCCCCGCTGAGCCGGCGGGCGAACAGCCCGCGCCCCCGGACCGCCTCTTCCCGCGCGCACGGCTCATCATCGGTGTGGTCCTCGTCCTCGCCGTGGTGCTCCCGCTGGCGATCGCGATCGTCGCTCTGCGCAGGCCCCCCGATCCCGGCAGGCTCCTGTATCTGTCCGGCGAGTCGGTGGTCGTCCGCGAGCTGGAGAGTGGTGAGGAGAGGACGGTCGCCGAAGGGCTCGGACGGATCCGCGACACCGTCCTGTCGCCCGACGGCGGGCGTCTCGCCTACTCGGGGCGGCCGGGACAAGCCTTCATCCTCGACCTCGGCGACGGCTCGATCGCCGAGGTGGCCGGGCGGGGAGACCCCACCGGCTGGACCCCCGCAGGTCATCTCGTCGTCGTCGCCTCGCGACCGCGGGGCTGGCGTACACTCGCGGTCGTCGAGAACCAGGACACGCTCGACCGCTCGCGGATCCTCCCGGGCGGACCCGAGACGCCGGTCGGCCGGCCGCTGTGGACCGAGCGCGACACCCTGGTCGTGGGGGTCAGCGAGGGCCGGGGCCCGCAGGAGCTGTGGGTCGTGAGCATCGCCGGGGACGAGCCACGGGTGATCCACCGCATCGAGGGAGCCCGGCCGCTGGAGGCCTCGGCGGACGGACGCCAGATCCTGTACGCGGACGGCGAGTCCGGCGACATGGCGCTGAATTTGCTGAGCCTTCGTGACCGCACCACCGAGGAGATCGCCCGCGCCGAGAGCTTCGACGGCGCGGTTCTCGGCCCCCGGGGCCTGGTGGTGGTCTGGGGGCACGACGACGGCGCACCCGCGCTGTGGCTGTTCACCCCGGCCTCCGAGCGGATCGACCTGCTCCTCGGCGGGGAGAAGGGTCCGCCGATCCGCAACCTGAGTGCCGCCGCCTGGTCGGCGGAAGGATCGCGGATCCTGTTCCTGGACGGCGAGCGCGTGCGAGCGGTCCGTATCGACGGATCCGACCTGCGGACCGTCGTGGAGCGCGCCCGCCCGGGGTTCCTGGAGGTGCTCGACCAGCGGTAGCCGGCCCCTGAGGCGTCGCGGCGCGCGGCTATCCTTGCGGCGTGGCGACGAAGAAGGAAGCTGCCGAGCTGACCGAGGCCCGCAAGCGGGCCGACGAGCTGCGCGCGCAGATCGAGCACCACGACTACCGGTACCACGTCCTCGACGACCCCGAGATCTCCGACGCCGAATACGACGCGCTCGTCCGAGAGCTGCGGGAGATCGAGGACCGCTTCCCCGAGCTCATCACCCCCGACTCGCCCACGCAGCGGGTCGGCGCGCCGCCGTCGGAGCTGTTCGCGCCCGTCCGGCACTCCCAGCGGCTGCTGTCGCTGGACAACGCCTTCGACCACGACGAGCTCGACGCCTGGCACCAGCGTGTCGTGAAGGGCCTGGGGGCCGAGCCCCCCTACATCTGCGAGCCGAAGATCGACGGGGTCTCGGTGGCGGTGGTGTGGGAGGGTGGCCGGTACCTGCGGGGCGCCACGCGGGGCGACGGCTCCATGGGCGAGGACATCACCGCGAACATCCGCACGATCGCCGCGGTTCCCGCCAACCTGCGGACCGATGATCCGCCCGAATGGCTCGAGGTCCGCGGTGAGGTCTACCTGTCGCTGGAGGACTTCGAGCGGATCAACGCGGCCCTCGGTGAGCAGGACAAGCCGTTGTTCGCCAACCCCCGCAACGCCGCCGCCGGCACGCTGCGCCAGAAGGATCCGTCGATCACCGCATCGCGTCCGCTGTCGGTGTACTTCCACGGCCTTGTGGCCACCCGGGGGATCGGTCTGCGCGCCTACTCCGAGACGCTCGAGTACTTCCGCGAGGTCGGCCTCCGTGCCCATCCCGAGGCCCGTCGCTGCGAGGACATGGCCGCGGTCAAGGCGTACCTCGCCGAGATCGAGGAGCGCCGCCACGATATGGACCACGAGATCGACGGCGTGGTCGTCAAGGTGGACGACTACACGCAGCGCGACGACCTCGGTGCCACCTCGAAGGCCCCCCGCTGGGCGATCGCCTACAAGTTCCCGCCGGAGGAGCAGACCACCCGCCTGCTCGACGTCCGCGTCAACGTGGGGCGAACCGGCGCCGTGACACCGTTCGCGGTGCTGGAACCGGTGCGCGTGGGCGGGGTCACCGTGTCGCAGGCCACGCTGCACAACGCCGACGAGGTGGAACGCAAGGGCGTGCTGATCGGCGACCACGTGGTGGTGCGCCGCGCCGGTGACGTGATCCCCGAGGTCGTGGCCCCCATCCCCGCGAAGCGCACGGGGGCCGAGAAGCCCTTCGAGATGCCGACGACGTGTCCGGCGTGCGGCGAGCCCCTGGAGCGCCGGGAGGACGAGGTGGTGGTGCGCTGCACGAACATCGGCTGCCCGGCGCAGTCGCTGGGGCGGATCGTCCATTTCGCCTCCCGCGGCGCGATGGACATCGACCACCTCGGCGAGAAGACCGTCATCGCGCTGCTGGAGAGCGACCTGATCGCCGACGTGGCCGACGTGTTCTTCCTCACCGCAGACGACGTCGCGCAGCTCCCGGGCTACAAGGACAAGTCGATCGCCAACCTGCTGGAGGCGATCGAGCGCGCGAAGGACCGTCCGATCGACGGGCTCCTGTACGGGCTGGGGATACGCCACGTCGGGGGTGCCACGGCACGGGACATCGCCGATCACTTCGGCTCCATTGACGCCATCGCGAATGCCAGCGTCGAGGAGCTCGCCGAGGTGGAGGGGATCGGAGATGTGGTGGCGGCGTCGGTTCACGAGTTCTTCCAGCGGCCGGCCACCGGAGATCTCCTCGGGAAGCTCAAGCGCGCTGGTGTGCGGCTGGCCGAGGACCGCAAGCCCCGGCAGGGGCCGCTGACGGGGAAGACCGTGGTCCTCACCGGATCGTTCGCGGGCTACACCCGCGAGGAGGCGACGCGCCGCCTCGAGGAGTTGGGGGCCAAGGTCACCTCGAGTGTGTCCAAGAAGACCGACCTCGTGGTGGCCGGGGAGTCCGCAGGTTCAAAGCTCGACAAGGCGAACGAGCTCGGCATCGAGGTGCTCGACGAACAGGGGCTGGATCGCCTCTTGTCGAGGTGAACGCGACGACGGAGAACCGAGGACGGTGGGCCGCTATAGTCGGGTGGACGTGAGCGGGAACCCGGGGAGCCGCCGCGGATCCGACTCAGCCTTCGAGGCGACGAGCGATGTGGTGCTGGCCATCGCGTCGGAGCTGGAGGTGGGTCCGATCCTTCAGAAGCTCGTTCACGCCGCCCGGGAGCTGGCGGGAGCCCGGTACGCGGCCCTGGGGATCCCGGACGACCGCGGTGGCTTCGCCGCCTTCCTCACCTCCGGGCTGAGCGCGCCGGAGGTGGAAGCCATCGGCCCCCTGCCCCGGAGCCACGGTCTGCTGGACGAGATCCTGGGCACCACCGAGTCCTACCGGCTCCCGGATGTCCGCCGTGATCCACGCTTCGGCGGCTGGCCCCCGAACCATCCGGACATGACGTCGTTCCTCGGCGTCCCGATCGTCTCCAAGGGTACGGTGCTCGGCGCCTTCTACCTCACCGACAAGAAGGGGACCGAGGGATTCACCGAGGAGGATCAGAAGGTCATCGAGCTGCTGGCCGCACACGCTGCCATCGGCATCGACAACGCGAGGTTCTTCGAGCGCAGCCGCGAGTTGAACGTGATCGAGGAGCGGAACCGGCTGGCGCGCGAACTCCACGATGCGGTGTCCCAGACGCTGTTCAGCATGGTGTTCACGGTGGAGACGGCAGCTGCCGTGCTCGGGCGCGACCCCGATGCCGCGCACGGACATCTCCTGACGCTCCGCGACCTGGCCCGCGGCGCGCTCCACGAACTGCGCTCGGTGGTCTTCGAGCTGCGGCCCGCCGAGCTGGACTCCGACGGCTTCGAGGCCACGCTGCGAAAGCACGTGGGCACCATCAGGCGCGTGCACGATGTGGAGGTCGATCTCGACGTCACCGGCGTTTCCACCGGCGACGAGGTGGACCGCGAACTCTTCCGGATCATCCAGGAAGCCTTGAACAACGCTCTCAAGCATTCGGGCGCCTCGAGGATCGGGGTTCGCGTGGCACTCGAGGACAGCTGCGCCGAGGCGGAGGTATGCGACGACGGGTGCGGCTTCGATCCCGACGGTCTGCCCGTCCGCGCCCGCCACCTCGGCCTGACGTCGATGGAGGAGCGGGCGCGCGCCCTCGGTGGCGCCTTGGACGTGTCGTCGACCCCGGGGGCCGGGACCACGGTGTCCGTTCGGGTGCGCCGATGACCGAGCCGATCGGGGTGCTCCTCGTGGACGACCACCCGGTGGTCCGGGAGGGGCTCCGCAGGTTCCTCGAGCTGCTCGACGACATCGAGATCGTCGGAGAGGCGTCCGACGGCGGCGAAGCCGTCGCGTTGGCCGAGGAGCTGCTTCCCGACATCGTCCTGATGGACCTCGTCATGCCGGGCATCGACGGCATCGAAGCGACGAGACGCACCCGATCGGTCAGCCCCAGCACCAGGGTGATCGTGCTCACCAGCTTCGCCGAGGACGACAAGGTGTTCCCGGCCATCAAGGCCGGCGCGGCCGGGTACCTGCTCAAGGACGTCGAACCCCGGGAGCTGGCCGAAGCCATCCGCACGGTGTCTCGCGGGGAGGGGCTGCTCCATCCCACCGTGGCGGCGAAGCTCATGCAGGAGTACACCGAGGCGGCGCCTCAGACGCCGCACGAGCTTTTGACCGGCCGTGAGGTCGAGGTCCTGCGACTGCTCGCCCGGGGGATGTCGAACCGGGAGATCGCGAAGGATCTCGTCGTGTCCGAGAAAACCGTGAAGACGCACGTGTCGAACGTCCTTCAGAAGCTCCACCTCGCCGACCGGACACAGGCGGCGCTGTATGCCGTCAAGCGGGGTCTGGGGGGCGACAAGGCCTAGGACCGAAGTTGGAGATGAGGTTGGTTCGCTGTACCGATGACCTGGCCTCTGCGCGGGCATAGGCTGCGGATACGCAGAGCCGAGGAGGTACAGGCCATGGTGCGACAACTCGATGCGGACACCGGCTACCAGCGGGCGGCGCGGGTCGCCGAGGTCGAGGACGCCGGATACAAGGTCGTGGGCCTGCAAGGGCGTGGCGTGCTCCTCGTCGCCCACGAGGGACGGATCTTCGCGCTCGACAACCGCTGCCCCCACATGGGGTTTCCGCTGCACCGGGGGACGGTGGAGAGCGGCATCCTGACCTGCGACTGGCACCACGCCCGCTTCGACCTGTGCTCGGGCGGAACCTTCGACCTTTGGGCAGACGACGCCAAGACGTATCCCACGGAGCTCCGGGGAGACGAGATCTGGGTCGACGTATCCTCGCGCGTCGACATGCGGCCGTACTACCGCCGCCGCCTGGTCGACGGTCTCGAACACCAACTGCCGCTCGTCATCGCGAAGAGCGCGATCGCGCTCATCGATGGTGGTGAGGACCCGGTCGAGCCCTTCCGGGTCGGTCTCGACTTCGGTTGCCGCTACCGGCAGGGCGGGTGGCAGCAGGGCCTGACCCAGCACACGTGCTTCATGAACCTCGTCTCGTATCTGGCACCGGAGGACGTGCCTCGGGCCCTGTACCAGGGATTCCGTGCCGTGACCGACGATACGGATGGTCAGCCCGCGCGTTTCGTCGTGGACGCCCTCCCCGATGCTCCACCCGACGTCGCCACGCTGAAGCGCTGGTTCCGGAGGTTCATCGAGGTCCGCGACGACGAGGGGGCCGAGCGCTGCCTCGTGTCGGCGATCCGGATGGGCGCGGAGCCCCACGAGGTCTGCGACATGCTGTTCGCGGCCGCCACCGACCACCGCTTCCTCGATGGCGGTCACGTTCTCGACTTCGTGAACAAGGCTCTTGAGGCTCTGGACGCCGCGGGATGGGAGCACGCCGAACTGGTTCTGACGAGTCTCGTGGGTGGCCTCGCATGGGCCCGCCGGGCCGAGGAGTCCCTCGAGTGGCGTCATCCGGACGACGTGGTGCGGGTCTGCGAGGAGGCGTTCACGCTGCTTCCCGACGCCTTGGAGAAGGGCCGGGCCCAGCGGGGAAGCTGGGACGGCCGCGCGGCGATCGTGCCCGTCCTGCTCGGCGTGGATCCCCAGGCGAGCGCAGGGGCTCTGCTCCGGGCCCTCGAAGCCGGAGCCACGGAGGAGGAGCTCGCCGGATCTGTCGCGTACGCGGCGGCGCTTCGGATCGCCCGTTTCCCGACGTCCAACGAATTCACCGACTGGGATACGGCCCTGCACACCTACAGCTTTGCGAACGCCGTCCACCAGGGACTGCGGCGTGTTCCGTCGCCGGAGCTGCTCCGCGGGGTGTTCGACGCTGCCATGAGCGTGTACCTCGACCGGTTCCTGAACGCGCCCACCGCCCGGCTGCCGGAACCCGATGACACCGTCCCCGACCCGGAGGCGCTGCTCGCCGAGCTGCCGGGCCTTCTCGACCGGCAACAGCAGGTGAACCAATGCGGCGAGCTCGTGGCGCTGTACCTCAACAGCGGCGGGGACCCCGACCGTCTGCTCGCCATCCTCGGGAAGGTTCTCCTGCGAGAGGACCGCGACTTCCACACCATCCAGACGGTGGAGGCGTCGTTCCGCCAGTACGAGTTGCTGCGGGGCAGCTACGAGGGGGCGCTGGTGCTCGTGGCCGCGGTGCGATATCTGGCGGCCCATGCGCCCACGGTCCGGGCGCAGGACCAGACCTACACCATCGCGCAGCGCCTCCACCGGGGAGAGCACATCTACGAAGGGACGGGGTAGCGGGATGCGGCTGAAGACCGTCCCTCGTCGTCAACGGCGTCGGCCGGTTCGACGACAACCTCGCGCTCACGTCGACGTCGATGGTCGAGCTGGCCATCGCCGAAACAGCCAAAGCTGCAGAACGCCATCGCGACATACTGCAACGGTTAGGAGAGACGGAACGGAGTCAGCGGGGCTGGGTGTTGCTGAGGGTGCGGCGGCCGGGACGGGCGAGAAGCGTCCCGGCCGCCGCACCCCCTAGGCTTTCGGCGCCGTCAGTTGCTCAGGGTCTCGTCGTGCGACACGTCGGCCGGTTCAACGATGAGCGTGCGGTGGCCGATAACCAGAGCCGCGACGGCGTTGTCCGTTGAATTCCTCGTCAGCTCGGCCTTGACCTCGATCACCTTGTCGCCCGAGCCATCGTGGAGGGCGACCCAGTTGAAGCCGTGGGACGCCTTGGTCCGGATGAAGTCGTCGATCACGGCTTCCTCGTCTTCCCACATCCGCGCTTCGCGCTGGTATTCGCGTTCGCAGAAGGTCACCCTTCCCGATGCGGGGTCGTCGCTGACGGCGACGGTCTCACCGTTCACCTCGACCCAGACCTCGGCCTTGGCTTCGGCCTCCGAAAGGTCGTTCCCGACGGTCGTCAGGTCCGTGAGGATCGAGCACTCGAGTGTCACCGACAGCACGAGGGCCTTGGATCCCGGGTTCTTCATCGTGGTGGTGAGGAGGGTCGCCTCCTCATCCGGGGCCTCGATCAGGTTTCCCGCGCCCGCCACCGCGAGCTTGTTGGCGGGCTGGTGGTCGTCGGTGTGCTTGGCGCCCGCGGTCGAGCCGAACGGGTTCAAGGCGAATGCGGCCACGAGGGCGAGAACGGCGATGACGGCGGCACTACGAGGGGTCAGGCGTAGCCGGATCGTCACTAGCAGCTCCTTTCTGGTCGAGGGACGGCGACAGCCCGCACGGCGTGGCTCCCAGCTTCAAACCGACCCCCCACCACGGAGCGTTCCCCGGAGCGGCACCCTCTCCTCTCCTCACCGGACATACAAACCGTGCCGTCTTCGCAGGGACGGCACGTCGGTACCCTTCACTCACTCACGGATGCGCTCATCCCATAGGCAGCCTCCCTCCCACCGGTAGGGTACCCGCATGACGAGCCTCGACGTCAAAGCTTCCCGCCCGACGCGCCCATCCACCCACTCGAGGAGGGTCTGTGACGGCTGCCTCCGGTAGACTGCTGCGGTCATGACCATCTCACGTGAAGAGGTCGAGCACGTCGCGCGGCTCGCGCGGCTGGATCTGAGCGACGAGGAGATCGAGCGGTTCCGGGGTCAGCTCTCGGTGGTCCTGGAGCGGGCTCGCCGCATCCAGTCGTTGCCGCTGGACGACGTCCCGCCCACCGCCCACCCCGTCGACCTCCGCAATGTGCTTCGGCCCGACGAGGTCGTCGGGTCGGTCGACACCGGACGGATCCTGGAGAACGCCCCCGACCGCGAGGACGATTTCTTCAAGGTGCCGCGGATCCTCGAGGAGGAGGACTAGTGCCCGACGAGCTCTGGAGGCGCTCCGCCGCGGAGCTGCGGGATCTCGTCGGGCGGGGGGAGACCTCCTTCGAGGAGGCTGCCACCTCCGTCGTGGAGCGCATCGAGGCTTTGGAGCCGAAGCTGAACGTGTTCCTGTCCCGCACGGGCGACGCCTCGGTGCGGCACGCGCGCCGCGCCGACAAGTCCCGCGCCGAGGGCGAGACGCTCGGCCCCCTGGCCGGACTGCCGGTGGCGGTCAAGGACATCATCTGCACGAAGGGCATCCGCACCTCGGCGGCGTCGAAGATCCTCGAGAACTACCGTCCCCCCTACGACGCCACCTGCTGGCAGATCCTCCGGGACCAGCGCAGCGTGATGGTGGGCAAGACGAACATGGACGAGTTCGCAATGGGTTCGTCCACCGAGAACTCCGCCTTCGGCGCGACCCGCAATCCCTGGGACACCGACCGTGTCCCCGGCGGGTCCTCGGGCGGCTCGGCGGCTGCGGTCGCCGCGGGTATGGCGCCGCTGGCGCTCGGCACCGACACGGGCGGCTCGATCCGCCAGCCCGCAGCGCTCTGCGGGATCGTGGGGATGAAGCCGACCTACGGGCTCGTGTCCCGGTACGGGGTGATCGCCTTCGCGTCCTCCCTCGACCAGGTCGGCCCGATGACGCGCACCGTCCGCGACGCGGCGCTCCTGCTCACCGAGATCGCGCGGCACGACCCCCGTGACTCGACGTCGATCCCCGGGGACCGCCCCGACTACCTTGCGGGACTCGGACGCCCCATCAACGGGCTGCGCTTCGGGGTCGTGCGGGAGCTGATGGGGGAGGGGATCCAGCCGGGCGTGCTGGCGAGCGTCCAGGAGTCGATCCGCACCCTCGAGAAGATGGGAGCCATCGTGGAGGAGGTATCGCTGCCGTCCTTCGAGTACGCGCTCGATGCCTACTACCTGATCGCCCCCGCGGAGGCGTCCTCGAATCTGGCCCGCTACGACGGCACCCGCTATGGGCTGCGGGCCGAGGCGCCGGACATCGCGAAGATGAACCGTCTCACCCGCGAGGAGGGGTTCGGGCCCGAGGTGAAGCGTCGCATCCTCCTCGGTACCTACGCCCTGTCGTCGGGCTACTACGAGGCCTGGTACGGACGGGCCCAGAAGGTACGGACCGAGATCATCCGCGACTTCGACCGCGCCTACGAGAAGGTCGACCTGCTCGTCTCACCGACCTCACCCACAACGGCGTTCCGTATCGGCGAGCGGGTGGCCGACCCGATGCAGATGTACCTGTCGGACGTCTGCACGATCCCCACCAACCTCGCAGGGGCCTGCGCGATCTCGATCCCCTGCGGGCTCGCCTCCGAGGACCAGCTCCCGGTCGGATTCCACATCATGGGTCCGCCCCTGGTGGAGGCATCCCTCCTGCGAGCGGCCTACGCCCTGGAGCAGGAGCTGCGCTTCGACGGCTCCCGCGCCTTCCTGTAGGGGGCCGATACACAATTTCCGTTCTTCTTGGTGTATCGTCGGCGTATGCGAACCAACATCGATATCGATGACGACCTGCTGGCGGAGGCGCAGCGGGTGGCCGGGACGAAGACCAAGAAGGCCACGGTCGAGTACGCCCTGAACGAGCTGGTCCGACGCAAGCAACGTCGGTCCGTCCTCAAGCTCAGAGGCAAGGTCGCATGGGCCGGTGACCTCGATGAGAGCCGCGAGGGCCGCGTGGGTTGATCGTCGTCGACACCAGCGTCTGGATCGACTTCTTCAGGGATCATCGGACGGTGCAGGTGGAGTTGCTCGCGTCGCTGATCGATGAGGACGCCGGCGTCGCGTTGACCGACATCATTCTCACAGAGATCCTCCAGGGCGTGGCGACCGACCGGGATGCGAAACGGGTGGACCGCGCTCTTGCAGGTTTCGAGATCCTGCGGCTGGTGGACCTCGATGACTTCCGTCGCGCCGCCGGCCTCTACCGCGAGGCGCGCCGCGCCGGGTACACGGTCCGTCGGACGCTCGACTGCCTCATCGCAGCGGTGTGTGTCCGCGAAGGGGTGCCCATCCTGCACGCCGACGCCGACTTCGACAGGCTGGCGGCGGTGACCGCACTGGAGACGGTGCCAGTGTGATTCAGGGCATGCGGCCGACGAGGACGCGGGTCCAGCGCATGGGCCCCTGGGTGGAGCGGACGTCCCCGTAGCCTTCGCGGACGAGCATCGTCCGCACTGCGCGTGCCATCGCGGGCATGATCTCGATGCACAGCCAGCCGCCCGGCTTCAGCCAGTCCTGCGCCTCGGCCACCGTGCGGCCCACGAGCCCGAAGCCGTCGGGGGACCGATCGGTGAGCGACTCCCTGGGCTCGAAGCGCCGGATCTCCACCGGCAGGTCCCGCATCTCCCCGAGGCCCACATAGGGCGGGTGGATCGTGATCACGTCCACGCCCCCGCGCAGACGTTTCGGCAAGGGCGCCAGCAGGTCGCCGGTGTGGAAGGAGATGTTGCGCAGACCAAGCGCCTTCGCGTTGGCGCGCCCCTGTGCCACGGCGCGCGCCGACACGTCGCAGCCGTGCACTTCCGCGTGCCGGACGGCCTTGGCCATCGACAGCGCCACCGGGCCGATGCCGGTAGCCAGGTCCACGCCCACCGGCGCCGGCCGGCCGCGCAGGCGACGGACTCCCTGCTCGGCCAGGAACTCGGTGGTGGCCCGTGGGATGAACCCGCCCGGGCGCACCTTGAGCCGGAAGTCGCGGAACTCGCACCAGCCCACGATGTAGGCCAGGGGCTCGCCGGTCATCCGCCGCTCCACCAGCGCCCGGAAGCGCCGGGCCTTGGCGGGGGAGACGTCCTCGTCGTCGTCGGGCTCGTGTCCGAGCGCATGCTCGAGCATCGTGGAGGCCTGGTCGTCCTCGTCCCCCTTCCAGCCGAACCGGTGGCTGGCGGTCTTCAGCCGCCGCACGCCCTCCTCGAGCAACTCGTCCGCGCGCACCTACGCTCCTTCCATCTCGATGACCGTCCGGGCGGCGTTGCGTCCCGCCGCCCCCATCACGCAGCCGCCGGGCCGCGCGCCCGAGCCGCATAGGTACAGCCCGGGAAGCGGGGTCCGGTAGCCGAAGCGCTCCCCGAAGCACTGCCCGGGGAGGATCTCGCCGTGGAAGATGTTGCCACCTTCCAGCCCGAAGCGCTCCTCGAGGTCGCGGGGGCCGAGGGCCTCGGCGTGCAGGATCGCGCCTCGGAGGTTGGGGGCGTAGCCCGCGAGCGTGTCGATCACGGCCCCGGCGGCGTCGTCCCGGACGATGTCGCCGGATGACGGCGGGACGTACTGGGCGAAGACGGACAGCACGTGGCGTCCCTCCGGTGCGAGGGTCGGATCGACGGCGCTCTGGCAGAACACCTCCATCCACGGCTCCGCGGACGCGCGCCCGGCGGCGGCGTCCTCGTAGGCGCGCTGGAGATGGTCGATCGAGGGCGCGATCGAGATCGTCCCCCGGTGGTGGGGGCCGGGCCCGGGACGTGCGGTGTAGCCGGGGAGCTCGTCGAGGGCGAGATTGACCTTCACCACGCATCCCGGGGTGCGCCATGCCTCGACCCGGCGTGTGAAGTCGTCGTCGAGCATTCCCCGGGGGACGAGCCCCAGGAAGGTGGTCTTCGGGCCGGCGTTGGACAGCACGCGGGGGCTCGCGATGGTGGTGCCGTCGGCGAGCTCGACGCCGACGGCGCGGCCGTGGTCGGTGAGGATCCCGGCGACCGGCGCCCCGGTGCGGATCTCGACGCCGCGCTCCCGGCACGTCGCGGCCAGTGCCTGCGTGACCGACCCCATGCCCCCTGCGACGTAGGCCCACGTGCCGTCGCCGCCGCACA
>CAZLKN010000037.1:0-30335 GCA_964560135.1 uncultured Actinomycetes bacterium | reverse complement strand
CAACCTGGCCACGTCGAGGTGCACGGAACTTGGTTCAGCGTTCCCTTGATCGGCGCCTCCAAGCAACACCTCTGGTGGTACGACGCTCGGCGCGGATCCCGGAAGCAACGCCTACTACGAAGCGCCGAGCGATGGGCGGGCCATCGATGCAGCAACTGCGGGACCGTAGTCCTCGGTCCTGCTCCACCAGGAACAGAACGTCCACGCTGGGCGACCTGACTCGCGAATGTAACCGGACCGCTTCTCGCCGTCGCCAGAGGTCCATATGCTTATCTTCGATGGGCCCGAGACGTCCAAGGTCGTCATACAGCCCGACGGCTCAAGGCCGGTGCAAGTGACACTTGAAGGGAACCGCTTCGGATGGCAGATGTCCGGCGCATGACCGCGGTGGCACTTTGGGTTCGCGATCTCGAGCGTTCCGCCAGCTTCTATCGAGACGTAGTGGGCGTCCCGTTGGAGTTCAGCGAGCCCCACGAGCCGGAGAACGTGGAACATTACGAGGTCATGTGGGGCGACTGGGGTGAGAAGGGTCCGACCGAGCCCTCTCTGCTGGAGTCCGTGTGGTGCGAGAGCCGGCTCCCGTCCCCTGGGGTCGTTCGGCACAGTAGGAGGATCCTGACGGGAACCTGGGGACGGTGACGGAACGGTGAGCGGAAGCCATAGAGCTCACAAGGGCAGACGACGTTGGGCTTGGCCTCGCGCGGCTGAGCTCAAGGATCGTTGGACAGCCTCTGGGGGACGGGCGTGAGACTGGGGGCAACCGAACTCTTGATCCTTCTCTTGCTCCTGCCCGTGTACCTCGTTCCGTTGATCGTCGCGGCAGTTCGACGCAGCCAGAGCCTGGCCGGGATCGCCATGGTGAACATCCTCCTGGGATGGAGCCTGATCGGCTGGGTGGGTGCGTTGGTTTGGGCCCTTGTCAGTCATCCAGCTTCGTCCGAACGCGATCCGGGTGGTTCGACTACCCCGCCCTCCGTATGCCCGACGTGCGGGAGACGCTCTGGGCGCGGCACGCAGTTCTGTCGGTACTGTGGGGGACCTCTCGCATGAAGGGCATCCCGCCGTCCAACCGGGTACAGGAGCAGCCCGCACTCTCACTGCGGTCGTGCACCGCTGTTCACCACCCTGTCAGACGGGCAGAGCCGGCGGATCTCACCGGTGACAACTCCGCCACATGGGACGCAGAGGTCACCGTCCGCGGCGGGCTGCTCGAGCGCAGCGCACAGGCAACGATCACCTTCCCGCGCTCCGGCTCGGCGTCCAGCCGCCGACCTGTGAGCGCAAGCTCGTCTCAGGCGCTTGAAGCTCCCGTTCGACCGCCGTTACCGCAGACCTGGTTTACGCACGACGCGATCGCGGGAGATCCGGGTGTGCATCCAGCATCCTGAGACCCGCCTCGGCGTCGGCGGGACGAGCATCGGATCCACAGAGCCGAGCGGTCAGTTCCAGCGCATCGTCCAGAGCGCTGGGCTCGAGGTCTCCCGGTCCGAGGCCGACGGCCAACCGCAGGGCATCGGTCAGCTCCCGGACGGCGTCCTCACGACACGACTCGGCATGGGCGAGCTCAGCCAGACCGGTCCGGCACGCGACGATCATCCCGTCCAGTGAGCTCGCAGTCGCCAGCTCCAGCGCCTCGGAGAGGTGGTTCCGCGCGTCGTGGAGCCTGTCGCGGCGGATCGCCGCGGTCCCCATCCCCCGCAGCACCCACACCAGGCTCACGACCCGTTCCGCCGTGCGGAAGGTGTCGACGCACGCCGCGAGGTGCTCATAGGCGCGGCCCGGGTCGTCCTCCGAGATCGCGAGGTCTGCGGCCACACGATGCACCCCCGCCTGGACGAAGTCCTCGCCGAGCTCGGCCGCCAGCTCGCCAGCCCGGTCGATCGCGGTGCGGGCCGTGTCGAGGTCGTCGCCGCTCAGCGACACCACGGCGAGCTGCACCAAGGCGCGGACCTCGTGGCTGAGGGAGCCGAGCTGTCGAGCGAGCTCGACCGCCGCCTCCAGATGTGATTGGGCCTCAGCGTGGTTGCCCTCGAGCGCTTCGAGCGAACCGAGCGCATACCGGGTCTGGAAGGTCCCCTGATCACTCTGCAAGCGAGTGAACGACGCGAGCGCCCCCTCGAGACGTTCCCTGGCCTCGTCCAGGTGGCCCCGCACGATGCTGACGATGCCGAGCTCGTGGAGGGCGGACGTCGCCTGCTGCTCATTCCCCATGCTCCGGGCCACGTCCAGGCAACGCCCGAACAACGCCTCGGCCTCCTCGTGTGCACCCCGGTCGGCGGCCAGCATGCTCAGCCCTCGGAGCGCGACGAGCTCTTCGGCCGCACCGCCGACATCACGCGCGGCATCGAGCGCTCGACCGAACGCGTCCTGGGCCCCCGCGGCGTCACCCTGGTCACGAGCCAGGCCGCCGGACGCCGACAACGCCGCCGAGACCGTTGCCGTGCGCTGTCGTCCCTCCACCGCCCGCTCCAGCCACCGTCGACCCTCTGTGAGATACCCACGAAGGCTCCAGAACTCAGCCATGGCCGACGCGATCCGGGCGGCATGGTCGTCCGGCCACGCGACCGCCGCCCCCAGCGCCGCACGGATGTTGTCGTGGTCCGCCTCGAGACGTGCCGTCCACTCGGCACGCTCCGCCCCCGACATCCCCACGCTGGCCTGATCGGTTAGCGTTGTCGCCCACGAGACCAGGCGTTCGCGCGTGCCCTCGACCTCACCCGCATCGGCCAGACGAGCGGCGGCGAAAGCACGGACGGTCTCGAGCAGCCGGTAGCGGACGCCGTCACCGGCGACGGTCTCGACGAGCGACGCGGCCGTCAGCCGCAGCAGGACGTCCAGGACATCGCCCGCGTCGAGGTCCCCGGATCCGCAGACCTCGCGCGAAGCGTCCAGGTCGAACGGCCCGGCGAACACACTGAGCCGACGGAGCAGCACACGCGCATGCGACGAGAGCAGGTCGTGCGACCATGCGATCGCCCCCTCCAGCACGGACGCTGCTTCGGGACCGGTCAGCATCTTGCGGAGCTCGCCGGGCGGGAAGGCCGAGAGGCGCGCTGCGGCCAGCTCGATCGCGAGCGGAAGCCCGTCCAGCGCACGACACAGCTCTGCGAGATCGGTCGCGTTGGCGGAGGTGATCGCGAAATCCGGACGGGCCGGAACCGCGCGATCTCGGAACAGCCGTCCCGCCTCGCTTCCCTCAAGGTCGTCCGGCGAGTCGCCGTCGGGCAGCGACAACCCCTCCACATGGACCAGGATCTCCTGCGGAATGCCGAGCGTCACGCGGCTCGTCGCGAGGACGGTCAGCCCTGGACAACCTCCCGTGAGCGTCGACACCAGGGCGGCGGACGCCTCGAGCAGATGCTCGCAGTTGTCCAGGACGAGCAGGACGATCTCCTCACCGATCGCCGCCTCCAGCGCGGCCGAGGCACCAGCCGCACGCGCTTCGACGCCACCGATCGCGAGCCCCACCTCCGCGGGCAACGACATCGGATCCGTCGTCGCGGACAGGTCGACGAACCACACGCCCCCCGGGAACCGGCCGAGCAACCGGGACGCCACATGCAGCGCGAGCCTCGTCTTGCCGGCGCCGCCCGTGCCGGTCAGCGTCACCACCGGTCCGGCCCAGAGCGAGTCTTCCACCTGCGTAGCCAACGACCGGCGACCGACGAACGTCGACGGGATCGACGGCAGGTTCGTCGGTGTTGCGTTCGGGCGGATCGCGTCCACGAACGCGGACGCGGTACGGGGCCGCTTCCCCGGATCGTAGGACAGCGCCTTCGTGAAGGCTTCGCGCAGGCGCCTAGCCTGCTCGCCGACGGCGCCCTCGATGTCGGACCACGCTCCGACCTGCGGGACGGCGCCGGTCAGCATGCGGTACGCGGTCACGGCGAGACCGTACACGTCGGCGGCTGGGCCCAGATCGGCGCCGGCGAGGAGCTCGGGAGCGCGGTGGTCGAGCGTCCCGGCCGTGGAATCGCCGGAGATGCCGAAGTCGACGAGGACGGCGCGCCCAGAGGGATCGAAGACGACGTTGGACGGCTTGACGTCGAGGTGCAGGATCGGCGGGTCGTGGGCGTGGAGGTGATCCAGCGCCGATGCGATCTGGTCGAGGACGGCGACGGTCTCGCCGAGCGGGAGGGTGCCGCGTTCGGCCAACATCTCGCGCAGGTCGGTGCCCTCCACCCAGTCCATGACGAGGTAGTAACGGTCATCCACGAAGAAATCCTCGCGGGCGAGGGCGATGTTCTCGTGGGGACGGAGGCCGAACAGCACACGAGCTTCGCGGAGGATCCTCTCGCGCCCATCCGGGTCGGGGACGTGTCGGATCTTGATCGCCACCCGCCGCCCGTGGAGGTGGTCGATGGCCTCAAGCACTTCACCCTGGCCGCCGCCGCCCAGGGGGCGGAGCAGCTCGTAGCGGCCGCGGAGATAGCGGGAGCTCACATGCCCCGGTCGCGGAGGTCGGCGATCGTCACGGCGCCCCGCCGGATGGCCTCGTTGGCGAGATAACGGCGGCGCTCGCGTTCCTCGAAGATGTCGAACTTGCCGTAGAGGCGTCCGAGGTGCTGCTTGACCGCGGCCTCGGTGACGACGAGCTCGGCAGCGATGTGCTTCACGGTGGCGGGTTCGGTAAACGGGTTGTCGGACAGAACCGGCCTGCACAACGAGACGAGGATGTCGCGCTCACGCGGTGTCAGCTCTGGGGCGCGCTCGACAGGGGAGGTCTCGGTCATCACGGCGGGCTCGTCGGAGCGGAACAGGATCCTCGTGGAACCCAGCCGGATCTCATCCCCCCCATAGAGGATACGCTCGACGAGGATGCGATCGCCGTTGACCGTCGTCCCGTTGCGGCTGCCGAGGTCGCGTACGGACCATCCAGCGCCGTAGCGCTCGAAGGCGGCGTGCCGGCGCGAGACGGTCGGGTCGTGCGCGACCACGACATCGTTGTCGCGGCCCTTGCCGATAAGGGCGCGGTCTCCGACGAGCTCGACGAAGTCGTTCCCCGAGGGCTTGCGGATCTCAAGGTGTGCAGGCATCGGCTCCCCCCTGCGTGAGAGCCTATCATGCCGCTGCCGGCCCCAACTCGACATATCCCTCCCAGAAGCATGGCGCGGACGGGGGCCGAGCGGGCCAGCAACCTGGCCACCGCTCGGCCTGCCGTCTCGCACACGAACGGTCTCCTAGCTAGACGAACAGCACTGCGACCGGCAAAGACGCGTCGCCCGGGTTACCGGCGACGTCTTCACCGCTCGCCGTGACGACGTAGAGGCCAGGTGCGAGCGAAGCGGGAACCGCCACCGTCCACGTCGCGCATCCGGGAGCGCACGTGGCCGCGAGGGTCGTGGTCGACCCGAGCGGATCCGTGAGCGTAACCGTGACCGAGGCCGTCCCGGACAGGTTGTCGACCGAGGTGCCGTCGATGGTCTGGTCCAGCGGGCGGACGAGGGCCGGTGCGAGCGTGACCGTCGTGGTGGGTCCGGTCTTGTCGATGTTGACGTTCTCGACGGTGACAGAAGCCGCGTTGCCGGCCAGGTCCGTGACGGTCCCGGCGGCCGACTGGCCGGCGCCTTCGGCATTCAAAACCTCATCGTCACTGCACGTGGCGACACCCGACGTGGCGTCGGAGCAGTCGAAGGCAACCGTGACGTCGGTGTTGTTCCAGCCGTCGGCGTTGGGAGCCGGCGATGCCGTCCCGGAGATCGAGGGCGCCGTCTTGTCGATGCTGAAGTCGCCGACCGTCGCGGACGAGGAGTTCCTGGCCACGTCGGCGCAGGTACCCGATCGCGACTGTCCGGCTCCGTCGGCCGAAACGGTCTGGGGACCAGTGACCGACGCGACGCCCGACAGCGCGTCGGTGCAGTCGAAGGTCACCGTTACGTCGGTGTTGTTCCAGCCGTCGGCGTTGGGAGCCGGCGACCGACCCCCCGTAAGCCCGGGAGGCGTCTTGTCCAGCTTCACCGTCACCGATTCGCTCGCACTGAGCTCACCCCAGTTGACGGCGGTGCAGGTGAACGTAACGCCGGCCGTCTCGGAGGCGATGGTCTGCGGGTCACATCCGGTGGAGGACCCGATCCCGCTCTCGGGGTCCCTCACGTCCCACGACAGCGACACATCGGAATTGTGCCAGCCGGCCGCGTTGGCGGCCGGTGTCAGGGACGGTGTGATCTCCGGCGGAGTGACATCTTCGATGACCACCCGGAATGCGAGATCCTTCGAGAAGCTGTCCCACGGTTCGGTGAACAGCTGGCCGAAGTTCCCGTTGTTCATGAAGACGAAGTTCCCACCCGGGTGAGCGCTGTCGTCGCCCATCAGCCCCCACTGCCCAGTGCCGTCGGCGAACTCTTCGTAATCCTTGGAGATGCTGGCGAAGACCACGTACTGCTGGCCCGCCGACACCGGGAAGTTGACCGGGAAGGTGACCCCCTGAAAGATGTCGGGATTCGAAGTCGTCATGGGCGCCGTTTCGTACCCCGTGCCCACCGGCTTGGCACCGTCCCACTCATAGACGTAACCCCTGAACATCACGTGTGTCGGGAGCCGCATCAGAACGGTGAACGAGCTCATCTCGCCGTCGACCGGCGTCGTGAACGTCTGGCCGTAGGTTGCCGTGTTCGGCTTTCCGAATGAACCAACACTGTCGCCGGCCCACTGCGGGATCGTGGTGATGGACGTCCTGGCGTTCGCCGGGGACTGCATGCCCACCCCGAGCAGCATAAGCGCCATCGGCACACACAGCCACAGACGCCTTCCTGCGCGATTATCCATGAAGTCACCTTTCCTCTTGGGAGATGTGGTCTCGGTACGGAACCCTACGGGATCGCGACTGTGCCCTGGTATAGCCCCGAGGTGACGATCTGCTTACCGAGAGGGCCTAGAGCCCGAGGGCGTCGAGCATCGTCCGGAACTTGGCCCCCGTCTCGTCCAGCTCCCCTGGGGGGTCGGATCGCCCCCGCGGCGGGCGCTCCAACGCGAAGGGCTGAGCCTGGCCGTGATCCGGCGGGTGCTCTCCGGCGGCCTCGGGGACGCCGACCGGGACCTGGCCGCCGCGGTGGCGCGGGAAACGTCATCCCGCGGGCCACACGAGCGGGTAGGCTTCCTGCCGTGGCCCGGACGCTGAGCGGACGACATCGCCGGACCCTCGCCGTGGCGGCGCGGGTCTTCGTCCCCGCCGGGGGCGCGCTGCCCTGGGGCGCGGACGACCTCCGCCTCGCCGAACGCATCGCCGCCGCCGTGGAGGACTGGCCCCCGCACGTCCGTCTGCGCGTCCGCGCGATGCTGGACGCCCTCGAGCTGCTCCCCCTGCGCCTCGGCCGCCGGCGGACGCTGTCCCGCCTCGGCCCCCACGACGCCCACGAGGCACTGAACGCGGCCTGGCACCACCGGTCGGCCCCGGTGCGGATGCTGGCCGGCTTCGCCAAGCAGCTCTGCTACACCTTCTACCTGTCCACCCCCGAGGTGGAGGAGACCGTCGGCTACACCTACGCGTGCCTGAAGCCCCGCGACGGCGTCGAGCCCGGCGCGCAGGTCCACCGGTGAACGGACGTACCCCCTGGGACACCCCCGAGGGACCGGCCGTCCACGGCGGCGCCTACCCCCGCGAGCTCTACGGCAAGGACGACGTCTGCGGGCCTGGGTCGGCGGCCGCCGCGCTCGGCCCCGACCCCCGCCTGGAGGTGGCGGCCGGCGTCCGCGGCGACCACGAGGAGCGCTGCGACGTCGTGGTGATCGGCTCGGGGGCCGGCGGTGCGGTGGTCGCCAAGGAGCTCGCCGAGGCCGGGCTGCGCGTCGTGGTGATCGAGGAGGGAGCCTATTTCACCGTCGAGGATTTCCGGGGGCCGCCGGCGTTGCGCTTCCAGCGCATGGGCCGCGACGCCGGCACCACCCAGATCTGGGGGCGCCCGGCGATCCCGCTGCCGCTGGGCCGGGCCGTCGGGGGCTCCACCGTGGTGAACTCCGGCACCTGCTGGCGGGCCCCCGACAAGGTGCTGCGCGACTGGGGTTCCCGCTTCGGCCTGGAGGGCGTCGACCCCGAGGCGATGCGGCCGTACTTCGAGCGGGTGGAGCGGATCCAGAACATCCGTCCCGTCCCCCGGGAGCTGTGGGGCCGCAACGCCGAGCTCACCCACGCCGGCGTCGTGAAGCTCGGGCTGTCCGGCGGGCCGCTGCTGCGCAACATCACCGACTGCCACGGCTGCGGCACCTGCGCGATGGGCTGCCCCACCAACGCCAAGCAGGCTGTCCACCTCACCTACCTGCCGCTGGCGCAGCGCGCCGGCGCGACGATCTACGCCCGCACCCGCGTCGAGCGGGTCCTCACCACCGGGGGCCGGGCCACCGGCGTCCGGGCCTCGTTCCTCGACCCCCGCACCGAACGTCCCCGGGGCACGCTCACCGTCCACGCACCGGTGGTGGTGGCGGCGGCGGGCACCGTCCACACGCCGGTGCTGCTCGCCCGCTCAGGCCTCGCCGGAGGATCAGGGCAGCTCGGACGCAACCTGCGCATCCATCCCGCCGTGGGCGTGGCGGGCCTGTTCGCCGAGCAGGTCGACTCCTGGCACGGGACGCTGCAGCCCTACTTCGTGGACACGCTGTTCGACAGCCACGACGTGATGCTGGAGACGACGGCCGCGCACCCGCCGGTGGCCGCGGGCTCGCTGCCGGGGGTGGGCCTGGAGTCGAAGGCGATGCTGCCCATGTTCCGCCACATCGCCTCGATCGGGCTGTACGTGTCGGACACCTCCGCGGGCCGGGTCCGCGTGGTGCGCGGCATGCGGGAGCCGGTGCTCACCTACCGGATGAACACCACCGACCTGCGCCGCATCCAGGCCGGGATGCGGCTGGCCGCTGAGATCCACCTGGCCGCGGGCGCGTCGGCGGCGGTCGTCCCGCTGCAGGGACTCGACCCGGTCACCGAGCCCGCGGAACTCGACGCCGTCACCGACGAGCGGTGGACGCCCGCCCACATCCGGCCCACCTCCTTCCATCCCCAGGGCACCTGCCGGATGGGACGGCGCGGCGCAGGCGTGGTGGACGCCTGGGGACGCCACCACGACCTCCACGGACTGTGGGTCGCAGACGGCTCGGTGTTCCCGGGATGCGTGGCCGTGAACCCGCAGGAGTCGATCATGGCCTTCGCCACCCGCACCGCCGAGGCGATCCTGGAACGATGACCGGCCGCCTCGCCTACCGCACCTCGGCCCTGGCCGACCTGTACCTGTTCCTGCGCGCCGCCGCCCAGGGCGAGCGCCGTCCGGGGGCCGAGTGGGACGCGGCCCTCGAGCCGCTGCGGGTGACGATGCCGCTGGTCTCCCCACGGGACACGATCATGATCGACGGGATGATCGCGGAGGCCGAGTCGCTCGACGAGCTCCGCGAGCAGGCACCGTCGCTGCCGGACGACGCCGACGGCGTCCCGCTGCGCGAGGTCGTGGGCGCGGGCGTCCGGGCCCTGGAGCTCGCCGGGCCGCTGTACTGGGAGAAGGCCGCCGAGCCGCGGCGCTCGGCGATCCGCCACGCCATCGCCCGCCTGGAGCGGATCCTGGAGCCGGTCGAGGACGCGTGTCTCGAGTTCCTGGCCTCCGGGCTCGGCCTTGCCCGGCCGGACGCGGAGATCCCGGTGTTCCTCGTGGTGGACGCCCCCCGGCCCGGCGCCTTCACGTCCCGCTCCCGGCGGACGGGGGCCGCCTGCTTCGTGTCGACCTCCGAGCACCCGGGCACCGATCTGGTGGAGATGGTGCTGCACGAAGCCGGCCATGCCCTCACCGCGTTCGGGGAGCTTCCCGCCGACTCCCCGCTGCACCGGTTGGAGGAGGCGGTGCTGGGGGCCGGGATCGCGCGTCCCGACCCGCGGGCCGAGCTCGCCCATGCGCTGCTGTTCGTGCACGCCGCGGAGACCGTCCGGCGCCTGATCGACCCGCTCCACACCCACTACGGCGATTCCCACGGCTACTACGCGAGGGTCCCCGTGTCCGCGGTGGTCCGCCGCCACTGGACCGCCCATCTCGACGGCGACCTCACCCCGGGGGCCGCAGTGGACGCGATCGTCGCCGAAGCGTTGTAGGTGTACCGGGGAGGCCTACCAGGCGGTCTTCCTGGACGGAACCTGATCCTCATGGCCAGACCCACTCGTGTTCCAGGCACTCGCGTCGGGGACGTACCGACTCCGGCGGAGGCACGTCCGGATACACATACGCCCACGGGCCCGGGCGCCACATGATCTGCGAGCTGGTGAACGAACCATCGGCGACCGACACCTCGGTGAAGGGCACCGCGACATCCCTAGGTAGCTCCCCGCCGTCCGGCACGCCCTCCAGCGATCTGCGGATGTCATCCGCAGCGAGCATCAAGAGCGTGTCGTCACCGCCGGGGAGCATCCGCCAAGGCGGCGAACTCGCCTCCAGGCCGGTGTCGAATTCCGCGCCTTGGTAGACCATCCTGGATCCGAATGTTTCACACCCGACCAGGAACCCTCGGAGGCTGAACTCGCTCTCGAAGCCTAGTTTCACAACTGGGATCACGTACTCCTCGTGGGTGAGCCACACGGCTCCGAACACGCTCTCCGTATTCCCCCGGGAGGTGTTGTTCCTCCAGATCCCGATATCTCTGCTGTGCGGCGGAAGCCACGCATCCCGGTTCACGAGCACCTCGAATCTGGTGAGCTCGTTCGAGCGCCGAAACAGGCTCAGCGAGAAGAGCTTGTTCCCTGCGCTGGCGTGCAGGCCCCATACCCCCTCCATCTGTCGCAACGGGACCTCCACCGGTTCCGCGCCATCTTCGCCATTGATGAAGACCGTCGAGTCGAACCGGCCCTGACGGGTGAGACCAGACCCTCGCTCCAGCCAGTACAGATGCGCCGGCCCGTACGGATCCACCGGCCGCACGAAGATGGGCTCGACCAGGCTCTTGAACCCTTTGGAGGCATGGACCTGGCGGATGGTACCGTCGGCTTCCAGCATGTACAGGAAGCTCCCCGGCTCACCGTCCGCCGACGGCGCCGGCGCATACACGGACAGAGCGATCCTGCGACCCCCGCCATCCGCGGCCAGCCCGGAGGTCTCGACCTCCGGATGCTCCCACACTGGCGCACGCCCCCCTTGCGCATCGACCGACCACAGCGTGCGCCCGTCGTCATGGAGCCAGGTCCCTGCTGGGACCCCATCGCCCGACCACCGCAGACCGGCGAACGGGTCGCTTGGGCCCGGGCCGCCGCTGCTTTCCTCGTCGGCGGCCCTTCCCTCGTACCGGGCCGAACCGGCATCCCCGGTGCATCCCCACAACAGGAGGGCGAACAGCCCTCCAAACAGCAGAGCTCGCGTCCTACCCATGAATCGTCAACCGGCCATCGATCATCATGGCCAGACCCACTCGTGCTCTCGGCACTCACTTCGAGACGCGGCACCAGAAAGTACAGGCTCATCGGGATAGACATAGGCCCAAGGACCGGGCTTCCAGTTGATACTCGTCGTCTCCAACGATCCATCCGCCACCGACACACGCGTGAAGGGAACCTCGATTTCTGAGTTATCCAACCACTCCTGGTGGGCTCGCTCTGCCTCTTCCCGACCAATCAGCAGCACTGAATCTGGACCTCCAGGGAGGATTCGCCATGCCGGCGACGTGAATTCGAGACCCGGATCGAGGGTGTCTCCCTGGTAGAATTCCTTTGATCCGAAGTGTTCGCACCCCACTCGATACCATCTGAGCCTGAGCGAGTACGCGTCGTGACCCTTGATCACCGAGTGACCCTTGACCACCGGGATCACGTAGCTTCCCGGCGTCAGCCATGCCACACCTAGCGCACTATCCGTGTTGGCCTGTGGGATGTACGCCCTCCACCGAGTCAAGGAACGTCTCTCGATCGGTTCCCACGCATCCCTATTTGTGAAGACCTCGAACCGTGCTGGCGTATCCCGTGCACGAAAGACAGAAAACGAAAACACGCTGTTGCCACCCTGACCGTGGAGCGCGTACATCCCTTCCTGCGCACGCAGAGGGATCTCGATCTCTGTGGGACTCCCCTCCTGCTCCACATACACTTGGCTCTCATACCGTCCCAACTCGCCGACGCCATCGCCAAGCCGAAGCCAATGCAGGTGGGCTTCCCCTTCTGGGTCGGTAGGCCGGAGGAACACAGGGTCCGCAAAGGACTCGTGTCCGCGGAACGCGTCGATCAACTGCACCGAACCGTCGGGCTCCAGAACATAGAGGAAGTTCCTCCAGCCCCTGCCGCTCGAAAGAGCCTGCTGAACGCCGAGAGCCACCCGTCGACCGCCGCCATCCACCCCTAGACCGGTTACGACCACCTCGGGATGATCCCAGACCAGCGTCCGTTCACCGTCCTGCCCTACCGACCACAATGAGCTCCCATCGTCGTGGAGCAGCGAACCTGGCTCGATCTCCAACGCTCCCCAGGTGAGGCCATCCAGAGGGCCCGCCATTCCCCTTCTCTGCACCTCTCCCCGCGAAGCCGAATCGGGCGGGCCGGCTTGAGTACATCCAACGACACTCAACATCAACACGATCAACAGATTTCGTTTCACCTTCGACCTCTCCCCTCATCCAGATCGAAGGC
The DNA here is from genome assembly GCA_964560135.1 of uncultured Actinomycetes bacterium. Classification (GTDB taxonomy): domain Bacteria; phylum Actinomycetota; class JAICYB01; order JAICYB01; family JAICYB01; genus CAZLKN01. The sequence continues at coordinate 17,764 of CAZLKN010000037.1, read as the reverse complement.
GGGCATCAGGGCCAACACTGCTCAGAGAGACAGAGCGAGAATAAGCAAGACGCCAAACCCGCCGACGGCACGTGGCCCCTCCCCCGATGATCAACCAGCGCCCAAGGTGGGTGCTCCCCAAACCATACCGCCGTATCCGCGGGGGCGTACGATGCGCCCGCCCTTCACCCCCGGCCCCCAGGCCTACGACCGGCGTTGCGCGAAGGTGAGCAGGAACCCCGTCGGGGTTTTCAGGGTGATCTCGCGCAGGCCCCAGGACTTGTCCTGCACGGGCCACGGCCGTGAGATGCCGACGGGGATCGCGGCGGCGAAGGCGTCCACGTCGGGGACGAGGATGTAGAACTGGACCCCCGTCCCGACCTGGGCCGGGTTGCGGTCCCAGTCCAGCAGCGGGCTGTCCTTCACCCGCAACTCCTCGTGCGGTTCGAGCGTGAGCATCGCGCCGGAGTGGGTGACGACCGCGCCGCCGGTGCGGCGCTCGACCTCGAAGCCGAGGGCGGCGTAGAACTTCAGCTCCCGTTCGAGGTCCTTCACACCCAGTCGCGCCGTCAGCATCCGCTCCCTTTCCCTCGTGGCGTCGCCATGCAGCCTACCCGCGGGCTTCCGGTAGACTCCACCCGATCCGACGAGGAGACCCCGATGACCTCACCCGCGCGCCCGTGGTGGCAACTGTTCCTCGAAGGCCTCGCCGCCCCCACCGACGGGATCCCCAAGCCCGAGTTCGTGGACCGGCTCGGCATATCCCCGGACGGCTGGGAGCCCGAGACCGGCGAGGTCCGCTTCGTCTGGGAACCGCCGGGATGGACGCGGACCCCCGGCGGCTGGGTGCAGGGCGGCTTCCTCGGCGTCGTCCTCGACATGGCCCAGACCTTCGCGCTCATCACCCGCCTGGACTCTGGCCGCGTCACCATGACGCTGGAGATGAAGGTCTCGTTCATCGACCCCTCCTTCGGCGAGCGCTACACCGTGACCGCACGCCCGATGCGCTGGGGGCGCCACGTCGGCCACACCGAAGCCCGCCTGGAGACCGGCGAGGGCCTGCTGGTGGCGACCTCCACCGCCACCCACGTGATCCGCACGATCCCCGGCTGATGGAGGCAGCGGACCGCTTCGCGGAGATCGTCTCCACCGACGACTTCCGCCTCGCCCGCGCCTTCCTCGCCTTCGACGCCGTCGAACATCCCGGCCTCGACGAGGACGCTTACCTGGCCCGGACCGACGCCCTCGGCGACGAGGTCGCCGGCGCCGTGGCCGGGGCGGCCGGTCCTGCCGATGTGCTGGAGGCGATCGGCGAGCACCTGTCCGCCCGCGGTTTCCACGGGAACGCCGAGGACTACTACGACCCCCGCAACTCCTACCTCCACCACGTGCTCGACCGGGGCCTGGGGATCCCGATCTCGCTCGCGGTGGTGTGGATCGAGGCCGGACGCCGCTGCGGCCTGCCGCTGGTCGGTGTGGGGATGCCGTCGCATGTGCTGGTGGGGTGGTCCGGCGAGGACGTCCACGCCGACGCCTTCGGGGGCCGGGTGTTCCGCGGCACCGACGAGGTGCTCCCGTTCTTCGGCGTGGTCACCGGGGGCCGGGTCCCGTGGAGCGATGCCTACCTGCGTCCGGCCGACGACCGGGACCTCGTCCGGCGGGCGCTGACGAACCTCAAGGCGAGCTACACGCAGACCGGACGCCTCCGTCGGGCCCTGCGCATCGTGGAGCTGCTGCTGCGGATCCCGGGGGCCGCGCCCTCGGAGCTGCGCGACCGGGCCACGATCCGCACGGGCCTCGGCGGCTACCGGGAGGCCATCGCCGACCTCACGACCTACCTCGACTCCGAGCCGCCCGACGCCGAGCAGACGAAAGCGGAGATCCGCCGACTGCGGGCGATCATGAACTGACCGCTAGGCTGGGACATATGGCGCTTCTCCCCGGCTCCCCGCCTCTGATCCTGGCCCACGCCGGCGGCGTGGATGAGGCCCTGTTCATCGTCGTCCCCATCGCGCTGTTCTTCCTCTTCCGGTGGCTGGCCTCCCGCGGCGAACCCGACGAGGACGAGCTGGACGAGGAGCAGACCGTCGAGGAGGATCGCTGAGAACGACCTCGCGCACCTTCATGCCGCTGCAGGGCGGCACCTTCACCCTGCTTCCAGACGACACTTGACCTCCGCGGCCCTTATCCGCGGACGACGACGGGATCGTCGCTGAACCGCACCACCACGTCGGGGGCCCGGGCCGAGGCGGGGAGATCCTCGCGCAACTCCTCGTCGGATTTGCCCCGGTCCCCGGGGGCCCGGGTGATGGAAACCCGGATCATGTCCTTCGTCGGGACAGCCGCCACAGCGAAGTTGCCGTATCCCGCGGCACGCAGGTCATCGCTGATGGCGTTCCCCCTCGCCACGAGGTCCCGTTCGGAGACCACGCCGTCATCACTGAACGCGACCTCGACCCCCATTTCCCGGGCAAGCGCGCGAGCCTCGTCGGGAACACGACCGACGAAGCGAACGAACTGGTGGGGGCCCGAGCCCTCGGGATCGAGCCACGCGGCAGCGAAGCTGTCCGGGTACGCGCGGCGTAGCTTGGCGACGAGTTCGCCGGTCACGGCCTGGAAGCGGAGCCACGCCTCGGCTTCCTCCTGACTCCATCCCGTGTCCCGCGCGATCATCGCAGCGTCGGCCGCCAGGGCCTCGTCCGAGGACTGTGTTGGGTGGCTGGCGGGAGGAGGATCCTCTGGCGTCGGCTCGGTCCGGTACGCGGCCGCATCCATGGACGGCGGCGTCCCGACCATCAGCGCCATCAGGAGCACCATCACACCGAAGCCCGCTCTTCGAAGAGAGCCCTTCTGGGTGCGCTGAGTTGGGACATTCCCAAGTAAACGCACCCAGAACCGGTCCAAGCCGGTTCTTGGTCGGGTAACCCGGATCCTGACCACATCCCTTGATCGTCCTCTCTCCATCAACCCCGCGCGGATCGGAAGGGTTCAGTACCAGACGCGTCCTTCAGGTGAGAAGAACGTGTCTTCCCCGCTCGGGACATGGTCTGCGGCCCCGCTGAGGCTACTCCTCCAGGTCCTCGATCTCGACGGCGATCTTGTCGCCGTCGCGGGTCTCCCAGAAGACCCGCACCGGCCAGTCCTCGCGCTGGTGCTCGCGGAGGTGCGGCTCCCCCACGTCCGACTCGTCCACGAAGGTCTCGCTGCCCCCGCCCCCGAGCTCTGACACCGTGACCCGGCCCCCGGCGACGTCGGTGATGAGGCCGTCGAAGACCCCGGAGGACGGCGACCCGCAGCCAGCGACCACCGCCAGGGCGACGATGCCGATGAGCCTACGCACGCAGGTGGAGCTGCCGGGCCGCGCGGGCCTCGTCCAGGCGGGACACCGGCAGGGTGTGGGGAGCGGAGCGGAGCCGCTCGCCCTCGCCGGCCTCCGCGGCGTCGGCGATCTGAAGGAGCGCCTCCGCGAAGGCGTCGAGGGTCTCCTTGGTCTCCGTCTCGGTGGGCTCGATCATCAGCGCCTCGCGCACCGTGAGCGGGAAGTAGATCGTGGGGGCGTGGAAGCCGTGGTCGAGCAGCGCCTTGGCGATGTCGAAGGTGCGCACCCCGTGCTTGCGCAGCACCTCGCCGGAGGCCACGAACTCGTGCATCGTGCCGTCGGGGTACGGGACCGGGTAGCGGCCCTCGATGCGCCGCTTCAGGTAGTTGGCGTTCAGCACCGCCATCCCGCTGACCCGCCACAGGCCCTCGAGGCCGAGGCGCCGCAGGTAGGTGTAGGCCCGCACCACCACCGCGAAGTTGCCGGCGAAGGAGTGCACCGGCCCGATCGACCCCGGCGCCTCGTGGACGAGGTCGAAGGTGCCGTCGTCGAGGCGCTCCACCCGCGGGACGGGAAGCTGCGGCACCAGATGCTCGGCCACGCACAGCGGACCGGCCCCCGGCCCCCCGCCGCCGTGCGGTGTGGAGAACGTCTTGTGCAGGTTGATGTGGACGACGTCGAAGCCCATGTCGCCGGGGCGCGTGCGGCCCACGATCGCGTTGAGGTTGGCGCCGTCGCAGTACGCCAGGCCCCCGGCCTCGTGCACGAGGCGGGTGATCTCGGAGATCCGAGCCTCGAAGACCCCGAGGGTGTTGGGGTTGGTGATCATCAGCCCGACCACGTGGGGGCCGAGCAGACCCTTCAGCGCCTCCACGTCGACCTGGCCGTCGGGGCCCGACGGCACCTCGGAGACCTCGAAGCCCGCCAGACGCACGGAGGCCGGGTTGGTGCCGTGGGCGGAGTCGGGGATGATCACCGTGGTGCGCTCCTCGCCGCGCTCGGCGAAGTACCGCCGCCACATCAACAGCGCGGTGATCTCACCGTGCGCTCCGGCGGCCGGACAGAACGTCGCCCGCGCCATCCCCGTGATCTCGCACAGGTCGCGTTCGAAGGCCCACAGCAGCGCCAGCGCCCCCTGCACGTCGGCGGCCGGCTGGTCGGGGTGGATGTCGCGGAAGCCGGGCAGCGCCGCGGTCTCGTCGTTGACCTTCGGGTTGTACTTCATCGTGCAGGAGCCCAGCGGATAGAAGGCGTTGTCGATGGCGAAGTTGCGCTCCGACAGAAGCGTGTAGTGCCGGATCAGCCCACCCTCGGCCACCTCCGGCAGCCCCGGCGGCGTGGTGCGACGGAACCGCTCCGGGACGACGTCCTCGAGACGAGGCGCCTCCGTGGGGACGTCGGGCAGCGACCAGGCCCGCCGACCCGGACGCGACCGCTCGAAGATCGTCTTCGGAACCGCCTGCGCACCCGCGCCGTCGCCCCGCGTGCCGCCGGGCCCCCCGTTGACCGGGCTCACTTCCCCACCTCCGCCAGGGCCTCGACGAGCAGGTCGACGTCGGCTTCCGAGCGCCGCTCGGTGAAGGCCACCGAGAAGACGTCCGTGTGGTCGGCGGCCACCGGGCCGGCCCACACGCCCCGGTCGCGCAGCTCCGAGACGACCTCCGCGGCGGGTTTCGTCCCCTGGAGGGGGAACTCCCGCAGGAAGGGCCGTCCGGAGGCCAGCCGGAACGGCGTCTCCCGCTCGATCCGGGCCGCCGCCAGGTGCGCGGTGGCCGCGGACAGCTCGGCGACCCGCCGCAGGCCCTGGGGGCCGAGCCAGGCCAGATGCACCGCGACCGCCAGCGCGAACAGGGTCTGGTTCGTGCAGATGTTCGAGCCCGCCTTCTCGCGCTTGATGTGCTGCTCGCGGGCCTGGAGGGTGAGGACGTAGCCGCGGCGCCCGTCGGCGTCGACCGTCTCGCCTACCAGCCGCCCCGGCATGTGGCGGGCGAAGGATCCGTCGCAGGCGAACAGGCCCACGCACTGGCCCCCGAAAGCCATCGGGTTGCCGACCGCCTGGCCCTCGGCCACCGCGATCTTCGCGCCCCACGCCCCCGGAGGCTCGAGCACCCCGAGCGACACCGGGTCGGTCACCGCGATCAGCGTGGCCTCGGCCTCCTCGGCTGCGGCGGCGATCTCGCCGACCTCCTCGAGCAGACCGTAGGTGTTCGGCTGCTGGACGACCACCGCCAGCACGTACTCGTCGCGGGCGGCCTCGGCGATGGCGGCGGCCTCACAGCCGAGGTCGGCCTCCGGCAGCACCTCGACGGCGATCCCGAGGCCGCCGGCGTAGGTGTCGAGCACCCGCCGGTAGCGGGGATTCACGCCGGGAGCGACGAGCACGCGACGGGCCTGCCGCCGCATGGCCGCGAGGTTCACGGCCTCCACCAGCGCCGTGCCCCCGTCGTAGAGGCTCGCGTTGGAGACCTCGAAACCGAACAGCTCCGCGATCATCGTCTGGAACTCGAACAGGGCCTGCAGCGTCCCCTGGGAGGCCTCCCCCTGGTAGGGGGTGTAGGCGGTGGCGAACTCGCCGCGGGAGATGATCGCCCGCACCGCCGCCGGCACGTAGTGGTCGTAGATCCCGCCGCCGAGGAAGGACGGGGCGCCGGCCACCGGCAGGTTCCGGGAGGCCAACGCGGTCAGATGGTCGACGACCTCCGGCTCGGACATCGCCGGCGGCAGGTTGATCGCCGGGTCGCGCAGGTCAGCGGGGACCGAAGCGAAGAGGTCGTCCACGGCCTCCAGCCCGAGGGCGTCGAGCATCGCCCGGACGTCCTCGGGGGTGTGGGGGACGAAGTCGCCGGCGCTCACGCGCCGCTCCCCGTGGGGCGTCCGCGCTCGATCAAGGGCAGCTCCTTCAGCTCGACGGGGATCTCCTTACCACGGGTCCGAAGCGTAGCCGGACCCACCGACGCGTCGGCGGGGACGAACCCCAGGCCGATCGGCGAACCCAGCACCACCGAGGTACCGCCACTGGTGACCTCCCCCGGCCCCACCGCGTCGCCGGCCTGCGGCACGCAGGGCTGCTGCGCCACGAACCCCACCAGGCGCCGCGCAGGGCCCTGCTCCACCTGCGCGGCGAGCGCCTGGCGTCCGACGAACTCCTGCTTGCCGACGGCCACCGCGAAACCCAGCCCGGCCTCCAGCGGGGAGGTGTCCGGGCCGAGCTCGTGGCCGTAGAGCGGATAGCCCATCTCCATGCGCAGCGCATCGCGGGCGCCGAGGCCGCAGGGCACCACCCCGGCCTCCCGCAGGGCCTCCCACACCCGCGGCGCCGCACCGCCCTCACAGACGATCTCCGCGCCGTCCTCGCCCGTGTACCCGGTGCGGGAGGCGATCGCCGTGACCCCGGCGACCTGCGTGCGGGCGACGCCGAACCTCGGCATCTCCCCGAGCTCACCGGCTCCCAGGGAGGCTGCGGTCTCCCGGGCCCGGGGGCCCTGGACGGCGATCATCGCCGTCGTGAGGGTCTCGTCCACCACCGTCACCTCGCGCCCGGCGGCGTGATCGTTCAGGTGGGCAAGGTCGTCGGTGCGCCGGGAGGCGTTCACCACGACGAGAAACTCCTCCGGGCCGAGCCAGAACACGATCAGGTCGTCGATCGCACCGCCGTCGGGGGTGCACCACAGCGTGTACTGGGCCTTGCCGGGCGCGATCTTCTTCAGGTCGTTGGTGCCGATCTTCTGGAGGACGGTCAGGGCCTCGGGCCCCCGGACGCGGAACCGGCCCATGTGGGAGACGTCGAACATCCCCGCCGACTCCCGGACCGCGCGGGCCTCGGTGAGGATCGAGCCGTACCGGACGGGGAGCCGCCATCCGGCGAAGGTGACGAGTCGGCCGCCCGCATCGAGGTGGGCGGTGTGCAACGGCGAGCGGAGCGGCTCGGACACGGGCTCATCCTTCCATACGGCGGTGACGCTCGCATCCGGGGTACCCTGCGCCGGTGGCGAGGATGCGGCGACGCTGGCGGACCGAGCTGCTCCGGGCGGTGCTCGTGGGCTACGGCGTCGGCCATCTCGTGACGGCCACCATGTTCTGGGTGTGGCCCGAGTATTTCCTGCTCGGGACGGGCGGGGTGCCGCCGTGGCCGCTGTCGGTCCTCCAGTTCGGCTCCTGGCCCCCGCTCCACGAGGGGTTCCTCCAGGTGGTCGGCGGCTACGACCTCGCGGTGGCCGTCGCCCTGTTCGTCGCCGCCGCGAACCCCCGCCGCCACCGGGGCATCCTGGTCTTCGCCGTGACGCTGTTCGTCGTCCACGGCGGGGTGCACGCCCACCACATCCTCTGGGGGACGTCGCCGGCGGTCTACTGGTGGTCGGTGGGCGAACTCTGGCTGGGCGCGGCGGCCATCGGCATCCTGTGGCCCCGCCGCCCCTGAGACCGGACAACCCGGACAACCCGGATCGCCCACACGTTCGGAGCCACCAACTCAGGGAACCGCTCGTATCCTTGGTCTTCGATGTCCATGCTCAGACGGCTCACCCTCGGTGAGCGGACGCTCACGATCGTCGGCGCCATCTGCGTGGTGCTGGCCAGCGTCGCCCTCGCGGGCGGCCATCCGAGCGAGCCGCTCGACGGTGAACGTCCACGCGGCATCGCGCCCGGGTCGCCCGACCCGACCCCCGGCCCCACCCCGCAGGCGTCGCCGGCGAACGGATTGTTGACCACGGCGGGACCGACCATCGTCCGCAAGAGCCCCCATCCCGACTCGCCACAGGTCAGCGCCCTGCGGGCCGGCATCCACCTGCCGGTGCTCGGCGCCGTCGACGGCTTCTACGGCGTCCTCACCCCCTGCGATGTGGAGGGCTACGTGCCGGCCTCCGACGTCCACACCCACGAACCGGCACCCGAGGAGTTCCCGGACTCGCTGGAAGACGCGACCTTCGTCCTCGATCCGGGGCACGGGGGCCTGCAGCCCGGTGCGGTCGGACCGGCCGGACTCACCGAAGCCGACATCAACCTGAATCTGGTGCGCCGGCTCGCCTGGTTCCTGAACGACAGCCGCTCCATCGATCCGGAGACCGGCGCCGTCGTGGCGGGCGGGGACTTCGGGGCCGCCAGGGTCTTCCTGACCCGCGACGCCGAGTTCACGCTGAGCCTCCGCTACCGCGCGGCGATGGCCGCGGTGCTGCGTGCGCACGGGTTCATCTCGATCCACAACAACGCCGAGCCGGACGGAGAGTTGCCGCGGCCGGGGACGGAGACCTTCCACCAGGTGCACTCCGAGCAGTCCCGCCGCCTCGGGGGCCTGATCTACGAGGAGCTCGTGGGGGTCTTCAACCAGTACGACCTGCCGTGGGTCGGGGACCGGGACGCGGGCGCGAAGTACCGTACGAACGAGGAAGGCGGCGACTACTACGGTGTCCTGCGCAGGACCCAGACCCCCGCGGTCCTCGTCGAGGCGCTGTACATCTCGAACCCGCCGGAAGAGGCGCTGCTGCGGAACCCCGACGTCCAGCACCAGATCGCCGAAGCCCTCTACCGGGCCCTCGTCCGCTACATCGAGACCGACGATCCGGGATCGGGCTTCATCGAGCCCTACTCCCGGGGCTCGGGGGCTCCCTCGAGGGTCCCCACACGCTGCGTCGATCCCGCCTGAGGGCATCCTCACCACGGCGGCCAGGGGACGGCGCGGCCCGGGCCGGGAGCCGGGAACCGCGGGATACGCAGCAGCGTCGCCACGCGTCGGTGAAGGGCCTCCATCTCCTCGGCGTGCAGCACCCGCTCGAGCTCGGCGTGCGCGTCCCGGTCCTCGCCGAACCGCTCGAGATCCTCCAGCAACGCCGGTGGGACCGGTTCGCCCTCGAAGGCCCAGATCACCGTCCGGAGCTTGGGCTCGGCGTGGAAGGCGATGCCGTGGTCCACGGCCCAGAGCCGGCCGTCCACGTCCAGCAGGCAGTGGCCCGCCTTGCGGTCGGCGTTGTTGATGACGATGTCGAAGGCGGCCAGCCGGCGCAGGTCGTCGGGATGCGTGCGCAGGAGGTCGTTCGGATCCTCGATCTCCTCTTCCTCCACGAACAGTTGCAGGGCGCCGAAGCCTGCGGGCCCGTCGCGCAGCACCGTCGGTGGGACAAGCGACCAGCCGAGGGCGCGGTCGGTCGCCCAGGCCGCATACTCCCGCAGGCACAGCGTCCCCCGCGGGAAATCCCACAGCGGCGTCTCACCACGGCGCGGCTTGTACACCGCGAGGGCCTGACGGTTCCCGTCATCCACCTTGGTCAGCAGCGTCGCGTTGGACGCGTAGGGCAGCAGCCCGAGGATCTCGATCTCGCCGCAGGCGAGCAGCTCGAGAACCTCCCGCTCGCCGTCGTCCGCCGTCACAGCTCTCGGGTCTCGGGGAAGGAGTCGCTGTGCTTGTGACCGTTGCTCGGCGGGCAGAAGTGCCCGCCGGGCTCGATCGCCCCCCCGCAGGCCGGGCAGACGGGCCGTCCGGCAGCCACCGCGGCGATCCCCCGCTGGGCGAGGGCGAGCATCTGCGCACGGGTGGCCCAGAACCGGGCCGTGGCTCCCTCGGTCGGAAGCACCATGGGCTCATCGAATTCGTCCTCGTCGGACTCGGGCACGAGCTCCTCGCACTGGAGGATGACGAGGTCGCGGTCCTCGTCGTAGCCGAGCGCCATCGGCCCCACCCGGAAGTCGGGCTCCAGCGGCTCCTCGAGGTCGAGCCCCGCCGGGTCCACCTCTTCCTCGGAGGGCGTGGACGGAGCCGGCAGGCGCGCAACGAAGTCCTCGATCTCGCGGGCCAGCACAGCCACCTGCTGCTTCTCCACCAGGAGCGTGACGACGGTGTCGTCCTGCCGTCCCTGGAGGAAAAAGGTACGGTCGCCGGGCTCGCCGACGGCCCCCGCCGTGAGACGCTGCACCGCGTCGAGATCGTAGTTGCGGCTCATCCCGTCCACCTCTTCCGTTTGGGGCCGACGCCTTCGAGCTCGCCGGTTTCCGAGACGCGGAGCACGCGGGGGAAGCCGTCGCCGAACGCCACGGCGGTGACCGAGGCGTGGTCGATCACGATCCGCTGGAAGAGATCGAGGTGCATGCCCAGGTAGTGGGCGGTGATCACCTTGATCATGTCCGCGTGGGAGACCACGGCCACCGTGCCCCGGGGGTGCGCGGCACGGATCCGCTCCACGGCCTCCACACCGCGCTGCTGGAGCTCGCGCACCGACTCACCGCCGGGGAACCGGGCCTCCGACGGCAGGACCTGCACGGTGCGCCACAGGTTGGTCCGCGCGAGCGTCTTGTACGGCCGGCCCTGCCAGGAACCGAAATCGACCTCCTTCACGCCCTCCTCGACGCGCACCTCGAGCCGGCGCCCGGCGAGCAGCGCCTCGGCGGTCTGGAGGCAGCGCTCCAGCGGACTCGAATACACCGCCGTCAGGCGAACGGGGGCCAAACGCTCTCCCAGCCGCTCCGCGGTGCGACGGCCCTCCTCGCTGAGCCGGACGCCGGGTGTCCGCCCGGCGAGGCGGTCCGGCCGGTAGTCGGTCTGGGCATGTCGGACGAGCAGGATGCGCTGCTTCACGACGGACAGCCTATCGTGGCGACGGACGGGGCCTCAGGCCGGCGCGACCCCGTCCGGGACCTCGGACACCAGATAGGGCTGGAGGATCCCGAGCTCGATCGCCCTGGCCCTGACGAGCACGCGCACACCGTCGGACTCGTGGCTGGCGTCGACCACGCGTCCGTCGTCGTGCAGCCGGGCCAGCAACGTCCCCTCCTCGTAGGGCAGGAGCGCCTCGACCTCGACCACCCGTGACTCGAGCTGCCGGGCCACGGCCTCCAGCAGCGCCGTGACGCCCTCGCCGGAGTGCGCCGAGATCGGCACGCCGGCCGGGAAGCGCCGGTCGAGCACCTGCCGGGCGCCCGACTCCATCAGGTCGATCTTGTTGAGCGCCAGCACGCGCGGCGCCTCCGTGGCGCCGATCTCGTTGAGCACCTCGTCCACGGCGTGCACGTCGATCTCGGGCTCGGCCCGGGACGCGTCCACCACGTGCACGAGCACGTCGGCCCCCGCCACCTCCTCCAACGTCGACCGGAAGGCCTCGACGAGGCCGTGCGGGAGCTTGCGGATGAACCCCACCGTGTCGGTGAGGACGATGGCGCGCCCGTCGGGCAGCTTGAGACGCCGGGCCGTGGGGTCGAGGGTGGAGAACAGCCGGTCCTCCACGAGCACGCCGGCCTGGGTGAGGTGATTCAGCAGCGTGGACTTGCCCGCGTTCGTGTAGCCCACCAGCGACACCGTCGGCACCCGCTGGGTGCGGCGCTTGCGGCTGAGCTGCCGCTGCCGGGTGAGCGCCTGCAGCTCCCGGCGCAACTTCACGAGTCGCCGCTCGATACGCCGCCGGTCGATCTCGAGCTGCGTCTCACCGGGCCCGCGGGTGCCGATGGGGGCCCGGCCCCCGCCGCCGCCGGCGGCGCCGGCACCGATCCGCGACAACGCGATCCCCCAGCCGCGCAACCGGGGCAGTCCGTACGTGAGTTGGGCCAGCTCGACCTGCTTCTTGCCCTCCCGGGAGTGGGCGCGCTGGGCGAAGATGTCCAGGATCAGGATCGTGCGGTCGATCACCTTCCCGGTGATCGCCTCCTCGAGGTTACGGAGCTGCGCGGGGCTGAGCTCCTCGTCGAACACCGTCGTGTCGGCCCCCAGCCGCTGGACGTCGTCGATCAGCCCGGCGGCCTTGCCCTTCCCGATGAACGTCGCGGCGTCCGGACGGCTCCGCCGCTGGACCACCCGGCCCACGACCTCGCCGCCCGCGGAGGTGACGAGGCTGGTCAGCTCGTCCAGGCTGTGCTCGACGGCCTCGGCCGTCATCCCCTCGAACTGCACCCCCACGATCAGGACCCGCTCGGGCGCGGTCTGATCCTCCCGGACGACCTCGGTCGCCTTCCTGTCTCTTCCCATGACTCCAGTATGGTCCCGGACGCCAGAGCCGTGGGGGTGGGTAGCATGAATAGATGACGGGTGTGGCGCTCCGCGACACGGGCCTGGCCCTCTCCGACCTGCTCGCCCTCGCCCGCGCCGCCGACGACGTCGGCTACGCCAGCCTCTGGGCCCCCGAGGTGGGATCCCGCGATGCCCTGGCCCTCGCGGCCCTGTACGGCGACCACACCCGGCGCATCGCGGTCGGCTCCGGCGTGGTCCCGGTGTACGCACGCAACGCCGTCGCGTTGAGCCTGGCGGCGGCTGCGGCCTCGGAGGCCTCCGGCGGACGCTTCATCCTCGGGCTGGGGGCCGGCCACCGCTACGCCGCCGAGGCCTGGTTCGACGGACGGTGGCGGCGTCCCCGCCAGCGCATGCGGGAGACGATCGAGGTCGTTCGCCGGATCCTGGCCGGCGAGCGGGTCAGCCACGACGGCGAGTTCAAGGTGGACGCCTTCCACCTCGGCAGCGCTCCCCCGCCCATCCCCGTCTACCTGGCCGCGCTCACCCCCGCGAGCCTGCGGCTGGCCGGCGAAGTCGCCGACGGCGCGATCCTGAACTGGCTGCCCGCCCAGGGCGTGGAGCGGTCGGGGCTGCTGGTGCGGGAGGCCGCTGCGGACGCCGGGCGCACCGTCCACGTCATCGCCTACGTGCGCGTGGCCGTCACCAACGGCGAGGACGAGCAGCGCATCGCGCGCACCGCCGTCCGCGAGCACACCTACGCCTACGCGAGCCTGCCCGCCTACGCGAACTCCCTGCGTCAGGTGGGCCTCGGGCCCGCCGTGGACAAGCTCGCCGACGGCAACGAGCGGGCCCTGGACGCCCTCGTGGACTCGCTGTGCGCCGTGGGCCCCGAGGCGGAGGTTCGCGACCGTCTCGACGGCTTCACCAAGGCGGGCCTCGACTCGGTGGTCGTCTACCCGGTCCCCTACGGCGACGATCCCGCGGGCAGCATCCTGCGTACGATCCGCGCCCTGGCCCCCTAGGGTTCGACGGGGACGGGGTCCACGGGCTCCGGGTCGTCCGGGTCCGGCGGAGGCGGGGCCGCGTCGACGGGGATGCCGAGGCAGGCGCTGGACGCCTGCTGCGCCACCGTTTGGTCGTCGGTGTCGAAGACCTCGTCGTCCGGTGGGACGTCGATGTCCACCGGCTCCCCGAAGTTCTCGAGCTCCATCGTCATGACCGTACGGGTGAGCACCTCGCCCGTCCGTTCGACCTCGATGCGCATGCGCCGGAGGAGGCCCTCGTCATCGATCCACGCGTCCACGGGCACGACGTCCCGCCCGAGCTGCCGGAGCTGGTCGAGGAGCTGGTCGCGCCGGTCCGCGTCGGCCTGCTCCTGCAGGCGCAGGGACGTGATCGTCGTGCGGTAGCGGGTGGTGGTCACGCCGCCGATCTCCTCGGTGCCCTGCTCGGTGGCCTCACCACCGGCGCCCTTGAGGAACTCCAGGGGGCCGGTGGGATCCGCGGCCCCGAAGCTGGACAACTGCGTCCCGGAGACCGTGGCCGCGTCCGCCCGCACCCAGGGGAGCTCCTCGAAGGTCTCGTCGGCTTCGACGTTCAGATACACCGACGTCCCGTCCAGCACCATCGTGCAGGGGGTGAGCTCGATCCCGCCGAGCAGCTCGGGTGGGACGTCCATCTCCATGCGCATGGAGCCGCGCTCGGCGCCGAAGTCCACGGATGATTCGGCCCGCGTCCGCTGGCGAAGCGGCTGCTCGCCCTGGGCGTGGAACGAGGTGTCGATGGTCATCACCATCGTCGCCGACCCCTGCTCCCGCACGCGGTCGGGTGCCGCCACGAGCGTGTCCCCGACCGACGGCTCGCCCGGCGAGCATGCCGCCAGCGCCACGAGGGCGAGGGACAGGATCCCTGCGCGCCTGCGGTTCTGTACGGCGTTCAGCCGAGCACCTTCCCGATCCGCTCGAGGCCCTCGTCGATCCGGTCGTCGGCGAGCGTGAGCGAGAAGCGGACGTAGCCCTCGCCGTGGTCCCCGTAGCCGCCGCCCGGCGTGATGACGACGGCTGCCTCCTCGAGGATGCGCGTGGCGAACTCCGCCGACGACTCGCCCCCGGGCACGGGTACCCACAGGTAGAAGGAGCCCTTCGGAGCGGTGGCGTCCATCCCCGCGGAGCGCAGCGCCTCCACGGCGCGGTCACGGCGCGAGGTGAAGACGGCGAGCTGCTCGTCCAGGAAGTCGGTCGGGCCCTCCAGGGCCGCGATGGCCGCGCGCTGGATCCCGTTGAACACACCCGAGTCGAGGTTGGTCTTCAGGCGTCCGAGGGCCTCGATCGCCTCCGGCGAACCGCAGACCCACCCGATACGCCAGCCGGTCATGTTGTAGGTCTTCGAGAAGGAGTGGAGCTCGACGGCGACATCCTTGGCCCCCGGGACCTCGAGCACGCTGGGGGCCCGGTAGCCGTCGTAGGTGATCTCGGAGTAGGCGGCGTCGTGGGCGAGCAGGATCTCGTGCTCGCGGCAGAACTCCACGGCCGCGGTGAAGAAGTCGAGCTCGCAGGTGGCCGCGGTGGGGTTGCCGGGGTAGTTGAGCCACAGGATCTTCGCGCGGGCGGCGACCTCGGCCGGGATCTCCGAGAAATCGGGGAGGAACCCCCGCTCGGCCCGGCAGGGCACGCCCACGGGCTCGCCGCCGGCCAGCCGCGTGCCGGTGTCGTAGACCGGGTACCCGGGGTCGGAGCACAGGGCGACGTCGCCGTCGTCGATCAGGGCCCACGGCAGGTGAGCGACGCCCTCCTTGGAGCCCCACAGCGGCAGGATCTCGCTGGACGGATCCAGCGTCACCCCGAACCGTTTGCCGAACCAGACCGCGATCGCCTCACGGAGCGCGGCGAGGCCGAAGTACGAGGGGTAGCCGTGGTTCGCGGTGTCGGACGCCGCCTCCTGGAGGGCCTCGACGATGTGCGGCGGCGTCGGGAAGTCGGGATCGCCGACGCCGAACGAGATCACGTCGGCCCCCTGGGCCTTGACGGCCTGGATCTTCCGGTCGATCTCGGCGAACAGGTACGGCGGCAGATCCCGGATGCGCTTGGCCGGACGGAATAGCCCCTCGGTCACGTCTGGTCCTCCTCGTGGATCGATGCATCGGTCAGGTCGCGGTCCCGGAGCCAGTCCGGGTGCAGCTCGCCCTCGAAGACCTCCTCGGCCGGGCCGGTCATCCAGACCCGGTCGTCGGCGGCCCATTCCACCTCGAGGCTCCCGCCGGGCAGGCGGACCGTGACGCTGCGCTCGGCCCGCTCGAGCGCGGCGGCGGCCACGGCCACCGCGCAGGCGCCCGTCCCGCAGGCCATGGTCTCCCCGACGCCCCGCTCCCACACGCGCATCCGCAGCTCCCGCGGGGAGAGCACCTCGACGAACTCGACATTGGTCCGCTCCGGGAAGGCGGCGTGGGTTTCGAGGTGGGGGCCGAGGGCGTGGACGGTGTCGTCGCCGAGCCCGAGCCCGGTGTCGGCGTCGAACAGGACAAAGTGGGGGTTGCCCATCGACACCCCCGTCCCCTCCACCATCTGGCCCGGCAGGACCTCCACGCCGATGCGCAGCGACGATCCCTCGCCGGCCATCGGGACCTCGGAGCAGCGCAGCCCCGGGGCCCCCATGTCGACGGTGACGAGGCCGTCGTGACGCAGCCGCACCGTGAGCGTCCCGGCCCCCGTGAGCACGAGATGCTCGCCGGTCTCGATCACCCCGAGCCGGCGCGCGAGCACGGCCAGGCAACGGATCCCGTTGCCGCACATCTCCGAGGCTCCCCCGTCGGCGTTGTAGTAGTCCATGCGCAGCGCGGCGCCAGCCGCACGGGCGTCGTCGTCGGCCATGATCCGGATCACGCCGTCGCCGCCCACGCCGGTATGCCGGTCGCACAGCGCCGCGACCAGCCCCTTCGGCAGCGACCCGGCCGGGCCGAGCCGCCCGTCGAGATCGGTCAGCATGACGAAGTCGTTGCCGATGCCGTGGTACTTGCGGATTCGCATGGTCCGCTCAGCCTACCGGGCGGGCAGGAGACCGTGCCTGCGGCGACGAACCGATGGGGGGACGGGGACGGCGCGACGAGGAGGGGAAGCATGCTCGTGTCACGACGGCGGTTCCTGGCGGGGCTCGGCGCGGGGGCCGGGCTCGTAGCGGCCTCGCATCCGCTGAAGGCGTTGGCCTCACCCCTGGGGACGATCTCCGGGCCGGGAGCCGCGCGGGTCTCCAAGCTCTCCTCCGGTGTGCTGCTGGCCCACGCCGACCTCCACAACCACACCCACCTGTCCGACGGCGCCGGGCTCCCGGAGCTCGCGTACCCGTCGATCCGGTCCTACGGCCTCGACGTCGCCTCGCTCACCGACCACTCCACGCTGTCCTGGGGCAACTCGACGGTGTTCGACGTGTGCGGGGAGCCGCTCTTCCCGCCCGCGGAGGAGGGCGAGCGGCACGAGTGCCGGCAACTCGGTGGTCTGACCGAGGAAGCCTGGGAAACCACGAAGCGGCTGGCCGACGAGGTCCACCAGGATCACGAGTTCGTCGCCCTGCGCGGCTTCGAGTGGTCGAGCCCCTTCCAGGGACACGTCAACGTCTGGCACTCGGAGCGTTGGATCGACCCGCTGCACACCGCGGGGATCGGTCCCGAGGGCATCGGGGCCGAGGCCCACGCCTTCCCAGAGCTCGGTCCCGAGGTGCTCCAGCCGCTGCTGGACGAGGCCACGCGCCGCAGCCCCCTGCGGGGGTCGGGCATGGCGCCGTTCTACCAGTGGCTCCGCCTGGATCCGGACACGCCGGTGATCGGCGGCGGCGCGGACGGGCTCGCGTCCTTCAACCACCCGGGCCGGGAAGTCGGCCGCTTCGGCTTCTTCCGCTACGACCCGGGCGTCGCCGACCAGTTCGTGGCGCTGGAGATCATGAACCGCCGCGAGGACTACCTGTTCAAGGAGTTCCGCAAGGGACAGCATTCGCCGCTGGTGGAGTGCCTCAACGCCGGCTGGCGGGTGGGGCTCACCGGCGTCACCGACGAACACGGCACGAACTGGGGCGAGTACCAGGGCAAGGGCCGCACGGGGATGTGGCTGCGTGAGGACCTCGGCCTCACCCGCGACGGCGTGCGCGAGGCCATGGAGGCCCGCAGGGTGTTCGCCACCCGCGAGCAGGGCCTGCGCCTGGACGCGCGCGCCAACGGCGTGCAGATGGGCAACGCCCTGGACCACGACGGCGGGACGGTCACCTTCGAGGTGGACCTCGACCTCGGACCGGGCCTCGACGGCACCCCGGTGGTCGTGCAGGTCCTGCGCCCCGACGAGGCGTACCCGAAGGTCGCCCACGAGGAGCTGACGGCCGTGCCGGCGGAGTCCGCAGGGCCGATCACCTTCGACGTGAACCTCGACCGCGCCGACGGCGACTGGGTGGTGCTCCGTCTGGCCGACCCGCGCTTCGAGAACCCGCACAAAGGCCCGGCCGGCCACCCCTGCAACGACGCCTTCGCCCTGGCCTACGCGAGCCCCTTCTGGCTGGGGGCCGGG